>JAFWNQ010000004.1 GCA_017510245.1 Clostridia bacterium
AAAGTAGCTAAGAAAGAAACTAAAAAAGAAATAAAAGACGAAGACAAAAAAGAAACAAAGAAGGAATCAAAAGATAAAGTAGAAAAAGCAGAGAATAAGAAAGCAGACAAGAATGAAGCTAAAAAAGAAATAAAAGACGAAGACAAAAAAGAAGCTAAGAAGGAATCAAAAAATAAAGAAGAAAAATCAGAGAATAAGAAAGTAGCTAAGAAAGAAACTAAAAAAGAAATAAAAGACGAAGACAAAAAAGAAACAAAGAAGGAATCAAAAGATAAAGAAGAAAAAGCAGAGAATAAGAAAGCAGACAAGAAAAAAGCTAATAAAGAAGTAAACGATGAAACTCAAAAAGAGAAAAAATCAAATGAAGACATTATTTCTGATTCAAATATGAAAGAAGAAGAGAATATAGAAAATGATAAAGAGAATACGGAAAAGAGTAAAGCTACAATTGATATAGAAGAAATAATTAAAGACATAAAGAAAAGTGGAAAAAAAGTTACATATGGAGAACTTGCATCTAAGCTTGGAGAGGCTACTCCTGAAGAAATAGAAAAAGCATTTGATATATTTGAAAAAAATGGCATAAGTGTTATAGGTGAAGACGATATTGATGAAGAAGAACCTAATCTTGAAGAATTAGAAGAAGTTGAAGATATTTCTGTAGAAGACTTAGATGTTGAAAATATTGAAGGCATAAAAATAGATGACCCTGTAAGAATGTATCTAAGAGAAATTGGAAAAATTCCACTTTTAACTTATGAAGAAGAACTAGAGTTAGCAAAAAGAATTCTAGAAGGAGATGAAGAAGCAAAAAAGAAATTAACAGATTCAAATCTTAGACTTGTTGTTAGTATTGCAAAAAAATACGTTGGAAGAGGAATGCTTTTCTTAGATTTAATTCAAGAAGGAAATATGGGACTAATTAAAGCAGTTGAAAAATTTGATTATACTAAAGGATACAAATTTAGTACATACGCCACATGGTGGATAAGACAAGCTATTACAAGGGCTATAGCTGACCAAGCAAGAACAATTAGAATACCTGTGCATATGGTAGAAACAATTAATAAACTACTTAGAACATCACGACATTTATTACAACAAAATGGAAGAGAGCCTACAGCTAGTGAAATAGCTGAAGAGATGGAAATTACAGTTGAAAGAGTATTGGAAATTCAAAAAATTGCACAAGATCCAGTATCATTAGAAACTCCAATAGGAGAAGAAAATGACAGTCATTTAGGAGATTTTATTAAAGACGAAGATTCTCCATCACCTCAAGATTCTGCTTCTTATACTATGCTAAAGGAACAATTAACTGATGTAATGAAAACGTTAACTCCTAGAGAAGCAAAAGTATTAAGACTAAGATTTGGATTAGATGATGGAAAGGCTCGTACACTTGAAGAAGTAGGAAAGCAATTTAATGTAACCCGTGAAAGAATTAGACAGATTGAAGCAAAAGCATTAAGAAAATTAAGGCATCCATCACGCTCAAAGAAACTAAAAGAATATATGTAGTCATAGCTCTACGAAGCGAAGCGAGTTAGAGATATAAATAAAGGATACTCTTATGAATGAATTGATTATTAATAAAAAAGACTTAATTAATAATATTAACGAAATAAAAAGCAGAGAATCAAAAAATGATTATACAATTATTGCTGTAGTAAAGGGCAACGGATATGGCATGGACATGATTCAGTTAGTTAACACTTTAATAGAACATGAAATTAATTTCTTTGCTGTAGCTGCAGTAGATGAAGCTTTAAAATTAAGAAAAGCAGGAATAAAAGAAATTATTATTTTACTTACTCCAATATTAGATAAAGAAATAGTAAGAGAATTAATTAAGAATGACATAGTACTAACAATTGACTCTGAGGATAGTGCAAAAGTTGCAAGTGATATTTCTAGAGAAACTAATTTAAATGTTACAGCTCATATAAAAATAGATACTGGACTAAATAGATATGGATTTGATTATAAAGAAAAAGAACAAATAAAAAATACAATTAAAAAGTATAATAATATTAATTATGAAGGAATTTTTTCTCATTTTTCAAATTCACTATCTAGTGATGACAGTTGGTCAAAAACTCAATATTCAAGACTTATTAAAACTATTGATTATTTAGAAGATAATGAAATTAAATTTAAATTAAAACATATTTGCAATTCTTCTGGATTTTTTAAATACCCAGATATGCATTTAAATGCAGCAAGAGTAGGCTCAGCTTTCTATGGGATGGCTGTAGGAACTGATTCAAATCTAAAAAGAATAGGAACTTTACACACTAAAATAACAAAAATAAGAGATATAAGTAAAGGTGAATTTATAGGATATGCTAATTCGTATATAGCTAAAAAAGATATGAGAATTGCAATATTGCCAACAGGATATTTTGATGGAATTGGAAGAGATATTCAAACACAAAGGTTTAAATTTAAGAGTAAATTGAAAAAATTATTGCTTAATTTTAAGAATATTTTTAAAGATGATACTGTATACTTAAAAGTTAATGGAGAAGTAACAGAAGTTGTTGGCCAAATAGGAATGCACGATATAGTTCTGGATATTACAGGTAAAGAATATAAAGAAAATGAAGATGTATATATTGATGTAAGACCAGGGCTTATTGAATCAAGTGTAAAAAGAATATATCAATAATATAAAAATGGAGAAATATATGAAAAAAGTAAGGTTTATTTGCACACTTTTAGTAGCAAAAATGGTATTATTAGCAACAAAAATATTTAGATTTACTGGTTCAATGATTTCAGGTAAAATTGCAGTTATGCTGCAAAAAGACTTTGTAAAGTATTTTACCAATGTAGATTTTAATAAAGTAATATTTGTGACAGGAACTAATGGTAAATCTACGACTACTAATTTAATTGCTCATACAATAGAGGAAGCAGGAAAAAATGTAGCAACTAATACAGAAGGTGCTAATATGATGAGTGGGGTTGCTAGTACTTTAATAAAGAATTCTAGTTTGTTTGGTAGATTTAACAAAGAGTTTTTAATACTAGAAATAGATGAGAGAAGTTTAAGAAATATATATAAGGTTTTGCCAGGAAAAAATTTATGTATAAGCAATTTACAAAAAGACCAAGTACAAAGAAATGGTGATCCTGATTTTATTTATAAAATGTTTTCAGATACAATTAATAAAGATGTAACTTTATTTGTAAATAATGAAGAACCACGAAGTAGAGCTTTGGAGGATTTTGCAGGTAAATCAATTTATTTTAGTATGGAAAGAAATTCTAAATCATTTGAAAAAGATGACTTCTATACAGTGACACTTCCTTGCCCGAAATGTAACCACAAAATAGAATACGAGTATTACAATATAGACAACATTGGTAAGTTTAAGTGTACTAATTGTGATTATGAAAGTAATGACAAACCAAATGTTATAATAACAGATATTGATTATAATGAGCATACATTTAAATGTGGAAAGGATACATATAAAGTTTCTTATATAAATCCATTTTATATATACAATTATGCTGTATGCATAGCTGTATGTAAGCATTTTAAAATCAAATTTAATGATATACAAAAAGGTTTTTCATGTTTTATTAATCCTGCAGATAGAAGAGAAACATATAAATACAAAGGGAAAACAATTCGTTATCTAAGAATAAAACAAGAAAATCCAGAAACATTTCAAAATGCATTAGATACAGTAGCAAGAGATAATATGGACAAGGCTGTTTTTATTGGACTATATGAAATAAAAGACTTTCCACCAGCATATACAAATACATTTTATTTCTTTGACTGCAATTTTAAAGGTGTAGTTGAATCTAATGTTGAACAATTTGTAAGTTTCTCAAGAACAGTATGTTATGATTGTGCAAATAGAATGATATATGATGGAGCTCCAAAGGATAAACTAAAAATATATAATGTTGAGGATGATTTTGATACAATTTTTGAAACTTTGGATGAGTTGGAGACAGATAATATATATATTATAACTGGAATGAAACCATACAAAAAGATAAAAGCTTTTTTTGAAACAAAACAATAATTAATAGTTCTTTTGTAGAAAGGAATATAACAATGAGTAGTGAAATTAATTTAGCATGGATGTACCCAGATATCCTAAACTTACATGGAGAGAGAGGAAATGCGCAAGCCTTTAAACATGTTGCAGATTTATTGAGGATTGAGTTAAATATAGATAGAATTGATGATATAGAAGCTAAGATTGATTTTGAAAAATATGATATATTACTATTTAATTGTGGAGAATTAAAGGTTGTACCAACTATGGTAAAATATTTAAAACCTCAATTAAAGAAACTAAAAAAATATATAAAAGAAAATAAAACAATTATTACAACAGGAACAACATCCGCATTTCTTGGAAAGAAAGCAACAAGAATTGATGGAAAAGAGATAGAAGGTTTAGGAATTCTTGATTTGGAGTTCAAGGAAAGAGAATTAGTAATAGGAGATGATATTTATTTTGAACTAGATGATGGCACTGAAATAACTGGTTCCCAAATTCAAATGGTTGATGTCAATATAAATAATGAAAAACCATTAGGTACAGTAAAATATGGGTATGGAAACAATGGAAATGAAGAAGAAGGTTGTATAAAAAACAATGTTATATTTACTAATTGCTTAGGGCCAGTATTTGTAAAGAATCCATGGTTTGCGGAAAAAATAATAAGACAAATTTGCGAACTAAAAGGAATTGAAATACAAAATAATGGTGAACTTGATTATGAAATAGAAAAAGAATCATTAAAAGCTACAAAAGAGTTTATAGAAAATAAGAATAATATTATTAAATAATATCAAAAAAATGTTTTAAAGTCTTGATTTCTCAAGGCTTTTTTGTTATAATAGATACGTTAGAAAATAAGTTTTTACTTATTTTAAATCCTTGCTTACATAAATACAATGTAGGCTTTATCCAAGAGGAGGTGAAAATATGAACAAATATGAAAGTGTTGTTATTATTAATCCAAATGTAGATGATGGAAAATTAAAAGAATTAGAAAAAACATTTACAGATATGATTAATAAAGACGGAAAGTTCGAAAAAGTAGAGGAACTTGGTAAGAAAAAACTTGCTTACAAAGTTAAGAAAAATGATGAAGGAATATACATTGTTTTCTACTTCGAAGCTAATCCTACTCTAATTGCTGAATTAGAGAGAAACTACAGAATAACAGACGAAATTATTAAGTTTATTGTTATTAAAGTAGAAGAATAATTTTACAGTCAAATGGGGCATTAAAATTTGAAAAATAATTGCGTTTTGACAATAATAAATTTGTTTATTAAGTCAAAATCAAATTCTTTTCCAAATGAATTAATATAGAAAAGGATGTGATTATAAATGAACAAAGTAGTATTAATGGGAAGATTAACTAGAGATCCAGAAGTTAGATATACTCAAACTAATAATACATTAGTAGCTAATTTTTCTTTAGCAGTAAATAGAAGATTCACTAGAGAAGGAGATACACAAACAGCAGATTTTATTAATATTATTGCTTGGAGCAAAACAGGTGAATTTGTTAGTAAGTATTTCAAAAAAGGCCAACAAGTTGGAGTTATTGGAAGAATACAAACAAGAAGTTGGGATGATCAATCTGGTCAAAAACGTTATGCAACTGAAGTTGTTGCAGAAGAAGTTTATTTTGCTGACAGCAAAAGAAATAATGATGACAGTGATAATTTCGATAATACATTTGGAGCTGATAGCTCAATGGATGGAAGTCAAGGAAGTGATACATCAGATTTTGAAGTATCATCAGGTGATGATTTACCATTTTAATTTTTGATGATGGGAGGGAAAACAATGGCAGACAAGAAGAATAACAGACGTAATAGAAATAAAGATTACGATGACGATTATAAAATAAAGAGAATTAGAAAAAAGGTTTGTCCTTTATGTGCAGATAAAAATCTTGTTTTAGATTATAAAAATCCAGAACAATTAAAGAAATTTATTAATGAAAAGGGAAAAATCTTACCTAGAAGAACAACAGGCGCTTGTGCTAAACATCAAAGAGATATTACTGCAACTATTAATAGATGTAGACACATTGCTATGTTACCATACTCTAAAGTTTAATAATTATTATATAAAGCTAGAACAGTGTTTAATACATCAAGTTCTAGCTATTTTTATATAATAGGAAAGTTCTACTTTCTTATTATATAAAATCTCGATGCGACTAAATTTCAATACATGAAATTTAGTACTGACGAACAATCTTTATTAGGAATAGGTTAGATGAAGAATAAAAAAAGAAAGAAAAAGAATAGAAGAAAAACGAATAGATTAGTAGTTTTGCCATTAATCATTTTAATTGTTGGCTTTTTATTTGGTGCATATATGTATTCAAACTATACAGAAGAGGCAAAGATAGTAAAGAATTACTATGGATTATTATCAGAAAAAAGATATGAAGAAATGTATGACTTGGTTGAAACTGAACTATCAAAAGAAGAATTTGTGGATAGAGTAAAGAATATATATGAAGGAATAGAAGCAGAAGATATATCTATAAGAATTGTAAGTAATGTAATTGTGAGCAAAAATGAGGATGAAACCAATAATGAAGAAGAAATAAATAGTGACGAAGTAGATATAAATTACAAATTATTTATGAATTCGATAGCAGGAAGTATTAGTTTTAATAATTCTGCAAAAGTAACTAAAAGGGACGGAAAGTATAAAATAATGTGGAATTCATCAATGATTTATCCAAACTTAAAAGATGATGAAAAAGTTAGAGTGAGAATGATACAAAGCAAAAGAGGAACTATATATGATAGAAATGGAAAAGCTTTAGCAAAAGACTCGAGCATATATGAAGTTGGAATTGTTCCTTCTAAACTAAATGAAAATACAGATATAGAAAAGATTGCTGAATTTCTAAACATACCTTCTAAGAGCATACAAGATAAAATAAAGAGCGTGGGAAATGAAAATGAACAGTTTATTGCTTTAAAGAGTATTTCAAAAGAAGAACAGGAACTAAAGAATAATTTATTAAGAATTAAAGGAATAATAGTTGATGATAGACCTGCAAGAGTTTATCCATATAAAGAATCAGCATCGATTATGATAGGATATGTACAAGATAATCAAGGCGTCAGTGGACTAGAGGAAAGTTTAAATGATACATTAAAAGGAAAAGATGGAGCAGAAATATATATAGATACAAATGGAAAAATAAAAGAAATAATCAGAAAAAAAGAAGAGATTGATGGAAATGATGTTAAACTAACAATAGATGCTGAAAAGCAAAAGTCAATATATGAAGAACTAAAAGAAGATAAAGGCTTAGTAGTAAGTATTAATTATAATACAGGAGAAATATTGTCATTGGTAAGTACACCGTCATATGATGCAAACAAGCTTATTATGGGGATATCGGAAAAAGAATGGAATGAAATACAGAATAATGATGCTAATCCAATGTTTAATAGATATTTGTCAACATACGTCCCTGGATCAACTATAAAACCAATTATAGGAGCTGTAGGTGTATCGAATAATGTATTTACAATAGAAGAAGATTTTGGAACAAGCGGAAAGAAGTGGCAACCTGATAGTAGCTGGAAAGATTTTTATATTACAACTTTAGAGCAATATAGTGAACCAGCAAATCTTGAAAATGCTTTGATATATTCTGATAATATATATTTTGCTAAAGCAGCATTAAAAATTGGAAAAAATAATATAGAAAAAGGTTTGAATAATTTTGGGTTTAACTCTAAAATTGATTTTATTCAGAATGTTGAAGATTCAACATATGGAAAACTTGATAATGATAAAACTATAGCTACAACTGGCTTTGGACAAGCGAATGTGATGGTAAATCCAATTTTAATGGCTAGTATATATTCTTGTTTTGCTAATAGAGGTAATATGGTAAAACCATATATTTTGTATGAATCTGATGATGAAAATAAGACAAAATTATTTAAAGAAAATGTAATTACCGAAGAATTAGCAAATAAGATTAAAGAATATTTAATTGAAGTTGTAGAGAAAGGCTCAGGTAAAAGATGTAAAATAGATGGAAAGACAATTGCAGGAAAAACAGGAACAGCAGAAATAAAAACTAGTCAATCAGATAAGAATGGAAAAGAAAATGGATGGTTTGATACATTTGATGAATATGGAAATCTATATATATGTATGATAGAAGATGTTAAAGACAGAGAGGGAAGCAAGTATATAGTGGAAAAAATGAGAAAAATATATGAAAGTTCCAATATAAATAAATAAAATAATAAATAAAAAAGAATTCTATAAAATAGAATTCTTTTTTTGTAACTTTTATCTACTTAATTTAATTGATTTTATTACTCCATAAGTTGTAACAGATAATCCAAATATAGTAGCAATTATTACTGACATCCATAAGTATGAACCAGTTCTAGGAATTGGAGTTGGAGCAACTGTTGGGTCATCTTTCTTAACATCTGGTGCTGGTTCTGGTTCTGGTTCAGGCTCACCTTTTGTTAGTTTAACAGCAGGGCTTTTAGTACTTTCTTGAGGTGTTCCAGGCTTATCACCTTCTTTATAATCAATTGTAACTTTTTCGTTTGTAGGAAGGTTTAAGTCAATGATTTCACCATCAAATGTATCTTTTAGAGATAATCTGTAAGTAAACTCTGTACTTTGTCCTGGCTTCAATTCTGGAATACTCCATGTAATAGATCTATCACTTGTATCTATTGAATCAGATACTGTTCCAATTTGTGGTTCTGATAATTTTGAAAAGTCAAAATTGTCTACTATGTTTTGAGGGAAGAAGTCTTTAATAACAACATCTGATAAAGTATATTTAGCAATTTCATCAACTGTAATTGTTTGTGTTGTTCTTAATGTTTCATAAATAGTATTTGATATAGTGTCTGTTACACGAGTTCCATGAGCATAATAAACTGGACCAAATTTAGGATTTGTTGTTGTTCCAAAAATCTCTTCTGCAATTTGTTTATGAGTAATTTCATCAGTATATTTAGATACTGAGCTAGGAACTACATCAGATGTTCCATCTGAATAACTAACATCTGCTAAAACAGAAACAATATTAATTCCTTTATTTTTAATTGTAGTAAGTCTAGCGGTAGTTGCATTTGTAACTGCTGGTGAATATTCAAAAGAATTACCAGTAGCTTCTGAAACATTAGGAACACCATCAGTTAAAACTATTAAATATTTTTTTGAATTAGAATCAGTTGATGCAGATAACATTGCATCTGCTGTTTTTAAACCAATATCAAGGTCTGTATAAGCACCCATTCCTTCATTACCAACTGATGAAACAGCACTCTTTACAGTTGATTTGTCATTAACCATTCCTGATGTTAATGCTTTTGCATCATTATCAGTTCCAAGGACTGCATAAGATGTTTCAGTTCTTGTTGTTGAAGAGAATTCTACAACACCGATTTTTATATTACTATTTAAATCAAATAATTTATCAACTAGTTCATTTGTTGCATTTAATATTAAACTTCTTCTTGTCGTTGTACCAGTAACTATATCATTCATACTGTTAGAACTATCAACTAAAAGAACAACTTCTCCTGGTAATTCTCCAGTAGTAGTTTGCTCACTAGTTGTAGATCCATTATATGTGTTTCTTGCTATTAATTTGATATCAATTGTTTTGTTTTCTTCATCAATTTGTACTAGTTTTTTCTCAAATTCGCCATATTGACCAAATTTGATAATACATTCTTCTCGGCTTGCTACACTTAAGGTTACATCATCTTTGTTAGCTTCTGCTGCAAATACATAGCTTGCAAACATTAATGTAGCAATAAGTACTGCAAAAATTTTAAAACATTTTTTCATACTAAATCTCCTTTTATATTATAGTATTTAACAAATTATTAAACATATACATTGTTTATTATACCAAAAATTAGCTTAAAAATCAACAATTTTACATAAAAATTTCGTTACTTTTATATTACAAAAGCATTACATTTGTACTTTTATTTAAATTTAATGTTTTTTTCAGTTTTATATATGAAAAAAACGATTAATGTGATAAAATAAGGGTAAATATGGAAAGGAATAAAAAATAATGGAATTAATTGATGGTAAAAAATTATCAAAGAAAATAAGAAAAGAATTAGCAACAAAAGTTAAAGATAGTAATTTAAAACCAAACTTAGCTGTTATTTTATGTGGAGATGATGAAGCATCCAAAGTTTATGTAAGAATAAAAAGTAAAGCCTGTGAAGAGGTAGGAATTGATTTTGAAGAATACCATCTAAGCAATACTACAACACAGGATGAGTTAACAGATCTAATTGATAAACTTAATGAAGATGAAAAAATAGATGGCATACTATTACAATTTCCACTACCAAAAGGACTTAACTATGATAGTGCAGCTGAAAGAATTTCTCCAGATAAAGATGTTGATGGCTTTAATCCATATAATGTTGGTAGATTAACTATTGGGAAGCCTAAGTTTATTCCTTGCACACCTTACGGCATTATGAAAATGTTTGAAGAATATAAAATTAAGCTTGAAGGAAAAAAAGTTGTTATAGTAGGAAGAAGTAATATAGTTGGAAAGCCTATGGCCCAGTGTTTATTATTAGAAAGTGCAACAGTAACAATTTGCCATTCAAAAACCAGAGATCTAAAAAAAGAATTAATAGATGCTGACATAATAATTGCTGCTGTTGGAAAAAGAAATATAATAAAAGCTGACATGGTAAAAGATGGAGCTATAGTTATAGATGTTGGAACAAATAGAGATGAAAATGGTAAACTTTGTGGAGACGTTGATTTTGAAAATGTAAGTAGTAAAGCTTCATATATAACACCAAATCCAGGAGGAGTTGGACCAATGACAGTTGCAATGCTAATGAATAATGTTGTTTTAGCATGTGAAAGGCGAATGAAATAAATGGTTGCAGAAGTAATTATTAATAGTAGTGTAAAAGATTTAAACAAAACTTTTGATTATCAAATACCAAATGAGATGGATGTTCACATAGGAAGTAGAGTCTTTATTCCGTTTGGAAGAAAGAAGGATTTAGAAGAAGGAATTGTAATTGGGCTTAAAGAAAAATCACAATATGAAATAAAAGAAATCGCAGGGCTTCAACCTGAACAAATAAGAAATGAATATGTTGAACTTGCAAAATGGATAGCTGATAGATATTTTTGTAATATCTCAGATTCGCTAAAGCTTATGTTGCCTCCTGGGAGAACCACTAAAAATGTAGATAAAAGAATTGAAACAAAAAAAATAAATTCCATAAGTTTAGCTAAGGATATTATAACAATAAAAAAAGATATTGAAGATGGAATAATAAAAACCAAAAAACAGATAGATGTATTAGAATTCTTAATGAGAAATGATAATAGTACAATGCAAGATATTGAACTATTTACTGATGGAACAGTTGCAGTGGTTAATGCATTAGTAAAAAAGGGATATGTAGAAAAAAAAGCAAAAAAAGTTGAAAGAAATCCATTTTTACATAAGATTACAAATAGAACAAGTAATTTAAAACTGAATGATGAACAACAAGTGGCATTTGAAAGCATCAAGGATAAAGGAAAGTATTTGATATATGGAGTCACAGGATCTGGAAAGACTGAAATATATTTACAATTAATTGAAAGAAATCTAAAGAATAATAAGTCTAGTATAATGCTAATTCCAGAAATATCTCTTACACCTCAAACAGTAGATAGATTTATTTCAAGATTTGGAGAAGATGAAATTGCAGTGTTGCATAGTAAACTTTCTACAGGAGAAAGATTTGATGCTTGGAATAGGATTAAAGATGGTAGAGCTAAAATAGTAATAGGTGCGCGATCAGCAATATTTGCACCTGCCGTTGACTTAGGAATGATAATAATTGATGAAGAACATGATGAATCATACCAATCTGAATCAACTCCTAGATATGATGCTCTGGAAGTAGCAGATTTTTTAGCAAATAAATTTGAGATTCCACTCGTATTGGGAAGTGCTACTCCGGATATGAAGAATTTTTATAAATCTAATAATGGAGAAATAAAAAAAATAACACTTACTGAAAGAGCTAATGAGAGTAAGTTACCTGATGTTGAGATAGTTGACTTAAGAAATGAACTAGCTAATGGCAATAAAAGAATGCTTAGTGAAAGTTTGCAAAAAGCTATTTTTAATAATTTAAAAATAAATAAACAAACAATTTTATTTTTAAACAGAAGAGGCTTCTCAACATTTGTAATGTGCAGAGATTGCGGTAATACTATAAAATGTAAAAGATGTAATATTACACTTACATATCATAAAGACGAAGGAAAACTAAAATGCCATTATTGTGGACATGAAGAAAAAATAGCAACAGTATGTCCAGAATGTAAAAGCAAAAATATTAAATATTTTGGGGCGGGTACTCAAAGACTAGAAGCAGAGGTTAAGGAACTGTTTCCAGAAGCTTCAACTATTAGAATGGATATAGATACTGTATCTAAGAAGAATTCTCATGAAGAGATAATTAACAGATTTAAAAATGAAAACATAAATATATTAGTAGGAACGCAAATGGTGGTTAAAGGACACCATTTCCCAAATGTTACGTTAGTTGGAGTTATATCTGCAGATAGTAACTTGAATATGGGAGATTTTAGAGCAAGTGAAAAAACTTTTCAAACATTAACTCAGGTTGCAGGAAGAGCTGGAAGAGAAGGAGATGATGGAAAGGTAATAATTCAAACTTATAATCCAGAGAATTATGCTATAGAATACTCAAAAACGCAGAATTATGATTTGTTTTATAATACGGAAATTCAAATTAGAAAGCAGTTGAAATATCCGCCATTTTGCGATATAATAGTAGTTGCGATGTCATCAAAAGAAGAAACAGAATTAAATAAAGTGTCAAGAAAAATTCATAAATATTTAAAACAAAGAGTAATAGATGAAAGATTTGGATTGTTATTGTATAGTCCAGTCCCATCGCCTATAAATAAAATAAAAGATAGGTATAGGGCAAGATTAATAATAAAGTGTAAGTATGACAAGAGAATACACGACTTACTAACTGATGCACAAAATGAATTTTACAAAATGAAAGTAAAAACAGCTAGGATGTCAATAGAATTAAATCCTAATAATATGTTGTAAATTCAATTAAGATTTTAAAAATTATAGTTGAAGAAGAATTAAACTTTGCAAGCAAGGAGGAAAATGTGGCAATAAGAGAAATAAGAATATCAGGAGATGAAATATTAAAAAAAAGGTCAAGAGAAGTTGAAGTAGTTGATGATAGAATACGTGAAATTTTAAATGATATGGATGAAACTATGCATAGTGCAAATGGTGTTGGCTTATCAGCGGTACAAGTTGGAATACTAAAGAGGCTTGTTGTAGTTGATGTGAATTATGATGGTAGTCCTTCTTTAAAACTAGTAAATCCTGTGATTGTAAAACAAAAAGGTGAACAAGAAGTTGAAGAAGGATGCTTAAGTTTTCCAAATCAATTTGCAAAAGTTATAAGACCTAAAGAGGTAACAGTAAAAGCATTAGATGAAAATGGAAAGCCAATCACAATAAAGGGTAAAGATTTATTGGCACAATGCTTAGCTCATGAAATAGATCATCTTGATGGAGTATTATTTGTTGAAAAAATGGAAGAGGGAACATTACAATATATAGACCCTGAAGAGGAAGAAAATAAATAATACATATAAAAAGGAGAGTATTATTATATGAAAATAGTATTTATGGGAACACCAGATTTTGCACAAAAATCTTTAGAGGCAATATATAATGCCGGATGTGAAATTGTAGCAGTGGTTACTAATCCAGATAAACCTAAGGGAAGAGGAATGAAAATGATTTCTTCTCCTGTAAAACAATATGCTGATAGTAAAGGATTAAAGATTTACCAACCTTTAAAGATAAGAAACAATGAAGATTTTATAAATGATATGAGAAAACTATGCCCTGATTTGTTTTGTGTTGTAGCATATGGAAAAATATTACCAAAAGAATTGTTAGAAATACCAAGATATGGAGCAATTAATGTTCATGGCTCACTTCTTCCTAAATATAGAGGAGCGGCACCTATTCAATGGTCTGTAATAAACGGTGATAAAGAGACAGGAGTCACAACAATGTTTATGGACGAAGGAATGGATACAGGAGATATGATTCTAAAAGAAAAAGTAATAATAGGAGATGATGAGACTACTGGTGAACTTTGGGAAGAGCTTTCAAAACTTGGAGCAAAATTATTGGTTAAAACAATTAATATGATAGAAAATGTAAGTGAAAAGATAGAAAAATAAGATGAAGAAAAACAAAGAATAAAAGAATTGGTTGGTGCTGAGAATCAAAAAGGAGAGTTTTCGACTGCTCCAATGATAAACAAAGAAATGGCTAAAATAGACTGGAAAAAGACATCAAAAGAAATTCATAATTTAATAAGAGGGTTAAATCCTGTAATGGGAGCTTATTCACTTTATAATGATAAAAAAATCAAAATTTGGAAAACAAAAATAATAGACAACATAGAAATCAAAGATAATTATCTAAGTGGAGAAATTTTTAAAGTTAGCAAAGATGAATTAATTGTAAAGACAGGAGATGGGTTATTAAGCATACTAGAAATACAACCTGAAAATAAAAAGAAAATGGCAATAAAAGATTATTTAAATGGTTCTCAAATTAAAGAAGGGGATATTTTTAAATAACATAATAATTGCTTTATGGTTATAAATATGGTATAATAATTATTGAGGTTTTAATTGTAAGTTCATATAAACTCCATAAAATATTTTGAGGAGGGAAGATGAAGAACAAGAAGACTATGTCTATTGAGAAGAGAATCATTGTTTTCTATGTGATATGGCTGTTTTGGGCTATAGTACTATTGATGACAATGATAACTAACAACTTCCCATTGTAGACATTAGGCTCGAGAAACGTGGAATGTGTAGTATTCATGTTTCTCGAGCCATCTTTTTTTATATAAAAAAGTTATACTTTTATATTATATAATTCTTGTTGAGACTAAATTTTTATTAAATAAAAAAACAATTATTATTATAGATAAGCATTAAGTTTTGATATATTATCTTTTTGAAAATCTCTGAATTTAATCATTAGATTAATAGTTGATTCTTGAATATCATAATCACAGTTTATTATTTTTTGACATTTTATTATTCCCATTGTTTCACCTTCAATCATCATTTCTGCAATATGGGAATTACTTTTATCAAATTTAGTATTCATTTTAAGCCCACAAATACTCATTGTTTTCATATAACTTGAAACATTATCTGGAATTTCACCAAACTTTTCAAAGTGTTGATCAATTTGTAACAGAATATTTGCATATTGTGAATAAATTGCAACTAAATCTTTTTTCATTTTTTTACTTGAGATAATATTAGATAAAAATGAAATATTATTCATTGCAAGTTGACATGCTTGTGATAATTCATTTAAAACCATTATATCAAGAAAGAAATTATTAGAGTTATCAGGTGTTCTATTAGAATCGTTACTGTTCGAATTATTTGAATGTTCATTATGAACAGAAGATTCTCCATTACTATTGATGTTGTTATAAGTATCATTTTGTTCCTTATCCACCTCTGAATCAACAGTGCTAATTTTATCATCATTAGTGGAAGGTTTAGAATTATCACCAAAATTATTTTTATTTAGTATTTCTTTAATAGTTCCTTTTTTATTGTTTTTTTCCATTATAAAATCCTCCGAATTTGTATTTTATATATAGTTTAACCAGAAAAATAAAAAATATTATTATAAATAAAACTGAGTATTTCTAAATATATTTTAATGAATAAAAATACTAAAACTTTCAAAAAATGCCGAAAAATAGCTTTAGATGAATATATTACTTGATTTTGAATAAAATATGTGCTATAATAGATTTTGTGTTGCTTGAAAAAAAGGAGTGTGATTATTTATTTTAAACAGATTAAAAGAGTCTAATTTGGTAAAGCAAACGATAAATTATATAAAATTAATATGTATAGCAACAGTATTAATTTTAACAATAATGACAGTAAGATACAGGCCTGCATATGCAGTTATGCAAAATAATGAAATAATTGGATATGTTAGTAGCAAAGACAAATTTCAAAAGAATATTGATGAGAATATTTTAAAAACTGAAGAAGAAAATGTAGCTTTTGTATCACTTGATAGAGTTGACTATTCATTAGAATTTGTTAGTAGAGATCTAATTAATGAAGAGGAAATAATAACAGATTTGAAGGAGAAATCAAAGAACATATATCAAGTATATGAGGTATCAAATGGAGATGAGGAAGAATCAGTATTTTTTAATTCAGAAAATGAGGCAAATGAATATGTAGCTAATTTGAAAGAAGAATACAATAAAATTGATACTGAATTATCAATAACTACTTTATATGTAGAAAATGAAGTAAATGAAGAAGTAATACAAGAGGCAAAAGCAAAGATTCAAGAAAAATTAGAAGCTGAATTAAAGCAAAAAGAAGAAGAGGAAGCAGAACAAAGAAGGATAGAAAGTCAAACAGTTAATGGAATTTATCTAGCTTGTTTACCAGTTACAGGAGGAAGCATTAGTTCAAGGTATGGAGTTAATGAGAGCGTGAGAAATCATACACACAAGGGAATAGATATTGCAGCAAGCTATGGAACTCCAATAAAGGCAACTGCCAACGGAACAGTAAAATATGCAGGATACTATGGTGGGTATGGTAATTTTGTAATTATAGACCACGGTAATGGAATAGAAACATGCTATGGACATTGTAGCTCTATAAATGTTTCTGCTGGAAAAAGTGTTGAGGCTGGTGATGTAATTGCAAAAGTTGGATCAACAGGAAATTCGACAGGTAACCATTGTCACTTTGAAATAAGAGTCAATGGAACACAAGTAAATCCACAAAAGTATTTGTATAAATAATAGACTCGTGTTGGAATCGGGAACGTCCATTAAATGTCTAAATGTCTAGAAAAGCAAAGAAATGTGACATTTAATAGGTGTACAAGTGTTGTAGAAATGATATGAATAATAAAAAGGAGCACTAAGTGCTCCTTTATTTTTTTACTAAGAATTAAGGTTGTTCAGCTAATGTTAACTGTACAGTTTCTTCCTTACCTTCTCTATTAATAGTTAATGTAATTTGATCTCCAACTTTATGGCTATTTTTGATTTCGTTCAATTCATCCATTGTAGAAACTTCTTTACCATCAATTTTGGTAATTATATCTCCAATTTTTATACCAGCTTTTTGAGCAGGTGAGTAATCTGCAACGCTTCTAACATAACAACCAATAACTAGTTTTGCTGTAGGATTGGTCTTGATTGTGTTTTCAGTTATATTACTTGCTGTTAATCCAATATATGGACGAATTACTTTCTTGTATTGTATTAAATCTTGTGTGATTGATTTTGTTGAGTTAATTGGAATAGCAAATCCTAATCCTTCAACACCTGTTCCAGATGCTTTTATAGTATTAATACCAATTACTTCACCATTTGTATTAACTAATGCTCCACCACTATTACCAGAGTTAATAGCAGCATCTGTTTGAATTAAAGTATATTTTTTTCCATCATTATCAGTAATAGTTCTATTAACAGCACTTACAGAACCAGATGAAACACTACTATTCATTCCTAATGGATTTCCAACTGCCATACACCATTCACCAACTTGAACTGAATCTGAATCAGCTAAAGTTGCGGCAGTTAAATCATCTTTTTCAATTTTTATAACCGCTAAATCAGTTTGCTCATCAGTTCCAATTATTTTAGCTTCATATTCAGTTTCGTCATTATATAAAGTAACAGTTAATTTAGTTGCTTCTCCAAGAGAATAGAAACCATTAGAAGAAGACGAACCAGAGTTAACAACATGATTGTTAGTTAAAATATATCCATCTGTACTAATGATGACTCCAGAACCGGCAGCTTCAGCTGTTGATGAGTTTTGAGAAAAGATTGTGTTTACTGAGTATTCAACATTAATTCCTACAACAGAAGGTAAGACCTTCTGTGCAACTGCAACACCAGTATCTGAAAAGCTAGATAGTGAAACTAGGTTGTTGTTGACATTATTATAATTAACTGACTGAGCTGAATTTGCTGAAGGTGCAGAAGTGTTGTTGATTAAAGAGTTCTTTACACTTGGAACATTGAAACAAACTCCTACGACCAATGTTGCTCCTAGAATCCCACTAACAAATGGTAGAATAACAGATTTGCCATAGTTAGTGTCTGATTTTTTTGATGTTTTTACTGATCTTTTAAAATTATTGTTTTGCAAATTTGGGTTAGGAAAATTTTGATTTCCTCCATCCTTAAAATTATTAGTATTTTTATTTTCCATTTAAATCCCTTCTTTCTATTGATTATATATATATAATACACCTAAAATGTGAATAAAATGTGAAAAAGATGTTACAATTTGATTACATTTTTGTAATTTTATGTTATAATACAAAAAAATGAATAGAAAAAGTAAGTTTAAAAACTAACTTGTGCCTAAGAAAGGAATGATATTAAAAATGAAAAAAGAAAGTGGTTTAGGAATTGTACTTATGATTATAATTGTGTGTGCCATAGTGGCTGTTGCTGTAGGACTATTTTATTGGTATAGAAATTTGAAAAATGATGTTAAAGATAGTAGTGTTAAATCTGATATGTTATTAATTGAAGGTGCAGGAAAGGTATCATATGAATCAAATGTTATGAATAAAACAACTGATAAATTAATAGGTACTAAGATTTCAGAGGTTGAAAAAAATGAGAACATAGATAAATATATTATAGAAGCATTTAAAGCGACGAATACTATAGATGAAGGAGACTATGATAAGTATTATATTCTTACAAATGATGATTTAAAAGAATTAAAACTTGAGGTAACTAATAAGGAGGGGTCATATTATATTATTGGGTATGAAAAAGATGATGTTATTATTACTGAAGGATATGAAGGAAAGTATAGATTGTCAGAAATAAATAAAGAAGATAACAAAGAGCCAAGTGAAGAATCAAATAATGAAGATAATGCTGAAACTAGTGAAGAGAAAACTGAGCAATCATCAGAAGATAAAGAAGGTGCAGGAAACGAAAAATAATTTAAATTAAATAGAAAATGAGGATTATTTTAATGAAAGAATTAGAAGTAGAAAGGCTTAAAAAATTAAAACAGTATGAATATAATTTAGGAAAAGAAGGCTATAAAATAATCTGCGGTGCAGATGAAGCCGGAAGAGGACCTCTTGCTGGACCAGTTTCTGTTGGAGTGGTTGTAATGAAACCTGACTCTATGCTTGAATGGGTTAATGACTCAAAAAAGGTTACAGAAAGGAGAAGAGAAATACTATATGACAGAATAATAGAAGATTCTCTTGCATGGAGTGTTAATTTAGTATCACAACAAGAAATTGATGAATTAAATATTTTAGAGGCTACAAAAAAAGGCTTGACTTATGCTATAAAAGACGTAATAGAACAACTGAAACAAAAACCGGATATTCTAATTGTAGATGCTTTAAGAGAAATAGATACTTGTGGTATTACATATCAATCTATAATTAAAGGAGATGCTAATTGCTATTCTATTTCTTGTGCTTCAATACTAGCAAAGGTTACAAGAGACAGGATTATGAGGGAGTGGGACGAGATTTATCCCCAATATGGATTTGCAAAAAACAAAGGATATGGCACTGCTGCTCATATTGCTGCAATTAAAGAGTTTGGCCCTTGTCCATTACATAGAAAATCTTTTATAAAAAACTTCATATAATGAGATTAAAAAATAATAAAAAGGAGTTATAATAATGAATGTTTTAGACATTATTGCTAAAAAAAGAGATGGAAAAGAACTTAATAGAGAAGAAATAGAATACTTTATTAAAGAATATGTCAATGGAAATATTACAGATTATCAAGCGGCAGCTTTAGTTATGGCTATATATATAAATGGAATGAGTGAACAAGAAACTACTGACTTAACAATGAGTATGGCTTATTCAGGAGATGTACTAGATTTATCTTCTTTAGGAGAAGTAATAGATAAACATTCCACAGGAGGAGTAGGAGATAAAATTACATTAATTCTTATGCCAGTTATTGCATCATTTGGAATTCCAGTTGCAAAAATGTCTGGCAGAGGATTAGGCTTTACAGGTGGAACAACTGATAAACTTGAATCAATACCAGGTTATAATACATCAATTAGTGTAGATGAATTTTTGAACAACGTAAAGAATAGTGGAATTAGTTTAGTGGGGCAAACGATGAATTTAGCTCCAGCAGATAAAAAGTTGTATGCCCTTAGAGATACAATTAGTTGCACCGATAGCATTCCATTAATTGCTTCAAGTATTATGAGTAAAAAAATAGCTGCAGGAGCAAATAAGATAGTTATAGATGTTACCTGCGGAAGTGGTGCTTTTATGAAAAGCAGAGAAGATGCAGAAAAACTTTCTAACATTATGATGAGAATTGGTGAGTTAGCTAATAGGAAAACAGTATGTATTATTACTGATATGAATCAACCGGTTGGATATGCTGTTGGAAATACTTTAGAAGTTATTGAAGCTATTAATGTTTTAAAAGGCAAATTGATGCCAAATGATGTTAAAGAAATAATTGAAGAATTAGGTGCTAATATGCTTTTATTAGCTAATAAAACAAATTCAATTGAAGATGGAAGAAAAATGATATCTGAAAATATAAAAAACGGTAAAGCATACCAAAAGTTGATTGAATTAGTTCATAACCAAGGTGGGGATGTTTCATATATTGAAAACACAGATATGTTCGAAAAAGCTAAATACATTATTCCTATAAAAGCAACAAAAAATGGTGTAATAAAAAAACTTGATGCATATACAGTTGGAAAATTATCATGTTACTTAGGTGCTGGAAGAGCAAAAAAAGAAGATAAAATAGATCAAAGTGTTGGATTTGTTTTCAACAAGAAGGTTGGTGATAATGTTGAAAATGGTGAAATACTTGGATACATTCATGCAAATGATGAGCAGAAGGCAAAATTTGTATTAGAACAAGAAATATTTGTTGTAGAATAGTATTATAAAATCCTGCCAAAGGGGACGGTGTTCTAAGGCAGGAATCTGTCAAAAGAGGCCGTCTTTTTTGGCAGGAGGAGGAATAGATGAAGGAAGATGATCTAGCTAACATTATTGTAATTAAAAGAAGCGGGAAAAGAGTTTCGTTTGATGGAATGAAAATAGCTGTTGCTATAAAAAAAGGTTTTGACAGTATTGAGGGAAAGTACAATGAAGACGATATTAATAAAACTTTCAACAAAGTGATGGAAAGAATTAAAAGCAGTAATCTTGAAAGAATAAAAATTGAGCAAATACAAGATTGGATAGAAGAAGAATTAAAAAAATGTGGATATGAGGATGTATATAAATCATATTCAAAATATAGAGAAAAAAGAAATCAATCTAGAGAGATTTTTTTTGAAGAAAAAAGAAAGCATAAATTCTTAAAAGCACTGGAAAAATTGGGATTAAACTCTAAAGATTCAGTTGATACAGTTATAGACGATAAGAATTCTATGGAAAAGCTTCAAGCCTATGGTGAAGCTGTTGCTGAGGAATTTGCAACATCTTATTTAATAAAGAAAAGATTTTCTGATAGTCATGAAAATGGTGATATTTTCATTAATAAACTAGAGTGCTATCCAATTGGATCAACTGAAAGTACACAAATAGATTTAGAAAAATTATTTACTGATGGTTTTTCAACTGAGAAATGTTCGATTAGAGAACCGCAAAGTATAGTTTCTTACGCAACATTAGCAATTATAGCGATATGTAATAATCAAAGAGATCAGTCTGGAAACCAGTCTATTCCTGCTTTTGATTATTATATGGCTCCGGGGGTGTTAAAAACATTTAAAAAGGAGTTTCAACAAACTATATATGATATACTTGAATATACTGATTACGATAAATTTATTGCTATTAATGGAATTGAAAGGGAAATTGATAAGATAAGTAGCATTGATTTTGATATTGAACAATTCTACAAATTTACTAGAGATGCAGAAGAATTAAAAAGAATGTTTAGAATTGTTTATAAAAAAGCACTACTTAAAACTAATAAACAAGTATATCAAGCGATGGAAGGATTTGTACATGACTTAAATAGCATATGTGATGAAAGAATAACTACAATTAATTTAGGTACAGATACTAGCAAAGAGGGTAGAATGGTAATTCAAAATCTACTAAGAACAATTGATGAAGGAATTGGAGAAAATAAGAGAGCCATATCTCCTAAAGTTGTATTTAAAATAAAAAAAGGAATCAATTTTGAAGAAAAAGATCCTAATTATGATTTACTAAAAATGGCATGTAATACAGCTAGTGAGACTAGCAATATTGCATTTTCGTTTTTGGACACACAGTTTAATAGTCAATTTTATAAAGAAGGTGATTTTAATACTGAAGTAGCGTACTTTGAAGATGGAACACGTGTAATTGATAATTATGCATATCGAGAAAAGCAAATAACTCAAGGAAGAGGAGTGCTATCTTCTACAGTAATAAACTTACCAAGGATTGCACTGAAACATAGAGATAATTTAAGTGATTTTTATGATGAAGTAATTCAAAAAATAGATTTATGTTGTGAGCAACTATTGGAAAGACTAGAAATACAGGGCAATAAAAGAGTATACAATTTTCCTTTTTTAATGAAACAAAATGTATGGATAGATTCAGAAAGACTTAGACAAGATGATAGAGTTAAGAGATTACTTAGACATGGTATACTACAAGTAGGATTTACTGGATTGAATGAATGTGTGATTGCACTTACTGGAAAAAGAATCGCAGATAGTAAAAAATCTCAAAACTTAGGCATATGTATAATACAAAAAATGAATGATAGAGTTGAAGAACTATGCAAAAAGTATAATTATAATTTTATTGTTTCAGGTATAGATAATGAATATATAAATCAAGAATTTATGGAACTAGATAGAATTGTTTTTGGAAAAATAAAAAATATAACAGATAAGGAAATGTATACACCTTCATTTAATTCAGACGACAGCATAGATATTAATAAAAGGATTAGAGTTGAAGCTCAATTCCATGAATTAACGGCAGGAGCTCACAAAATAACAATAAAAAGAGATGAACTAGGGAATGGTGAAAAAGAAGAAAAAGGAAATGAGCTTATTAATATAATTAAAGAGATGTATAAAAATGAAGTGGGATTTGCGGTTATAAAATAATAAAAAAAAATAAAAGAATTATAGAAAGGACTGTGAAAAAATGAAAATTGATTATATAGTTGAGGTTAGAAAAAAAATTGGACATATGCCAATGTTTAATCCTGTAGCAACTTTAATAGTATATAAAGAAGGAAAAGTATTATTGCAAAAAAGGTCTGACAACAATAAATGGGCAATACACGGTGGTGGGCTTGAATTTGGAGAAACATTTATTGAGGCATTGAATCGTGAAGTAAAAGAAGAACTAAATATTGAACCAATTAATCCAGCTTTATTTGGAATATATGCAGGTCAAGAGTTATTTCATATTTATCCAGATGGAGATGAATCATATATTTTAAATCATGTTTTTATTTGTGAGGAATATAGAGGAGAATTAAAATATAATGACGGAGAAGTTCTGGAAACGAAATGGTTTGATTTAGATGATTTACCAAATGATATTCATAAGATTGATATTCAAATAATAAATGATATAAGATTATTCTTAGATAATGGAAAAAAGCCAATAGTAAGGTAAAAGAAAGAGCTACAAAGTAGCTCTTTCTCATTATCATTTGTTATTATAAGGAAGTACCAATATTACTTGGATTTGCATTAAAAAAAGATTCTTTTATGTCTGAAAATTCTTTTGTTTTTAGATATCTATTAATATTTTTTACTGAAACGCCTGATTGAGAAGATAACATTTCAATATTTTGAGGTAATTCATTATTAGCTAAATAATTTCTTATTGAAATCATATCTACCTTATCTTTATGTTGACAATTAGGACAAATATTGTCACTAGATGCAAAAAAAGATCCACAGCGAACACATTTATTAAAATTCATAATTAAACTCCTAATTTATATAATTAATGTAATTTTAACATAAATTTTAAAAAAATCAATAAATATGTAGAAAATTTAACAAAAATGTAATATAATAGATACATAATTTTAGAAGGGAAGTATCTTATGGGAGCAATAATGACTACTTCTAGATTTGGAGGAGAATTAATTAGCTTCAAACTAGATGGAATAGAGAAGATACACCAAGGAGAAGAATCAGTAGATGAAAATGGAAAACCATATTGGAAAAGACATGCACCAGTATTATTTCCTATTGTTGGTAAACTGAAAAGAAGTCAAACTCTTATTAATGGAAGAACATATGAAATGCCTCAACATGGATTTGCTAGAGATATGGAATATGAACCAATTACTAAATTGGATAATTTTCATTCATATGTTTTAAAAAGCAACAAATATACAATGGCAAGATATCCTTTTGAATTTGAATTATACAATACTTATAGACAAGAGGATAATAAGCTTATCTTTATGTATAAAGTTGTGAATACTGGACAAAACAATATGCCATTTTGCTTAGGAGGTCATCCAGCTTTTAAAATAGATCCGGATGATTTAAGAAAAGGTAATTATTTTTTAGAGTTTGAAGAAGAAGAAGAAAAGGCTCATTTTTTATATTTAGTTGATGGGCTAGTAGGTACAGAGTATTCAAAAAATTTACTTATAAATAATAAGTACTTATTATTAGAAGAGCACACTTTTGATAATGATGCTCTAATAATAAAAGGAATACAAAATAAAAGAATAAGTTTAAAGAACAGGAGAACAAAGAAAAAGGTTTTAACACTAAATTATGAAGGATGGACTTACTTAGGAATATGGTCTAAAGCAGGAGCACCTTTCTTATGTTTAGAACCATGGACTTCAACTGCTGATCGAGTCAATAGCAATAATGTATTTGTACAAAAAACTGATTTAAAAATTCTAGAACCAGGAGATGAATTTGACAATAAGTTTTCTGTAGAATTTTTTAACTAAGTTTTATAACCATTATTAAATAACTTTGGTTATGATTAAGAATAAAACTAAAATGAAAGAATAACCACTAGAATATGAACTATTGGTTATGATGGTATTATAGAATGAAATTAGTAATATGGATTATAATAGCAATAGGCGTAGTAGCTATTTATGATGCGAGAAAAATAACAATAAGATATTTTAATAATCAAGAGCAAAATTTAATAGTAAGAGTAATAAAAACTATGGGGTTTATAGTTTGTGTTGTTGCTGGAACCATATTATGTGTAATGTAAATACATATTGCTAAAGGAGGAAAGTTAATGAATAAAACATTAAATAATAGATATGAGCCTAAAGAATTTGAAACTGAAATATATGAAGAATGGGAAAAGAAGGGTTATTTTAAACCCAGTAATGATAAAGACAAAGAACCTTATTGTATAATGATGCCACCACCTAATGTTACAGGAAAACTTCATATGGGACATGCATTAGATGGTACAATTCAAGATATTTTAATTAGATATAAAAGAATGCAAGGATATGATACTTTATGGCTTCCTGGAACAGATCATTCAGCAATATCAACTGAAATGAAAGTTGTTGAAAAAATTAAGAAAGAAGGAAAGACAAAGCAAGATTTAGGAAGAGAAAAGTTCTTAGAAGAAACATGGGAATGGACTCATAAGTATGGAGGAATAATTCAAAAACAACAGCGTATGCTTGGCTGTTCTTGTGACTGGGAGAGAAACAGATTTACAATGGATGATGGATTAAGCGAAGCTGTTTTAGAAGAATTTGTAACATTATATAAAAAAGGATTGATCTACAAAGGAACTAGGATGGTAAATTACTGTCCAAGCTGTAAAACAACAATATCTGATGCAGAAGTTGAATACAAAGAAGAACCTTCTCATTTATGGCATGTTCGATATAAAATTGTAGGTGAAAAAGATAAATATGTAGAAATAGCAACAACTAGACCTGAAACTATGCTTGGAGATACTGCAGTTGCAGTTCATCCTGATGATGAGAGATATAAAGACTTAGTAGGAAAGAATTGTATACTTCCATTAATGAACAAAGAAATACCAATAATTACAGATGATTTTGTTGATATGGAATTTGGAACAGGATGTGTAAAAATCACACCTGCTCATGATATGAATGATTATCAAGCTGGATTAAAGCATAATTTAGAAATAATTTCAGTTTTTGATGATGAAAATAAAATGGGAGATTTACTTCCAGAACTGAAAGGAATGGATTTACTTGAAGCTAGAAAAATAATAGTTGAAAAACTAGAAAAAGAAGGTTGCCTAGTAAATACAGAAGATTACACACACAATGTTGCAAAATGTGAGAGATGTAAAACAACTTTAGAGCCAAAAGTTTCTCTACAATGGTTTGTATCTATGAAAGATATGGCTAAAAGAGCTGCAGATAGTGTTCGAAATGGTGAGATGAGATTTGTTCCTAAAAGATACGAAAAGGTTTATTTTAATTGGCTAGATAATATACAAGATTGGTGTATATCAAGACAATTATGGTGGGGACATAGAATTCCAGCATATTATTGTGAAGAATGTGAACATATTAATGTAAGTAAAACAGAACCAAAAAAATGCGAAAAATGTGGTTGCACAAAATTACATCAGGATGAAGATACACTTGACACATGGTTTAGCTCTGCACTATGGCCTTTTTCTACATTAGGATGGCCAGATAAAGAATCAGAAGACTACAAGAGATTTTATCCTACAAATGTGTTAGTAACAGGATTTGATATTATAACATTTTGGGTATCAAGAATGATGACTCAAGGCTTAGAATTTACTGATAAAGCACCATTTAAAGATGCTTTAATACATGGAATTATTAGAGATAGCATTGGAAGGAAAATGTCTAAAACTCTTGGTAATGGAGTTGATCCACTAGATGTTATTGAGCAGTATGGTGCAGATGCATTGAGATTCTCTGTAATATCAGGAACTACAATGGGAAATGATATTAAATATATGCCTGAAAAATTGGATGCTGCAAAGAACTTTGCTAATAAGATATGGAATGCTTCAAAATTTGTTTTAATGAATTTGGATGACTATGACGAAGAGGCAGAAATACAACTAACTGTAGAAGATAAATGGATATTGTCAAAACTTAATAGACTAATAAAAGAAGTAAGCACAAATATGGAAAACTATAATTTAGGAGTAGCATTAGATAGAATTTATGAATTTATTTGGAATGAATTCTGTGACTGGTATATTGAAATTGTAAAAACTAGATTATATGACAAAGAATGTAAAACTAGAAGCAGTGCGCAATACGTGTTAAATAAAGTACTTGGAGATTCACTAAAACTATTACACCCATTTATGCCATTTATAACAGAAAAGATTTATACTTGTCTTTATAATGATGACGAAAGCATAATGATAAGCCAGTATCCTGAGTATGATGAAAAATGCATATTCGAAGAAGATGAAAAGTTCATCGAAGAAATCAAGAGCATTATTGTGGAAATTAGAAATATTAGAGCTCAAATGAATGTTCATCCAACTAAAAAAACTAAGCTTATTGCTATTACACAAAAATATAATAATGAAATAGATGACTCAAGTGAGTTTATGAAGAAATTAGGATTTGCAGATGAAATAATAGTTAATTCCAAAAAAGAAAATATTCCTCAAAATGCGACTAACATAGTTTCAAACAATATTGAAGTTTTTATACCTTTTGAAGATTTAGTAAATATTGAAGAAGAAATTGAAAGACTTGAAAAAGAAAAAGAAAAGCTTCTAAATGGAAAACACGGAGCTGATGCAAAACTAGAAAACAAGAAGTTTCTTGAGAAAGCACCTGAAACAGTTGTTGAACAAATAAAAGCAAAGCAAAAAGAATATGAAGAAAAAATAGAGGCAATTGAAGAGAGAATAGGACAGTTAAAAAATGCATAATAGTGAGCAATTGTTGAAAAATGTCGATTTCTTGTCAAGTTTCGACAAAACTTCTTATGGAAATATATACCAAAAAGAACTATAATATATATAGTTCTTTTTTTTGATTAAAAAGATTCGTGCAATAAAAACAATTTGAAAATCTACTGATTGAACTCAATTTATTATGATAGTAATTGTGACTTACATGAGTTCAAAGCAAGATGTACATTATATATATGACTCTATATATTAATTATATGAAAAGATGGGAGGATTGGTGTGGATTTTAGTTATTCCAATGAGGACAGGCTGTTAACTGTATATTTAACAGAAGAAATTGATCAGCATACTGCTGAAAAAGTTAGGAGGAAAATTGATGATGAGATTGAAAGATTTATTCCTAGAAAAGTTATTTTTGACTTTGATAACATTTCTTTTATGGACAGTTCAGGGATAGGAATGGTACTGGGAAGGTATAAGCTTGCAAAAATGTTAGGAGGAGATTTTGAAATCATAAATGTAAATAAATCGATAAAAAGAATATTTGAAATGAGTGGAGTGACTAGAATAATAATGACTAGAGAAAAAAATAATATAAAGATAGAAGAAAAGCAAGGAATTATTAATGAAAAAATACAGAAAAATTTCAATGAGGAGGAAGAAGATGAAGGGATTATATGATAATGAAATGAAAATAGTTTTTGCAAGCAAAACTGTAAATGAAGCATTTGCAAGAATAACTGTGGCTGCATTTGTTTCTCAACTAGATCCAACTATTGATGAATTGTCAGATATTAAGACTGCGGTATCAGAAGCTGTTACCAATAGCATTATTCATGGATATGAGAATGAAGAGGGAAGCGTAGAAATAAATGCAAGGATTTTTGCTAATAATGTAGAAATCGAGATTTCAGATAGTGGGAAAGGAATTGAAAATGTTGAAATTGCAATGAGACCGCTATATACTTCAAAACCTAATTTAGAAAGGTCTGGAATGGGATTTACTATTATGCAAAGCTTTATGGACGAAATGAAAGTTGAATCATCTTTAGGATTTGGTACAAGGGTAATAATGAGAAAAAAGATTAGGTCAGTTGAAGAAGAACAGGTAAGTTAGTTTGGTAGTTACGAATAATAATTTGTTTCATTATATAGGAGAGATAAATGGATGAAGAACTTAAGAATAAAATTATAATGGCTCAAAAAGGTGATAAAAATATTCTGAATGAATTGGTTAAAGATAATTATGGCTTAGTATGTAGTATAGGAAGAAGATTTGAAAACAGGGGATATGATATCGAAGACATATATCAAATAGGCGCTATAGGACTTGTTAAAGCAATAAAAAAATTTGATTTTTCATTTAATGTTGTATTATCAACATTTGCTGTTTCATATATTATAGGGGAAATAAAAAGATTTTTAAGAGATGATGGACCTGTAAAAATATCAAGAGAATTAAAAATGCTGTCTACCAAAATTAACATAGAAAAAAAGGAAAATCCAGAAATCAAAGTAAATGAATTAGCTAAAAAATTGTCAACAACCAAAGAAAACATTATTTTGGCTATTGAGTCAACCAATAAAATAGAATCACTGGAAGCTAAAATTGATGACGATGGAATGAACTTGCTAGAAAAACTGTGCTCTAATGAAAATAATGAAGACAAAATAGTAAATAATATTGCATTAAAGCAATGTATAAATAGATTAGAACCAAGAGAGCAAAAGATTCTATATTTAAGATACTATAAAGGACAGACACAGTCAAAGGTTGCAGAAATAATTGGAATTAGTCAGGTTCAAGTTTCTAGACTTGAAAAACAAGTGCTAAAAATACTAAAAGAAAAACTTAAATATGCATAAGATCAAAGGAGCTTTTTAAAAACAATTATGGGAGAATTAAATGAAAAAATATATAATAATTTTTATTATATTTATTATAATGATTTTTTTATTACCAGTATTATTTACTAAACAATTCAAGTTTATAGATGAAAATTCAAAACTGGAGGAAAATAATAATCAAGAAGAAAAGCAAGAAACAGAGATATATAATTACAAAGAATTCTCAACGATAAAACTTTTACACTCTTTTACAGGTGAAATAGAAGAAATACCATTAGATACGTATTTGCTAGGAGTAGTTTCGGCAGAGATGCCTGCTAATTTTGAACAAGAGGCTTTAAAGGCTCAAGCTGTTGTTGCTAGAACATATACGATTTATTCAATATCTCATAATAATGGAAAGCATAATGGTGCAGATATATGTGATAGTCCAAAATGCTGTCAGGCTTGGATATCTAAAGAAAATAGGTTATCAAAATGGGAAGAAGAAAAAAAGGATGAATACTGGGATAAAATTGTCAATGCTGTTGAAACAACTAAAGGAAAAGTAATAACATATGAAGGTGAAATCATTGATGCATTTTTTCATGCTAATAGTGGAGGAACAACTGAAACACCAGTAAATGTATGGGGTGGAACAAGTTTTCCATATTTACAGGCTGTTGAAACTTCAGGAGAAGATGCCTATTCTCAATATAACTCTGAAGTGTCGATGAGCAAGGATGAATTTAAAAAGGTAATAAAAGATAAATACTCTGACTTTAACATTGAGTATAATAATAATTGTATAGAAGTACTAGAATATACAGACTCAGGTAGAGTTAAAAAAATAAGAATAGGCAATTTAGAATTATCAGGAGTTGAAGTAAGAAGTTTATTAGGGCTAAAATCATCTAATTTTCAAGTTATAATAGGCGAAGAAAATATTAAATTTGAAGTAACAGGTTATGGACACGGAGTTGGAATGAGCCAAACTGGGGCAGACAGTATGGCAAAAAATGGATCAAATTATATTGAGATTATAAAGCATTTTTACACTGGAGTTGAAATTGTAGATTTATAAGATTTTTCCAATTTATGTATATTATTCTAAAACAAGGTAATAATTCTATTAATAAGTTTTAGGAGGATATACGATGAGAAAAAAGGGTAGAAAGCATTTAAAAGTTAAGGCTGATAATAAATGGATTAGTGTAATAGGTTTTATTTTTTCAATATCTCTTTTATCTATTGCAATTGTTTTTTCAATAAATCAAGAGGAATTCGATAAAATTGCAGAATCTAAAGATTATTCAATGTCTAATATGACTTTAACTGCAAGCTCTGAAATAAGTAAAAGGATAGATGACGTAACAGCAAATAATGAAATCAAAACTGAACCAATTATTATTTCAAATGAAGAAAAAAATGAGAAGGAAGAAGAAAAAAAAATAGAAGATAATAGTGTTATAGAAACAGATTTAAATAATAGTAAAACAGTTAACACAAATGAAATAACTAATGAGGAAAAAAAAGAAGAACCTAATGAAGAAAAAAGACAATTTATTAAACCTGTCAATGGTGATTTATTTAAAGAGTTTTCGATGGATAGTTTAGTATATTCTGATACATTACAAGAATGGGTAACTCATAGAGGAGTAGATTATCAAGTAAACATTTCTGATGATGTAAAAGCATCAGCCAACGGAACAATTAAATCAATAAAGAATGATCCTCGTTATGGATGGAGTATTACAATTGAACATAAGGATGGATTTTCAACAATATATACTTGTTTGGTAGATGTAAGTTTAGTAAAAGAGGGAGATTCGGTGGAACAAGGACAAGTAATTGCTAAAGCTGGAAATTCTGGTGTATTTGAGTCTGCTGACGGTTCACATTTACATTTTGAAATGATGAAAGATGGAGATTATATTAATCCTGAAATATATATAAAATAAAGCAATTGAATTATATAAAATGTAACAAAAATGTAATATTTCTCTATACTCGTTGATACAAGCTGAAAGCGAGTGAACGGTAAACATAACAACCTTTGACTTTTTCGACATTAAATGATACTATACGACTAAATTAGGAAAAGTAGGTGATAAAATGATTTACCAAGATGATATTGCAACTTTGCAAACGAATATCAAAGAAAAAATTGGACAAAAGATTATTGTTAAAGGTTCACTAGGGAGAAGTAGATTATTTGAAAAGGCAGCTACTATTGAAAAAGCTTATCCAAATATTTTTGTGGTTAAGTATGAAGAAAACGAAAGAAATGTTTCATACCAATATAAAGATGTATTAACAAGAACTGTTGAAGTTGAGGTATTTGATGGAACAGGCTATAGTTCAATAGTTCCACCTTTGATTGAAGAAAAGAGGTCAAAGAAGAAAAACGATATTACTACATCATTATAAATAAATATATAAAAAATGGAGAATTAATCTCCATTTTATTTTTTTATTCATTTTAAAAAAGTTTGCTATTGCTTTTTTTTACTATTCAGTTGACTTGGGTGCTTCGGTGTATCCATAAAAACACTCTTTTTTTCCTTTATAAGCAGCCCACATTCTATCCCCATAAGAAAAGTGCCACCATTCGGCAGGAAAGTTATTAAAATCTAAGCTCTTCATTTTTTCATGTAAATAACTCCTATTTCTATCTTGATCAAGAGTTAAGTCTTTTGAATAAGATTTAGTTTGAGGAATATGTTCTAGATAAGCACTACCCATATCTAGTTCAGTACCTTCTTTATCGACCAATGTTATATCTATAGCACCTCCTGTTTGATGACCACCTATTCCATTGGTTGGATTAGCAATTTTTATTGATGCCATTCTTTGAATATCTTCATCACTAAGGTTAGGATTAGCTTTTTTTGTTTCTTCAAGTGTTTCATTCCAAAACTCTTTTTGCTTATCTAAGCTACGGTATGCATCATAAAGTTTTATTTTATATCCATCTTCTTTAATCATTTCATCTAATTTACATAGTTTTTCATAAACAGTTTTCCTAAGGTATACTGGTTTTTCGATAATATCTGCAAATATAAATCTATTGTTATCAACTAATACTAAATCCTCATGATTTTCATTAATTTTAACTTTATTTATAAATTTACTAGGAAGAACTTTTCTTATTCCTAATTTGAATAAAAAGTAGTTATACCAAACTTTGTATTCAATCATTATTAATACCATCCTTTACATAGTTTTTACTAATATACATCTGTCGCGACCACCATACAATTTAGTTGTTATAACAGTTTTAAATCCGTTTTTCACCATATTATCTAGTGAGTATTTGTTATCAGGATGCACTGTTGTAACAAATCTGTGATATTTTGAGTCTTTAAGTAGTTCCTCAGATTTTAAAATCATCTTATTCATTAGGCCAAGTCCTCTATATCCATCTTTTACAACAACATTTATAACTTCAATTATATTAGTAGCGTCTTTAAAATAGTCCTTCACCATTTGATAGAATTCTGTACCATCATCTCGTAATACATAAGTAAGATAAGCACCAATTATTTTGTCTTTATCACAAGCCACAAAGCAATATCCGTCATTAATAAAAAGACTATATCGTTCTTTATTTTTTGTGTAAGAATGCCAACTTCTAACTTCTTCAGGCATACTATAATGAACGTCTGCAAGTAAATCATAGATTTCATCTACATCTTCCAAAGTTGCTTTTCTAATGATAATATTTTTTTCATTTTTCATAATCATATTCTCCTTATTAAAGTAGCTATATTATAACACAAAGTAGGCATAAAGTAAATCAATATAATTGTATTAATCATAATTGTTTTTTATGAGAATATAATTTATAAAAAAGGAGGTTGTGATGACGTTAGAAGTTGAGAAGGATAGTTTGAATATAAAGCAGATTACTGCAAAAAAAAGTGAACTTGTTACAGTAGAAGGGGAATGTATTGTTCCAGATATTAAGCCTGATTTGATAAACATTATTAGTACAAGCGGAATTCTTAATGTTTATAAAAAGGAGGTTTTGAATTCCAAAGTTAGAATAGATGGTGCGATTTCAGTTTATGTAATGTATAATGGAAATGATGGAGAAAAGGATTCTATAAGAAGCATTAACCATATTTTAGATTTTTCTCAAATAATTGCTATTGAAAATGCCAATAGTGAAATGAATGAAGTAGGGAATCTTAGTATAGAAAAAATAGAAGCAAGAATTGTAAATGAAAGAAAAATAAGTATTAAAGTTACACTTAGAATTAATATAAAGCTTAACAGTGATTTAAATATAGAATATATTAATAACGTTAAAATTAATGATCTACAAAAAAAAGAGAAAAAAATAAAAATTAATTCAGTTTTTGGGGTTGGATACACAAAAACAAATATTAGCGAAAACATATCAATAGATAATGCTAATAACATAACAGAAATTTTGCAAGTTTTTAATTCAATTGTAAATATTGATACTAAAATTAGTTATAATAAAATACTAATAAAAGCAGATGTAATTGTGAAGCTATTATATTCAACAGAAGATGGAAAAATTAATACTACAAAAGAAACATTTCCAATAATGGGTTTTATAGATATGAAGGGGATATCAGATGAAAATATTATAAAATCAAATTTAGAAATAAAAAATGCTGTAATCAAGCCTAATGGAACTCAAGACCACTCTATATCTGTTGATATGGAAATCGATATGGGAATAATTGCGTATGATTCAAAAGAAATGATTACTATTGATGATATGTATAGCCCAAGTAAGATAATTAATTACAGTCAAAAAGAAGTTAATCTAATTAATGATTGTCAGTCTCATAGTGGAATACTTAATTTCAATCAAACACTATTAAATGATATCGGTAATGAAAAAATCTACGATGTTGAAACTCAAGTAATAGCAAATGAAATCAAAGTATTAAATAATGCTATACAGATAAGTGGAAGTATTAAATTTATATTTATTCACTCTATAAATAAAATGAATGGTCTTAGTTGTAAAAGAATAGAATTACCATTTGAATATAAACTAGTATGTGAAGGAATAAAAGAAGGGGATAGAGCTGAGTTAAAATATGAAATAAAGAATGACAGTTTTAATATTATTTCTGATAAAGAAATTGAAATAAAAATTGATATATTATTTATTGCTGAAACAATAAATAATACTAAAATAAAAGTTGTTGATAATGTATATGAGGAAGAGAATGATGAGAGAAGCAATTATAATATAGTAATTTATTATACTAAAAACGATGATAGTTTGTGGAAAATAGCCAAAGAATTTTGTAGCACTACTGAAATAATAAAAAAAGATAATAAATTAGAAAATGAAACTATAAAACCGGGTATGCAACTATTTATTTCTAGATTTGTTCACTAGAATAATGTAAAATAGAATATAAAAAAACATCCTCCTGGATGTTTTTTTACTATTATAATGCTTTTTTTGCTGTTTTGCAGATTTCTTCAAATGCTTTTGAATCATTTACTGCCAACTCAGCTAACATTTTTCTATTTATAACAACATTAGCTTTTTTTAGACCATTGATTAATGTGCTGTATGTCATACCATTCATTCTTGCAGCTGCATTAATTCTTGCTATCCATAATTTTCTAAAGTTACTTTTTCTATCTTTTCTTCCAACATAAGCGTAAACACCTGATTTCATAACTTGTTGTTTAGCTTGTCTAAATCTGTAGTGTTTTGCTCCAAAATAACCCTTAGCTCTTTTAATTATTTTTTTATGTTTTTTTCTTGTAATAATACCTGTTTTAACTCTTGCCATTTAATTCACCTTCCTTCTTTATTTACCATATGGTAATAATTTTTTTACATGATTTTCTCCAGATTTATCAACGTAAGCATTAAGAACACTTCCGCTAGCTTTTTGTCTATTAGTTTTATTTCCTAATAAGTGTCTTCTGTTAGATTTTGTTCTTTTTACTTTTCCTGTAGCTGTAAAACTATATCTTTTTTTTGCAGCTCTGTTTGTTTTTAGTTTTGGCATAATTATTTCCTCCTCTTCGTTGCACTATGCGCTTTTCAGATGTATCATTATGAAATAAAACTTCATTTACAATACATAAACTCTGGCATTTCGTGCATTTTTTTAAGTTCATTCATAACTTACTTATAGTTCATTAGAACTCAGAAAAGATAAGTTGCAAATAAAATTCATTTATTTACTTTTTGAAGTTTTAAATTGTCTATAACTAAATTTTGAATAAACAATTAATTGTATATTTAATACAAATTTTTTAAGTCCATCAAAAAAATATAAGAATTATTCTTCTTAGCTCTTTTTTGGGGCTAAAATAATGAACATATTTCTACCTTCAAGTGATGGTTTCTTTTCTACAGTTGAAACTTCTTCTAAATCATTGATAAAGTTATTAAGAACATTTTCACCAAGCTTAACATAGTTCATTTCTCTACCTCTAAATCTAACGTTAATTTTTACTTTATTTCCATCAGCTAAAAATTTACTAGCATTTTTCTTTTTAAATTCAAAATCATGAGTATCGATATTAGGGGTAATACGTATTTCTTTTAATTCAAATGCTTTTGATTTTTTACGAGCTTCTTTTTCTTTTTTTGCTTGCTCAAATTTATATTTGCCATAGTTCATAATTTTGCAAACTTTTGGATTTGCATTCATAGCAACTAAAACCAAATCAAGATTTTTTTCTCCGGCTAAATCTAAAGCATCATCTAGTGAGTATATACCAAGCTGTTGATTGTTTTCATCGATAAGCTGAACCTCATCAGCTCTAATTTGTTCGTTAATTGGTAAATCCTGTTTTATTATTAAACACCTCCTATTATAAAATTGAAAAAAGATTGGTTTTAGCCAATCTACTCCTCAAAAATATAATGAAATTAGTATGTAAAATTTCATATATTTAACCTTTTCCCAGTAGGTGAAGGTGAGAAGTAAAGCTTCTTCTTTCTAAATACTTTATTATAATACTATATTTTTACATAAAAGTCAATAGAATTTAACTAAATTCCTTGACTTTTTTATAATTATGTAATAAAATAGTATAGCGATTAATGAATGTTACTTTTAGAACGATTCCCCGGTGGTTTTAAAAGTTTCATATATATTATTATTAATGAATGGAGGAAATAATACCATGAATAATACTACATACGTTGTAAAGAAAAATGAGATTGAAAGAAAATGGTATATAATTGATGCAGAAAACAAGCCTTTAGGTAGAGTTGCTAGTGAAGCAGCTAAATTACTTAGAGGAAAACATAAACCTACATTTACATTTAATGAAGATGTTGGTGATTTTGTTATTATCACAAATTGCTCAAAAGCAATATTAACTGGAAATAAGATGAATCAAAAAGTATATACTCATTTTACTGGATATATTGGAAATATGAAAAAGACTTTAGCAAAAGATATGATGGCTAACAAACCTGAAAAAGCAATGTATATTGCTGTTAAAGGAATGTTACCACACAATAGCTTAGGTGCAAAACAACTTAAGAAATTGAGAGTATATGCTGGAAGTGAACATGAAAATCAAGCGCAAAAACCAGAAGTTTGGGAATTTTAATAAAAGACAATAAAAATAGTTGAAAAATAACCAGAAAGGGAGGAATAAGAATGGCAAAAACAACAAACAAAGAGGTATTCTTAGGAACTGGTAGAAGAAAAAGTTCAATTGCTAGAGTTAGATTAATGGACGGAAAAGGAAATATTACTGTTAATGGAAAAGATATTAATGTATATTTTGGAGAAGAGACATTAAGAGTTATAGTTAAACAACCATTAGAAGCAACAGAAACATTATCAAAATTTGATGTTATTGCAAAAGTTACAGGTGGAGGATTCTCTGGCCAGGCTGGAGCAGTACGTCATGGAATTGCAAGAGCTTTAAATGAAGCTAATAGTGAAGAATACAGAGCTGTTTTAAAAGCCAAAGGTCTTCTTACAAGAGATTCTCGTGAGAAGGAAAGAAAGAAATATGGACTTAAAAAAGCTCGTAAAGCACCACAATTTAGTAAGAGATAGAATACAAAAAAACTTGAAGAGTTAACTCTTCAAGTTTTTTTATATAATAGGGAAGTTCTATTACCTATTATATAAAATTTTGTTTGAATTCTATGATTAGCTATCTGTCTATATCCTGATTTTGAGTTGGTATTTCAGCAGTACTTGAAGTAGCTTTATCAAATGCAGATGCATCAAATGTTTCATAATATCCTAATTCTGGATCAAACCTTAATGGACATAGTGAACCTCTTAATGCGCATAACACTGCATTTCTAAAATCACCTTTTTCTCTATAAACAGAAGACAATACTATATCAGAATTAGGATCAACTTTTATAAATCTAACATTTGATTCACTTCGATCTTCAGGAGTTACTTTATAAGTTATAGATGCATAATCAGATATATTGCTTGATACGCTACAATCATATACAGGTGCCTCTATAGAGCCTCCACTAGTTTCTAATTGATGTATATTAAATGTACTAATTAATTCATTAGAGATTCTTTCATACTCAGACTGTTGATCTGGAGTTAAGTCATCTGCATTGCTATATCTTATAAAAGTATCAAAATTTCTAGATGTTTCTTCAGAAAAACCTAAATCTTGTAGCTTTTCAGGTTCTGAATATATTTGATTAACCGTTTCAGAAAGTAATTCTCGATCTGAGGCTTTTTCAGCAAAGTTATCTAATTCCTGTTCATTTGTGATAGGCTCATGCACTTCACGAGCTCTAGTAGGAGATGTGATTAAGTGACCTCCTAACGCTATAGCTGAAGCAAGTACGGTAGTAGCAAGTGCAAGTTTGGCTTTTTTTAACATACCTTCAGTATCACGATACCTTAGGTTTTTGGCTACTTTCTTAAAAGTTCTAATTCTTTTTAAAGGATGATCTTTTAATACTGATGTTGCCTTAGAAGCTTCACTTCTATATGATTCTATGAACATTTGCTGTATAGAATGTACTCTTGAATCATCTGAAAAAGATTTACCTTCAATTTGCTTTTCATCTGCATTTAAAGAAACTAGTGAAGGAAAATCTTGTTTAATATCAGATTTTGTAGATACTTCATCTTGAAAAGGAGGACAAAAACGAGAAGAGTGATAATGTCTTACTAAAGAGTCAATTAGCTCAAACTTAACCTCTGATTTTTTTAAAGGATTTCTGGTTTTTGCATTTCTTCTTAATCTAATTGCATATAGTGTACGCAAACAATCTTCAGCAGAAATACCTGATTCTTTTAGAGAGTCAATAAAACTACTTTGAATTGATGAAGCGGTCTGTTTTGATAGACCAATTCCAGCTGTTCTTTTCTGTGTGGCACTTGTAATATTTAAAAGATACCTAGACAATTCTTCATAATAAAATTCAATAGGTAATTTAGGATCTAAATTATTCATTTTAATCTCCTTTTATCAATAAAAATATAACACCAAGAGAAGTATAAATCTTGGTGTTTAAAATGGTGCAGATACCCGGAGTCGAACCGGGACGGATTATTAGTCCGCAGGATTTTAAGTCCTGTGCGTCTACCAGTTCCGCCATATCTGCATATGTAATAAAAATAAATAAGTGCTGGTAGGAAATTCATATGTAATTTAAATATATGTGGTAAACTATCTACACAAAAACATTATTGCTACAATGACTATTATAATACGTTGAAAAAGGATTTGTCAAGTCATTAATAAAAATATTTTATTTTTTATAATTGTTTATTGCTTTTTCGTGCTCATCCACAACATCGTTGAATATAGAATCGTCAAAAAAATCAAATAAAGAAATATCTAGCCCAGTACATAGATCATATAAAGTTGCTAAAGTTAAAGTGCGAGTTTTTCCAACCATAAAACTAACTAAAGTAGAGTAAGAAACATTTGAAGCTCTGGATAGGGATTTTAGACTATTTGTTCTTGACTTTGATAAATATATAATTCTTTGTCTAACTGCAGTTGATAATTGCATCTTATAGAATCCTTTCTAATGAATTTTAGAATCAGAGGAAATATTCTTGAATAATGGATCATTAAAAAAATCTTTAATTCCAATATCTGCACCTTCACAAATATGTAACAATGTTGTTAATGTAATACTTGTACATTTACCATTCAAAAAACTACTAAGTGTCGAATAAGGTACTCCTGATTGAAGAGCAAGCTTATGTAATGTGATTTTCTTTTTTGATGCTAAATTTATTATTCTTTGTTTTACTGCATTGGATAGTGTCATTTTAATACTCCTTAAAATTATAGTTGGATGAAGTATATCAAAAACAATTAAAAATCGTAGACGATAAAACATAACAACATCAAAAATATATCTATATATATAAGAAAAAAATATTTACAAATAATAATTGATTATGTTATAATCCACTATATATTAAATGGAGATAATAAGGATAAATGATTTTTTTAATTCTAACAACATTACTAATTATAACAATATTTATTTTTTCTTTTGCTAGATTAGTTAAAAATAACTCTTTTGAATATGTATATGTATTAGTATCACAGTTTTTAGGAATACTTGTAGATTTTGTTGTAATCATAAGAGGAACAGAACCTTCTGCTTGGGTATACATTATAATTTATTTTTTCAGTGTTCTTATTCCAGTGATTGTTATGCTTCTTGAAAACCAAAGTATATATTTAGGAGAGATATCTTTACTACTAAGCAAAAAAAATGTAGACAAAAAGTTAATACTGAAAACAATAGATAAACATCCTAATAGTTACATTGCTCATAAGAGACTAGCTGAATATTATAAAGCAAATTTAGAAATGGAAAAAGTCGAAAGAGAATATGAAAAATTAATTGAAATTAGACCAAATGATTATTCTATTTATTGTGAATTGTCTGACATATATAATGAAAATAGTAAAAATGATAAAGCAATTGAAGTATTACAAGAAGTTTTGAAAATAAAACCTGATTACTATGAGGCAAGCTTAAAATTAGGAAATTTGCTATATGAAAATGAAAATTTTAAAGATGCAATTTTAGTTTATAATGAAGCTTTGAGGCATAATCCTAAAGAATATTACTTATATTACTGTCTAGGAATGACATATACGAGAATAAATGATTTTAATAATGCAAAAGAGTGTTATAAGAAGGCAGCTACAATTAATTCAATAAAAGATATTTCAAATTTAACTATTGGACAGATTTATTTAATATTTGAAGATTATGATAAAGCAGAAGAGTATTTTTATAAAACACTAGACTGTGAAGATGATGAAGTTTTGGCTAATTCATATTTTTATTTAGCAAAAATAAGATTGATTCAAAATAATGAAAATCAGGCGATACAGTACTCAAATTTAGCAATAGACTTTAATCCAAAAATGATAGATAGAATGAGAAATGATGAATTGTTTATAACAATTTTGGGAAAATTAAGTATAAAAACATACAAAAAAGTTAATACTAAAATTGACGATAAAGAAAAAGCTACTATAGAACACTTAGGAAAAACTTATAATGTTGTAGAAACTTTAACAAGTAATTTCTCTAAAAAAAATAATAATACCATTGATAAAGAAAATGAAATTACTAAATGATTTATCAAAAAAAACTGTATTTCATATTATATTCATAAGGAGGATTATAATATGAAGTATAGTTTTTTTATTATTGGTGGAGATAAGCGAATGCTTTATTTAGCAAAAAAAATAGTGAATGACAATTATGAGGTAAAGTTGTTAGGATTTGAAAAAATTGGATATGACAATCTGCTGAATAATAACATAAAAATAGCACATTCTATTATTGATGCAAAAGAAGGTGAAATACTAATTGGACCAGCACCTTTAAGCATGGATGGAATAAATATTTATGCACCATATAGCGATAAAAAAATTAAGATAGAGGAACTAAAAAATAGAAATATTATTGCTGGGAGAATTCCAAATAATATAAAAGGAAAAGATATATTAAAAGATGAAAGTTACGCTATTTTAAACTCGATTCCAACTGCTGAAGGAGCTATAAGTTTAGCAATACAAGAGTCTAAAATAACAATATACAATTCTAACGTGCTAGTTTTAGGATATGGAAGAATAGGAAAAGTGCTATGTAATAGATTAGGAAATATGGGAGCTAATGTATATTGTAGTGCAAGGAAAAAAGAGGACTTAACCTGGATAAAAGCAATGAAATACAACCCAATTTATACTGATAAAATAGATAGTATTTTATGTAAAATGAAAATAATAATTAACACAATTCCAACTTTAGTATTGAATAAAAAAAGATTATTACTATTAAAACCAAATACTATAGTTATTGATTTAGCATCTAAAACAGGTGGAGTTGAATGGGATACAGCAAAAAGACTTAATATTAAAGCTATACACTATTTGGGAATTCCAGGGAAAATAGCTCCCGAATCTTCAGCTGAATATATGAAAGAATATATATATGAATTGTTAGATGTGAAAACACAATAGAACAAACTTTGACAAAAGAATTACAAATATTACATTTTATTTACATTATAATAATATGTATTGACTTAGAAAAAAAATACGGATAAAATAAAAAAGTAAAAACTCTCATAAAGTATAAAAAGGAGATAAAATGCAAGAGAGCTTAGGAATATACATTTCTGATAAACTAATTAAATATGCAAAAGTCGAAAAAAACAATAATAATGAGTTTAAAGTAAATTCAAATGGGATTAAATTCTATGACAACTTAGAATTACAGAATACGGTTAAACAAGTTATTGAAGAGACTAATAGCTCAAAAATACCAATTAGCATAAATATTTCTAATGAAAAATATTATTATTTTAATTTTTTCAGTTTAACAAACAAGAATTATGTAAAAAAAGCAATTGAAACAGAATTTGAGTCTTTTTGTGCTGACAATCACTTAAACAGAAATGCACTAGAAGGCAGATATATATATTCAAAGGATGAAACTAATAGTGATAAGAATAAAGTTATTTATGTTTATGAGAGCAAGGGAGATTTGGATGAAAGAGCAAAAGCTTTTAAAGGATACAATTTGACAACAGCAGTTCCAACAACTGCAGCTTTATACAATATAATAAAACCTGAAAAGAATAAAAATGTAATGATTGTAGATTTAAACGAAAATACAACTATTACAACAATTATTAATCAGGAAATATATAATGTTGATACTATAGAAGAAGGATTAAAAGAAGCTTTTGATTCGATAAATGAAAAAGAAAACTCATATTTAAAAACATATGATGTACTAAAAAATACTACAATTTATACAATGGAAATGCAACAAAATACACCATTTGATGTTAATAGTCAATATTTACAAATAATTGTACCATCATTATATAAAATAGCTCAAGAAATTGAGAATATAATGAAGAACTATAAAAAAATAGATCAAATTTATTTAACTGGAATTGGTACGACTATAAATAATATTGATTTATATTTTCAGGAATTTATTAAAGAAGCAAAAATTGAAATCTTAAAACCTTTTTTTGCAGAAGGAGACACGTCTATAAATATGAAAGATTATATAGAGGTTAATTCTGCAATAGCACTTGCTATACAAGGATTGGGATTTGGAGCAAAAACTTTAAATTTTGCTGGTGGCAATGGTGGTGATAAGTTCAAATCACTATTAACTATGGACATAAAGGATATTAAATTATCTAAAGGAAGTATGTCAGCTCCAAAAATTGATTTTGGAAGTTTTGGAGATGCAATTTCTGGAATAACCAATAGTGCCACAGCAGTACTTGTATTTATGATTATTGCATATTGTGTTTGTACATCTTTATTGAATAATGAACTTGAAAAAAAGAAAGCAGAAGCTAGAGATGTAACAGCAGATACAAAATCTCAAATAACTCAGGCAACACAGACAGACTCAAAAGTTACACAAAGAACAACAGATTATATAAAATATAAAACAAACTTAGAAAACATTAATTCTGCAATAGAAACAAAAAGAAGCAGAAAGAATCAAATTCCTAATTTGTTAAATAAGATTATTTATACAATTCCAAAAGAAGTTCAATTGACTGAGATAAAAAATACTGAAAACAATGATGGTAAAGATACAGTACAACACATAATAATATATGCACAATCAAAAAAGTATGAACAGCTTGCATACTTTAAAGCAAGATTAAAAAATGCAAATATTTTAGATGACATAGTTTCAACAGAAGGTACAAAAGATGGAGAAACAGTCAAAGTAGTAATTGAAGGTGATTTGAGAAACTACTAATTTTAGAAAGGGGAGTGCGATGAAAAGAATATTATTTGTAATATTAGATTTTCTTTTACTTGTAATATTTTGTTTGTTCATATTCAAAGGTGTTCAATTTGGAAAATATCGCATTCTTAGTTTCCAAGGAATAGCAGATTCAAATCAAGAACTAACACAAGCAATATCAGAAGCTGAACAAGAAAACGAAAAATACAACCAACAACTAGAAACAATAGATAAAGATGTAAAACAACTTACAAAAGCGAAAAAAGAATACTTAGATTTGATGACAGTAAGTACAGATAGTGAAATACAAGAGGCATTACAAACAAAAACATATTCAATTGAGTATTTATGGAGTCAGGTTGGAAATTATGCTACAAAAGAAGGTGTAAAAACTAAAATGGAATTATCATCATCAAGTTTAGGTGACAATGAATACAGAAATTTGAATTTTACAATAACAGGCAACTATTTGGCGATTACAAATTTTATTTCTGACATTGAAAATGATTCAAACCTAGACTTTACAATTGATAATTTTGATATGACAGGTAGTGGCGGAACTGAAGGTTCTACTCAAGAAACTTGCACATTCGTTGTTAGAGATGTGAAAATTAAGAAAGAAAATACAACAGTATCAAATGAGTCATCACAATCGAGAAATAATTCACAACAAAATGAAAGAAATGGTAATAATACAGAAAATAATAATGAAAACAGAGAAAACAACAATGACAGTAGTAACTCTAATAGCGCTAATAGTCAAAATGAAACTCAAAAAAACAATGAACAAAATACAAATTCATAAAGGAGTATTTATATGCAAAAGGGAGTTTTTAAACAAATACTTATAGTTATACTTGCATGTATAGCAATTATGTTGGCAATGGCATTGGTTTTTTATCAATATATTCCAAGCAACAAGGTTATGCCATCAAAGGTAACAGCATATGCTATGCCAGACAGTATAAAGGCAGAAATTGAAGAAGACGCTGGACAAGATTTAACAGAACAGGTTGAGACTTATGAAATCACAGATAGTGACTTAGACATGTACAGAAGTGCTAAGAGCTATAATCCAGGAAAATCAGATCCATTCTCTAGTTATACTGAGAGTGAAAATAGTATAGAAAGTTCTAATGCAACTGCTCCACCATCAGCAGGAAGTAGTACTACTAATACAGTAGATAGAAATACAACAGACAACTATTATACTGCAGCAAATGTGAGCAGAGCAACAAAATAATTAATTCGGTTATATTTATAATTTAAATATATACAAAAATAATATAAGGAGGTAATCATAATGAGAGAGGAAAAAGGTATTACATTAGTAGCTTTAGTTGTAACAATCATAGTATTATTAATATTAGCAGGTGTTACAATCTCATTAGCATTAAGTTCTAATGGAATTATAGGAAGAGCTAAACAGGCTGAAAATACCTGGGCAAAAGGTAGTGAAAATGAACAATTAGCTATGAATGAAGGTATTAATAACATAGAAAAAACTATACAAGATTATGTTAATTAATCACTAAAAAAATATGTACAAGCCTAAATATGGGTTACCTAAACTAATCTGATTGGGTAACCCTATTTTCAAATTATGATTTTTGGAAAGGATGAAAAAATGAACACTATATTTTTTATAATACTATTTATTATGGGAACACTATTTGGTAGCTTCTTAACTTTAGCAACATATAGAATTCCACTTAACAAAGATATAACTCATGAACATTCTTTCTGTCCAAATTGTAACCATAAATTAGAATTTATGGACTTGATACCTGTACTTAGCTATCTTTGCTTAGGTGGAAAGTGTAGGTATTGTAAAAAGAAGATTAGCCCAAGATATATAACTATTGAACTATTAACAGGATTATGTTTTATTGGAATAGCATATGCTCTTGAAATGAGTGTCTATATGATAAATGCTGTTCAAATAATTGAATATGCCATTGCTATATTATATTTGATATTTTTATTTTTAATAGCAGGAATTGATGCTGAAAACAAAAAAATTGACAAAAGAGTTCTTATATATGGAATTACTGTAGCTTGTATTAATATAATATATCAATATATTTATAATATACAAAACGGATATAAATACAATTTAAATAGAGTAATTATATATTTGTTTTTAACAATAATTCTAATATTAGTGGACTTAAGTACAATAAAGAAAACAAATAAGTATGACTATATGTTTGATTTACTTATACTTACTATTATAATGTGTTTATTTACTTATGAAATAACAACTATTATGAGTATTGCTTGTTGCATTTTGATTATAGGATTTATAGTTATTATCAATAAACTATTTAACAAAAATAAAAAAAGAAAAAAGAATAGAACTAAATTTCCTATTGCATTTTATTTGGTTACTTCAAATATTATTATGTTCATAATATCATATTTATATATGACTTATGTATTTTAAACAATCAGGTATGATAGAAAGGAACTAAAATATGAAAATTAATAAAGAAAAAGGAATTGCAAATGTTGATTATGTAGTTGCGTTGATTGTTTTTTTATTGGGAAGTGTAGCCGTTTTAGGATTATATTTAAATGTTTATAAAACAATGTCAAAAATAAAAATTGACGAGACTATTATTGGGTATATGACTGAAATATGTGAAACTATTGATTTAGAAAACTATGAAACAGTTGATAGCAAAGATAAAGTTCAAGCTCTTGTAGATAGTGTAGCGATTCCAAATCAGTATAAAGTTGAGTGTTCTAGTGTTGATAAGTATAATAATGCAAGAGAAGGCGAAGAGCAAGATATCATTGAAAAAATAAACTTTCGAATAAGCTATAAAATAGATGATATGCAGAGAGAATATATACTATCAAAGGTAAAGGTAAAAGAATAAGGAGGAAAACTCAAATCTTATTTGAGCATTATGATGTAATGAAATGTGAAAAAGGTATAACATTAGCTGCACTAATTATATATGTAATAATGTTTTCACTTATATTGGGTGTATTAGTATCACTATCTAACTATATATATGATAGAATGCAATATGTAAGTAGTGACAGCTATAGCTCAGAGGAATTTAATAAGTTTAATATTAGCTTTATCAAAGACATTAAACAAAGTACAGATGCAAGAATTGAACCTCCAGAGTATGATTCAACAGGAAAATCAGATGTAACTATAATACTATCAAATGGAGTAAATTATAATTATATTAGCAATGAACATGCTATATATAGAAATAAAGTAAAAATTGCAGAAAAGATTTCTGTTTTTTCGGCAGAAAAAATGGAAGTAAACAAAAATGTTAAAAAGAATGTAATTAGAATAATGATTGGTACAGGAAGAGATAATGCTGGTAAAAATGATGTAAACTTTGGAAAAACAATAAAGTATGTCTTAAAATACTGGTAAAGTCTGAAAGGAGAATAAATATGGCTGCTAATAGACAACCACTTGGAATAGAGCTTGTAAGAAGAGGGATTGTAAAAGAAGAAGATATTTCAAGAGCACTACAAATTCAAAGAGAACATCCAGGTGAGAAATTAGGAAATATCTTAAATAGTATGAATGTGACTGATTCTGATAGATTATTAAAGGCTATAGGTGAAATACTTAATGAAAAGACAATACTACTTACTTATGATGATATTAAGGTAAAAGTTGACGACTATATTTCAATGGATTCAGTTAGAAACAATTTGGCTATACCATTTGAAGTTGGAGGAGGCATGGTAAAAGTTTGTTTTGCTGATGTTTCGAACCCATCTCAAATTGAATCTGTAAGACTGCTATTGCTTAATAGAGGATTGGTAATGGACAGATACATTACCTACAAAAGTAATATTGAGGCAGTAATAAATTATATTGATAATAGCGGTACAGGAATTAATTTAGACTCTAATGTAACAACTTTAGTTGATGATATTATAAGGCAAGGGATGAAAAGAAGAGCCAGCGATATTCATATAGAACCACTTGAAGATAGTGTAAGAGTAAGATATAGAATTGATGGTATAATGGTGGATGTTGCTAAAATTGATAAGGAAAAACAAAATCAAATTGTAGGTAGATTAAAATCTATTTCAAATATGCACCAAGAGCGCCAGGAACCACAAGATGGTAGAATTATTTTGTATCCAGACTATAATATTCGTTCTTCTTCTCAAAAAAATATACATGGTGAAAAATTTGTTTTAAGATTGCTAAAAAAGAATCAAACAATAAAAGGATTGATGGAACTAGGATTTCCAAATGATCCAAAACTAATAAATGATGCTTTTAACAAAAGAAACAGTATTACGATTATTGCTGCTCCAACTGGAGAGGGAAAAACAACAACATTATATAGTGCAATTACTTTTTTAAATAGTCCTGAAATTAATATAACAACAATAGAAGACCCAGTTGAAATTAGAATTCCAGGATTAAATCAAATAGAGATAGATGCAAAAACATCATTTGCAGGTTCACTAAGAACTGTTTTAAGACAAGATCCTAATATAATTCTTGTTGGAGAAATCAGAGACCAAGAAACAGCTGAAATAGCAATGCAAGCAGGACAAACTGGTCACTATGTATTATCAACAATTCATACATTGAATGCACTTGAAGTTATAACAAGACTTAGAAAGATGAACATTTCAGACTATGATATTTCAAGTACTGTTGCAACTACAATTTCACAAAGATTGGTAAGAAAATTATGCCCAAAATGTAAAAGGCAGAGACCTTTTAATGATAAAGAGAAGGAAGTAATAAAAAAAATTGGAGAAAAATATAATATAAATTTTGATGTTGAGAATCACGTAACATATGATGCTGTAGGATGTGAAGAATGTAATAACAGTGGATTCTTTGATAGAATTGCTTTATTTGAGGTATTAATATTTACGGATGAAATTAAAGATATGGTTATTAGAGGAGAATCAACATTAGCTATACGTGAACAAGCTTTTAAACAAGGATATAAACCTCTAGTTGTCGAGGGAATAAAAAGAGCTGTGGAAGGTGTTACAACAATGGATGAACTTAATAATAAACTATTATTTTATTAATTAGTGGAGGCAAATATGATTAATGTTAATAATATATTAAAAGCTGCTAGAGATAGAGAGGCATCAGACATACATTTTATATGTGGACTAAAACCTATGTTAAGAATTAATAGAGATCTTACTAGTATGGAAGATGCAGAAGTGGTTTCTGAACAAGATATGTGGGATATATATGACTACTTTCTAAATGGAAGTGTAGAGAAAGATCAATTATTTAGAAAAGAAAAAATATTAGACTGTTCATCTGAATTTGAAGATGTACGTCTTAGAGTAAATATTTCTTATTCAGATTCAGTTCCAGTAATTACAACAAGACTAATAAGAGAAAAACTACCTGCATACGAAGATTTAGGTGTTCCAGATATAGTTAGAAGAATGACGAAACAACCACAAGGATTAATTCTAGTAACAGGAAAAACAAACTCTGGTAAGTCAACAACTCTAAATGCTTTAATAAACCACATAAACGAAACTGAAAACAGAAAAATATTAACCTTAGAGAGCCCTGTGGAATATAAGCATAAGTCTAAGAAATCAATTATTGTACAAAAAGAAGTTGGGGTTGGTGGAGATATGCCTAGTTATAGCATAGGAACTAAGAACTCACTAAGAGAGGACTGCGATATACTAATAATTGGAGAGATTAGAGATAAAGAAACAATGGAAGCAGCTATAGAAACAGCCGAGTCTGGACATTTAGTAATAGGAACACTTCATACCAAGTCTTGCGCAGAAACAATAGATAGAATGATAAACTTCTACGAGGTTAGAGATCAAGCAACTGTAAAATTCTTAATAGCTTCATTATTAAAGCTTGTTATATCTCAAAGGCTTATTAAGAATAAAAGGGGAACTCTATCTTTAGTTCCTGAGGTTATGGTTGTTGATAATGTAATTGCAGGTATTATTAGAAAAGAAAAACTTGGAGTATCAGAGATAGAGGATGCAATTCAAAGTTCATCTAATAATGGAAATATAGGATTAATAAATGCTCTTGCAAATCTATTTGTTAATGATATTATTACACTAGACCAAGCAAAAGCACAAATAGAAGAAAAGAATATTGAAATACTAAATAGAACAATTATGCAATTAAAAATAAAAAAACAAGAAGAATCCCATGTTATTGATAATAACAATACACAAACAAGTAATCCAGGAAATAATCCATTTATTTAAAGTATTTAGAAAGGAGGCATACTTGTGCCAGTATATTCATATAAAGCAGTAGATGAAAATGGTATTATTGTAAAAAGTAAGATTCAAGAAAAGAGTAAACAAAATCTAGTAAAAAGACTAAAGGCTAATGGTTTGTTTCCAATAGATGTTACTCAAACAAGTTTTGGAAAGAATAACAAAGCAGCGAGAGTTGGAAACACAAACATGCAAGAGTTGATGAATATTGCCAGTGAAAATGATGTTGGAAAAAATAGGAGTAGAGGAAGAAAAAGGAGTCTGAAAGAAAGAATTAGCCTTGCTGTTTCAAGCAGACAATCTATCAAGACTAGAGATTTAGAGATTTTTACTCAAAATTTCTATTTACTAAAAAAAGCTGGATTTAATAACGTTCATGCCCTTTCAACAATGGTTGAATCAACAGAAAATGTTAGTTTAAAAGGTATACTAGAAGATATTTTATCAGGGGTTGAAGGTGGAGACTACATGTATGCTACTATGGAATACTATTCTGACATATTTCCTCCAATATATATTAATCTTATAAAAGTTGGAGAGCTTTCTGGTTCTTTAGATGAATCTCTTAAACAAGCAGTTAAATATCTTGAAGATTCAGCGAACCTAAAAAAGAAAATACAAGAAAAATTAGTTCCAAGTATTGCTGAATTCTTTGTACTATTGATTATTCTAGTTGCTGCAAGTGTATATTTAATACCTGTTATTCAAGATGTATTTGCGCAAGTAGGAAGTGTTGAGACATTACCACCTGTTACACTATGGTTTTCTGCGACATTAACTAAAGTGCAAAAGTATTGGTATATTCCATTAATAATAATTGCTGCAATTACAGGTTATGTAATTATGAAAATTCAAGATCCAAAGGGTAGATATAAATTTGACTATTTTAAGTATACAATGCCTATATTTGGACAACTAATTTTTGCAATTGATTTTTCAAGACTTAGTAGTGCAATGATGCTTAATTTGAAAAATGGAATGAGAATTCAAGAATCACTAGAAGTTAGTAAGAATGTTGTAAAAAACTATGTCATGTTATCTATAATAGAAGCATCAATTAATAATATAATAGTTGGTGAATCATGGGTAAAACCTTTGGAAGATTCAGGACTTTCTGAAAGAATGATAACTGAAATGTTAAAGATAGGAATGCAGACAGATTTACCATCGATGATGGAGAAATTAGTTGAATATATGGAAATTGACATAGACAACTTAATTAGGAAGATTGAAAAAGTTTTACCTCAAATACTATATGTAGTAGTAGGTGCTATGATTATATTCATTACCATTGTAGTTTTGGTACCTTGTATTCAAGTTTATATGGGTACGTTCTTATTCTCAGCAGCAGGATTTTAAAAGTATTGAATTATAGAAGGACGACCTTTGGTCGTCCAGTTTTTATAAAAGCGAGGAGAAAAAGTGAAAATAGGGATTGATATTGGTGGAAGCCACATTGCCACAGGAGTTGTTGAAGAAAATGGTAAACTTCTAGGAAAAGAAACAAGAGATATTAATATGGCAGATATAAATGACGAAAAAAGGGCACAGAATATTATTGTTGATACTATAAATAATGAAATAAAACTATTAATAGAAAGATATGATTATTCACTTTCTGATATTTCAAAAATTGGGATAGCTGTTCCAGGAAGTCCAACAGAAACTTCGATAAGGAGATTAGTGAACTTACATATTAATAATTTTAATATTGCTGAAAAATTGAGTTCTATTTATAAAACAAAAATAAGAATAAAAAATGATGGAAAATGTGCTGGAATAGCAGAAAAAAAATATGGTGCATTAACAGGAAGTGATGATTGCGTTTTTTTATGCCTTGGAACAGGTGTTGGTAGTGCAGTTTTTCTTAATGGAAAGTTGTTAGAACCAAAGCAGAATCCAGGTTTTGAGTTTGGACATATGATTATACAAAAAGATGGAATAAAATGTAATTGTGGTAAAAAAGGATGTTTTGAAACATATGCTTCTATGAAAAGGTTTAAGTCAAATGCAATAAAGGAATTAAGGCTCCCAAAGAATATAGAATCAGAAGAGTTGCAAAATTATATTAGAAAGAATATAAAAAAACAAAATGTATCTAGATATGTAGATAGATATATTGAATATGTGAGCTTAGGTGTGTCAAATATTATTAATATTTTTGAGCCAGAAGAAATATGCTTTGGTGGAAGTTTTTCATACTATTCTGACATATTTTTGCCTAAAATGGCAGAAAAGATAAAGCCATTGATATTTAACAAAGATACTAAACTAAGACTTGTTAGTGCAAAACTTAAGAATGATGCTGGAATTATAGGAGCAACAGAAATCTAAAAATTAAATATGCTTTTGAATTACTAATAATAATTTGAATAGATAAAAAAATGCACACATATTGAATAGGTATATATAGATTTTGAAATAGTAGTCTATAAATACTCAAATCAAAATGTGTGCTTAATGTTTATTATTACTTGTTTTTTGGAACTATAATATTGTCTTTTTTTTGATCCTTTTCTTTTATTTCAAATGCAAGATTATCTTTAACTTTAGAAATATTTAAATCTTTTGGATCTCCTTCAACTATTTCTATTTTTTTTTCATTCTCATTATGTTCTTCCATAATACACCTCCAATAATGTAATACGTATTTAATTATAACTTATATATAAAAAAAAATCAAATTAAACTAAAAGAATACTTTATACGCATATCTAGATAATGTAATCTATTGATATTATTGCTTGACGTTGATATTTTTTTGATGTTATAATATAAAAATGAGAGGTTGATTATGAATAGAGATGAGATAAAAGGTACCATAGAAGCAATACTATTTGCTAGTGGTAGAATAGTTAAGGTAAAAGAACTTATTAGTATATTAGAACTAAACTTTGATGATATTAGCAAAATCATTTCAGAGATGCAGATGGAATATGAAAATGCTAATCGAGGAATTGAGATTATTAGAATTGAAGATGGATTTACTCTAGCATCAAAAAAAGAGTATCATGAATTCTTATATCCTGCATTAGACAAAAGAATAAAACCTAATTTATCTCAAGCCTCATTGGAGGTATTATCAATAATTGCTTACAATCAAAGAGTGACAAAGGCAGATATTGATTCAATTAGAGGAGTGGATTCAAGTGCATCTTTATACAGACTACAAGAATACAATCTTATTGAACATGCTGGAAAGGCAGACTTACCAGGAAAGCCAATGACCTACAAAACTACTGATAATTTTTTAAAGATGTTTGGCTTAAAAAGTTTAAAAGAATTACCTGAATTACCTAAATATAAGTTTGATACTAGTAGACAAATAGTAATTGAGGATATTGAAAGTGAGAATGAAGAATAAAAAAGTACACTTTATTAAGCAACAAAAAAATGCTTTTATAAAGTGTATTTTTTTATTTATTTTATTCCTCAGTAAGAGTTTTTAGCAATTCTGGATAGAGTGCATTTGCATTCTTTTTCCAATTTTCAACAATATGTTGAGCTTGACTACGAGAATAGGCCATAGTTTTAATTTCAAATACTACTTCGCCCATTTCTATAATTTTACATTCTACTTCATATTCATTTTCACTTTTAGGAGTGAACTCAGCAACAATAGATTCTTCGTTTTCAAAACTCTCAATTTTACTTTTAAAATTTGTATCAACTTTTAATTTTATAATTCCGGGTAATATATCTAATGTTAAGTCAAGGGTATTTTTACCTGATTCAGTAATCTCATATACGTTTTGTGTTTCTTTTTCATAACAAATAACGTATTTTACATTTATTAAATCTAGTAAAAACTGTTCAAAATAAAAATAATTTAACTCTACAGCTGAACTCAAAATTGTATATAAGGCATCATTTGTGATTGGTTTGTTGACACGGCTTAATATATAAAGTATTAATACTTTATTTTCGGCGAGTGTTTCACTATCAGACGTAATTTTCAAAATTAATCCTCCTTATATTAAACTAAAAATATTATAGCACATTATTATGGGCATTGCAAATAAAACGATTTTAGTATAAATGAAAATTGACTAGAATAATAATATATATTATAATAACTAATGCGGAGGTAATTGTAATGCGAATGAAATTTAAGCCTTGGGCAAGGGAAGAATTAGAAACCAGTCCATTCTACATTGATAATCCTCAAAACTATAAAAATAAGTGGAAAACTTCTTTTGAAAAAGAACAAGAACTGCATATCGAACTTGGATGTGGAAAAGGAAACTTTATAGCTGAATTATCAAAGAATAATCAAGGAACAAATTATATTGCAATTGATTTGATAGATGCAATGCTGGGAATGGCGAAACGAAATGTAGAAGTTAGTTATGGAATTAGAAAATCTACTGCTAAAGAATATGTAGAAGATGAAATAAAAAAACAAGAAATAATAAAGAATTTGAAATTAACTAGGTATGATATTTCAAATATTGCAGATATATTTGGAAAAGATGATAATGTAAAAAGGATATATATTAATTTTTGTAATCCATGGCCACGTGGAAAACATCATAAAAAAAGACTTACACATGAAAGACAGTTAAATCAATATAAAGAATTTTTAGATGGTGAAATATTCTTTAAAACAGATGATGATAATTTGTTTGAAGATTCTCTTAAATACTTTGATAGATGTGACTATGAAATAAAGAAAATGTCAAGAGATTTAGCTAGTGAAAATGGCTTTTGGAATGAAGAAGAAAATATAGAAACTGAACATGAAAAGATGTTCAAAGCAGAAGGAATAAAAATAAAGGCTTTAATAGCGATAAATCATAATTAATAGTTTACAGATAGTTTTTTTCTTTTTATGTTTGATTTTGATTAGAATTTGTGCACATTCTTACTTCATTTGATTACTGAATAAATTACATAAAAAAAATATTGTATTTTATGTATTTGCAAAATAAGATTTTAATGTTATAATACCTCTTGTGAGAAAGAATACTATTGATAGGAGAAGATATGAATTTAATAGATTTTATTATACATATAGATAAATATTTAGGAGAAATTATACAAAATTTTGGGGTAATAACATACGCAATATTGTTTATGATAATATTTTGTGAGACTGGACTAGTAGTTACACCATTTTTGCCGGGAGATTCCCTTATTTTTGCGGGGGCCGCTTTTGCAGCGATTGGAAGTTTAAATGTTTGGATATTATATGTAGTAATACTATTTGCAGCCTTTTTAGGGGACACAGTAAACTACGAAATTGGTAAAAAGATTGGAGCTAAAATAGAGGAAAAAGAAAATCCAAAGCTTATAAAAAAAGAGTATTTAGAAAGAACTCATAATTTTTTTGAAAAACATGGTGGCAAATCAATTGTTTTAGCTAGGTTTGTTCCAATAGTAAGAACTTTTGCACCATTTGTAGCAGGATCTGGAAAGATGAATTACTTTAATTTTTTAAAGTATAATTTACTGGGTAGCGTTTTATGGGTATCTTTATGTGTTGGAGCAGGATACTTCTTTGGAAACATAGAATTTGTAAAGAATAATTTTTCACTTGTTATTCTTGCAATAGTTTTTGTATCTGTAATGCCTTTAGCAATAAGTATATTATTAAACAAAATCAAAGCAAAAAAAGAAGAAAAAGAGTAATAAGGAGATTAAAATGCAAGATATAGTATTAAAAGTTAATGGAATGATGTGCTCAGGTTGCGAGAAAAGAGTACAAAATGTTGTTTCAAGTATTGAGAATGTCAAAGAAGTAAAAGCAGATCACGAAAAAGGAACTGTTACAATTAAGGTAGATGTAAATGTTAATATTGATGAGATAAAATCTGCTATAAGAGATTTAGAATACGAAGTTGAATAAAGTAATATAAAAAAATATTTCGTTCTAATAACCTCCTAAAACGAATACAATTTACAAAGTATTCATTTTAGGAGGATTTTCTATGAGAGGCGATTCAATTGAAGAGCGAGTAGTAATGCTGGCTAATTACATTATAGATTCTAAAGACACAGTTAGAGGAGCAGCTAAAAAATTTGGAGTAAGCAAGTCTACTGTACACAAAGATCTAACAGATAGGTTATTGATTATTAATCCTAATTTAGCTGTAAAAGTTAGAAAAGTACTTGATGAAAATAAAGCTGAGAGACATATTAGAGGAGGAATGGCAACTAAAATGAAGTACATGAGATTAAAAAGATAAGTTTATACATTACTTTTGTATAAAAAACATACAAAAAACAAAAAAATACTAAAAAACACTTGAATTAATTACATTTTTGTGGTAATATAGTTATTAGTCGATAAAATAAGCATAGGAGGTGCATGAGATGGCAAAATGTGATTTATGTGGAAAAACAGTTTCAACAACTGGTAATAGAATAAGTATAGCTCGTTCACATGTTAGTAGAAGAGCTCATAGAACATGGAAACCAAATCTAAGAACAGTAAGAGTTCAAGCAAATGGTGAAAATAAGAAAATGCATGTATGCTCTAAATGCTTACGTTCAGCTAAATTAAAAAATGCATAAGTAAAGTTAATAAATTATTAGATTTGTGATAATCGTAAGGGCGACCAATGGTCGCCCTTTTTGGATTCTATAGTTCTAGAATTGTATAATTCCTATATAATTTAATATCATATGTAATTATTAATCTTCTTTTATTCCAAAAACTATTTTTACAAATCCTCGAAGCCACTTAGGAACTTTTTTTACAACAACTGTCATTCTACATCCTCTCTACGTTCATTAAATTTAGATAACTAAAATTAGAACGATTTTGTACTATTTTTGACATAAGAAAAGTAAGCCAACTAATATTACGGCGCAGCCAATAATGAATAGCCACCCTGATAGAGGAAGTAATATAACAAGTAGAACACCTAAACCAAATCCGATTAAACAAGTAGCAAGGAGCTTCTTTAGTATTCTGAACATAGATTACCTCCTTTGTTACATTATATGTAAAATTAATAATAAAGTTACTTTATGTTATTATGAAGTAGATAATTAAATTCAAAAAAAAATCTTCCCATAATTATTATTTTATGTTATAGTAATAATGGAGGAAAATAATAAATGAATCATAAAAAAGCAAAAACTAAGATTAACCATGCAATTAGGAGAACAACAATAATACTAATTATGCTGGCTTGTATCATTATGCTGATTAATCTAGCACCAAATTATATAAAAATTAGTAAATTGGAAAACACAAGATTAGTAATAAACAACAATGATGTAACCAATAGTTTAAAAACACCTATAGTAGAAAATGGTGATGAACACTTTTTATCTTTAGCTGATTTTAGAAATTTCTTTGATGAATATTTAGTAGAAGATTCTAGTAGTATAATAACAACTTCAAATACTAAAACTGTAAAAATTCAAAAAAACAATAATAGAATACAAGTAAATGGATCTGAAGTTTCAATAAAGCATGCTTCAATGACAGCAAATGAAAAAACATATTTACCAATTAAAGATATGTCAAATGTTTATGGGTATGAATATAATTATAGTAAAGAGAATAATACAATTATAATCAGTTCATTAAATAAAAAACTAGTACAAGCTATTAGTTCAAAAAACCAATCGATTAAATATAGACCTACAAAGATTTCGAGGACAATTGAGAAAGTAAAAAGAGGAGAAGTTATAACAATAGTTCAGGATACAGCAAAAGATTGTGATGTTGAAATTAATAGCTGGTACAGAGTAAGAACTCAAAATGGAAATCTAGGATATATAAAAAAGAATAATGTTATAGAAAGAAAAGTAGTTAGAGATAATCTAAGTACTAATCAAATATCAGGTAAGGTGAACTTGGTTTGGGATTATTATGAACCAGGAGAAAGTGCACCAAAAAGAGAAGGTGGCATAGAAGGAGTAAATGCTGTTTCACCATCGTTTTACCAGTTGAATGAGGATGGAACTATAAGTAAAAATGTATCAAAAGAATATATTGAATGGGCTCATTTTAATAATTATAAAGTTTGGCCAACTCTTTCTAATGTACAACTCAACAATATTGACACTATGTCTAAAATCTTAAGCACGTATGATTCAAGAGCAAATTTAATTGAGAACATTGTTAAAACATTGACTGAAAATAATGTTGACGGAGTAAATATTGATTTTGAAAATATGTATAAAGAAGATAAGGACAAATTTTCAAGATTTATAATAGAATTATCACCAAGATTAAGAGATATTGGAATGAATATATGTGTTGATGTAACAGAGCCTGATGGTTCTGATACATGGTCGTTATGCTACAACAGAAATGTAATAGGAAATGCTGCGGATTATATTGTATTTGTAGCATATGATCAGCACAATTCTTCATCAAAAAATGCAGGCTCAAATGCAAGCTATAGTTGGATAGAGATGAATATTAAAAAGTTTATTGAGCAAGAAGTTGTATCACCAAATAAAATAATATTAGCAAATGCATTTTATACAAGACTTTGGAAAGAGGAAGAAGGAAGTATATCTTGTACAGTTGTTAATATGAATGACATTAGTATACCATCAGAAGTTCAAAAACAATGGAATGACAATGACAAGCAATATTATATTGAATATAGTAAAGATGATGCAGTATATAAAATGTGGATTGAAGATCAAGAATCTATATCTGCGAAAATGGATTTAGTTAACAAATACAAATTAGCTGGTGCGGGATTTTGGGAAAAAGATAGAGAAAACAATGAAGTATGGCATATCATAAAAAATAAATTGAATACTAATTAGGAATATAAATAAAACCACTTGCATATAATTATGTAGGTGGTTTTATTTATGAATATTGGGTATGTAAAAAAAGCAAAAAAAATTGAGAGTGACGGAATAAAAAGCTATTTTTATAACGTTTTGACAAACATAAAAATGATATTTAATTATGTAGAAAAGGACAAGTACAAAACTAATGTGTTTACTGTATATAATTTTAATGATAAAAGCCAAAGAAAACTAAAAGAAAAACTGAAAAAAAACAATATAGAGGCTTTAGTTGTTGAAAATAATAATAATATTATTAATTATTATAAAATTGAAAGTGGATACTTATTAAAATATATGGCACCAGAAATAATAGATTTATGTTTTAAATTTGTAAAACCTATATTGGATGAAATATATATATGCACTAACATCTTTAATTATGAAAATGTACAGATAATAGAATCATTGGTAAGTAAGGTAAAAATAGTAAATATTGTATCAAAAAATCAAAACTATTGTAGATTAGAAAAAAGACTGGAAGAAAAAGGTATATTTATTACAGTTTCTAAAAATAGAAGAAAAAGCTTAAAAAAAGCAAATATTGTTTTAAACTTAGATTTTGAAGATTTTAGTGAATACAACATTAATCGACATCTTATACTAATAGATGTAACAGGAAAATCCCGTTTACCTGAAGGATTTAATGGAATTATAATTAGAAAGATAAGAGTTAATACTAAAAAAATATTAAGAGTTTTTAGTGAATTTGAAAATTTTGAAAAAGAAGAACTATTGGAAGCGGAATTAGTTAAAATAGGAAACTATGAAAAAGTAAGGAATTATATTGATTTAAACAAAATATATGTTGAAGAATTATATAATAAAAAGTTAATAGATAATAGCGAGTTTAAAAGAGTAAAAGAGCTTAATGAACAAAAAAATAAAAAGAACCCCTCCAGACTTACAGCAGTAAGAATGGAGGGGGGATGATACTCTAGAAAAGAAGACGAGCTGTTTCGCAGATTTCGTCAATCTTCTCCATAGCGGGCACCTCAATAAAAATTGTAGGAGTCCTTTCTAAACTAACAGCACTAAGCATATCTGATATAACTTCGCAACGATACTTGCAGTTACGCCCACTAAAAAAAGAAAATGGGCAGAAAATATCTTGGCTGACTGATTTGCATCCATCAAAATACTTATGAGTAATGATGAATCCATTTTTGTCAAGCCGAATTTTTACCTTGCTAGACTGATTAGACATAGTACATCCTTTCGCCGAAGCTCAACTTAAAATAATTATATAACAATCAACTTAAAAAGTCAACATAATTATTAAAACGAAATATAATATTATTAGAATTTACTACTAGTATTTATTATTTTTTACAAAACTAAAGAAAAGAATTAAAAAATATTGACAAAATTAGTAAATTAGTTTAATATATAGGAACATTCAACTAATATGCCAAGGAGGGTAAAACTATGGAAAGTGAAGAAGTACTATTAACACAAGAAGGATATGATAAATTAGAAAGTGAATTAGAACATTTAAAGGTTGTTCAAAGAAGTGAAATAGCTGAGAGAATTAAAATAGCACTTGGATATGGTGATTTATCTGAAAATTCAGAATACGATGAGGCAAAGTCTGCCCAAGAGTTAAATGAAAATAAAATTATTGAATTAGAAAATAAATTAAGACATGCTAAAATTATTGATGAATCAGAAATCGATACAAAGACAGTTCAAGTTGGAAACAAAGTTAAAGTTCATGATATGGATTTTGATGAAGACATAGAATATACAATAGTTGGATCAACAGAAGTTAACTTAGCAGAAAACAAAATATCTAATGAGTCACCAATAGGTTCAGCTTTAATAGGATCAAAAAAAGGTGCAACAGTAGAAGCTGATTTACCTAATGGAGGAGTAGCAAAATTAAAGATTCTTTCAATTAAAATAAAATAGTATTATATTATATCTAATATGGATTATACTAATAATAGCGATGAAGATGAAAGTAAATTTGTAAAAAGCTTATACAGAGAGAGGTATCGTGGCTGAGAGTACCTTTAAACTTAAATTTATGAAACACATTGGAGCTAAAAAATTAAATAAGAGTGGAAAAAAAATTCAATTAGGGTGGTACCGCGGAATATGATTTATTTCGTCCCTGTAATTAGCAATAATTACGGGGGCGAATTTTTTATATAATAGGAAAGTTCTAATTTCTTATTATATAAAACTCGATGTGATTCATTTTTATTTAATAAAACTTAGCGAGTACGAACTTTTTAACACGGAACTTGCATTTATTCTTTTTCATTTTGAATAATGTCTGCGATTATCTAATAAAGGTTTGATTTACTATTAAATAAAATGTAAAAGGAGGGATATTAATATGAATAAGTTTAGAACATATAATTGCTCAGAAATAAGAGAAAAAAATATAGGTGAAAAGATAAAATTAGCTGGTTGGGTTGATACAATAAGAGACTTAGGAGGAATTCTTTTTATTGATTTACGTGATCAATATGGAATAACTCAAGTAGTTTTCTCAGGTGATGAGGAAAAAGTAAATAGTGCTCAAAGAATTCCAATAGAATCAACAATAACTGTAAGTGGAGTAGTAAGACTAAGAGATGATGAAACTATCAATAATAAAATACCAACAGGAACTGTAGAATTATTTGCAGATAATTATGAAATACTAGGAAAGAGAACAATGAGTTTACCATTTGATATAGAAAATAACAGAAAAGTTAGAGAAGACTTAAGGTTAGAATATAGATTTTTGGATTTACGTTCAAGAAAGTCAATTGATAATCTAAAACTAAGAGCAAAACTAATTCAATATTTAAGAGAACAAATGATTGAACAAGATTTCTTAGAAGTACAAACACCAATATTAACAAGTTCGTCACCTGAAGGCGCTAGAGATTACTTAGTCCCAAGTAGAGTATATCCGGGGAAATTTTATGCTTTACCACAAGCTCCACAACAATTTAAACAATTACTAATGGTTTCTGGCGTAGATAAATATTTCCAAATAGCTCCATGCTTTAGAGATGAAGATGCACGTGCTGATAGATCACCAGGAGAATTTTATCAACTTGATATGGAGATGGCATTTGCTACTCAGGAAGATGTTTTTGAAGTGATGGAAAAGGTAATTTATAATACATTCAAAAAGTTTTCAAATAAGAAGGTAGACAAAGAATTTGTGAAAATACCTTATAAAGAGGCAATGCTTAAATATGGAACTGATAAACCTGATTTAAGAAATCCACTTGAAATAAAAGACGTAACTAATATTTTTGAAAAGCTAGATATAAAAGTGTTTAATAATAAAACTGTTAGAACTATTACATTACCAAATGGGGCAAATCAGCCAAGAACTTTTTATGATAGTATTACAAATTTTGCAATAGAAAAATGTAATGCAAAGGGATTAGCTTGGCTAAAAGTTGGAAATGACAAATCATTACAAGGGCCTATTGCAAAACTAATTGATGATAAATCAAGAGAGAATTTATTAGAACAAACTGGAACAAAACCAGGCGATAGTATTTTCTTTATTGCAGAAAGATCAGGAATGCTTGAAAAAATTGCTGGACCGGTTCGAGAAGAACTTGGAAAGATGGCAGATTTATTAGAGAAAAACTGCTTTAAGTTTTGCTGGATAATTGATTTTCCAATGTTTGAAAAAGATGACAATGGAAAAATAAGATTCAGTCACAATCCATTTTCAATGCCTCAAGGAGGGCTAGAAGTATTAGAAGAAAGTAACCCATTAGATGTATTGGCATATCAGTATGATATTGTATGCAATGGAATAGAATTATCTTCTGGTGCAGTGCGAAATCATAATCCGGAAATAATGCTAAAAGCTTTTGAAATAGCAGGATACACTGAAGATGAGATTAAGCGTAGATTTTCAGCATTATATAAAGCTTTTCACTATGGAGCACCACCACATGCTGGAATTGCACCAGGAGTTGATAGAATGTTGATGCTGTTGGCAGAAGAAGAATCTATTAGAGAGGTAATAGCATTTCCAATGAACAGTAAAGCAGAAGATTTGTTAACAGGAGCGCCTAGTGAAGTATCTGAAAAACAACTTAGAGAAGCAAACATTAAGATTATTAAATAGAAATATAAAAAAATCTAGTATTATTTTGTTCACTATGATAAAATATATAATATAAAAATAATTAACAATTTGATTGGAGGAATTATGGCAAATTCAAAAATTATTATTGTAGAAGGACCACAAGGAGCAGGTAAAACTACAATAACAGATTATATAAGAAATATTGTTCCATATACAAATTTATATAGATTAAGTGGGACATCAGATTCAAGTGAACAGGGAAAAATAAAAGCTATAAAAATGTATGATGATTTGATGAAGTATATAAAAAGCCTTGAAAACATGAGTATTAATTTATTATTTGATAGAACATTTTTTACAGAAGAAATTTATTGCAGACTAGGATTTAAAGAATACTCATTTACTGACGAATATGATAAATTGCTTGATTCACTTAGTAAAATGGATTTTTATATATATTATATAACTTTATATTTGGGAGAAACTGCCGAATATGAAAAACGATTAAAAAGAGATGGAAAAGCTGATGTCAAATATGCAAAATTTAATATAGAAAGTAGTATAAATCAACAAAATGCATATTTGCAAATGTCTGATGAAATCGAAGAAAGATATAAAAATATTCATGTTATCAGGTATGATACTAGTAGAGATATTTCAATAACAAAAAATGAAATAAAAGAATTGTTAAAATAAATTTATATTATAAAAACAATACATATGAAAACATAAAAAAAGGGGGAATAAAAATGGATGAATTAAATGATAATAATAAAAAAGATCAAGAAATTGAGAATGAAATAAATGTATTAAATCATACTACTGATAATAGTGAATTTGAAAAAAATGCAGATTTATCTATGGTTTTAGGAATATTATCTTTAGTATTTGGTGGCATACCTATTCTAAATTTAGTTTTAGCAATAATTGCGATAATAAAGGCTAATAGTATTCCAAAAGAACATAGAAATGGCAAAGCAATTGCAGGCATGGTTTTGGGAATTATTTCGATAATACTTTCAGTTATATCTGTAATTTTTTTGATTATATTTTTTCTAGCATTAGGAGTTTTGGTATTTAATAGTGCATCAAAGGTAGTTGACTATAATCTAAATAATAATATGATATCAGGATATTATGAAAATTATGATTTGGAAGAAAATGATACTATACTGGAAGAACAAAACATACTAGAAAATGAAGAAGACGTCTTAGAAGAAAATGAAATCGAGGAAGAAATGAGTGAAGAAATGAATGAAGGCTTTACTGAAGAGGAACTTGAAGATTTTGAGGAATTAGATGAATAATGTATAAAATACATAAATGGATAAGATTAGTATTAACATAAATTTTACTATGCTTTTGCTTAATATGATTTTTATAAAAAATGAAAAATATTACCAGTGTAAAATTAAAATAAATGCACATCATATATATTGAAAAGTAAATAGGACTTTTCAAAAATTAATTAGGAGGTGTGTATCATGGCAAGCAAAAGTAACAATGTACCAGAAGCATTAAGAAAGTTTAAATATGAAGTAGCTAATGAAGTAGGTGTTTCATTAAAAGATGGATACAACGGTGATATATCAGCAAAAGATGCTGGTAAAGTTGGTGGAAACATGGTTAAGAAAATGATTCAACAAGCAGAATCACAATTAAGATAGTTAACACTACTAATGAATTAATATGAAATAAAAACGAGGAGCGCTGTGAAGCACCCCTCGTTTTTATATAATAGTACAGATTTACTTGGAGATGTTTAATAAAGTTCTATAATAAGTTGTCATAAATGAAAAAATTTATAAAAAAGCCTTGCACAACTGTAAAATAAATGATATAATATATTAGTCTATTAGAAAACACTAAGAGGAGGTGCAAAAATGCCAAATATTAAATCAGCAATAAAAAGAGTTAGAGTAGCAGAAAAGAAAACTATGAATAATAGTATAATCAAAACAAAATATAAAACAGCTATTAAGAAATATGAAACAGCAAATGCAGAAGAAAGCAAAGATGCAAGTGAATTATTATCATTAGCAAAAAAAGCAATAGATCATGCTAGCTCTAAGGGTGTAATTTCTAAAAATGCTGCATCTAGAAAAAAATCTAGATTAGAAAAGAAATTAGCTGTAAAACCAGAAGCAAAGAAAAAAGTAGCAACAAAAAAAGCTGAGAAAAAAGAAGAACCAAAGGCTGAAGAAAAGAAAACAACAAAGACTACAGCAAAAAAGACAGCAGCAAAAACTACAACTAAAAAAGCAACAAAAAAAGAAGATTAATTAAATATACATAAAAAAAATTCTCACTGTTAAGTGAGAATTTTTTATTATTGTTTTTATTCTTCAGGCTCCAAAATTCCGAAATTCTTTCCGTCCTTCAATTTATAAACAACATTAACCTTATTTGTATTAACATTTATAAAAGGTAAAAACTTATTTTTAACATCAGATTTTAGAATAAGCATAGCATCTTCTTCTGTAAGAGGCTTTATGCTGTAATAAATTGATTTAATAATCTCTCCTTCTTCTTCAGAATCATCATCTTTTTGAGCTTCTGTGAATTTGATTGATTCAGATTTATTTTGTTTATCTTTTTTTGCTTTTGTTTTTCTAATTTGACCTTCTAATATTTCAATGTCTTTATCTATTGAAGCATATAAATCCTTACTTGCTGTAACAGCTTTATAAAGTTGACTTGAAACTGAAACTCTAACTTCTGCTACTTGCTTATTTCCATCCATTTTAAGGGTTGCAGTTGCTTCAAATTCATCTCCAATATATTTTGATAACTTTCCTATCTTTTCATTAATATAACTTTTTATAGCATCTGTTAATTCAAAATCTTTTCCTGTAATATTGATATTCATATTATCACCATTCCTTTCTTTTAATTATTTTAAAAGATTTGATAAACATATTATATATGTAAAATACTTTTTTTTCAATAGATTTCATTAAATTTACTATATAAAAATCTAATTGACAGAAAACTATTTTCAATATAAAATAAAGTTATTAAATAAACTAGGAGATTTAAATAATGGGATTTACTCATGAACAACAACAAGCGATAGATAAATATGGATCAAATATATTAGTATCTGCAGGTGCAGGTAGTGGAAAAACAACTGTATTAGTAGCTAGAATTATTAACAAGATAATAAACAAAAGAATTGATATTGATAAATTGTTAGTAGTTACATTTACAAATGCTGCTGCTAGTGAGATGAAAGAAAGACTACTAAAGGCATTATACGATGAAATAGACAAGAATCCAGAAGATGTACATATTCAAAAACAAATAAACTTAATTAATCAAGCACACATTTCGACAATATCTTCTTTTTGCTTAGATGTTATTAGAAATAATTTTTATGAAATAGGAATTAGTGCTAATTTTAGAGTTGGGGATCCAACAGAGATTGAAATAATAAAGCAAGAATCTATAGAAGAAGTTTTTGAAAGAAACTATGAAAATCAAAGTGAAGATTTCTTAGAATTACTAGATTCATATACTACATATAAAGATGACGAGCCACTAAAACAGATAGTATTAAACTTGTTTGAATTTATAAGTAGTATTCCATATCCTGAAAATTGGTTGGAGCAAGCTGTAGAAGATTACAACATAGAAACATTAGACTATGGAGAGACTAAATGGGGAAGAATAATTAAATCTAGATGTGAAGAAATAATAAACGACGGAGTTTTAAGCTTAGAAATTGCGAAAAATATGTTATATGGAAATACGAATCTGCAGGACTGCTATGAAATAATACAAGAGGATATAGCAGATCTAAAGAGTATAAAATTTGATACATGGGATTTGGCATATAGAAACATTAATTCAAAAGAATGGAAACCTTGGTCAAGAAGAAGAAAATATGAGGAAGATGAAAAAGAATTAAAAGACAAAGCGAAAGAAATAAGAGACGAAGTTAAAGGTAATTTTATAAAAAAAGTATCAAGTCTATTTGAATTTTCCTCAAGTGAAGCAATAGAAGATGTAAAAGAGATGTATAGTGTGCTAAAAAAACTACAAAGCCTACTAATAGAGTTTGAAGAAGAATTCTCAAAAAGAAAAAAAGAAAGAAATATTGTGGATTTTTCAGATATAGAACATATGGCATTAAATATTCTTATTGATAAAGATGGAAAAAAATCTTTAATAGCAAAAAACTATGAGTTTGATGAAATACTAGTTGATGAATATCAAGATAGTAATTTGATTCAAGAAAGTATTTTAAATGCTGTATCAAGTGGAAAAAATATTTTTATGGTTGGAGACGTTAAGCAAAGTATTTATAGGTTTAGGCAGGCAAGACCAGAATTATTTATAGAAAAATATGATAAATATATATTAGCAGGTGATGAAGATAACCTTGGTGAGGACATAAAAATTCAACTATACAAAAACTTTAGAAGTAGAGAAGAAGTATTAAATATTACTAATACAGTTTTTCAAAATATTATGAGCAAAAGACTTGGAGAAATAGAATATGATAAGAATGAGTATTTAAATCAAGAGGGGAAGTTTGATAAACCTAGATTTGATTGTAAACCAGAATTATATATTATAGATAAAAAGGATGAAAATGAAGAAGAGTTAGATTCTGAAAATTTGGAAATTTTAGATAATGCAACATTAGAAGCAAGGTTAGTATGCAAAAAGATTAAAGAGCTACATAATCAAAAAGTAGACTATAAAGACATTGCAATTCTACTAAGGAGTCCAGGAAATGTAGCAAATATATATGAAAAAGAGTTAACAGAAGCGGGAATACCTGTTTTTTCCGATGCTACATCTGAATATTTAGAATCAATAGAAATAGATACAATTTTATCCTTATTAAAGGTAATAGATAATCCTTTACAGGATATCCCATTGGTTACTGTTCTTAGATCTCCTATAGGTGGATTTGATGATAATGAACTGATTGAAATAAGGCTTTGTAAGAGAGAAGGAAACTATTACTATGCTTTACTAGAAGCTTCAAAAAGGAGTGATTTACTTTCTAATAAAATAAAAGCTTTTTTAGAATTTTTAAAATCTATGAAAGAACAAGAAAATCAATTGCCTCTTGATGAATTAATATGGAAAGTATATTCTGATACAGGGTATTATCACTATGTAAGATTAATGCCTAATGGAAAGTTAAGACAAGCAAATCTAAGAAAACTTTTTGAAAAAGCAAAAGATTATGAGAAAATTAGTTTTAAGGGGTTATTTAATTTTATTACTTTTATTGAAAAAGTTGCTGCAAAAAGTTCAAATAACATGATGGCTGCAAAAATAATTGGAGAGAATGATGATGTTGTAAGAATAATGAGTATTCACAAGAGTAAAGGACTTGAATTTCCAATAGTAATACTTTGTGGAGTTGAAAAAAAATTCAATGAACAAGATATGAAAGAAAAGATAATTTATGACCAAGATATTGGAATAGGAGTCAATTACATTAAAAATAGAATAGAGTATTCAACATTAACAAAAGAAGCTATAAATATCAAAGCAAAAAAAGAAACTATTTCAGAAGAAATGAGAATTCTTTATGTTGCGCTGACAAGAGCTAAAGAAAAACTAATTATGATTGGAGCTGACAAAAATGCAGAAGTAAATTTAAACAACAAAAACATGGAAATAGAGAAGTATCATGGAAAAGACAGAACAGACAAATTCAATGATAATTTGGTTGGAAAGTATAACAGATTTCTTGATTGGCTTGAACTTGTATATATGTATAATGGAAATAAAGATTTTGAGATTAAAATTCTAAATAAAAACCAATTAAAATCTAAAGATGAATCAATAGAAGAAAAAAATATAATTCTTGATGAAAAAGTTGACATGGAAAAGTATGAAAAAATTGACAAATTGCTTAAATGGAATTATAATTATAATATGTCAATAGAAGCTCCAAGCAAAACTTCTGTGACTGCTTTAAAGAACTGTAAATTAGAATTTACAGATAATGATGTGATTTTATTAGACGATAATGAAATAGATAACAGTAGAATAATTGAGATAAATGACTTAAATATAATTAATAAAAATGATTCAAGTATTTCACCAGCCCAAAAAGGAACTCTTATTCATCTTGTTTTGCAAAAATTAGAAAATGACAATATTAATGAAACAATTGATGGCTTAATGGTAAAACAAGAAGAAAAGGATTTCTTATTTAAAAATATTAGCATTATAGAAAGGTATGTTAATTCCAATTTATATAACGAATTAAAACAAGCGAAAGAAGTTTATAAAGAAAGTCCTTTTTATATTAATGTTAAATATTTAGATAGTAATGAATTTATATTAGTTCAAGGTATTATAGATTTATACTACATAAATCAAGATAATGAAGTAGTTTTAGTTGATTATAAGACAGATAGAAATGTTGATGAAAAGATTCTTACCGAAAGATATTACAATCAACTTGGAATATACAAAATTGCTCTTAAACGATCATTAAAAAGAGATGTGAAAAAATGTTGTATTTATTCAACCTTTTTAAATAAATTAATTGAAATATAGAGAGGAGGGAAATGAGACTAGATAAGTTTTTAAAGGTTACTAAAGTAATTAAGAGAAGAACAGTTGCAAATCAAGCAGCAGATAATGGAAGAGTAAAAGCAAACGAAAAAATCGTAAAGCCTAGCTATGAGGTTAAAGTAGGAGATATTATTGAGATACAATTTGGAAATTCAGTTTCAAAATTTGAAATACTAAAGATTCCTACAACACAAAGTGTAAAAGACTTAAGTGAAGTAATTAAGTTAGTATAATATTGGTTAAGGTTAATTGTGACGATAGTCACTATATTAATAAAAATAATAAGAAAAGGAGTAATTATCATGGCAAATATTGATAAAGAAGAATTAAAGAAAGCAAGAAAAGAAGCTAGAAAAAAGGCTGGAAAGTTAGGATCAGAGTTTAAAGAATTCATTATGCAAGGAAATGTTGTAGATTTAGCTGTCGGTGTTATTATTGGTGGTGCATTTGGAAAAATAGTTTCATCATTAGTAGATGACATATTAATGCCTATCATAGGAATACTAATTGGAGGTTTAGACTTTAGCAATTTAAGTATAGATGTGTTAGATGCAAAAGTAATGTATGGAGCATTCATACAAAATATTATTGACTTCTTAATTGTAGCATTCTGTATATTCATTTTTGTAAAAGTTATTAATTCAGCAACAGAAAAATTAAAGAAAGAAAAAGAAGAGGAAGAGGCTGAGGAAGAAGCTAAAAAATCTGAAGAAGTTGCTTTACTTGAAGAAATAAGAGATTTATTAAAAAAGAATAAATAATAGTGTGTAATGGGAAAATGGAAGGCTCTATTTTCCCATTTTTTTATAATAATAAAATGATACTTTCATATTATAAAAAATGCGATTAAACCTTATATCATTAAGCTTAGTGCGAATGGAATACTTAACGTGGACTTGACATTTATTTTATTATTTATTATTATGAAAAATATCCTCTAGTGTTCTAAAAAAATGTAAAAAAAAATAGTCGAATCTCCAAATAATTCTCAAATTTCACATTTTATTTGAAGAAATAGTTGACATATATCACAAATTTATTGTATAATAAATCTTGTCATATGTGGCGAAGTAGCTCAGCTGGCTAGAGCGTTCGGTTCATACCCGAAAGGTCGTGAGTTCGATTCTCTCCTTCGCTACCATAAAACAAAAAACACATCGTTTTGATGTGTTTTTTGCTATTTTATAGGAAAGTGTACTGATTGAAAATAAAAATAAAATAAAATATAAACAACACTGGTATATACTGGAAATGTTACATAAGAACAAAATGGTTGACATAAAACACTCAAAGTGATATAATATGTATTACTAATCAGTAGATTAGTGACCGGATCAAGCAATTGCTTGAAGGAAACGAAAGGATGGAACGATGAAGGCTCGGAAACATACTGTGTTTATTGCAGTAGAAGCGATGCTAGTTCTACTTATCGCTTTTGTAGGGTGGTATTTTTTGCTACCTGCATTCAATCTTCGTAATGAAACAATGTGGATCTGGAGCGTTGCAGTTATCATCATTATTGCAATGGCAGTTACTGCATATACACACCTTCTTGAAGAAGATGTGTGGAGCTCAAGAAGAGACTATCACGAGGAAGAGGTTGAAAGACTAGAAAAGAAAATTGAAATCGGAAAAAAGGTACAAAGTGTCTTAGAAAGAAGCATAATAATAGTAATAGCTCTTGGAATAATCGGTTTTGTGATTTCATTTAGAATCTTCCATGCAGTAGAGTACAGAAATCTAGCAGATGTTGAAAGTGGAAGTTTTACAGATGATTTTCCAGAGGCAGACCCAACTGGAAGTAACATTCCATTTGTCTCTATGGAGATTGCACAAAACCTTGGAGATAGGACAATTGCTAATGTACAAGGCGCAGAGTTCTATGAAGTAGATGATGAATACAACCTGATTGAGTACAAGGGAGACTACTACAGAATTTCAAGCTTGAGCTATGGTGGACTTTTTAAGTACTTTTCTGCTAGTAATAGTGGAATACCAGGATACGTTTTGGTCAACGCTAGAACTCAGAAAGCAACATTCTGTACAGTTGAAGGTGGATACTATTACTCTCCTTCTAGTCTCTTTGATAAAAATCTTATGAGACATTTGAGGACTCAGTATCCAACAACCATCTTTGACGTGAAGTCGTATTTCGAGATTGACGAGGAAGGTAATCCTTATTGGATTACTCCTACAATTACGAAGACGATAGGTGTCTTTGGTGGTGCAAAGGTTGAAAGCATTATCATAACTGATGCCGTAAATGGAAATTCAGAAGTGTATACTGTTGAAAACCTTCCCAAATGGGTAGATCATGCAATGTTGCTAAGCTATCTTAAAGAAAAGGCAACCGACTACTATGAGTTCGTGCATGGAGTTTTCAACTTTTCAAATCAAGATGTCAAGAGACTTTCCAAAGGATATACTTCTTTTGTTAATGAAAAGGGAGAAGTATGCTTTACTATGGGATTGACACCTGCAAATGCAGCCAAAAGTAATGTTGGATTTATCCTCATAAACTCTAGGACAGGTAAGATTAAGGAATATTTGGTTGATGGTATTCAAGAGGAAACTGCTCAAGCAAGAGTAGAAACTCTTGTGCAGAACTATGGATATTCTGCAACTTTTCCACAGGTAATAAATGTGGAAGGTATTCCTACATATCTAATGTGCCTTACTGGAAGTGATGGATTAATCCAAGATGTAGCTCTTGCCTCTATTTCTACTTCGTCTAATGCGACAGCTTATGCGCAGACTTTGGATGAAGCAATTAACAAGTACAAGACAACATTGGCAAACAGTGGAGCAATAAAGCAAGAAGAACCTGCAGAGAGTACTACAGTTGAAGGCGCAATTCAGCATATCTATACTGCTGAGATTGACGGTACAACGTTCTTCTTCTATCTTTTGGAAGGAGATGATAATCTCTACAGGGCAAGTGTTAGCTTGAACATGAGGCAAGTACTTCTTGCCGAAGGAGACTTAATTAAGCTGACATATAACCAAGAAGGAGATGTTATCAATGTAACGAGTATTGAACTCGGGTAAATAATTCCAAGCAAAGTGTTCCAAGGGAGCGCAGAGACATTGTCTCTGCGCTCCTGTATTTATATAATAGAGTTTTACTTTCCTATTATATAAAAATCTCGATAAGAGTAAATTTTAGTACAAAAAATTTAGCGACGGCTAAAAATTCAATGCAGATTTTACGTTTATTTTATTCTTTTTAATTATGGAAATGTATGCTATTGCTTTATCAGTAATTTGAAAAAAAAAAGAAAAAAAGAAAAAAAGTATTATAATTATGTTAAGTACTACTTAGTAGTATGTATTATAAGAAAATATTATAACTTTACTAGAAGGGAAAGCTATGAAACCCAATCAGCTTCCAGCAATTGTTTTGGTACTGATGTTAGTATCCAACATAAAAACAGCCCATAGTATGGAAATTACACCCTTAATGGAACAGCTTGACCAGCAAAACAATATTGTAACTAGTGAGATTTCTGACAAGCAAGAGAAGGATGAATCTTTTTGTGTTACCCTGGCGAAGGCGAAAGAAGCCAGTATATTACTGATCTTGAAGATAGCGCAAGTATGTATGACTTTAGAAACAATGGAGAATTATCTTTGGGAATTGGAGATCATAGATATCAAGGTTTTGATGGGTTATATAATGTAGCTCCTGGAACTATAGCTAATATCTATCAAGTAGATGGGAGTATTGCTAGCCTTTGAGTAGAATAGTTATAGTATTTTTTAGAAGTAGGTATCCTTATGAAATTTTATAAGAATACCTATTTCTACTGTAGATCAAAGTTAAAAAATGGAATTTTTAATAATAAAAATGTGTAAAAGCTAGCAACTAAAGCTTGAAATATTTTGCTTAAAATGTATTTTTTTATAGATAGATGATGTTTGCAAATAATACTTGAAACTTGCAAAGTAACAGAAACTCCTCCAAATCCAATAATAATAGATGACAAAATAATATTAATTGAAATACTCTTTAAATGTATTGTTGATAGTTTACTTAATCCATTAGTAAATTCAATAATTCCGGATAAAAGTGCATTAACTATGTTCGAATTACAATGAATAGTTGAACTAATTAATCTTGAAAAAAATATTATTATTTTTGTTTTTTCAAGTATAGCTATGACAACTGAAAATAAAGTAACAAATCCACCAATTAGTAGAATTGTTTTTATTGAATTCATTATTGAATTACTGAGAATTTCTCCAAGCTCAGATATTGAATTATCTTTATTTAATTTTATTGGAGACCTATTACTATAAGTATTTATTATTTTTAATCTTGAGAACAAACCATTAATAACGCCAATAGTAATAGAAGATAAAATGTGAGTTATTAATAGTATAATTCCAATAAGAGTATTAGAATAAAAAGAGATTCCTACAGTCCCAACTATAAAAAGAGGGCCTGAATTGTTTGTCAATGGTAGCATCCTTTCTGCCTCTTCTTTAGTAAAAGCAGCATTACTATATAAGTCAGAAACAATTTTTGCTCCTACAGGATAACCACTCAAAAAACCCATTACAAAAGGGAATGAAGCAATGCCAGGAAGATTAAATAAAGGTCTCATAAATCTATCTAAATAGGTACTTAAGAAATATATAACATTAGTTTGCTTAAGTAAATCAACAGCAATTAAAAATGGAAAAATTGATGGAACAACATTGTTAGCCCATAAATTAATACCTTTTTTTGTTGCAATAAAAGCACTATTAGAAAATAAAACTAAAAATACTATAAACAACAAAATCAAAAATGATATAATTTTTTTCCTAATAAAAATAAATGGTTTCATAATAAATAATATGCATGGCCAAAACAAATATGATGAAATAAATAGTTCTAATATATGGAATAATTAACTTTTTTATGATATAATATATATCATGAATGGAAGGAATTTGACATGAACTATTTGCTAAAAAACATGGTGATGTCTCAGATTTATAAAAAAATAATTAACACAAAAAAATACCCGGTAACAATATCGGGTCTTGTTTGCGTTGCAAAAAGCATTTTAACATCAGCTTTAAGTTTAAATGAAAAAGATAAGGTCTTATTACTCACATATAATGAAATTGAAGCAAAAAGACTAGTAAGAGATATCAGTTACTTTACTGAGAATGTTTTTTTATTCCCAAAACGTGAAATATCAATATATGATTATGATGCAGAGAGTAATGAAATAGAACAAGAAAGAATTTCTATATTAAATAAAATAAAAACTAAAAAAAGCATTATTGTAGTCACAACAATTGAAGCAGTAATGCAGAGTATGATTTCAAAAAAATCGTTATATGAGAATGTGATTAAAATAAAAAATGAAAAAGAATTAAATTTAGAAGAAATAAAAAACAAGCTAGTTTTATTAGGATATAAAAGAGTAGATTTAGTAGAAAATGCTGGAGAATTCAGTGTAAGGGGAAATATTTTAGATGTAAGTATTAGTTCATCGGAAGGTATTAGAATTGAATTATGGGGAGATGAGATTGATAGCATTAGAAAATTTAGATTATCTTCTCAAAGATCCACAGAAATGTTAAAAAATGTGGAAATTTATCCTGCGACTGAAAAAGTACTTGAATTTAGTGTTGATAGAATATGTGAAAAAATAGAAAAAAGAATCAAAGATAATAAAGAAGAAAAAGCTCAAGAAATATTAAAAGACATAGACGAAATAAAAAATGGAAACTATACCACTAAAATAGATAAATACTTTAATGATTTTTATGAAAATAAAAATACTATATTAGATTATGTTGATGGCTTTAGAATCTTAATGGATGAACCTGAAAAAGTTAACCAAAGAATTGAAGGAATAAAAGAAGACAATAAAAATTTAATAAAAGAGCTTATTGAAAAGGATAAAACTGTTCCTGACTCATTATATAGTATTAATAATTTTGAACTAGGAATAAAAGAAGTAATCAATTTAAAAGAATCAGATTCAAAACAAAACCAATTCAGATTAAGAGAAGTAAATGTACTAGAGGATAATTTAAAAAATCTAGAATTAGAAGTTAAAAATGCGATAAAGGATAATAAGAAAGTATTAATACTAGCTGGAGCAAAGGAAAATAGAGACAAAATAGCAAAAATGTTTGAGAACTCATTAAGAGTTCCAGATATAGATAATATAGATCTGAAAAATGGTGAGATAGTTATTTCAGAAGGTTCAATTTCAAGCGGATTTGAAGATAGAGACTCAAACTTGCTAGTAGTAAGTAATAATGATTTCGGCATAGCAAAACGATTAAGACGAAAAAGTGGTAATTCTACATTTAAGAACGGTGAAAAAATAGTATTTGCAGATTTAAAAGTAGGAGATCTTGTAGTACATAGAAATTATGGAATAGGAATTTTCACAGGTGTTAAAACAATTACTGCAGACAATATAACTAAAGACTACATTGGCATAAAATATAGAAATGATGATTCACTTTTCGTCCCAACCAACAATTTAGATAATGTTCGTAAATATATAGGATCTGAAGCTGGTGTAAAACTAAATAAATTAGGAACAAAAGAATGGCGAGAAACTAAAGCTAGAGTTAAAGGAAATTTAAGAACTGTTGCTAAAGAATTAATTGAATTATATGCAAAAAGAGAAAAATCTAAAGGATTTGCTTTTTCAAAAGATACTCCATGGCAAAAAGAATTTGAAGATAAATTTCCTTATCAGGAAACAGAGGATCAATTACGTTGTATTGATGAAGTAAAAAAAGATATGGAATTCGAAAGACCAATGGATAGACTGCTATGTGGGGATGTTGGTTATGGAAAAACTGAGGTTGCTATACGCGCTGCATTTAAAGCTGTAATGGATGGAAAGCAAGTTGCTTATTTGGCTCCAACAACAATATTAGCAGATCAGCAATATCAGGAATTCAAAGAAAGAATGAAAGCTTATCCTATAGAAATTGAACTTCTAAATAGATTTAGAACTCAAAAACAACAAAAAGATACTATAAAAAAGCTAAGTGAAGGAAAAGTAGACATAGTTATAGGCACACATCGAATGTTAAGTAAAGATGTTAAATTCGATAGTTTAGGTTTATTGATAATAGACGAAGAACATCGATTTGGAGTCAAAGCTAAAGAGAAAATAAAAGAGTATAAAACAAATGTTGATGTATTAACAATGACAGCGACTCCAATACCAAGGACTCTACAAATGTCTATTGTTGGCATAAGAGATATGTCTGTTATTTATGAACCCCCACAAAATAGGAAACCTATTCAAACGTATGTATTAGAATATGACAAAGAGATAATTCGAGAAGCTATTACAAAGGAACTTGAAAGAGGAGGACAGGTATTTTACATATTTAATAATGTTAGTCAGATTTCTAGTAAAGCGATTCAACTCGAGGATTTGATTCCAGAAGCTAAAGTTGGCTTTGCACATGGAAAAATGTCAGGAGAGCATATTGAAGAAATAATGCAATCATTTATAGATAAGGAAATAAATGTGTTAGTATGTACAACTATACTTGAGTCAGGAATAGATATCCCAAATGCAAATACTATTATAGTTGAAAATGCAGATAGATTTGGATTAGCTCAGCTATATCAAATAAGAGGAAGAGTAGGACGAAGTAATAGGCAAGCTTATGCATATATTACCTATAGAAAAGATAGAGTAATTAGTGAGGATGCAAATCAAAGGTTAAAAGCAATTAAGGAATTTACTGAGTTTGGTTCAGGATTCAAAATTGCTACAAGAGACTTGCAAATAAGAGGTGCTGGTAGTCTTTTTGGAGAGGTACAAAGCGGACATATGGAACAAGTAGGATATGATATGTATAATAGATTGCTTAATGAGGTAGTTAAAGAAATTCAAGGTGAAGAAATTGAAGAAACTAAAGATGTTACTATTGATATTAATCTTTCTTCATTCATACCAGAAAAATATATAGAAGATTCATCTCAAAAAATTGAAATTTATCAGGATATAGCAAACTGTAAAAACGAAGAGGATATTCAAAATATAATTGATGAAATAATTGATAGATTTGGAGATATGCCAGTCGAGGTGCAAAATCTAATAGAAGTTGCTAGAATAAAAAATATGGCAATGCAAGCTAATGTAACTAAGATACAAGAAAAACAAATGGGTATTTTATTTATGTTTGACAAGTTTGACAATTCTAGAATTGATGATTTGCTTAGTAAATACAGGAATAGTATTAGTTTTTCTGCATCTGGTAAACCATATATTACATTAAGAGTTGACTCTCATAAGAAAATTGAGGAAATAAAAGAATTTCTTACAATAGTTAAATAAGGAGTTATTTATGATTATTACGAGTAAAGATAATGATAAGATTAGAGAAATAAAAAAATTAAAGCAAAAAAAATATAGAAAAAACAAGTATATCGTTGAGGGAACTAGGATGGTAGAAGAGGCGATTAATGAAAATGTTGACATTGAGTTGATTGTTGTTAGAAGCGGATTTTACGTGGAGTTTGACTTTTCAAAGTATAATTCGATAGAAGTAACAGAAAAAATTTTTAATGAATTAACAGATGTTGTTTCTCCTCAGGGAATACTTGCAATTATTAATAAAAAAATTGGTAATGATATAATTGATACAACAGATGAATATATAATTGCATTAGATGGTATTCAAGATCCAGGAAACTTAGGAACAATAATAAGAACAGCGGATGCGGCAGGTTTAAAACAAATAATTATATCGAAAGACACAGTGGATGCTTATTCACCTAAAGTAGTTAGATCTACTATGGGAGCTATATATAGAGTGAGTATTATAGAAGTAGATAGTTTGTCAGATACATTAAATAAATTGAAAAATAAAGGATTTCAAGTTGTTACAACGCAATTGGATACAGACAAAAGCATTTATGATATTGATTATAGTAAAAAAGTTGTTGTTATAGGAAATGAGGCTAATGGTGTAACTGAAGACGTGAAAAGAATAGCTGATATTAATGTTAAAATACCTATGATTGGAAGAACGGAAAGTCTTAATGCATCTGTAGCTACAAGCATAATGATTTATGAATATGTTAGACAAAAATTACAAAGTTAAAAATTATAAAAAATATATATGAAAAAATTATTTTTTATGATATATTATTAATGGACAAAAGAGATAATATTAAAAAGGAGTACAAATGAACGAAAAAGAGGCTAAACAACATATGAGAAAGAGAAATATGAAAATATTTCCTATATATAAAATGTTAGCATGGGATTACTTATTCTTTTATGCAATTGACTTTCTTTTCTTAACCCAAGTAAAAGGAATAAGCCCTTCTAATATAGTTCTAAAAACATCATTTTATGCTTTGTTTAATATACTTTTACAAATTCCTGCTAGTATTGTTGTTGAATTTATTGGGAGAAAGAATAGTGCGGTTTTAGGAAATGTACTAGGATGTTTATACATAGTAATGCTAATGCTTAGTAGAAATTTACAAGATTTGATTATTGCTGATTTTGTGTCAGCCATGGCTTTTTCAATTAAAAATACAGCAGAGCCTAGCTTACTTAATTCATCAATTCCTCCTTCAAAGTATAAAAGTAAGATTTTTTCTAGAATTAATATGAGAGGAATGACAGGCTTTTATGTATTAAGTTGTGTTAGTAAAATAATTGCAGGTGTATTGTTTAATGTAAATAATTATTTACCATTAATATGTAGTTTGGTAACACTTATAATAGTAACTCTTATCTCGTTATTCTTAATTGAACCTGTTAAAAAAAGTGGGAAGAGTGACATAAGCTATAAAAAGAATATTAAAGAAATTAAAGATGGATTTACTTATGTTTTAAAAGTTGATAGATTAAAAGCATTAATACTATCATCTTCACTAATTAGTGCATTATTAGGTGTTCTTCAAAACTGTTCAACAAGTTTATTAAGAGATATTGGACTAAGTGCTATAGCAATTGGAATTATTTCGGCACTTGGAAGCATGATAAGTTCAATTGCTTCAAGAAAACAAGAACTATACCATAAACATTTTAGAAATAAATCACTAATAACCATCTCACTATTATTATCTTCTTCTTGTATTATAGCTGGAGTATGTGGAATAAATGCTAAAAAAACAGTTGCATTACTAATTATTACAGTTGGAGGACTATGGATATACAATTTCTGCCATGGAATGTATTATACAATTATTGATAAATACTTAAGAAATTTTACAAACAAAAATATTGATACAAAGATATTTGCTGCTAACAATTTAGCTAGCAATAGTATGAGATTTATCATAGGAATGATTGCATCATTTTTATTAGATAAAATGTCGACTGCATATTGTTTAATAACCCTTGGAGTAGTCTTTAGTATTATTTATGTGCTAGTTGGTCAATATATGAAAACTAGGGTTGGAAAAAAACCGGAGGAATATACCAAGGAAGAAACAAAATACGACGAATTGCATATAGAAAAATAAATGTTAAAAGCATGGAAATTGATTTTATTTCTTGTATAAATTCAAGAAATAAGATTGCTTTCCTTGTTTTTTTTGCTTTTTTAGCCAAAATGTGCTATAATAAAGTGATGGGCAAATTCTTTAAATAGTGTATTTAAGGAGGCGAAAAAATGAATAAGAATATAATAAAAAGATATATAATATTGTGTTTGGTAGCTATCTTAATTACAATCTTTAATTATGTATATGCAGCAGAAAGTGTAATATTAGGGGATATAAATAGAGATGGAAAAGTAGATTCAATGGATTTACTTTATATAATGAGGCATATAATAGCCGAAAGTAGTGAAGAGCATAAAGATTGGCTATTAGAAGGAGAAAGACTTAAGATAGCAGATATTACAGAAAACGGA
>JAFWNQ010000005.1 GCA_017510245.1 Clostridia bacterium
ACTCATTCTTTACACTTTTGTGGTAGATATACTACCCGCTGATTAAATCTTAAAGCTTGAATATTCTTACTTTAAAACTCAATTTTTTTATTGGTTTCTCAAAAGATTTGTTGTTTATTTTTCAATGTACTTTGTACTTAAATTTAGTCCCTCAACGGAACTGTTTTTTATTATACAATACTCATATTTAAAAGTCAACACTTTTTTTGATTTTTTTTGATTTTTTTGTAATTTCTATGTTTTTGTTCCAATAAAACCATAATTTGTATTTACTATTTTAGTTTAAAAATTAAATAATTCTTGTATAAATTATAATAGACTAATAATATAGGTAAGTAATGAACGTTGAACATTAGTTGTACTATTAAGTCTATGTCGAATCGCGTAAAATATCGCATAAAAGAAATTCATTTTCTAATTTATTAAAAAGGACGACCATTTGTCGCCCTTACATATATTATATTTTTACATATTTTATACATTAATATAATTAATTGAAAGCTAACACTACTCTATATCCTTGTGCAACACTTGCTTGACCGCTACTGCCATTATAGCTAAACAATCCTGCACCAGCACCACTAGATAAGTCTCCACCTCTTACGAAAAACGGAACATCTTGTTGTACATAATATGATGTGTTAGTTTCCCATGAATAGTTTCCATATCCATTATTAGAAGTTTCAAATACAGCATCTCCTCTTAATAAAGTATTCATTAAGAAATTAGCATCCGCATATTTCTTATCATACTTATTAATTCCTATATCTGATTTGTCATTATTATATACAGTGATATATTTATTATTTTTTGAATTCTCCAATAAATTCTTTCCATACACCACAGACATAGGTGTACCATTATTTACAAATGCTGAAACATATTCCCATGATCCACCACTTAAATCATATACTCCTGTTTGGTTCCCATTGCTAGTTTCATCTTTATTATTATTGTAAACTTCAGAAACTGTTTGGCTATTTCCTGTAAAATAATTCTTAGAAGTATTTGCTTTTGGTAAGTTAGCATTTAGTCCATATTTGCTATAAGTTAAATATGCAATTGCTCCCCATTCGCTGTTTTTCATTAAGTGACTATCTCGTTCTCTATTATAATTATATGCATTGTAGTATGCATTACTAATATATATGTTTCTCCAGCTAGATACTGCAGGTTTACTAACTAACTTTATAGAATCTGATATTGTAACATTTCCTATTTGGGTATTATCCGTAACTACATTATTTCCATTCTCTTCCATACTTACTTCAAACTTTGATACCCAGATTCCAGATAGATTGTCATCCCATCCTCCATTTAAGAATCTACTTGGATAATCATTAGAAAAAGCCGGATGTAAGATATAGTGATTTCCAATTTCTTTTAGTCCATTATTATTTTTTAATACTCTAGTTAAAGTTCCATCTTCATTTATCTTTAAAACTCCCCTTGCATCACAGTATCCAATTGGATTTCTTAAATTCTTATCTGAATAATAAACTATTTTATATGCATATCTAGGAATCCATACAAAGTAACTGCCATTTTCATCTATTGCATTTGCCCACTGTTTAGTAGAATAATCATACCAATTTGAATCAGTTTCCTGAATTGTTTCAAAATTAGCATCCTGTCTATTAAATCTAACTGGCTGCATTTCATTCAATACAGGTTTTTCTGGTGTTTTTAAAATATTATTATCCTTATCAACCCATATTAATTCTATTTTTCCATAAGATTTATTTAAAATCTGTGTGTAGTCATCAATTATTTGTTCATTTGTTATTTCCTCTTGAACATTATTTTCATCAACAGTTTCTATATTTGCATCTGCAGTTACATTAAAATCTCTATACCTATTCTTTTCTTCTTCGACCTTACTGTTTAAATATTTTATTAGAAAAAATATCCCAATTCCTAGTATAATAGCAAAAATAATAATTACTAAAATAGTAATTATTATTTTATTTTTATTGTTTTTATCTGTATTGTTCATAGTCAAACTCCTTATTTTAGTTCTCTTCTATCATGCTCAATCTCTTTTAAAGTATCTTCAAGTGTTTTTGCAAGTCCTGAAAGTATGTTATCAGCATATTCTCTTGCACCCTTTGTAATTTGTCTTGAACTTTCATTTGCAGCTGACATAATTTGATTTTTTTGATCATAAGCTTTTTTTGTAATTTCATGTTCGTCTATCATAGCTATAATTCTGTTTTCAGCTTCTTTTACAACATCATCAGCTTCCTTTTGAGCCTCTGATAGTATTCTTTCTCTTTCTTCTTTAACCCATTTCGCTTGTTTCAACTCATCTGGTAATTTTAATCTTATTTCTTTAATAAGATCAAGCGCTTCATCATGCTCAATCATGCATTTTTCAGAAAAAGGTACTTTAGTCCCTTTTTCAATTAATTCCTCCAATTCTTCTAATAAAGTAAATATTTCCATATTATTTCTCCTCAATTACACTTAAAAATATTAAATTAGCTCTTCCGTATTTTCTTTTGCTTTTAATAAACAGTTTGTTACCATCTTTGTTAAGTAATTCATTTAATTCATTTTCATCTCTGTTTATTTCATCTGTTTCTATTACTATAAATCCATTCTTATTAAGTAATTCTAATTTCATTATAGTTTTCGTAGCATCTACAGCTATATTTTTCTTATATGGAGGATCAATAAAAACTATGTCTAACTTAATGTTATTCTTACTTAGTTCCTTCAAGCACTCTTTGTAGTCTTTATTATATATAATTGCATTACTTGTTAAGTGTGTCTTTTCTAAATTTTGCTTAATTACTTTTATGCATTCTAAATTTGCATCGCAGAAAACCGCCTTATTAGCACCTCTACTTAGAGCCTCAATTCCTAGAGCTCCACTACCTGCAAACAAATCCAAAACTACAGTGTTATTTAAATCATATTGTATTATATTAAACAACGATTCTTTAACTCTGTCAAGAGTTGGTCTTGTTGTTGTACTTTTTATAGTACTTATTTTTGTTCCCTTTGCTTTTCCGCTTATAATCCTCATAACACTATTTTAACTTTATTTTTTATCTTGTCAATATTATTCATAAAATTGTAATATTACCTTAACAACTCTGTAATACACTTATTTTAGCACATTTAATCAATAAAATAAAGAGATATATGCATTTTTTCCATATATCTCTTTGTTTTTTATTACAAAATTGTAATTTTATTATTAATCATCCTTATTTACTTCTTTTATCAATTCTAGTTGAGAAATTAATAGAGATTCCATTTTAGCTTTATAAACATCGAACTTTTTCTCAAGTTCTTCAAGCTCTTTTTGTTTCATAGAAATTTCTTGTTGGATTCCCAAAGTTGATTCCCTAGCTCTAGTTTCTGCTTCTTTTATGATTTGTTCTGCTTGTTTTTGTGCAGCATTTTTTAATTCATCAGCAGCTGCCTGAGCCATTAGCAATGTATTTTGTAATGTTGACTCAATTTTAGAATAGTGTTCTAATTTAGTATTTAATTCTTCTAACTGATCTTGACCTTCAGTAGCTTGTCTATATAAAATTTCATAGTCTTTTACTAAATCATCTAAAAAGTCATCTACCTCTTCAGCATTATATCCATTTAAGGTTTTTTTTGAAAACTTTTTATTTTCAATTTCTAAAGGTGTAATCATTTTTTACTTCCTTTCTAAGTCAAATTATCCATTGTTATTTTTAAGCCATGAAACTGGTAATTTGCCTCTTGAATCATCTTTGGTATCTGTTGAAATATTATAGTTATATGGTGCAACTAAGAATATTGAATTTGATATTTTTTGCATATGTCCATCTAATACATGAACTGCTCCACTTACAACATCAATTATTCTTCTTGCTGAATCCTTATTTACATATTCTAAATTAATTATAATTGATTTCTTTTCTCTCAATAAATCACATATTTCTTCAGCATTTTCAAATCCAGTTGGTTGTAATATAACCATTTTTACTGGTTTATCCATATTTACAGCTTTATTTGTTCTTCTACCAAATAATAGTCCTTTGGTTTCTTCGCCTTCTTCTTCTTGATATTCTTCTGGTTCTGCATAGTATTCTTCTTCTACTTCTTCACTCCCATTTAAGTTAATCATACTCCATAATTTGTTAACTACATTAGTCATTTTCTTGAAACCTCCCTAATTACTCATTCGTTTATACGATATAATAAGTATCGTACTTTTTTAAAATAATGTCAAGCGTTTTTTTGATATGTAATCATATTTTAAAATTCTTGTAATATTAGTGTAATATTAGGATGTCGAATCAATTTGCTCTTCTGTCGGATTTAGCAGGATTTCGTCGTTTAATAGGATTGATGTTCTTACATTTGAATCTATGTTTAATTCCTTAATTTCTGATGTGCTATAATTTTCCACTATAGTGTAGTTATCTGTTTGCTTAACTATTTTTACTAAAATCTTTTCATAATAACCCATTTTATTTTTTATTACATAATTTAAGTTATTTTGTGTTATTATAGCATCATTTGGAATTTTGTATCCTGTTGAATTCCACCAGATTATATCAAACGAAATTTTTCTATAATTTAAAAGTTCTTCTATTCCATTTTCAAATCTTAGTGTTAAAGTTGTTTCATTATCATTTTCTTTATTTATGTAGTATACTGTAGCTTTAACTGTATTAGAACTAGGTAAAACAATACTTACTCTGTCTCCAATTTCAGCTTTTTTAGCTTCTTCAGAAATACTTGTACATACCAAATAACAATCAAAATTACTAACAACTTTACCTTTTTCAGCATTTGTAGAAATAATCTGTCCTGTCTTCAAATCTAGGTCTGACAAAAACTTTTTAGTATATTTTGAAAAGTCATCTATAATCAATGTTTCTTCAAGACCATCAACTCTATAAGATAGTATTCCGCTTCTAGGAGCATTTATATATTCTGATTCTTTTGTCAATGAACTTTGTAGTTCATTACGTTGGCCTATCAATTCTTTTAAATGTGATCCTTTAGGACTTAAATCTCCAGCTATTTCAGCTTTTTTTGAAATAAAACCATCAATATTTTTTTTACTTTCTTGTAATTTTTGAATGTCATTTAGATCATCTAGTTCATATAGTTTCTCACTTATTTGAGAATCTAATAGCTTTATATCACTAGAAAACAAGTCATCATCACTCTTAGAAATTGCATCTTCTATTTCTGTATCGAGCTGAGAAATCTTTTCTTTTACATTATCTTCCCCATCAGAATAATATCTAAATATTGGTTCATCTTTAGCAACTTTTTGTCCTTCATCAATTATTTGTTCCATTCCATTTTTATAATTGTTTCCTTTAACAACTACCTCATCTCTTATTATATACCCAATGTCTGTTTCTTCTTTCGAAATAGTGCCTTCACTTACATATGCAGTTTCTGTAGGCATTTTTATCAAGTATAAAATTGACTTTACTACAATAATAATCATTGCAACTAATGCTAATAGTGCAACTATAGCGTAAATATTGGTTCTATCTCTTTTTTTACTTATTTTTTTATTAATCTTTGTCTCTTTTTTTGTTCTTTTAGACTTACTGTAGTTATAGATATTATTATCGTTACTCCTATTTTTGTCTTTTTTCACGAATTTTATCCTTTCTAAGATTTAAATTTTTCAATAATAATTTCATCGTTATCATTATTATTTGCATCAAGCCAAACTGCTTGTTTATATTTTCTAAACCAAGTAAGTTGTCTTTTAGCATACCTTCTTGTTTCTTGTTTTATTTTTTCAATCATATCTTCTTTACTTATCTCATTATTCAAGTATTCAGCAACTTCTTTATATCCCAATCCTTGCATTGCAGTTGGAAAACTGTTGTATTTACTGTTTATTCTTTTAACTTCGTCTATTAATCCTTGCTCTATCATATAATCAACTCTAAAATTAATTCTCTTGTAGAGCTCTTCTCTATCCATATTTAAAACAAAAACTCGATAATCATATTCTAACTTCTTTCTTGATTCTTTTTCTAATTGTGTTTTTGTTTTTCCTGTGGTATGGTATATTTCCAAAATCCTTATTAATCTTTTTCTATCATTAATGCTAATTTTACTAGTTGCTTCTTCATCAACTTTTTTTGCCTTAATATATAATTCTTCATTATTATATTTTTCCATTTTTTCTCTATATTCAAGATCAGTCTTTTCTTCTTTGAATTCTATATTGTAAATAAGGGAATTAATATACAATCCTGTGCCCCCAACTAGAATTGGTGTCTTTCCTCGTTTTAATATATCCTTAATTATTTCTGTTGCATTCTGTTTAAAATCAGCCACAGAGTATCTGTAATTAGGATCAACAAAGTCAATTAGATGGTGTACAACTTGTTCTTGTTCTTCTTTAGTAGGTTTTGCTGTCCCTATATCCATTTCTTTATATATTTGCATTGAATCACATGAAATAATTTCACCATCTATTTTTTTTGCTACTTCAATTCCCAGTTTTGTTTTTCCAGATGCTGTAGGTCCACATATTACAATTATTTTTGGTTTGTCCATATTAATGCCTTCCTATATTAGTTAAAAAAATTAATTATTTATTCCTAATTGAATATTCTTTACATATTTTATTTCTAATATTAACAAAACTATTATCATAATAATATATATCATTATTCTGTTATTAAACTTTTTATCAGTTACTTCTCCAAACGATTTTTTATTAACTTCATTTGCAATTGGGCAAAACATTATCAACATATTAATTGGTAACATTGTATAAATTATATATTTTTTTGCCACTTGATGTACTTCATTTGGTATTCCTCCTGATGTAAATGCATATATAATATGACAAATTCCTAAAACCAATAGTTCACTAGTTAATACCGCTATTATTATTTTATGTGTATCATAACCTTTAAGCATTCTAATACTAAAGAATACCGAAAAAGCATTTAATATTATAATTGTTACAATTATTATTGTTTTCATTAATAAGCTACCTTTCTTATGTAATAATCTTCCATTATAGCCTTCTTGAAAATTTCTTTTCTATATCTGCTTTAGTCATTTTTATTATAGTAGGTCTTCCATGAGGACAACTAAATGGATTTTGTAGTTTAAGCAATCCTTTTATTATACTATCAACTTCTTCTTTGCTCAATGACATATTTGCTTTTACAGCAGCTTTACATGCAATTGTAGCTAAAAACTTATTTTCTAACTCCTGTTTTGCTGTTCTAGCAACAGTATCTATTTCATCCAAAGTTTCAAGGAACAACTCTTTATTGTCAAAGTCAACACAAAAATCAGGTACTCCAGTTATTTTTATAGTATTTTCTCCAAATTCTTCAACTATAAAGCCTGTTTTTTTAAATAGCTCTTTATTGTCCCTATATATTCCCATCTCTTTACTTGTTAGACTAATAACATCTGGTAATAGTAATAATTGAGATTCTTTTTCTTCATCACTAAAATAGTTCTCTCTAACTTTTTCATACATTATTCTCTCATGAGCTGCATGTTGGTCCATTAAGTACATCTCATCATTTATTGTTAAAATAATATATGTTTTAAAAGCTATTCCAATAAATTGATATGGTGGTATTTCTTGTTCACCTTCTTGTTCAAAAATGGAAATTTCATTATTCGCTATTTCTTGTATTGGATTATTTAGTTCATTTTCTTCCTTTTTTTCATCATATTCTTTTTTAGCAGTCTTTATATCTCTTCCAAATAATTTTTTGTACATTTCTTCAAAAGAAAGCTTTTCTTCTGGTTCTTTATCAATACTTTTCTTACTATCTTTTGCTATAGCATTATCTTTTTCTCTTTCATCTTCTTTGTCTTCAAATAGCTCTTCTTCATCTTGTTTTTCTTCTTCGTAATCTTTTTCTATTTCTTTAGCTTCCTCATTTTCACTACTATCTTTAGCTTTATCTAAATCCTCTATGTCCTCATTATCTTCATCTAGTTTTTTAGAATCATCTATTTCCTCATTTTCTTCCTTAACCATTCCCCTTATTTCTGGCTCTGGCATTGGTTCTAATTCTATACTATCTTCATTCTCTTCTTTTGAAGATACTTCTATTTTTTCCTCTTTTTCTAGTTTATTATCCGTATCTTGTTTTATATTGTATTGCTCATCATCTTCTTTTATTTTTTCTTCTTCAATAATGTCTTTATTAAAATCATCATTACTTTCTTTTAATTCTTTGCTTTCGCCAGCATCTATAATAGAATCTTCTTCATCTTCAATTTTTTTGTTTTTTCTCTTAGCTAACCTAGTAAACCTTCCAACCCCTTCAAGAATTTCATCTGGTGTTTTAGCACTTGTTATTTCATCTATAAATTTTTGCCTTGTTTCACTGTCTAATCCAGAAATAGTATCTTTAAACTCGTTAAAAGCTGGTTTTTCAGATGCACTTTCCACAACTTTTGAAGATTCTGTGTTATTAGTTTTTCTAATATCCCAAGCCTTAACTCTCTCGTTGTTAGAAAGACCTTTTAAAATATCATTTGGCGTCACATCACTATAATCTTTTATAGGATCAGATATTAAATCACTCTTTAGTAGTGTTTCCTTAATAGCATGATAAACAGCCTTAAATACTTTCGAATCTTCCTGAAATCTTACTTCAAGTTTAGTTGGGTGCACATTTACATCAACTTTACTTGCATCCATATCAATATTTAAGATTAAAAATCCATGTTTTCCAATTGTAACTAATCCTTTGAACCCTTGTTCTGCAGCACTAGTAAGAGTTTTATCTTTTACATATCTTTTATTAATAAAGAAAATTTGATTTGCTCTATTTGATCTAGATATTATTGGCTTTCCAATAGCTCCAGTTACATGATAACCTTCATATTGATAGTCAACTGGTAATAAATTGTCATAAATCTCTCTTCCATAAATTTCATAAATGCAATCTTCTATTTTTCCATTTCCATTTGTTTGTATTACAGTTTTTCCAGTATTAATTAACTTAATAGCAACATTTGTGTTAGCTAATGCAATTCTTGTAATTGCATCTTCTATATATCCAGACTCTGTAAAGTCCTTTTTTAAAAATTTATATCTAACAGGTGTATTAAAAAACAATTCTCTAACTGTAATTGATGTTCCCTTTTGAGCTCCCTCCTCATGCTTGTCTGTTACATCTCCACCTTCAGCCTCTATCTTATATCCAACTTCTTGTTCTTCTGTCTTAGATACAAGTTCAATCTTGGCAATTGCTGCAATACTTGCTAAAGCCTCACCTCTAAATCCCATTGATTTTACTTCATTCAAATCTTCAGCCTTTCTAATCTTACTTGTAGCATGCCTTTCAAATGCTATTTCCATATCATCGGGCATAATTCCTGAACCATCATCAGTAACTCTAATATATGAAATTCCTCCATTTTTTATCTCTACTGTAACATTTTTTGCTCCAGCATCTATTGAGTTTTCTACTAATTCTTTTACAACTGAAGCTGGTCTTTCAATAACTTCTCCAGCAGCTATTTGATTTATAGTTAAATCATCTAATAGAACTATTTTTCCCATTTGTAAACTCCATTTCTTTAATACATTTTTATTCGATTGAATTATATCATTTAAGCATTTTTTTGTACAGTAATTTCAATAAAAAAACTGTACAAAAAAAGAATGCTTTATAAGCATTCTTTTTATTTTTAATTATTCTTCTGATTCTGAAGATTCTTCTTCCTCTTTGTCTTCAGGCTCTGGTGTATTATTGTATACTTCTAATATAGCGTTTTGGATTTTTTCTCTAGTAGCAGGATTGATTGGATGTGCAATATCTTTGTGCTCTCCTGTACTCTTAATCTTCTTGCTAGGCATAGCAATAAATAATACTCCTTCAGGATTTTCGATAACTTTGATTTCATGTACAACGAACTCGTTATCGAATGTTACAGAAGCAACAGCTTTTAATCTGTTCTCTGTTTTTACTTTTCTTAATCTTACATCTGTGATTTCCATAAATAGGTTCTCCTTCCAAAGTTTTAATTATTCATACATAAATTATGTACTATCCTATTATTCGCAATTTATCTCTTTTTTCCTTCTTATTTTTACAAAAAAATTTATTTTTTTTATTTTAATTCACTTCCTATCTTGTTTTTTTTGCCGTAATGTATTATAATATCCTTGCATATAATGTATTAATTGTTAACTTTCATATTATAAAATTTTTTTATTTATTATAACTATGAATATAACATAATTAATTAAGCAATAAAACTATATAAGGAGATGAAAGCTTTGGTTAATATTGATAATTTAAGAAAATACAATAGAATACATATGATAGGCATTGGTGGAACTAGTATGAGTGGAATTGCTAGTATCCTAAAAAAATGGGGATTTTATGTTGATGGTTCAGATACTAGCTCGTCACATATAACAGATAGATTAATGGAAGAAGGTATTCCAGTTACAATTGGACATGACACTGATGCTGTTAATAAAGCCGACCTTGTCGTTTATTCTGCAGCAATAAAAGAAACTGATGTTGAATTAATTAGAGCTAATGAATTAGGAATACCTGCTGTTGAAAGAAAAATCATTCTTGGTGAAATAACACAAGCTTTTAGAAATACTATATGTATTTCAGGTACACATGGCAAGACAACCACAACATCTATGGTTTCAATGTGCTTTTTAGAAGCTAATCTTGATCCAACTATTCAAGTTGGAGCAGAACTTAATGCTATTAATGGAAATGACAGAGTTGGTAATAGTGATTACTTTGTTTTAGAATCATGCGAATATTCAGAAAGTTTTTTAAGTTTTCATCCAAAAGCTGAAATTATTTTAAACGTTGACAATGACCATTTAGATTATTACAAAAGTATCGATAATATTAAAGAAGCATTTATAAAATACATAAAACTACTTCCTGATGATGGTGTCTTAGTATATAATTCAGATGATCCAAATTGTAGTAACTTTTTTAAGCATACAAAAGCAAAAAGTTTAACATTTGGAATAGATTCTTCAAATGCAAATTATGTAGCCAAAAATATTACATTTGACAAGAATGGTTTTGCTTCATTTGATGTATACCATAATAATGTTTTTTATAAATCTTTTAAATTATCAGTACCAGGTAAACACAATGTTTATAATGCACTAGCTTGTATTGCATTGTGTGATGAATTTGGAATAGATAAATCAGATATAAAATCTGCACTTCAAAAATATACTGGAGCTAGCAGAAGATTTGAATATTTAGGAGAAATAAATGGTGCAAAAGTTTTTGATGACTATGGACACCATCCTACAGAAATAACAGCTGTAGCTAATGCAATGAAAAAGAAAAAATACAATCATTCTTGGGTAATATTTCAGCCTCATACATACAGTCGCACAAAATCGTTACTTAATGATTTTGCCAAATGTCTAACTAATTTTGATAATATAATTGTAACAGATATTTATGCTGCTCGCGAAGTTAATACTTATGGTATTAGTTCAAAGCAAATAGTAGACAAGATTGAAAGATCAGGCAGAAGGGCTTACTATATTTCAGATTTTGATGATATTATTGAATTTGTTAAGCGTAATGCAAAGCCAGATGATATCATTATCACTCAAGGAGCTGGAACAATTACTAATCTAGGTCATGATTTAGTGAAAAAATAAAACGCTTTAATAAAAAAACGATTCTAAATTAATTGAATTTAGAATCGTTTTTTATTATTTTTTATAATCTGTTGTACTTATCTGAGGATATTTAAAACTTTGACCAGTTCCCGACACATCCCCATCTTCTTTATGTCCTGCAAAAAAACTATTTGATCCTACAAGAAAATATCTATGTTTAGTTTGCTCAGATAGTTTTCCATTTCCTATAACTATTGGGTCATCCCAAGTTGCATCAACAGCATACCAATTATTATCCTCCATAAGCACATAATCCCATGCGTGAAATTCAGTATGTCCATCATCACTTTGTCCATCACCACATACAACAACACATGGTATACCTATTTTGTCTAATATATATTTAAAAGCTTTTGCATATCCCTCACATACTGCTTTGTTCTTAACAAGCATACCATAGATATCTGAATTGTTTATATCTTCATCTCTGTCATAATCGGCATTTTCTATTAAATAATCATGTATAAATTTTACCTTATCATATCTTGAAGTATAATTACTTGTCATTGAAATAATTGAATTTGCAACTCCTTCAACCTGATTAATTGCATTCTGAACTTGTTCTTCTGTTGACCAACAATTTAAATAATAACTTCTACCATCTTGAGGTTGTAAGTAAAACTCATATTTAGTAGGTCCTAAAAAAGATGAACTACTAGAAGTAACTAATGATACTTTTTGAGTATCAACATAAAATACTTCAGGTCTATCCATTGAAAAAGCATCCCAGCATGATTGAAAATCAGCATCAGACTCATCTGTACTAGAACCTATTGCTATTCTTTCATTTCCCCTCTTAAAAGAATCTACATTATTTATTATTTGTGTGTACATTGCTTTTTCTTTATCTCCAAGTTGATTATAAAAATAATGGGTATACTGATTATTGTCCGGACTAGGAGTAGGTGTCTGATTCTCATTTGGTGAACCTGGATGTGGATCTAATATACTATTTGATAAAGTAATATTTTGAGTTGGTTGACTAGGTTGCTCTGTATTTTGATTAGTTGATATTCCAGGTATATAATTAGTTATCACATTATTTGTAATAGATACTTTTTTTGTATCATCAACTGTAATTAAAAAATATATAATAATAAGTGCAATAATAATTAAAATAATTAGTATTGTATTTACTATACTTACTCCATGCTCTCTTTTATGGTTCATCTATATTATCCTTTCTTGAATAATTACTAATATTATACAGAAAAAACTTTTTTGTGTCAATTATTAATCATAATAAAAAACTTTTAGTAAAATGAGGACAGTTTGGAATTCCTGATTCTTGGAAACTCCGAACTGTCCACATTACCCGACCATTTCACTTTTCAAGATTAAAACATCATATCAGAAAATATTGCATAACCTTGTGTTGGATCATTCAATAAAACATTTGTAATTGCACCAATTAGTTTACCATTTTGAATTATTGGAGTCCCACTCATTCCTGGAATTATTCCTCCAGTTTTTTCAATTAAATTATTATCACTAACTTTTATTAGCATACTTTTATTATCCTTATAATTATTCTTATAGATTTTTTTAATTTCAACTTCAAATTCGTTAATTTCATCATTTTTCAATTGGCACATAATAGTAGCTTTTCCAATTTTAATTTCACTTCTAGAAGCAACTTCAACTTCATTTAGCAATACCTTATTCAAATAATTATTATTCGTAGCATAACCGTATACTCCTATATTAGTATTTTTTTCTACAATTCCAATTTCTTCACCTTCATCAATAGTGCATCTAATTTCTCCAGGTTTGTTTTTTTCTCCTCTTACAATAGTAATGATTTTAGAGGTAACTAATTCTCCATTTGAAATATTTAATAAATTTCCAGTATCAACATCTTCTATACCATGTCCTAAAGCTGCAAATCTATTAGTTTCCCTATCATAGAAAGTAATTGTTCCAACTCCAGCTGCAGCATCCCTGACCCAAATTCCTAACATATAATTTCCTTCTATAGACTTAACAGGTTTAATTGTTGTATATATTTCTTCATTATCTCTTTCATATTTTATAGATATTTCATTTCCATTTGAATTATTTACAATACTAATTAACTCACTCACATTATTAAGTTCTATACCATTAATTGACTTAATAATATCTCCTTCTTTTATACCAGTATTCTCATATGGCATAGCATACATTCCATCATTTAATTCAATTTTAGACATACCAATAACTAGCACTCCATTAGTATATAGCTTTAACCCAGCAACTCTTCCAATAGGGTTCACTCTTTTAGATATTGTGTTATTAGCTATAATTGTTTCTTTACTTGAAATGTATTTAAATGACCAAATATAATTTAAAAGAAATACTATAATTAAAACTATCGTTAATTTTTTATTTTTCATTAAAAAACCTTTCATACATAAAAAAAGATTATGATATATATCATAACCCTTTTTTATTCAATTATAACTATTCAATTTATTTAGCATTTACATTAACTATTCCAGAGTGTTGAGCAGCTATATTATATGTATCATTTCCTGTAACTTGGTAGAAGAAGTTTTTCAAAATTTGTGAAATTGTTTTGTTAGTATTTTTAACAGTAACAGACACAATATCTCCTTCTTTTAAATTATAAGTTCCAGTTCTTCCAAGTTCTTCTTCAATTTGAGAACCATATACTTTAATATAGTTGTTTTCACCAACCTTAGTTGATGCTGCTTCAGTAGTTTTCTTTTTAGAACTTTCATCTAATTCACTAACACCTAATTCAACATTAAATGAGTTACCTGTTTCAGCAATCTTAGAAACAAATGAATTATATTTGTCCTCAGTTATTTTACCAGTAGACCTTATATTATCAACAAATTCGGTTGTTGCAGTTTGAACTGCTTGCTGTGAAATATCATCTGTTCTATCAGCAGTTGACATTAATGGAAATATAAACATTAAAATTGCTGCTAAAAATATCGCAACTATAGACATTACTGTATCATTCATAATTATATACCTTTCCTTTCAAAATACTTCAATCAAATATGCTATAAATATTATAACATATTTTATCGAAAAATAAAAGATATTTTTAAAAATAATCTAAGGACGAATATAAATATATTCAATTACATTTTTCTTTTCTCCCTTATTATTTTCAATAGTCTCGTTTGTTTCATCAAAATAAATTAATGAAGAGTCTGAAGTAGTGCTATTAAAAGTACTATTTAAAACAATATTTCTATCTTCATTACCTGCTGAATCTTTACCATACTCTACATCATAAAATGCCTCATAATTATAGATACCAATTCTTTCAACAAAAACTGCATCCTTCATATTAACTAAAGCTGCTGCTGATTTATTTGGTGTCTCTGGTTTTTCTTTATTAAAGTCATAAGAAAACCTCATATGAAATTTATAATCAGTTACTACTTTGTTACTACCATCTGTATTTTTTAAAGTTACATCTTCATGATGTCCAACAACTTTAAAATAATTAATTTGATGTCCATCACCATAGCTTATATTGGCATTCATGTTACTATAGTATGACCTATCATATCCAGGTGTTTCTTTTCTATTTACAAGAGCATCAATAAATTGCTTTGCCTTTTCTTCATTTAAAGTCCATGGTTCCTGTCTTGTTAATTCATCATGGATATCCAAACCATAAATTGCTCTACGATCCATATTTGAAGATGTTGGATCTTTGTCTAAGTGCAATCCTAAATCAATTCTTAATGTAGACTTGTCCAATGTTGTTTCTGTGTCATTTGTTTTACTTCTATTAAGCGTGTCTGAAGCTTCAGTATAGTATAATGGAACTTTATTATCTATTACAACACTTCCATCAGAGTTTTTATGTCCAACATAAAACAATATCGCACTTTGCGTTTGATAGTAATTATACATATTAGCCAAAACCGTGTCAAGTCCAACTTCTTTTTCACTTGATAAACTCTCAACTGAATAAAATGATTTTCTTGCTTCTTTATTTGCATCAATATTGGCTGCAGATTGCCTTGCTCTTGACAATACCATTATTGCAATCGTCAAGGCACCTGCAAACAAAAGCATAGCTGCAGCCATTTTTAATGCATCACTTGCATTTTCCATTAATTAACTCCTATGTTAAATACATATAAGAATAAATTATTCTATGTTCCACTACCAGAGCCTGAGCTTGAGCCTGAGCTTGAGCCAGAGCCTGAGCTTGAACCAGTAGGAGATAATAGTTTATCTCCATTATTATTTGTAATTTTAATATTCCTAATAAAGCCATTATCATAGTATCCAGCATCTTTGTTACTTGGAACTTTTACATTAGGTCCTGGCTCCTGATTAGCTTCACTGCTAGCAGCCACAGCTTTATCATTCTTTACTTCAACAGTATAATACTCTCCATTTTTTATAGCAAACTCTGTAGAATTATAGTCATTAATGTATATTCTCTTATCTTCACCACTTGTTTGTCCAGTTATGTTATTGCTTCTAACTAGGCTAAGTAATTGTTTAACCTCAGTTGCTGAAACATGAGTTCCAAAATAAGACTCAAATTGTCCATTTTGAGCTTGAGCTTCCTGTGAACCCAAATTTGCTTTTTTTACAGTACCTGCTGCTCCATTATAAATGAATACTCCTAATCCTATAATTAAAATTGAAATTAATATTGCACCTGCTATTACTAGTGCTTTTGATGCGTTCTCCATCTTTTTTCCTCCTTTTGTGTTTAAAATTTTATATATTATTTAAATTTAATAACTAATTTATTTCTTCAAAATACAAGTATTTTACAATACCAGATTTTTGATGATAATTAATTTTTTTTAATTCAAATTTTGATATACCATAAAGTTCAATAAATTTATTTATGCCATTGTCATATAATTTTTCAAACTTAATAGTGTTATCACTATCTATAAACTTAATTTCAATATTTATTGAATTTAAATTATTACTCTTATATATACCTTTATTATCTTTTTCAACTTCATTTTTTACATTTCTATCAATACATTGGTTAATTAATGAAGCTAAATCAACTCCTGATATTTCTTTATTTAATAATTGTTCATACTCATTATTTAATCCAATTTTCTGGTTATCTAATATCTTTGCTTCCTCATAAATATACCAAATCATTCCCAAAAATGCAATAACAATTATAAAAAAAATTACACTTTTTTTCATTTTATATCCATTTCTAATTTATCACAAAATCATTCCTATTTTTTATAGTTAAATATTCTTCACCACTATATGTATCTATAAAGGTCGATTTAGTTCTAACAAATTCTATTGATTTTACATATCCCTTTCTACCATTATTTTCAGTATTCAAAACAACATTATTATTGTTTTGAAATGTTCTAAATATTGTACGAGAAAGAATTTTAGAGTTATCATTTTTATCACGCTCAACATTAACGCCTGTAATTAAGGCATCACATGAATAAAAGTCCCCATTATGCTCTTTCAAAAATGTTCTTATATTTGAATTAAATATAGTATCACTTCTTACATTAAAGAAATTAGGTACACCTTCAACAGTAGCTTCAACAAAATCTGGAGATTGTTTATTATTTAAATAATCATCATTTTTTAGAAATAGTTCGCTACTATCATTATTGTGCTTGCAAAAATTAACTATTCCAGCAATCTCATCTGCAGTAATGTCAATTCTTCCTTGAAAAGCAAAAAAGTTATTGTTAAATTCTTCTTGCTTATTTTTATCCATTTTTTTAGTCATATTAGCAGAGAAGCCACCAAAATTAGATATTGCTGAAGCAATTAATCCAATAACAAGCAAAGCTATAAGCATTTCTCCTGCAATCATTAATGCTTTTGAGGCATTATCCATAGTTACCTCCAAATCTTTTTATTATAATTACCCAATCTATTCTTTTTTTGTTAATTGAGAAAATTCCATTTTAATAATTCTTGCTGAATTTTTGTCATATTCTACTTTATCACATTTAAAATATGCCTCTTTAAAAGTCTTTTTTGCATTATAATCTGATCCAATGTCACTCAAATCATCATAGTAGTCAACAAACTTTATAAGATTCCACCCATCTGATTCTTTTGAATATGCATCAACATATCCTCCAAGAACACCTTTATTACTATCGTCCTTTACTGTAAAAAATACCGCAACAGGATCGTATCCCTGATCAACTGGGTATCTTTTATTACTATCTACAGTCATATGTCCTAGTGATACTAGCTCATATCCTGTAACTACTTGTTTATTATATGATTCATATTGCCCATTAAATTCTGCTACTTGTTCATTTTTTATCTTTTGATTTTGAGTATTTTGATAATGTCTCATTCTTGAAATTCCAATTACTAATAAACTTGTTACAAGAAGCGCTAATAAAACTCCTCCAGCGATCATTAATGCTTTTGATGCATTTTCCATATTAATATCCTTTCAATTTAACTACATTTTAGACATTGCATCAAATGATGATGTCATACTAGTTAATCCAATAAATACAAGTGGTACAATTAGATAACCAACAAATGTTATAATCATTGGAACAAATCCAATTGTCTTTCCAATTCTTCCTTTTCTATCAATCAATCTTTCGTTAGATTCTTTTCTCTTTTCTTTATAGTAGTCTCTATCAGCATCTAATTCTTCAAATGCTTCTCTAATAGGAACCTTTTCAACAGATGTTTGCATACTTTCAATTATTCTTATAAATGGCTCATAAGTAATATCTTCCTTCATTTCTTCAAGAGCTTCCCATGCACCACTCTCGTAGTTATTAAGACAACTTCCAATTGGTTCTTTAAAAATGTCTGCATATCTTTCAAGCCACTCCAAAATCATTTCAACATCAACTCTTTCAATCTTCATAAGCATCATTATAATTGTTTGGAAAGACATTACTTCATCTTCCATTTCCATTTGTCTCATTTTTATTTGAAATTTTATCAATATTGTAGGTGCAGCATAACCAAAAGCTGCAAATGCGAGAGCAATTAAAACTTCAAACCATTTCAAATATTCTGAATTAACAGTTTCTAGTTTTTCTAATATTTGTTGTGCTTCTTGTTCCAACTCATCATCTTTATAGCCTTGATAATCTTTAGATCTTCTCATAGCTCTTATAATATCTTTATCTATTGTACTTGTTTTTCCTCTAAACTGATCTAAGATTTTATTTTGTCTTAGAGTGGTTTCCATAGCTTTTCTTTCTTCTTTTTCAGACATTTCACCAAGAAGGTTATATGTAGATGTTGGTTCAGTATAAATAAATCTAATTTGTATTTGGTGTATTATAGAAAATAAAACAATAGATACTATGAAAGTCACAATACACGCAGTGATCTTATTAACATATACCCATCTTATCTTTTGCTTTGATCCCGCATCCTTTAGTAATTTTTCATCTCGTCTATAGTCTTTTGTATTAGGTTTAGGCATAACTGAATCAACTAATTTTTTTGCAAATTTATTCTTATACACTTTTTCTTGCCATGGATTTTGGTTATCTTGTACCATTCTAGTAGAACCATTATCTTGCAATTTTCTAATTAATATATAGCAAATAAAAGTTGCTACTATAATTACAATTTGAGCTATTGTTCCCATATTTCCCTTATAAAAAGTCTTTGTGAAAGAGAAATTAGAAACAGCCCAACTCTTAAGCGGTTCAAGCATAACTATCGGTGCAATTGATATTATTGATAAACTTTGAAAAACATAATTTAATTTATCTCTTTTTAATATTTCAAGTTGCATTTCTTGAGTTATATTTTCAAGGTTTCGAAGATATAATGATGTATTATCAACTTTTCTATCTCCAAATTCCTGTGTCAAATATGAAATACCTGCAAACTCCCTTAAGTAGTTATTTGGTGCAACATCATAGTACTTTTCAAGTTCAATTTCTGGATCTGACGCATTAAGAATTTCATATATTTTTTCAGCTTGTCGAGCTACTTCTATATGTTCTGTATCCTGTGCTGTAGAATAAATAGCTTCAGCAACCATGTTGTTTTCATGGTATGAATGTCTCATTTGTGCAAAAAAGTCAGCTTGTTGTAATAATAAGTCATTATCTAGTTTGTTAACCATACTATCTGAAAATGAATCAATCATAAATAATTCAAATATTAATATAATTGACATTAATAAATAGTTATTATGCGTTAACATTACTACAACAATAGTTAATGGTATAATAATCATCAATGATTTAGTAATAATCTTTGCAGCTTGTAATCTAGTTGCAAATTCATCATCTATATTGTTTATTTCTAGTCTTCTTCTAATCTTAAATAAATAAGTCTTAATAAAAGGAATTTTCATGTACTTTAAGTATAGTTTTTGATATAAAACATCCCATGAGAAGTCTCTTTGCTCAGTACCTTTTCTTAAGTTATTAATTCTTACTACATCAGAGTTTTGCATACGTTTTCTTAGTATCATATACATTATAACAATACCCATTAAAAGTACAGCTACAACTATAACAAGAATTAACATAGCATTACTCATATTAGATTCTTCCATTGGGGTTTCACCTCCTTTTATTTTTGCTTAACTATTTCTCCTCTTTCAGTCAATACTGTACCCCAATTTTGAAGTACAAATTCTCTAAATCCAGCAGAATCAGTTTCATCCATATTTATTATCATTTCTCTTAAATTGTTATCTGATATTTTATTTGTCAATACATATTGTCCATCTTGGTATTCCATTATATTAACATATTTATATAATTCTTTGTTTGTAACTTTTTGGAAATATCTAGTTGCATTATCTGCAAACATATCAAATTTTCCTTCTAAACTTTTTTCCTTAGATTGTTCAAAAGTATAAGCATTAACATCTTCAATTGGAACACATTCTGTTACTCTTTGTATGTATCTGTTACCAGTAAAGTCTTTTACTAAGTGAATGTCAAAATTCAATACTTGTACAACCTGCTCTTCAGCAGTTTTTTCATTTGTGAACACACCAGTTCTAAGCATAGAGTTACGTAATGCCATTATTAAGTCAGGGAATGTCTTTGCGTGGTGAGTAAATAATGTAAACTTAGAAGCAACCTGAGCTGCTTGAATCATCCAAGATGCTACCTCGTCGGTAGCAACCTCTCCAATGATATTAACAGAACCGTCAGTCTTTTTCTGAACATCCAAACCTTCTTGTCCAGAAATGGTTTCAGTTTCTCTAAGTGATAATATATTTCTTGTTGGATATATTTTTCTTAAGTGAAGCTCGAAGGCCATTTCCTGAACACGGACGTTCATAGTTTCATATATATTTTCTATCATAGCCATAAGCATTGTTGTCTTACCACAACCTTGTTCTCCTGTAAGTGATATAATTCTAGCTCCCTTAACAAGATATTTTAACAAATCTATTGCCGTATCCTTACCAGGAATACGAATTAATTGTTCTAGAGTAGCTCTTTGAACATCGAACTTTCTAACAAAGAATGCCCAAGACTCAGACATTGTAGGTCTAACAACAACGACACGAGACCCATCTTTCATTTCATTAATTTTATAACCATTAGAGTCAGATAACTGACCTGGGTTATTATATTTATATATATTTTGGCATACTCTCTTAAGTTCAGATTCATTTCCAAATGATAAAAATGCTAAACGTATAGATACACCATGATACATAATCCAAATACTATCACAAGCTCTTGGAACTTTATGATCCATAACTTGATTCAAGTATCCACTATCTGTTTGTGCAACCTGACTAAGGAAACTCTCTGGTAAACCAGAAACACCTCCAGAAATACCATCAATGTTCATATCTCTAATCTCATCAATAGAACTATAGCCTTTATATTGCTGATATATTCTTTGCACAACAACCATTAATTTGTCTTGGAATGTAAGATTGTAGTTTTCCTTTTGGTATATATCGCTTATTTCTTCAGGTGTTATAACATATGATGGCTTTGCATCTCCATCTGTATATTTAAGTTTTGCTAAATCATATTTTTTTAAAATTTCATTAAATGCTTCATAGCCAAAGTCTTTTTTATACATGTATAGTATTATATCAAATTTATCTTGTGACGATAATAATGAAGGAACATCAAAAGGTATAGCCTTAGATACATTAGTTTCGTCTACGCCATATTCTTTTTCAAGAATATCAAACATTAACTCTTTTACATATTTTTTATCATTTACATCGCCATATGTACATCCTTTAAGAGCTTTTTTTAATTCATACTTTTTTGCTTTTCTTCTTTTTAGTTCTTCCTCTGATAAACCTAAGTCATATAAGTTAACTTTTGTAATTTCATCAAGTCTTCTTTTTATAAACTTAATCATCATTTCTAAAGTATATGTCTTATCATCAACAGATACTTTTGAGTTTTCAGCAATTTCTTTTTCTTGCTCTTCATTTTTTGTTTTAATCTTTGACTTCAAAAGTGCTATTACCACTACTACTATCAAAATGATTAATATATAGTTAACTATCATGAATTTGCTCCTTTCACTTATACATGTCTTTGTTATACTTGTCCATATTCTATTTCTTTTCTTTTGTAATCAATTTTTTCTGCTGTTTTCTTGACAGCTTCATAAAATGCTCCATCTTTTCCTTCTATGAAAGTAAGTTGTCTTACTCCAAGTACATAATCTATAATCTGTCCCTCTGAACAACTATCAGAAAATAGTATATTATAAGGTACTGTTAGCGGAGTAACCTTTTCATTTAAAAATCTTCCTACATTTCTGTCTGTATATTTAGAATTTTGATTATATTTATCTATGCATAGCAATATATTATTTTTATTATAAAAATCACTTTCTGCTTTCATATCCATGAATTTTTGAATTGAAGACATCTGCTGAGTTAGACCAACAACAACAGCACTTGAAATTGACATCATTTTTTCTCTACTTTCCTTAGGAACCTTTTTAGATAAATCTACAAGTACTATATCATAATCTTCTTTAGCAATATCAGCTATTTGTGAGAAATAAACAGCTAAGTTTTCATATTCTTTTATATCTTTTGTTTTAGGTGCTGGCAAAATATCAAGTCTATCTGTTAAAACAGGTCTTGCAAAACTTTTTACAACTTCTCTAGAAGCTCTATTGCTTGCAAACATTCTAATTAATCCCTCGATACCATTAGATATGTCTGAGGAAGGTCTTCCACCTAAGCTTTGGAATATATTAGCAGTTCTTTGTTTTTTAAAATTATTAAAAAAACAGTTTTCCATTGTATTATTATTAAAATCTGTAGACATTAATAGTATTCTGAAATTATGTTCAAAAGCTAGACTACATGCAATAACACATGTTGCTAATGTTTGACCTGTTTCATTCATGTTATTATTTGTAAAAGTAACAACTGACATTTATTTTTATACCCTTCTATATTTTTTTCATTATCCTTTTTATTTCGCCTTGGTTAACAATACCATCTGAAACCAAAGCAGTTATGTATTCTAGACTATCTCTGTATGTATTTGTGTATCTCTTCATTTTTATTTCTTTCATTAGTTGATTTTCTAAAGTTGCTTTCCTATCTTCCACAGTATCTGCAAATGCAACTACCTGCTTTCCAAATCTAACAGGTGTTGTTTCTATTAAATGCTGTAAATAGTCTGCTTGTTGTTGAGTATTACTTGCAGAAAATACAACTTTAGATACTTCCATTGGTTGATTTAATATTTTTAGAGACTCTATTGTTCTTGAAATTTCATATTGATCATATGAAGTTACAAAATATATTTTTTTAAATCTAGGTATCATAAACGAATTCATTGTTTGTGGATTATCAGAATCTACAAATATAAATTCATAAGGAATTTGAGTTGAATTCAAATATTGAGCAATTCCAGCATAGTTCATAAATCCAACCGCAACATCCATTCCTTGATATTCACTTATATATGTTGGCGAATTATTATTACTAACATTTGGGACAATGTACTTTAACCTTTGTAGTAGAGTTGCATCAATAATTAACACTCTATGGTTTAAACTTACTAGTACTTTTCCAATGCTTAATAATAAATCTTTTTTATCATAACTTCCTATAAATCCTACTTGTTCCAATTTATTATCCTTTCTACTCTAATGCTTGTAAATATTTCTCTCTATCTGATTTTTGTGCTGATGCTTCTGAAGCAGTTCCTGATTCAAGTGATGATTTTTGTGTTTCTGCATCTACTGTACTTAAAGCATTTGCAACACCAGTTCTATATTTTTCGTTATTTTGATTATAGAAATTAATCAACGTAGCTTTAGCTTGTTCAACAATATTTGGATCTTCATATATTAATCTTAATGTGTCAGCAGCAGGAATGTATGTAGCAGTCGCTTTATCCTGTAGTCCTGGTTCAGCATATCTTATTGCGTAAAGCTTACATCCAGCAATTTTATAAGCATCAACTATCGCTGCAGACATTGTTAAGATTTCATCCTCTGTTACTTTCATTTGTATTGTGCTTGAAGATGGTACATCAGCTATAGTAGGTACTGTAACCTTTTTCTTAGCAAGTACTATATAATCTTGTCCACTAGGCAATCTTAATCTTATATCAACTGTATCTCCGCTTTCTAGATTTGTTGGAAGCACAATCATGTTATATTCTTCTTGTCTTTGGTCACTACTTGGTTGTTCAGTTTGTAACGCAAGCATATCCTTTGCTATTATTGTATTCTTATATAAGTCAGTTTTAGTGATTAATGCATTTTTTTTGCTCGTAGCTGCTGGATCTTCTGACTCTTCTCCCTCTTTGCTATTAACAAAATAGCCAAGCAATTGATCATAAGAAGTTGCTGCCCCATTTACAGGTACTGTATCACCATCTGCATTAACAACTTTAACTTTATCCCTTGTTAATATTTCTCCAGACTTTAGGTCTGCAGTTAATACAAGAACTGACTTTTGTCTGCTAATTCTTTCTTGTTCTTCTACTTTTGCTTGATAATATAAATATCCAATTCCAGCTGCTATTAATAATCCTATAAATAGTGCTATTACAAATCCTTTTATAAATGATGAACGTGCTTTTTGTTCTAATGGGTTTAATGTTGCCATCGTGAAATCCTCCTCTTTATTATTAAAAAAATCCTTTATAATAATATAACAATTATTTTTATTAATCAATAATAATTAGTATTATTACTATAATTTAATATTTTTGTAATATTTTTGTAATATTTCCCTTAGAATGCAGTCATAACTATGAAATGGAGACAGTTCAGAATTTCCAAATTTCAAAAAAATTCTAAACTGTCTCCATTTTCCTTCTATCACATATAGTCTGGTTCATAAGATATTTATTTAAAAATATTGAGTTTAGCCTATTTATTGCTTCTATCTCTAATTTTCAAAAATAGGGTCAAGATTAATTCCAATACTAGCACCTTTACTTATATATACAGAATTAATCTTTTCTTTTAGAGATTTTATAAAGTCTTTTATCTCTTCATCTGAATAATCATTTAAGATAGCAATTTTCTTTTCTTCAAAGCTTTCAATATCATTTAGCTCATCACTAAACTCAACTTTATCTTTATATGAATATGTGATATTTTTTATTCCTTCAGTCAATGATATAGTCATACTATTTTCAATGTTATTATCATTAACATTTCCATTTTGATTGTAATCTATTTTTATCTTTTTCCCATTTTCAGATGTATCTTGGTATGTTAATGTATAATTAGTTCCATTATATTGAATCATATACATTTTATTATTAATTTTAATAGATGAAGTTTCAATGTTATCTTCCTTTAAATGGTCAATTTGTATTGTATTTTCTCCATTCTTAATTTCCATTCTAATAGTTTTTTGTTTAAATTCAAACACATTAATTTTCAAATCTCCAGCACTATCTGGTTTAGATTGCAAATCGTTAATTCTTTTTTTAATAATGTCATTAAGAGAATTAATTGTTGTATACTCTTCATTAAAGTTCAATAATTTGAATTTTGACGCAAAGTAGTCCATTAATATGCTATCTTTAGATATTTTATTTAGTAGTTCTAATTGCAAATTTGCATTGTCAATACTCGATAAGCTCAATGTGTACGAATTTGTTGTGTATGATTTATCGTTAATTTTTATTTTCTTTTTATTCTGTTTGCTATATGCATTATTTGGCACATCATTTTTTACCATTTTTAAGCACTCATTAATATGTTTTTTTTCAATCTTTGATGTTTCAATAACATTTTTTATACTAACATTGTTTAATTCATTTGGAATCATCATTACATTTGAAATTCCTACATCTGTTGCAATTCTTTTTAATTCTTCATTTTTAACTCCTATATAAGCAGTTGAAATTTCGTCACAAAAAGCTCCATATGTATCTTTATCTTTTATTGCAGAAACCTCAATCAATTTATTTCCATCTTTTTTCAATAACATATTAATATTGGACAATTCTTTTTTATTATTTGTTTTTTCTTCAACAGTTAATTTGATTTTATCTAATATATTGCTATCTGCGATGTTTGAAGAACTCTGTATTGTTACATCAGCTTTCCTTGTATACTGTCCATTTTCTTTTCTTGCATTATATGCTTCAAATTTGTCAGTAGTAAGTATTTCTAAAGAATCTGTTGTCCCGTTAAAATATCTAAAAAAGGCTCCTCTTTTTGTTCTAAAAAAATCAGTTTTTGCAAAAACTAATAAACCCGCTATTACTAATATAGAAATAAGGGTAATAATTATAATCAATTTTATATTAACTTTTCTTCTCACTTTAGTTATTCCTTTCTTTTGTTATTTATTTCTTTGATTAGCAACCTCATACATTATTATACCTGCTGAAACTGATGCGTTTAATGAATTTATTTTTCCTTCCATTGGAATCTTTATTAGAATATCACAGTTTTCTTTAACTAATCTACTTATTCCTGATCCTTCATTTCCAATAACTATTCCAACTCCAGCATTATAATTCTCTTTATTATATGCTGTTTTAGCATTCATATCAGTCCCATATATCCAAACGTCTTTTTCTTTTAGTTCTTTAATCGCTTCATTAATGTTGTTCACTCTTGCAATTTTCACATATTGAACTGCTCCAGCTGAAGTTTTACTTACAGTACTATTAACTTGTGCGGCTCTTCTTTTTGGAATAATAATACCATGTACTCCTGCACATTCAGCTGTTCTAATAATTGATCCTAAATTATGCGGATCTTCAATTCCGTCTAAAATCAGAATAAATGGATTCTCATTTTTACTTTTTGCTTCATATATTATATCATCGATTTCGCAATAGTCAAATGGTGGTACAATTGCAATAACACCCTGGTGATTACTAGTTTGTGAAATTTTATCCATCTTACTTTTTTCTATTTCGGAAATTACCACTTTCTTTTCTTTTGCCAATGCTATAATTTCAAGTATCGAACCATGCTTTTCACCTTTTTGAATATAAAGCTTATTAATATCCCTACTTGATTTTAATAATTCAAGCACACTATTTCTTCCTTCGATTTGATCCTCATAGCTTTCCATTTAACCAATCCTTTCTATTTTATTTTTTAATAATCACTAGTCAATACCTTTTTCTTAAACAATCAATTTTCATTCATTATTTTTCTTGATCTGCTTTTAATACATTCAAAAATGCTTCTTGTGGAATTGAAACATTTCCAAATTCACGCATACGCTTTTTACCTCTTTTCTGTTTTTCCAACAACTTTTTCTTACGTGTTATATCTCCACCATAGCACTTTGCAAGAACATCCTTTCTTAATGCAGATATTGTTTCTCTTGCAATAATCGTTGAACCAATTACTGCTTGAATTGGTACAGCAAATAATTGTCTTGGTATTTCTTCTTTTAATCTTTTTACTAAAACTCTTCCTCTATTATAAGCATTGTCTTTAAAAACTATAAAAGAAAGTGCATCTACCGGCTCGTTGTTCACATGAATATCTAGCTTAACTAGTTTTGATTCCTTGTATTCTTTCATATAATAATCTAGTGATGCATAGCCTTTAGTTTTAGATTTTAATGTATCAAAAAAATCATAAATAATTTCATTCAAAGGTAATTCATATTTTAAATTAACTCTTGAAGAATCTAAATATTGCATATCTATATATATACCACGTCTTGACTGGCATAGTTCCATAACATTTCCCACATAGTCTTTAGGTACCATTATATTAGCTTCAACATATGGTTCTTCCATGTATTTTATTTTAGCTGGTTCTGGTAACTCCGATGGATTATATAGCTCAATCATTTCACCATCATTCTTATATACTTTATATATAACTGATGGTGCTGTTGTTATTAATCCTAAGTCAAATTCTCTATCTAATCTTTCCTCTATAATTTCCAGATGTAATAAGCCTAAAAATCCACACCTAAATCCAGATCCTAATGCTGTAGATGTTTCTGGCTCAAATTCTAGTGCTGCATCATTTAATTGTAATTTTTCCAATGCAACTTTTAAATTTTCATAGTCTGAACCATCCATTGGATATAATCCACAGTATACCATTGGTTTAACTTTTTTGTATCCTGGTAATGGTTTTTCTGCAGGATTTTCCTTTTTTGTTATTGTATCTCCAACTCTAATATCTGATAAACTCTTTATACTAGCTGCAATATATCCTACCTCTCCTGATGATAATTCTTCAGTTGTTTTATAATTTCCCGGAGTAAAATATCCAACTTCTGTTACTGTAAAGTTATCACCACTTGACATTAGTTTAATTTCATCTCCGACTTTTATTGTTCCATCTTTTACTTTTACATATGCTAATGCACCTTTATAATCATTATATATAGAATCAAATATTAGTGCTTTTAATGGTGCATCATCATTTCCTTCGGGTGCTGGAATGTCGGTAACTATTTTTTCAAGCACGTTTTCCACATTTAATCCCGTCTTTGCTGATACACATGGACAGTCATCTGTTGTTAAACCAATTATATCTTCAATTTCCTGTTTAGTTTCATCCACTCTTGCACTAGGCAAATCCACTTTATTTACTACTGGAACAATTTCTAAATCATTATCTAATGCTAAATAAACATTTGCTAAAGTTTGAGCTTCAACTCCTTGTGTAGAGTCTACAACTAAAACTGCCCCCTCACAAGCTGCTAAACTTCTTGATACTTCATAATTAAAGTCAACATGTCCTGGTGTATCAATCAAATTGAGTTCATATGTATTTCCATCTTTAGCTTTATAATTCATTCTAACTGCTTGAGATTTTATAGTAATTCCTCTTTCTTGCTCAATTTCCATGTTATCAAGAACTTGCTCTTTCATTTCTCTTTTTGAAAGTGCTCCTGTAATTTCTATTAATCTATCTGAAAGAGTTGTTTTTCCATGATCTATATGTGCGATAATACTGAAATTTCTAATAAGTGATTTATCTTTCATTTATATCCTTTCTATTTTTATACAAATCTATATCATAAATTAATTACACCATATTATTATACAATTATTGTTCAAAAGTTTCAATAGTTCAAAGAACAATAGTACAAAAGAAAAACAACCAATTGGTTGTTTTTTCTTTATTTTGTCACTATTCTTTTATATCTATTTATTAATACTACTGTTCCAATCCCAATTATAACAATTGATGTTATAATTATTATCTTTTCTCCGGTTTGAGGTATAGGTCTAGTTGCAACAGTATAATCTCCTGATAAATTATTCCATTCAATATTCTCTCTCGTATAAGCATATAAGTCCCAAAGTGAAGTTCCTATCCAAGCTTGCCCAAGAGTAACTCCTTCAACAGGTGCATATTTTCCATTCTCATCATCAAACAAAACATAAATATAATAAAAGTCCTTATGGGTCAATAATGTATTTCCATCAAATAAAACATCTTTACTACTAAAGTAATTTGAGCTTGTTGTTTCTAATTCTTTTGTATACACCGCACTATGACTTTTAGCATAACTTAGTAATTCTGTTATTCCTGAATAATCATTATTATGTATTTTATTCAAAATATTTCCATCAGTAACTTTACCTATTTTTAATGTAAACTTTCTTTTTTCCGTGTAAGAAGGAAATCTAAAACTTATCCATGTAGATTTGTTTTCTTCTGATGAAGTCGTTGAATTCCATTTCGATATATTAAAAGCCTTCACAATTAAATTAAGCTGAGGTAATGATGGCTTAGTAAGTTTTTCACCTTTTAAAACAAATTTTCTATCTCTGCTTATATATTTATTGTCATCATTTGTAAATCCATCACCTAATTTAACATCTTCTAATACCCAGAGATACATATCTTTATTTAGTTCAACATATTTATCCACATTTCTTCTATATATATATTTATCATTTTTATTTGTAGAAAGAATCAAAGCATCATTATTTTGTAATGCATCCGAAATATTTTCAGGAACATCAGGTTCTTTCTTTTCACTAGTAATAAATCCGTAATAGTATGAATTATCATTAGGAGTAATATTTAATATTTTTAAATCTGTATCTGTGTCAAATAATAATTCACACTTTGCTTTTGAAAAATCTGTATATTCTGGTTCTGCTAATACTGTAACTTCCAAAGTATCGCTTGCTCCTTCAACACTAGCAGTAATTGTTGCTGTTCCCTTTGCAACAGCTGTCACTTTTCCTGAACTGTCAACTTTAGCTACAGATTCATTGCTGCTTTTCCATGTAACTAAAGCATTTTCAACAACTACACTTTTTCCATCTTGAACAACAGCATTAAATTTTTTAGAAGGATAAAGTCCTAAAACTAATTTTTGTTCTATAGCACTTAAATTTCCCTCTTTTATATCCAAATATCCATATTCAACAGTTATTTCACAAGTAAGAGAAGTTGTTTCTATCTCTGCTTTTATTGTTGCTTTACCAATACCAACTCCAGTAACATCTCCATTGCTATCAACAGTTGCAACACTTTCATTACTCGAACTCCAGTTAACCTTTGATCCTGTAGTATTATTTTTTATAGATAAAAAGGCTTTATTGTTTAGTTTAATTGTTTTACTTGTTTCTGAAATTTCCATTTCTGCCGCTTTTGAAGTATTATTTATATTTAAAAACACTGTAGCACTTATAACTAATAATAATAAAATAATTAATAATCTAATAATTTTTTTCATTTTTATCTCCCTTATTGATATAAAAAATATTACTCTTTACTAGCTTTTGCAAATTTCTTTAATGTCTTATAAACTAAATAATTAACTGTACCAGGAATGTTTTTATCACCTGCTGGAACTCCAGTTAGTATTTCAATTCCCTCATCAATATTTGATACTGCATATATGTGAAATTTCTTTTGCTTTACTGCATTTATAACTTCGTCATTTAAGTTTAGATTTCTAATGTTTTCTTTTGGAATCATTACTCCTTGCTCTCCGGTAAGACCTCTATTTCTGCATATTTCAAAATAACCTTCAATTTTTTCATTAACACCGCCAATGGCTTGAATGTCTCCTTTTTGATTAACAGAACCTGTAACAGCTATTGATTGATTTATTGGTATGTCTGCTAAACTTGATAATAATGCATATAGTTCTGTACTTGATGCACTATCTCCATCAATTCCATTGTATAATTGTTCAAAACAAATACTTGCTGTCAATGATAATGGCATATCTTTTGCAAATTTTTCTCCTAAATATCCATTTAGTATTAGAATGCCTTTTGAATGTGATGATCCAGACATTTCTACTTCACGTTCTACATTAATGACACCGCTTTTTCCTGTAAATGTATTAGCTGTAATTTTTACTGGTTTACCAAAGCTATATTCTCCAACAGTCATTACTGTTAGGCCATTAATTTCTCCTACTTTATGTCCTTGAGTATCAATCAATAATACTCCTTCATTTATCATTTCAGTATAACGTTCATCATATTTTATAATTCTTCTTCTTCTTTCAATCAGAGTCTTTTCTATATACTCAGCTGTTATTATATTATCACCTTTAATTTTTGCCCATGTTCCTGCTTCAACAATTATCTGTGAAAGTTCTCCAAACTTTGTTGAAAGTTTATGCTGATCCCCTGCTAATCTACACGCATACTCAATTAATCTAGCTACAGCATTCTTGTCTAAGTGTGGCAAATTTTCTTCACTACAAAATCCATGTACAAATCCAGCAAAATCATTTAGATTCTTCTCATCTAATGGTGCAAAATTCTCAAATTCAACCTTAATTTTAAATAGTTTCTTAAATTCATCATCTACCGATAGTAGTGTTTGATAGACATTTTCACTTCCAATCAATATTACTTTTAAATCTAAAGGTATTGGTTCAGGTTTTAGAGAAACAAGGACCATTGAAGACTTTTGATCAACGTTATTATCAATTCCTATCTCTTTGCTTCTTAAAACTTTTTTTAAGTACTCATAACATGCTGGGTTTGCCAATAAATCATTAGCTTGAAATAGTATATATCCTCCATTTGCTTTTTGTAATAATCCAGACCTAAGCATTGTAAAATCTGTTTTCAGCATTCCATAATAATTTTCATATTCAAGTCTACCAAACAAATTTGTAAATGAATAATTTGAATCCATAATAACAGGAGCACCATTTGTTTCGCTATTATCTACAAAAACATTCACTCTGTAATTTTCCCATGGCATTTCCTCTGGCATTTTAGGTTTTCCATCATCAACAGTTTCTTTTTTCTCTCCATCAACAAATTTAGAGATATTCTTTATAATATCTTTTTTTACATTATCTAAGAACTGAGTTATCTTTTTGTTTCTTTTTAAATTAGATTTCACATATGATACATGTCCCTCTATTGTTAATATTGCTATATTAGATTGCCACTCTGAAACTCTCTTATCAGCTTCACCGTCAAGCTCTTTAATTTTAGAAATTGCTTCTAAAATCTGCTGTTGAACAACAGCTGCTCTATTTTCGTATTCTTCCTTAACTCTTTCATCTAATTCTTCAAATTCTTCTTGATTAACAACCTTTCCTCCAATAATTGGCATCATAAATATTCCATTGTCAGAGGCTTTAACTTGAAAGCCAACCTTCTTTGATTTTTTATTTAGATTATCTAATAGTTTAGCTTTCTTTTCTTGATATTTTTGAACAATAGTTTCTTTCTCTTTTTCAAAATCATCATTTTTAAAAGTATTATATATATCATTTTTTATATCTATAATAAACTTATCCATAAGTTCTTTAAACTTATTTCCTTCACCTGCTGCCATGCTAACTGCAATAGGTTCATTTGGATTATTAAAATTATATATATAGCACCAGTCCTGTGGCTTCTTTTTAGTTTTAGATAACTTATGTAGGTAATTTTTTGTATATGTTGTTTTTCCAGAACCAATTGGTCCTTCCAAATACAAATTATATCCCCTGGTATCCACTCTTAGTCCAAATTCTAGTGAGGCAATTCCTCTTTCTTGTCCCAAGCCTCTATACTTATGTTCAATCTCTTCTGTAGTTTCAAAATCAAAAACATCTGGACTACAAGTATATTTAAGATTTTTTATAGGTACTTCATTAGTATTTTTCATTATATTTATCCTTTCTGTTTTCAATCAGTTTCTAGTGGATATATACTGATTGTTTATAATCGCTTATTAAATAATAATTGCTTAATTTAGCGGCTCATTACAATTGCATTTGAGCCATCTTTATAATATTTATTTCTAACTCCAATTTGTTCAAAGCCAAATCTTGTATATAAATTTTTTGCTATTTTATTATTCTCATTTACTTCTAAATTTATTTTATTTGCCGGAATTTTTCTTATAATATGGCTTAATAAACTCGATGCTATTCCTCTTTTTCTTTTATCTATTCTTGTGACAATATTCATAATTTCTATTTCATCAAATACAGTTTTATATCCTATAAATCCTACAATTTCATTGTTAAGCTTTGCCACAAAATATTTTGAATTCTTGGAATCTGTCTCAAATGTCTTATAATCCCATATGTTAGGAAATTTTTCATAATCATCTTTTATTTCCTCTAAATCGCTTTTGCCTAATTCACAAATATACAAGCTATCATCTCCATCTTTCTGTCTCTCTGCTTGTGGTTTTTGCAAGTACATTGGGGAAATCGATGATGAATCACCATATAATCCCATTTTAAATTTTTCCAAAGATGCTTGTCCTATTGCATTAGCCAAACTATCAACTTCGTTTTTTATGTATTCATATTGCTTAACATCCTTTGCTTGGGCTTGTTCCTTTGCAATTTTAGCTTGAATAAATGGCTCTATAATCTTTTTATTTATATTTCCAACTATATATATCGGCTCGTCAAAATCAAAAAAATCTGTTATTTTAGAAACATTTATAAACTCAGGATTTTTATATATTGATAATCTTTCTTTATTAACTCTATAGACTGCTACAAAAACATTTTCATTTCTAGCATCAATCAATGAAACTATTTTGCAATTTTCATATCCTTTTTTCATAATAACACCATATGCTTGTGCTTCCAATGAATTAACCCCTACTACTGGTGTATTATTTACATCTGAAAAAGCTTTTGCTGTTGAAATAGCAATCCTCACTCCTGTAAATGAGCCTGGTCCTATTCCACAACCAATAACATTTATATCCTTTAAATCTATTTTTTCTGCTTCTAACGTTGTTTTTATCATAGGCATCAAAGTAACTGAATGTTGCTTCATATCAGTACTCTTTGATTCTCTAATTAATCTATTGTCTTCTAAAATTGCTACCGAGCATATTTCATTTGATGTATCAATTGAAAGTATTTTCATTATTTCTCCTTTACGCTAGAAATTTATTAAAGTCTATATCTTTATATTTATCCCCAAATGTTTCAATTGTAAGTTTTCTCATGTCAACATCTTCTTCATCAGTATCAAATGATATTTTGATATAGTCATCTGGTAGAATATCTTCAATTAGTTCTCCCCACTCAAATATGCATATTCCTTTATCAAAATACTCTTCTCCTCCAATATTTTCAAATTCATACACATCTCCTAGTCTGTATAAATCAAAATGGAATATATCTATTTTTTCATTGTGATATTCATTAACTATTGTAAATGTTGGGCTTGAAATCTCATTTTGTAATCCAAAATAATTAAGTATTCCTTCAACAAATTTTGTTTTTCCAGCTCCTAGTTCTCCCGAAAGAACTATTACATCCCCAACATTAAGAGTTTTAGCTAAATTACTTGCAAACAGTTTAGTTTGATTTTCATTATTACATATTATCTCTTGCATTTATTTATCTCCTATCATTACATTTAGACATTATGATTATATTATATTTGTTTTTTTTATTCAAGATTTTTATTAATTTTATTTAAAAACATTAGATGTATTTTCTCTTGCAATATACATCTGCTTTAGACTACTGGATTTCTTATAATATTCTACAAAAACAATATAAGAGGTTTTGAAATATGCTGTTATTTCAAAACCTCTTTTTTTATACACTATATTCATCATATTCAATTTTCAAACTAAAATTAGCACTTTTATTTATATTTTCAATCTCTATATCTGAATTGCTTTCTCTTTCAACCATAAATGTTATGTTACACTTTTCTTCTGGTCGTAGAACAGGGTGAGAAGCCAATATTGCTTCTAATCCCTTAATTTTTATATCTGTTGTTTCTTCTAATCCAATAAGAATAACATTTTTAATCTTGATAGGTGTATTTCCATTGTTAACTACAGTAGAATTAAATTGTGCACAAGCTCCTGGAAAAGCTAAATCAATAGCATGAATATTCAGCATTGTTTTATCATGTGATATATCTGCTCTTGTTCCTTCTAGCTTTGACGTATTAACTCCATACTGATTACTAACATCACAGCTTGTGAATTCAATATTAATCATTTTCTCATTTGCATTATTATAATTATCAGCTAATACAACATAACTTGTTGACATTACTATAACAATTAGTATTATTATAACACTAACATATTTTTTAATTTTCTTTGTTTTTGGATTCATATTATCCTCCCGAAAAACTTAAAAATATACACTAATAAATATTCATTTTTATTATATAATATAAATTGTACAAAATCCATTACAAATCAATTACAATTTCTTTATTTTATTATTACTAATTTTTTTAATTTCATAACATTTTATTATTATCATTACTAATACTATTCCATTAGCTACTCCTATAGTATCCAATATAACATCTATAAAACTTCCCATTCTACCTGTTAAAAAGGATTGATGTATTTCATCACTGCAAGCATATAAAAATCCTATGATTAGTGAAATGATAAAACGTCTTTTATTATTATTCTCTTCAATAAAAAAAGTTTCCAAACTAGCCATTGACCATATTCCAACTGAGGTATATATGCTAAAATGAGCTACTTTTCTAAGTATCGCTTCATAAATAATTATTTTTGATTCTTTTAATTCTCCATCTCTAAAAAGGAGTTTAATCAAGTCATAAAGTAATCCTTTACTAACAGTGGCTGATTCTTCTCCATTTTGACTAGAAAATATAAAAATAATCATAAATGTTATTACTAATAACATTATAAAAACAATTCTCAAAACTATTATCTTTTTCTTCTTATTATTCATAATAAAGTATTATATATTATTTTTATAATTTTAACAATAGGCAAATAATTGTTAAAATTATGTAAATCTCTTTATTTTTATAAAAAATTATGATATAATTAAATTAGTTGATTAAATTTTCATAAAATTATAGTATATTATTGTTTTATAGGAGGATAAATAGATGTCTTGGATTTTTTTAATAATCTTATTAGCTTTGTTAATAGTTTTTTCAATTATGAGTATAAAAATTGTTAGACAATCAGAAGTTTATATTATAGAAAGATTAGGTAAATTTCATAAAGTAGCTGATGCAGGTTTAACTATTATTGTTCCTTTTATTGATCATGTTCGCAGTATAGTAAGTTTAAAGCAACAAACACTAGATATTCCACCACAACAAGTTATTACAAAAGATAATGTTACTATTACAATTAATACTGTTGTGTTTTATAGAGTAGTGGATCCAGCTAAAGCAGTTTATGAAATTCAAAATTTAAAAAAGGGATTAGAGTATCTTTCAGTAACAACTATGAGAGATTTAGTTGGTAAAATGGACTTAGATGCAACATTTAGTTCTAGAGATAACATTAATGATAAACTAAGAGCTATTCTGGATGAAGCAACTGATGGATGGGGATGTACTGTTGATAGAGTTGAAGTTGAAGATATTATTTTACCACCAGATATCAAAGATGCAATGGAAAGACAAATGAATGCTGAAAGAACCAAAAGGGCTGCTATTCTTCAAGCCGAAGGTGAAAGGCAAGCTGCTGTTCTAAAAGCTCAAGGTGAAAAAGATGCTGCTATTTTACATGCTGAAGCTGAAAGAGAAACTAGAATGAGAACTGCTGCAGGTGAAGCTGATGCTATTCGTAGAGTTGCAGAGGCAAAAGCAGACGAAGTTAAAATGGTATATGGTGCAATGATGAGAGCTAACCCAGATGAAAAACTTGTTCAATTAAAATCATTAGAAACATTAAGAGATGTTGCAAATGGAGAATCAAATAAAGTATTTATACCTTTTGATGCAACTTCTTCACTAGCTAGCTTAGGAGCTATGAGAGAAATGCTAGATGATAATTCTAAAAATAAGAAAAAGAATAAATAATGAATGGAATATACATAGTTTTTTAGGATACAAATTTATCAAAATTTGTATCCTTTTCTTTACTTTTTTTTTATTAGTGTTATAATAGTGTATGAAAAATGGAGGATTATTATGAATAGCTATAATTTAGTTAATATAGTATTAGGAGTAGTTGCAGCGATAGCTTTAGTTGTTTGTATTGTATTAAAATCAACTTTTTTAGCTGGTGCCGTTGCTACATCTGGAGCAGTTGTTGCTTCTGGTTCAGAAGTATATAATTCTGCTGTTTCAGCAGTTTCAAGCGCAAATCTAGATTCACAAGAGGCACAGGCACAAAATGGACAATTTGAGTCATACTTTGGCACTAATGTTTCAGCAATAGAGGTTAAGCAATTAATTAGTTTAGTAAAACAAAATAATTCTAATCCTGTAGACTCAGAGAAACCTAGTACAATTCTAGTAGAATTAAATGGAAATGCCATTACAGACGCATCTTCTATTGATTCAAGTAAAAAATACACTGTTGAAGCTTTAAATGATAGCGTTGATGATTCAGATCCTACTTCTTCTGGTGCAAAATCTGCTGGATATTATTCATCAGGATTTATAAGAACAATTTCAATTTCTGAAAACTAATGTTTAAATTAAAATGAGGGAGCACGTCAATATGTTTTATTGACATACTTCCTCATTTAATTATAGCTTTTTCTAATTAACCACTATACTATCGTTTTTTGCAGTTATTATCGCTTCTTTTTTAACTTTGCCATCTAGAATTGCTTCAGCTATTTTGTCCTCTATCATAGATTGAATTGCTCTCTTTAATGGTCTAGCTCCATAAGCGTCATCTACTCCAGCTTTCGCTACTATTTCTTTAGCATTATCATCTATTTTCATTTTTATTCCTTGCTTACTCATAAGCTTTTCTACATTTTTAAGCATAAGGTCAACTATATTTCTAATATCATCTTTGTTCAATTTATGGAATACTATAATATCATCTATACGATTTAAAAATTCAGGTTTAAACTCTTTTTTTAGCTGATTTAATACATCTTTCTTGGTATTTTCATAATCATTTTTTGTATCTTCTTCATTCTGAGCATTTGAAAATCCTAGTTTTTTTGTTTCTGTTATTAATCTAGCTCCAACATTAGATGTCATTATTATTATTGTATTTTTAAAATTAATTGTTCTACCTTGACTATCTGTAAGTCTACCATCATCCAATACTTGTAAAAGCGAATTCATTACATCTGGATGTGCCTTTTCTATTTCATCAAATAAAATAACTGAATATGGTTTTCTCCTAACCTTTTCTGTTAACTGTCCAGCCTCATCATATCCAACATATCCTGGAGGAGCACCTATTAGTTTTGCTGTTGAATGACTTTCCATATATTCAGACATATCAATTCTTATTAATGCATCTTCTGTTCCAAATAAATTTTCAGCTAATGCCTTTGATAATTCTGTTTTTCCTACACCAGTTGGGCCTAAAAATAGGAATGATCCAATTGGCTTATTAGGATCTTTTAAACCTAATCTACTTCTTTTTATGGCTTTTGCAACTGCTGAAACTGCTTCATCTTGACCTATAACACGTTTATGCAAATTTTCTTCTAGATTTTTTAGTTTTTCACTCTCTCCTTCTGTTACCTTAGTAGCTGGAATTCCTGTCCACGCTGACACGACTTCAGCTATGTTTTCATACTTTAATGTCAATATTTTTTTGCTATTCTCTGTTTTCCATTCTTTTCTTTTTTGTTCTAATTCTTTCTTTTTTTCTTTTTCATTATCTCTTAAATTTGCTGCTTTTTCAAAGTCTTGAGTCCTTACCGCTTCTTCTTTATCTTTACTAATCTTTTCAATTTCATCGCTTAAAGTTTTAAAAGAATCTGGTTCCATATATGTTTTCATTCTTAGTCTTGAAGCTGCTTCATCCATTAAATCTATTGCTTTGTCTGGTAAAAATCTATCATTAATATATCTAGATGATAGCTCAACACAAGCTTTTATTGCTTCATCTGTTATTTTAACATTATGATGTGCTTCATATTTATCCCTAAGTCCCATTAATATTTTTACAGACTCGTCTTCAGTTGGCTCTTGCACATTAACTTGGCTAAATCTTCTTTCAAGAGCTGCATCTTTTTCGATAAATTTTCTGTATTCTTTTAAAGTTGTTGCACCAACTAATTGTATTTCTCCTCTAGCAAGTAATGGTTTTAAAATATTCGCAGCATCCACAGCTCCCTCTGCAGCTCCAGCACCAACTATTGTATGTATTTCGTCAATAAATAAAATTACATCCTTTGATTTTTGTACTTCTTTTAAAAGTTTTTTTATTCTTTCTTCAAAATCGCCTCTATATTTTGCTCCTGCTACCATATTTGCCATATCTACACTTACAACTCTTTTATTCTTTAATTGTTCTGGAACATCATTAGCTACTACTTTTTGCGCTAAGCCTTCTACTACAGCTGTTTTTCCAACTCCTGGTTCACCAATTAAGCAAGGATTATTCTTTGTTCTTCTTGATAAAATTTCTACAACTCTTTGAATCTCTTCTTTTCTTCCTATAACAGGATCTAGTTTTCCTTCTTCAGCCTGTTTTGTTAAGTCATTACCATATTGATTTAAAGTAGGAGTAGAATTAAAGCTTCCTCTTCTACTCTCTGGTCTTTGCTCTTTTAGCTCTTTTTCTTCATTAATGATTTTTGTTGTTTCATTATATAGTTTTTGTGGATCAGCTCCTAAATCTAGTAATATTCTTGCAGCAACGCTATCACCTTCTTTAAGTATTCCTATTAAAATATGCTCTGTTCCAATGTGTTCACTTCCCATTTCTCTTGCATCCATAAAAGCATTTTCAATAATACGTTTACTTCTAGGTGTAAATCCTAATATTTCTGGATTTCTTATAGGAGTTCCTTCTCCCACTATATCTATAATTTCCTCTTTAACATTTTCTGATAAGATATCTTGGTTATTAACAACTCTACAAGCTATTCCTGTTCCTTCATCTATAAGTCCATATAATATATGTTCTGATCCTATATACTTATGTCCTAGTTCCATAGCTAAATCTTGAGCTATTTCCAAAGCCTTTTCTGCTCTTGTTGTAAACTTATAATACATAATAGTACCTCCTTTCATTATAAGTACATCGACTTTTTTTAATCTTCTTCTATTATTTGTCTAACAATATTAGCACGTTCTATTGATTGTTCATAAGATGACAGTTTCTTTCCAATTCTTTTCTGTAGATTTGCTGGTTTTGTATATATCATTAGTTTTGACATCTTTAAGTCATTAAGTTCATTAATAATTCCCAAATCGTTTCCTAATTTTATGCTAGATAATAATTCCAATGTCTCTTGTTGATCTAGTTTTCTAGCATTAGTAATTACTCCAAAATCTCTGTATATTCTATCTTCCAAATCAATTGAATTTTTTGCTAGAAATTTTCTTGCTGTTCTTTCTTGTTCTTTTACTTTTTGTATAATCAAATTCAAATTCTTTATTATTTCTTCTTCCGTTATTCCTAAAGTTTGATTATTAGATATTTGATAAAAATCACCTTGATAATTCTGTCCATCTCCATATGAACTTCTAATATTCATCCCCAAATTGTTAACTATATTTATTATTTTTCTGGTATTATTTGTTATTGATAGTCCTGGTATATGAATTTGTATAGATGCTTTTAATCCTGTTCCTACATAGATTGGACATGCTGTTAAATATCCATATTTTTCATGATAAGCATATGGGATAGTACTTTGTATTTTTTCATCAATTTCTATAGCTAAATTTAAAATATTGTTTAAATCTAACCCAGAGCATAATACTTGTAATGCTATATGGTCTTCTCCATTAATCTCAATACATATGTTTTCTTCTTCATTAATAATAATGGCTCTATACTTTCCTTTTTCTTTTTCTAGCCTATTACCTAATACGTGTTTTTCGACTAATGATTGCCTTGTAACTGCATCTAATTCATTTAAGTCTATAAATTTTAATCCATAGCCTAAAGAATAGCTTATTTCTTTCATTTTGTTGTATACTTCTTCCAATTCTTTTTCATTACATTTAGCTGGAAATGGTATCCCTTTTATATTTCTCGATAAACGTATTTTTGAATATATTACAACATCTGACTCATTTCCACTTTGTGTATACCAACTCATATTTTTCTCCTTTCTCTAGCTAATGTTATCCAATTTGTCAATAGCTTTTTTGATATCTGCCGCATCTTCATATCTTTCCTCTGCAACAGCATTTTCAAGTTCTTTTTTCAATCTTTCTTTTTCATTTTCTTCCTTATTTAGTTTTTTTTCTTCTTTAACTTTTTTTTCTATTTTTTCTTTTTTTGAATTTTTATTATTACCTCTACCTATATGTTTTGTGGTACCATTAAGATTTTTTAATAATGAATCTATTGGATCAGAAAATGTATTATAGCATTCGCTACATCCAAACATTCCTGTATCAATAAAGTCGTCATATGATGTTCCACAACTCTTACATCTAATCATACTAGTTTTTAGATTAGGCAATAATGTGTTTTCTGCATAATCATTAAAGAAATCACCCATAAAACTATTAAAGTTAATTGGGAAATCAGGTATTTCTATTTTATCAACTCCCATTTCTCTTGCACATTTACTACATAAAGCAATTTCCTTTTTTATTCCATTTATAATTTGTGTATATCTTATATTTGCTTCATTATTTCCACAATTTTGACATATCATTTTTATTACCTCCTTTATACTAATGTAATAATCATATTTTTAAATATGTTTGCTCTAAGTTGATCTCTGATTTCTATTGGAATAGTCAAAGCCTTATCGTTTGTTGCATTTTTAATAAGCTTAGCCTCCTTATCACTTATTATCCCATAGTCTATGAAATTGTTTACAAAAACATCAACCTCTTTTGCTGTTATTCTTTCTCCAATACTAGCAATAATATGCATCAAATAATCACTATTGGTTACATTCACCTTGTGTATTCGGATATATCCTCCACCACCTCTTTGACTTTCAACATAATATCCATGTAAAGGAGTAAATCTAGTTGATATAACATAATTAATTTGTGATGGTACACAATTAAAGTGTTCTGCCAAGTCATTTCTTTGTATTGTAGCCGAATTATCTGTTTCAAGCATTTCTTTGATAAATTCTTCTATTATATCTGAAATTCTCATTTTTTTTACATCACCTCTTTATATTTTTATTGACTTTGACTTTCTTTGACTTTCTATATTATATATCCTTTTCATTAAAAAATCAAGTATTTTTTATATTTTTTTTACAAAATTTAAGGACGACCATTAGTCGTCCTTATTAAAATACTACTTTTTATTAATATATCCCTCTAATATGTATACTGCTGCAATTGTATCTACTATTCCTCTTTTTCTGTTTTTGTTTATATTTAATTCATTCATTGTCCTATGCGCCTCAACAGTTGTAAGCCTTTCATCGATGCTAATAACTTCTATAGTATTAAACCTTGATTTTAATTTATGAATAAATCCTTTTGTTTTTAATGATCTTTCGCTTTCAGAACCATCCATATTTATTGGATTTCCTATAACAAATTTTTCTACATTATATTCTTCTACAATTTCAGCAATTCTTCTTAATACAATTTTGTCATTTCCATTAGATTCAATCGTTTCAAGTCCTTGTGCAGTTATTCCTAATGGATCAGTTATTGCGATTCCTGTCCTAGATTCTCCATAATCTATTCCTAATACTCTATTCATCTACTTTTATATATTCCTTAACCATTTTTTCTAGCAATTCATCTCTTTCTACTTTTCTAATTAAATTTCGTGCACCATTATGGCTTGTAATGTATGTTGGGTCTCCTGAAAGAATATAGCCGACGATTTGATTTATTGGATTATATCCTTTTTCTTTCAAATCATCATATACTTCTTTCAAAATTTCTTTAGCTTTTGCATTTTCTTCTCTTTCAACTTGAAAACTTCTTGTTTCATCAAATGCCATATTTCATCATTCCTTTCTTAACAAGTTATACTACACTAATAGTATTGTCATTGCTTTTATCTATATATTCTTCAATCTTCTTTAGTGCACCATCTAGTGATGTTCCTTTATAATATGTAGATATTACCACTTTTACTTTTGGGGTAATAAACTTTGGTTGTTGTTGCACTTGTGTCTGTTCTGCTCCAGTATTTTCACCATTATCTACATTTTCACTAGTTTGTCCCTTGTAATCGTCAGCATACTGAACCCTTATCATTTCAAGTTTATTTTTCATGTTTCCCATAAAATTGGATACGCCTTTTACGTCAACTCCTGAAAATATAATAGCAAATTTAGGTCCCATATATCTAACAAAAACATAATTATTTGCCAAATTATTCTTTACATAATTTGATACAAATGTAACCATATTGTTTCCTGTTTTTCTGCTAATATTTGTATTTACTTCTGGTAAATTTACAATTTTAAACAAACATATTGCAGAAGTTGTATATTGGTCAATTATTTTCTTACCTTCTCCATACAAATACTCAGCTGACTTTAATCCAGAGAATTGATCATCTCTAACAATATTTTCAATTGTAGATTGATTAGCTACTGTTTTTAATATTGTTACTATATTATCTCTTACAACTTCTAATATCGTTGTGTCAAATGAGTCAAATTCGTGTGGCTCACTACCTTCTATAACCCAATATCCAATATAGACATTATCAACATACAGTGGAAAAAACATTATACATTTAGCTCTTCCAAATTCCATTTTTTGATATGGTAACTTTTCGCTATCATTATCTACTGTTATATACTTTGGAGTAGCAGTCTGTATACTTTCCGCAAAAACCGGATCACTTTGAAGGCTTTTCAAGCTATCCCAGTGCTTCATGTCAACATTTGATGCTTTAATTTCATATTCTGCTCCATTGAATACAACTATAGTTGAATATTTAATTGAGTACTTGTTTATTAATATATCATTAATACTTTCTAGTTTTTCAGTTATAGTAGCATTTTCACCCAATGTATTCATAAATTCTTGTAATACATTTAAGCTCTTTACTCTTTGATTTAAATTTGTAAAACTTTCAATCTTCTTGTGCACATAATAATTATATATCATTAATATAAACACAATTAGTACTAATAATATAATAAAGCACAATGCTGCAATTTCCAAAAGGACACACCTCCTTCTTTTCTAAAAGTTATTTGTTCTCATTTTGTTTAAAGTGTCATTCATGTTGTTAGAAAAACCTTGAGAATTTCTTTGGTTATTATATCCCATATCATTGTTGTAATTATTTGTATTATTGTTATTAAAGCTATTATTATTGTTAAATCCATTGTTGTTATCATAGCTGTTATTGTTGTTATAGCCATTATTTCTGTTATTTCTGTTGCCTCCTGCAACAAGTGGATATACAAGATTTTTAAGTTTCTCCAAACCGTCTATTACTTCTTTTGAATATCCGTTTAAAGTCATCGAACATAATGCAATTGATTCCAAATACTTCGTATATGTTTCCATATCAAATGGAATAGTTGTTGTTGTGATTTTTCTAGGATCGAATAAATCCCTTTGTAATGTCATTGATGGCTCATTGTATTTTGACATTCCTCCAACAATCATCTTAGCATCTAATTTCTTTAATTTTACATATTTGTTTACAACGATTCTAAGTTTTTCTTCATCAAGCATTTTTTTCAATTTTAAATCACTTAAAAACTTAGTTAATGGTTGTATAGTAAATGCATCCATAGACTGTATTAAGTAAATCTCATTTGAAAATACAAAATATGGTGCGTCTGTTTTGAAATCACAATCAAGTAGCACTACTTCAAATCTACTTGATAAGCTTTCTAATACTCTTCTTTGATTTACATTTGAATTTGAATTATCTCTATCTTCTGGTAAAGCTGTAAAAATAGTTAAATTATTTTTTACATTCAATCCTTCAACAACACCGTTGGCCAATTTTTTCAGACTCTCACTTGCTATTTTAGTTTTATTTGGATCGTTATCAGTAAACATATAATAAGAATTCTTGTTCTGTGTTAAATCCACTACTGCTGTATTGATTCCGCTCTGTGCTAGAAGAAATGCTATATTGTTCACAATAAATGAAGTACCATTCTTACTTGTTCCTACAAAAGAAACAACTTTTCCATTTCCAGCTAAAGGAGCATTTAAATTTAAATCAACTATATTATCTTCTGTATTTACTAGCTGATTACTATTTTCCAAACTATCACTATAGCCTGCAGTATTTTCAAATTCATTGTATAACTCTGTATCATCTTGAGCAGAAGCTTGTTGTTCATTACCAATACTATCTAATGGTTGTACTCCTAAGTCTACATTTGAATTAGAATATATATCGTCATTAGAATTGATATCCAAGTCATATAGATTAATTGGTTGTATTTCATTATTTTTACTATAATTTGAATTAACACTATTATTAGTATTCATGTTTCTATAATTTTGATTAATATTACTTGTTGCTGTTGTATTTGCTGTATTCTGTTTCAAATCAATATTATCCATCATTTGCATTGGATGATTTGTTTCTTGAACAACAGGTTTGTTAGTGTTTTCATCATTAACTATTGGTAAAATATCTTCTGTATTGTTAACATTCACTAAATCATCAGTACTTGTTTGTTCTCCTGCATTGTTTTCTTGAATGCTATTAATACTATCATCAACAATTTCAGCTGTTTGCTCATTTTCTGTAATTTTTCTTGGTCTCCCTCTTTTCCTTTTAACTTCTGGAACACCAGAAATATCAACTGGTTTAATTTTTCTTGGTCTTCCCCTTCTTCTTTTTACAGGTTCAACTTGCTCAACATTTTCTTCAAATTCATTATTATCTAGTTGTTCAGTAGTTGTAACTGTTTCTTCTGCACTTTCTTCTTCATTTATAGGTGTAGAATTCTGTTCTGTTTCTAAATTAGTTGAAATATCAACATTTGAATTAGTTTCTTCAATTATATCATTATTATTAGTTTCAACATTTTCTTCAAGGTCATTTAATTTTATTGGTTCAATTGGTTCTATACCTGTATCCATTGTAGAATTATTTTGATTAGTAGTATTGTCTTTTTCTTCTGCAATTGTTTGAGTATTATTTGATTCTCCCTGAGAATTGTTTTGTTGTACATTATTGGGTTGCATATTGTTTACATACTGATTGTTATACTGCGTATTTGTATTAGGATAATATGGCGATTTTGGTTGCATATTATTATATTGTTGTGCCTGCCCCATATTGTTATTCATTCCATATGGATTAACTCTTTGTTGATTGTACATGTTATTTGTATATTGATTATTTCTCATTGTATTATATGGATTATATTGTCCGTATGCTGGTTGATTATACTGACCATATGCTGGCTGCTGTATTCTATTATTGTATTGTTGTTGATTACTATATTGTTGTCCAGAACTAGAATTATTATTGTTTTCATTTTGTTCTTCAGCACCTTGTAGTTTCATGTTTGAAGGTATTACAACAGAATTTGGTCTTATACCAGAACTATTTAAGTCTTTTGAAATAAAACCAAGTTTTTCAGGTTTTTTAGGATTGTTTTGGTTATATTGGTTATATTGTCCATTTGATAAAACAGTTCCACTTGACATTAATCTTTGATATATTGGCGAATGAGCTTCAAGAATAGCTTTTACATTCATAGGCAAAAACTTTACAATAATTCTTAGTTGTGTACTATCATATTGTCTTGATATACTGTCAAATGCTTGAACACATTTTCTTTCATTTGAGCCAATCTTTTTATAATAATTTAATATATTTTGGATTTGTTCTTCACTAACTATCTCATCTTTTTGCATCTCATATTCTGCTTGGTCAACTTCTATTCTATAGTATTTTTTGGCATCTTTTTTATTTCTTGGTTTAGCTATTAGTTCGCATAATTTATCTAAACTTCTGTCATTTCCTATTAGCGCATTATATATTCCCATACTAAATAACTTTTTAAGTAAAGGATCTGAAATTGTTCTTCTGTCAGCACAAATAAATATTATAGGTATGTCTTCACCAGTAGGTTTTGCAGCTTCATCACTAATGCTATCTAATTTTTCAGATAAAAACTTATCAATTGCTTCATAATTGTTGTTTGAAATAGGTTCCAAATCTTCTTCAATTATAACAGCATCATAGCTTTTATCCTTTTGTAACTCTTTTACAATAGCATTAAAATAGTATACATTTTTACTTGTAACTATTTCTTTATATTTTTGTTGATATTTACTAACAACTGATGTTGTTATATTATCATTACTAACAGCAAACAATACTTTCATTTGTTATTCCCTCCAACCTTTTATTACAATAGCAAATACAAGTGGCAGTATTTGGCATATCACAAATATTGCAACTGTTGCCACCATTCCATTAAAGCCTTTTTGTCTATTCTCTAAATTTCTTCCTCCCATTATGAATTCATAAATTGCACATACAGCTATTCCCAGAAAGCCTAATGGAATACTGTAAATTCTTACTTTATTCAGTATATATCCAACAGTACCATATACTGCACTACCATATACTTCTGTATAGTCTGCCACAGACTTTATTTCTGTATCCTTTATTTCTACCAACTTACTCTTTGTTTTAGAAGAAATAATTTCATTTGTAGCAACATTATTAGTAGCATACGAATAATTAGCAAATAGTATTCCAATAATGCATATTAGTGAAATAAAAACTATTAACACTTTTTTCATTTTGAATTTTATTCCTTTCTCACACATACATTAATAATACACTAACTTGATAAAAATATCAAGTAAAATTTTATAATTTATTATATAAATATAACATCCATTTATACACTGCATTTGCCCAGTTTTTATCAGTTGCATATGACTTATTTACAGCAGTTACTGTTGATCCTTTATAGTATGCCCCACTTGCAGTTTCCCCACCATAAATTGGTGTTCCAGCTGGATTCAAGTAGTATTTTACTAAAACACGTGCTACTAAATCAATTCCCTCTGAATATGTTGCAAACGTTGATGCACTTCCTCCAGGGTCTCTATCATACGCTCTGTATCCAAATAAATTTTTCTTAGATAATGATATTGCTGATGTTCCCCATCCACTTTCATGAATTCCTATCGCAGCAACAAAAATTCCATTAACTGTATACTGTTCCTCTACATAATAAAAATATTCTGCATTGTCTTTAAAAACGTTATTTCTATCATTTGAATCATTTTCGAAGATTTGTTTAAACTGATCAATTGATAATCCACTTTTTCTATTAAGTAGCATGCTAAATCCGATATCTTGTGTAAGCTGTTCTCTTGTAAATTGTGGATTATTCTCATCTCCATCGCTATTAGGTGGATTATATTTTAAACAGTCTTTAGGAGCCCATCCGATGTAGCTATCATACTGAACATTATACCAATCGTCTTTTTCTCCCTTAACAGTTACTTCATCACCCTTATTAATTGTGATAAGTTTTTCTGCTGTCTCCTCTGCTGAAACCCTTATAGCTAATGTTATTGAAGTAACTTCTAATTTGTCTCCCACTATGGGAACATAATTGTTTGAGTATGCTGCGGTTCCAACTTCAACTATTTTATCAATTGAAGCTTTAGTTATTTCTGAAGAAATCTGACTAGAAGATATTAATTCATCATTTTTATATTTATTCTTAATTATTGCATTTTGTTTTCCATCTTGTCCTTCCTGTATTGTCTGTATTTTACCTTTTGCTAAAGAGTTGTTTTCTCTGTACTGAGTACTATATTCTACATCAGCCTCTTCTTTTTCAATTGTTTCTTTCTGTATATCTTTTTCATTGTCGTTAATTATCTTTTCAAGATTTACTCTTTTAGAAACATCTTGCTTCGTTATAGGAACTTCAACATTCATCAAACTCTGTTTTGCTACAACTTCTGATTGTCCTTGAGTTTCATCTTTTTTTGATTTTTTTATTTTATTTACTCCAACTCCTATAGAAACAATTATTATTAAAACAATTATTACTAAAACTATTATTCCTAAATTTAATTTTATAGTCTTTTTATTACTCATCATCTTTCCCTTCTATAGTATTTATATTTCTACCAAATATGGTTCAAAATTAATATAGTCACAGCTTACAAGCTTTAATTCAACATCATCTATATTTCCTTCCACCGCTTCACTGTGAGATTTGCCATGCAAATGTCCATAAAAGCATTTTTTTATTGAGTATTTTTTCATTAGTTCTACAAACATACTCTTTTCGTTATTATAAAACATTGCCTTATTAATAGGTGGGTAATGCATTACACAGATGAGTTCCTTATCTTTTCCATAATTATCTATTGCATGCTTAATTGAGTTTTCTAATCTTAGCAACTCCCTATTAATCATCTTCTCACTACTCTCTGTTTCCGTAAAAGCCCATCCTCTAGTTCCAACAATTACTTTATTTTTGTAGTTATAACTATTATTTATAATAAAATCTATATTATTAAAACTGTTTTTTTGGATGTATTCTTGCATAGACTTTAAGGTTGTCCACCAATAATCATGATTTCCTTTTATTAATACCTTTTTTCCCGTTAAACTATTTAGGTATTCAAAATCTTTGTATGTGTCATTAAGATGCATAGCCCAAGAAAAATCACCTAATAAAACCACCAAATCATCTTCTTTTACTGTTTTAATCCAATTTGTTCTAATTTTTTCTTCATGATTGACCCAATTATCTCCAAAAATGTCCATAGGTTTATGTTCATTAAAAGATAGATGTAGGTCTCCTATTACATATATTGACATCTAATTTCCTCTATTCTAATTTCAAATTCGGTATTGCATTTAGAGAAAGGTCATTTCTTTTTCCATTTATATAATTGTAATATCCAGCTGATGCAATCATTGCTGCATTGTCAGTACATAGTTTTAAATCTGGCATATATATTTTTATTCCTTCTTTTTCAAGATTTAAAAACTCTTTTCTAATATAGCTATTTGCCGATACTCCACCTGCCAATACCACGGTTCCTACTTCTGTTTTATCTATTGCTTTTTTTACATTTACTATTAGTATTTCTGTTACTGTCTTTTCAAAGCTCTTACATAAGTCCGCTTTGTTTATGTCTATAGTATTATGATTTAAATTAATTACTGCAGTTTTTATTCCACTAAAACTAAAATCCATATTATCGAAATGAGTTTTTGGCAACTTTATATTTGCTTCACCTTGTTGTGCTAACTTATCTACTTTAGGTCCTCCAGGATAGCCAAGGCCTATTACTCTGGCTATTTTATCAAATGATTCTCCTATTGCATCATCTCGAGTCTTTCCCAATACCTCAAATTTGGTATAATCTTTAACATGTACAATTTGTGTATTTCCACCAGACATCATTACACAAATAAAAGGTGGTTCTAAGTCTTTATGTGTAATATAGTTTGAAGCAATGTGACCTTCAATATGATTTACTCCTATTAATGGTTTGTTTATTGCATAACTTAAAGCTTTTCCATATGAAAGGCCTACTAGTAATGCTCCAACCAGCCCTGGTCCATAAGTACATGTGACTACATCTATTTCTTCAATAGAGACTCCTGACTGTTTTATTGCTTCCTTGTACACATTCGAAATATTGTTAATATGGTTTCTTGATGCAATTTCAGGAACCACTCCACCATAAAGTGTATGTATATCAATTTGAGAATTTATAATATTTGAAAGTACTTCTCTTCCATCTCTAACTACTGCCACAGCTGTTTCATCGCAACTTGATTCAATTCCTAATGTTATTATAGATTTCATACTGCTCCTTTTTAATTTTATACTCCTACAATTTTTGTAATTAAACTAAATAATCCATTTCCTATTGAACTAATTGCAGGACTAATAATCATTGTTGATAGTGGAGTTATCCAAATTATTAGAGATACTATATATAGCATACTTTGATGAGTTTCATACCAATTTCTTGCTTTTTCAGGTAGAAATACCATTAAAACTTTCGATCCGTCTAAAGGAGGCAAAGGTATCAAATTAAAAACTCCCAGTCCAACATTCATTACAATAGTGTATTCTAGTGCACTCATTACTACTAGTCCAGACGTTGTATATAAAAATGTCCCAGCATTTTTTATTAATAATGCATAAAAGATTGAAAAAGCTACTGACAAGACAAAGTTCATAACAGGACCTGCTAAAGCAACAAGTGCATTTCCTTGTCTAACTGTAATTTTCCTATTAAAATTATTTGAATTTATTTCTACAGGTTTTCCCCATCCAAATCCAGCTAACAATAATAGCACCATGCCATATGGGTCAATATGTTTTAAAGGATTTAGTGTTAACCTGCCATTTCTTCTAGGAGTGTCATCTCCTAATTTGTCTGCAACCCATGCATGTGCAAATTCATGAAATGTTATTGCAACAAGTAGTCCTGGAAGTGTAAGTACTAGTCCAAGAATTCCACCTCTTGTCATTAAAACATTTTTAATATTTTCCATTATTAATATAATAATTAATCCTATCATCCATGGATTCGAATAATTAAAATACATTAATCTTCTCCTTATTCTTAATGTTACTACTTAAAAATATCATTACATTTTTACGCTCATTTATATTATATTATTTTTTTAATGCTATTATTTATCTTTCTTTTTCTTCATCTTTATTTCTACTATCTATAGTTCTTATTATTTCAGTTGCAATTTCACTTGGACTTCTTCCATTTTCATATACTATTATAGTAGCTAATTCTCTATTACAAGGACTAGTAATAAACTTTCTATTAGGACTATAATCTCCTGTAGAGCGACTTGCTAATATCTGTAAGGTTTTTTCTAAATCTTCTGTTGGTAATAAAAGCACAATGTTTTTAAATTTGCTCAATCTGGTTTTAACCTCACAAAATAATTCTCTATCATCGTAAACTGAATGTCCAGCCCCAAAATCAACCACTCCTGGTAATCCTAACTGTTCAGCTCTCTCCAATTGTTTTTTTATTAAAAAAGCATTATACTCGTCTGCACTTCTAAAAAAACTTCTGAATCCAGAACGTCTATCATTATTTGCTATTCTGTCCAAGCACAATCTTGGAAGATGAGTTATCTTTGTTAATTCTTCTGCAACAGTAGATTTACCTGCACCTGATGGGCCAATTAGTATTATACTTTCATTAAATAATCTATCATTTTTCATATTTATTTCCTTATTTTACTGTTACAAATCTTTATATTTAAAATATTATTTTTCATCTCTGTTCATTTTCAGTTATAACTTATTATAATACATTTTAGCTATAAAACTCTATTAAGGCTTATCAGTAATTGTTAAGCTAAAGGTTTCATTGTTGGGAATAGAAGGACATCTCTAATTGATGCAGAATCTGTTAATAACATTATTAATCTATCTAGTCCTATTCCTTCTCCTCCTGTTGGAGGTAATCCTATCTCTAATGCATTAACAAAATCTTCATCCATTCCACCAGCTTCTTCATCACCTTTCTCTTTGGCTTCAACTTGTTTCAATAATCTTTCATATTGATCTATTGGATCATTTAATTCTGAATATGCATTTGCGTATTCTCTTCCTCCAATAAATAGCTCAAATCTTTCAACTAATTCAGGTGTTTCTTTCTTTCTCTTTGTTAAAGGTGAAACTTCTACTGGATAATCCATAATAAATGTTGGTTGAATAAGAGTTTTTTCAACGAAAGTTTCAAAAAACTCATTTATAATATGTCCTCTAGTATTCTTAATATCTTCAAATTGTACTCCCTTTTCTTTTGCAATTGCTTGAGCTTCTTCATCTGTTTTAATTGTATTAAAATCTACTCCACATGCTTGTTTGATTGAATCTATCATTGTAATCTTATTCCATCCTGGAGCTAATTCTATCTCATCATCACCATATTTTATTTTTGTTGTTCCCAAAACATTTTTTGCTATTGTTGATATAAGTTCTTCTGTTAAGTTCATCATATCATTATAATCTTCATATGCAGAATAAAATTCCATATTCGTAAATTCAGGATTGTGCTTTATATCCATTCCTTCATTTCTAAAGTTTTTTCCTATCTCAAATACTTTTCCCATTCCTCCAACTATTAGTCTTTTTAAGTTTAATTCTGGAGCAATTCTTAGATACATATCTAAGTCTAAAGTATTATGGTGTGTAATAAATGGTCTTGCAGCATCTCCGGTTGCTACCGTTGTAAGTGAAGGTGTTTCAACCTCCATATAACCTTTTTCATCCATAAATTTTCTTATTTCTTTTAATATTTTACTTCTTAAGATAAATGTTTCTTTTACTTCTGGATTCATTATTAGGTCTACATATCTTTGTCTATATCTTAAGTCATTATCTTTAAGTCCATGGAATTTTTCTGGAAGTGGCCTTAATGATTTTGTAAGTAACACAACTTCTTTTGCATGAATTGAAACTTCTCCAGTCCTTGTTTTAAAAACAAAACCTGTAATACCAATAATGTCACCTATATCAAATTCCTTAAAACTCTTGTAGTCTTCTTCTCCTAAGTCATTTATACTTACATAACTTTGTATCTTTCCATTCTCATCTTGAATGTGACAAAAAGAAGCTTTTCCCATTATTCTCTTTGCCATAAGTCTTCCTGCTATTGTAACATCCTTGTTTTCTAACTCTTCATAATTATCTACAATTTCACTACTTGTATGTGTTTTTTCAAACTTAGTAATCTCAAATGGATCTTTTCCTTCTGCTCTAAGCTTATCAAGTTTTTCTCTTCTAACTTTCATAAGTGTATTCATATCTAATTCTTGATTTTCAGTATTATTGTTTTCCATTTAATCTATTTCCCTTCATTTAATAAAATTATACTCATTTATTATATAATAATTATGGTAATTTGTAAACAATTTAAGGAAAAAAATGTTAACAAAGACGACCATTGGTCGCCCTTGTATCTTTATCTCTTAATACCTTTCCTCATTATTTTGAAATAATATTCTTATAATTAAATATTTTTCTTTTGTAATACTATTCTTAGTATGTTTTATAATACACTTTAAAAATCTTTAAGCCATTTTTCTAAGTTCCATAGCATGTTTTACTGCTATTTCTGTAATATCCCCATTAGAAATTCTTGCAATTTCTTGTAAAGTTTCGTTTTCACTTAATTTCTTGATATTTGTAGTTGTTCTATTATTTACTGTTTTTTTACTAATAAAATAATTATGATTTCCTTTAGCTGCAATACTTGGTTGATGGGTAATGCAAATAACTTGATGATTATTACCTATAAGCTTTAACTTTTGGCTTACAGATTTAGCTGCTTTTCCACTTATTCCTGTATCTATTTCATCAAAAATCATTATTGGAGTGCTATCTGAATTAGCAAGTACAGTTTTTATTGCTAACATTATCCTTGACATCTCTCCTCCTGAAGCTACCTTTTGAAGTTCTTTCTTATCTTCTCCTATGTTGGTAGAAATCAAGAATTGTACTATATCCTTACCATTTTTGTTATAGTCACATTCTCTTATGCTTACATCAAATCTTGCATTAGGCATCTCCAAATCTACTAATTCGCCATTTATTCTTTCTATTAATCTTGATGACACAGCCATTCTTTTGTTGTGAATTTCAACAGCAAACTTATTCATTTCATTCTCAATCTCCGATAGCCTTTTTCTAATAATGTTATTATGTTCTTCCAAATTATTGATTCTATTTATTTCTTGTTCTATGTTTTCTTTAAATTCTAATATTTCCTCAATGCTATTACCATATTTTCTTTCTAATAATGAAATTAAATCAAGTCTTTCTTCTATTTCATCTCTCTCATTAGTATTAAATTCTATGTCTTCATTCATATAAGAAATATCTCTACTGAATTCTTCAAGTTCATAGAAAACATTTTTCAATTCTAATAATTCTTTTTCGTATTTACAATCTAGATATCCTATTTTTTCCAAAGATTTTATTGCTCTGTTCAAATTATCAACCGCATTATTACTATATAGGCTAGTCTCATTAATATTTTTTGCTATCTTTTCTGCATTTTCAAATAATAGGCTTTTTTCTTTTAATTTTTCTTCTTCTCCCACAACTAGCTTGGCCTTATCTATCTCATCAAATTCATATTGTAATAAATCCAATTGTCTTTGTTTCTCCTTTTCATCACCAAGATTGTCTTCTAGTTCCTTTTTCAACTTACAATATTCTTGATAACACTTCTTGCACTTTATTAATAAGAATTCTAATTCTTCTTCTCCAAATTCATCTAAGTATTTTATATGATAATTTGAATTCAAGATTTTTTGATTATCATTTTGTCCATGTATGTCTATTAAATCACTCATGAATTCCTTAAGTTCTGTTACTGTTACTAGTCTTCCATTTATCTTGCATGAGTTTTTCCCATTAGAATGAATTTCTCTGCTAACAATAATATTGTTTTCAATTGCATTTTTATTTTCAGGCAAATATAAATTTAGTTCAACAAAGGAATAATTTTCTCCTTTTCTAATCATTTCTTTTGAAAACCTTCCACCACATATAATATTTAAAGCATCTATTATTAAAGTTTTTCCAGCACCTGTTTCTCCTGTAAAAACATTAAAGCCTTTTCCTAACTCTATATCTAATTCATCTATAATTCCAATATTTTTTATATGTAATGTTGTTATCATAATAAACCTCCATAACTAAACTTTTGTTTGTTTTATTATACATACATTTGTTCGGTTTGTCAAGATTGATTTATGACATTTTTGAAAAATATTTAACAAAAAAAATATTGATAGTAAATTTATCTTCACAAAGCTCTGTCTTCATTAGCCAAAATAAATGCAAGTATTTTTTACTTGCATTTATTTTTCCATAATGTGATATTCTTTAACAATTCAGTTCACTAATTATTTATAAACATATGACTTTTCCGCTTCTGTAAGTTGACTTACAGAAGTATATCCTTTTTTTATCATAATGTTTTTTAGTTTTGTGTTTTGGAAAGTATCTTTAGAAGTTGCTGGTTTCTCAGTCCATATATAAGATGTTGTGTTTGCTGGAGAAGCGTTATAAAAGAACCATATTGCATCATTTTTCGAAAGTTCAACACAGCCTCCAGAAACATGAAATTTACCTTGTTTAATTCTATTTGCCACTATATCAGTACCATTTGCTAATATTACAGCATGTATATAACTAGAATTAGCAGCATCTTTTCCTTGAGCATAGCGTACAATATACTTTAAGTCAGGCTCTCTCGTATTCAAATTGTATACTGACTTAGAAGCTCCTCCTCTAGTTTTCGATTGTCCTATTAGAGTCGTACCATCTCCATTTTTGTAATATGGGTCTCCGAAATAACGTCTCCAACCTACAACTGTTCTAAGAGATTTTTCTAGCTTCCATGCTCCAGCTTTTCCTTTAAATACATGAAAGTATCCTCTATCATAATCAATTGCTATTAGATAATTTGTTGAAGATTTTGTATTTTTGATTCGATTGTAAGCTAACTCTGCTGATTTATTTGGAAAGTTCATTTGTTTTACAGTAATTTTACAAGTTGCAGTTTTTCCGTTTGTTGTTTTTGCTGTTATTACTACTGTGCCTCCCTTTTTTGCTGTTACTTTTCCATTTTTATCTACTGTTGCAATTGATGTATTACTACTTTTCCATGTTATTGTTTTATTTGATGCTGTACTTGGCTTTACTGTTGCTGTTAATTGAATTGTTTTTGTTCCATCCATATTTAAAGTTGCACTTGTTTTATTTAAACTTACACTTGCTGGGCTAGTTGTTACTGTTATTTTACATTCACTACTTATTTCTGTTCCTTCTACTGAAACTTTTATTGTTGCACTTCCATTTTTTATTCCTGTTATTGTTGCTTTTTCTCCTGATGCTTCCATTTTTACTACTGATTCATCGCTATTAGCCCATACATAGTTTTTATTTTCTGCTGTGCTTGGTTCTACTTCTGCTTTTAATTCTACTATTTTTGTTCCATTCATGTCTAAACTAGCACTCGTCTTGCTTAACTTTATTCCTGTTGCACTTGTTGTGACTACTACTTTACATGTTTTTCTTATCTCTGTTCCTACTACTTCTGCTGTTATTGTTGTCTCTCCATTTTTCTTTGCTTTTATTGTTCCATTTACATCTATTGTTGCTACTTCTTCATTGCTACTTCTTATCATTACTGCTTTTGTTTTTGCATTGTTTGGTTTTACCTCTACTGTTATTTTCTTTTCTTTTTCTTTGCTTAAGTCTATTTTTACTTCTTCTTCCATTTCTATTTCTGTTGCTTCTTTTTTTACTTCTACTTTACATACTGCTTCTTTTCCATTGCTTGTCCTTACTATTATATTTGTTTCTCCATTTCCCTTTGCTGTTATTTTTCCTTCTTTATCTACTGTTGCTATTTCTTCATTGCTACTCATATATGTTATTTCTTTGTTACTTGCTGTGCTTGGGGCTATTGTTGCTAAAATCTTGCTTTCCTTATTTTTGCTTAAATCTAA
>JAFWNQ010000006.1 GCA_017510245.1 Clostridia bacterium
ATATTCATTATAACTAATTCCTTTTTTATCGTACATAGATTGAATTTCTTTAATCTCGTTATCGATAGCTAAGAGTCTAGCTTCCAATGCATGTAGCTCCTTAAGTTCATGTAAGTTTTTGATTTTTTTGTTTTTCATAGTTTTATACCTTCTTTCTATTATAGAGCATGTAAAAGATGTAAAAAAAAAGTTATTTTTATTGTGTACTGTTTCCAATAGATTTTATTAAATTATCTCGTATAGATGATAATTCTTTATGTGTAATTCCATTTTTTTTATTTATATCTTCGTCAATAAGCAAAGAAGAAGTTGAGTAATCCTCAACTTTTAGTCCCATTGCTTTTAAACTACATAATGTAACAGCATATCCTGTATCTTTCACTAAATAAATGTATGCCACTCGTTCATTTTGAAAGAGCGTATACATTAAACCGACGTCAATATCGTCTAATGTATAATCACCGACAAAATTTATAATTGTTTTAAATGGTGTTGATTGGTCAACAGCCATTATATAACCTTTATTATCTTTTAAAGTATATTCTACATTGTGTTCAAGTTTCATATTCATTCTCCAATTTCCATATAATGTAAATCGATATCAGTTTGATATCCAATACTATTATAATATTCCTCTCTAATTTTTAGTAAAGCTACATAAGGAAGATAACCGATACTTTTATAATATTCGTATCCACCTTTAACAACTAAATAATGATACTTAGCATCATATGGCCCATAATGGTCTTCTAACATTTCTAATACTTCATCCTTTGTTACACCACCAAAGCATTCTTCAAAGATATTAAAAGTGATATTAAAATCTTCAATTCCCATAAGATGTAAAGATATATTAGTAATATAACCAGTATTGCTATAATATCCATCTCTAATTTTTTGTAAAGCTACATCAGGCATATAACCAATACTTTTATAATATTCATATCCACCTTTAATAATTAAATAATGATATAAAGCATCATATGGATCAGAAATGTTAGAAAATATTCCTGATACTTCATCCATTGATATACCTCCCTCAGTTAATAGATCTACAATTTGTTTGTTAGTCATCGTTGCTACTTTTTTATTTGACATTATTCATTCTCCTATATTTTCAAAAAAAAGAAGAGGAAACCCTCTTCAACTTAATTATACTTCTTCTGATTCTAGATTTGTATCTAGTTCTTCCGATGTTTCTAATTCTGTTGAATCTGGTTCCACTTCTGTGAACTCTGCTTCAATATAACCTTGACCTTCTTTTTGTAATCTGTTACGTTTTCCGTAGTCCAATCCAAGAATCCCTACGCCTGCTCCTACTGCAAATGCTGCAACTGTTGTGATGATAATCTTTTTGTGTTTTGCTCCGCCTACTTTGATTTTGTCAAATGTGCGTCCAATAACATTTTTAGATTTCACTTCCTCAGTTACAGATTCTTCTGTAAGTTCTGGTGTAATAACTTCTGTGTTTTGTACTTCTTTAATTGTTTTGATTGACATATTATGTCTCCTTTAAATTTTTTATTGTTGTTCACTATAGGCCATGTAAAACTTGTGGTTTATTCATGACCGACTAATTGCATCATAGCACGCATGCTCATAATCATTTTTTGTTCCAAAAGTGCAATATCTTCTGGACTAACATCTTCTGGAAATGTAATCATTTTATTATACAATGAATCAGCATGTGCTATATTCGGTAATGTAATATCTATTAACTGTTGTTGAATTTTCATTTGTTCCATAAGTTGATCGATAGTGGATTTAACTGTGTCAATATTATGTTTTAATTCAGCTAATTCTTCTTTTGTAGGTATCATTTTTGCTCTCCTTTATTTTTGAAAGATACTTTTAGGTCAAGTGTGGAATTCCTAAGAATATCTGTAAAGCTTTCTTTAACAGCTGGTTGTAGTTGCTGAGTCCCGTCTAATGGGCGTTTTGAATTGTCCTTAACCGATACCGTGATATTGATTTCTTTTTCATCAATAATCTTATTTAACATGCGTTCAGCAATACTATCTTTAATTTTTTCAAACATATTCTAATCCTTTTTCTATTATAACATGAGCATAGGATATACCTTTAGTACCCCATTTTGTAGTGAAATATGTATCAACTTCAATAGATGATATAGTATCTTCCATCCACTTAGAATATTCAGAATAAAAATCTATTTCATGTCTCCAAGACAAATCTTCTGCTAATTCTTCTCCTGATATTGGAATATAACAATGGTCATTATCGTATATGTCCCGAATTTCTAAGTATATAGGTGCATCCATTATGACCATTAATTCTTTTAATTTCATTTACCCCCCTTTTATTCACAATACCCACCAATATGGCTAGTAGTATCAATATCAATGTATGTAGCAATTATTTTCTTTGGTAAAAGACAAAAAAAAAGAAAGAGCTATATTTCTATCGCCCCAACTTGTTCATTGCAGTTTTACCAGCTGTATGCTGAATAATATTTCCATCATCCTCATATTTCATACTTGCTACTGCGATACCTACAAATCCTAGTGTTGATATGAGTGCAGCACCGATCACTGGATCAATCTTGAATTTCTTCTTTTCCTTTTTTGTAATTAAGGAATCAATAGTTTCAATTTTCTCCAGAGTTGGCGCATACAATTCATCATCAATCGCTAATAATAATAGTGATTCGCTTAAAGCTTTTTTCTCTTTAATAAGATTGTTATCAATCTGTTCAGCTTCTGTTTCTTTGCGTTTGAATTTTGTTAAAATAGACATAATAATGTCCTCCTTCTCTACTATAGCACATGTAAAAAATAAACAAAAAAAAAGAAGAAATTAATCTTCTAAGTAATCTTAATCTTTATTTAATTTATTTATTATCAGATCAGTTACAACTATTGTTATAGCTGATGCTAATATTCCTAAATTAAAATAATTAAACTTAGCGTTTCTATTTTCTTTTTCTGAAATAGCATATAAACTATCCCTTTCATCTAAAGCATCATAATACAAAGCATCATATTCATCATAACTAATTTCTTTGTTACCGTAACGTAATTGAATATCTTCAATTTTTCTTCCGATAGCAAATTGTTTAGTTGCTAATAATTTTTCTTCTTCGAGTTGATGGCTATTTTTGATTTTTTTCATAATATTTATACCTTCTTTCTACTATAGTACATGTAAAAGATGTTATTTTTTTATTAGTTTATTTTCATCTCCTAATTTCTCGACAACTCCTACGCACATGATTGGCTCATCTTCAGCTGGATAATTATGCATTTCCGCATTAATATAAATGACCAACCATTCTTTCTTTTCCAAAAAATCTTGTTTTGTTGGAAGTATTTGGAATTTACCATTAGTTCTATCATCTATAAAAATTGTACCATCATCTGTATATGGTAATAAATCTTTTAATTGTAATATCATCGTTAGTCCTCCTTAAAGACAAAAAAAGAGGAAATTAATCCTCAGTAATAATCAACTTAATTCTTTCGAATCCCATTGTTCAACTGTGATAAAATCTCCATCTAATGTTTTATACTTAGTATTTCCTATTTCTAAATAACCATTTGATACTTGTTTTTCAACTCGTTTATTAATTCTGTCCATCTCAAACAAGCTAATTCCAATTCCTAGAGTAAATAACCCTATTGTTGTAAATCCTTCTTTGTGATCTTGAATGTAAGTTTTAGTTGAATTTCCAAATTTCTTTAATAATTTTTTCATAATATTTATACCTTCTTTCTACTATAGTGAATGTAAAAGATAAACAAAAAAAAAAAGAGAATTTAATCTCTTAATTTATTTTTTAATAACGTACCATATGATTAATCCTGCTAACCATATTCCTCCTGTAATACTTGACATAAACAAGTGGAATAGAATCTTTAAAAATGTTTTCATAATATAATACCTTCTTTCTACTATAGTATATGTAAAAGATGCGTTAACAAAAAAAAAGACTATAAAAGTCTTTCAACGTTTTTTCATCTTTTTCTTTACTAAAATAACTACTAATACTACTATAATAATGTCTAGCATGTGTACCTACCTTTCTACTATAGGGCATGTAAAACATGTGTTAACAAAAAAAAAGAGAAATTAATCTCTTGTTATAATCCTAGTACTAGTTTTAACATTAACGTCAATGGTATGACAGTTAAGATAAAACCTACTGAATTAGATACAATAAATTCTTTTCTTTTTTGTTCTTGTTCTGATTCGTGTTTAAATACTTTTGTGAAACGTCCTTCGTTGTTCATAATATTTTTACCTTCTTCTTTCTACTATAGTATATGTAAAAGATGTGGAAATAAAAAAAAGAAGAGGAAATAATCCTCTACTTAATTATTGATTTTTTATAATTTTTTTTATTTTTAAAGCCGTAATCCAATTACGTATATCTAAATTAGTTAATAATGTTCCTATAAAAAATGATATCTTTTTAGTATGTTTTATATACAATAGAGTTGATCCTATAAGATCTACCTGTGTATTATATACGCTAACATAATAAGAATCGATATTTTTTTCTTTAAAAACTTTCTTAGCAATTCCATACGTTAAATTAATAACTTCTGTTTGTTTTTTATAAGTTTCAATAATTTTCATAATATTTACCTTCTTTCTACTATAGTATATGTAAAAGATGAAAAAAAAAGAAGAGCATTTGATTTTACTCAAATACCATCTTTTGTAATTTAGTAATACCGTATAATATATTTAACAATGTTCTAATAGTGAAATCTTCTTTTCTACTGTTGCTCTCAAATTCTTGAAACTCCTGTTTGCAATAATAATGATCACGCAACCAAATAGCTTTCTTATAAGCTGTGTAAGCTTCTTTTCTACTATTAAATTCGTAATATTCATTTGCATATCCTTCGTTTGTTTTTAATTCAAGAATATAAACAAATCCGTTTTGTCTATTAGTATACAATGATACTTTAATATATTTTTTCATAATATTTACCTTCTTTCTACTATAGTATATGTAAAAGATGAAAAAAAATAGAAGATGTAATATGTACACCTTCTACAAAATATCCGTATTTCTATTATTTCTTGATGATTTCGATCGCTTCTATCCGTTTAGATTGACCAGTCGTACTAGCTACTTGCCCACTATCGACCCATCCAGTCCAACCGTTGCCTTGGACATGCACACGGTACTTGATATTTCCGTATAGTTTGATTACTTCAAGTCGTTTAGAACTACCAGTAGTGCCGATAATCTCGCCAGACTTGCGACGTGCTGTATCACCATTTTATCCTTTTAACCAAGCATCGGCGTTAAACCAAATTCTGCCATAACCACTAAAATCAATACCTACTGCATTTGTTTGATTATCATATGCGTCAATTGTTCCGTGGTTATATTCTCCATTAAATACAAACCTAGGTTGTGATCCATCCCAAGTCTGATTGACATGTCTGCTTCCATCATGGTTAGTGAATGTAATACAATCTAGTGGAAGTCCATTATTATCCCAGCTTGCTCCGTCAAGTGTTCCACCCAATAAATCAGAAGACAGTAATTGCCAAATGCCATTATGATTTATTACCTGAGAAACATTAAAAGATGCTGACACCACATATTTATTACCAGTATTTTGAAATTGTTGAATAGCTGATAAATTTTGAGGAGCTTGAGTTGGTCTTTGAGAAGGTGCTGGCTGTGAGGTATCACCGCTCGGCTGAGAGCCGTTATAGAATGCAACCACTCTTCGGATGTAATCATTCATATCTAGTGACTGAGGGCAAGCTGTGGCGTACACGGCTCTGTGTGGGATGATTGTGTTCGCATCTGGAGTCAATCCGAGGCGTTTACAAATTTCAGCAGTCAACCTAGCCCCATTATTGATTGTCGCTTCGCTAAACAAGTAGGTGCTTGCATCGTTAATATCGCCAATATAGCTATTGACATGTTCGATACCAATAGAGTTTTGGTTGGTCACACGACCTGTACCACCACAATGCCAAGCACTGGCTTGCTCTCCAACACATCCAACAATTTGTGTATCATCTACTGCATAGTTCGCACTAGCTTGGCGACCGTTTGGGTTCGTGTTTGAATACCACATACCAAATACAACATCAAGTCTAGTTCCAGCTACACCGTGAATTACGATATATTTTTTAGCTCCAACTCCAACATTTCCATTAGACCCATAAATTTCATCACGATGTGATGTAATTAAGTCTGAATAAATGTCTCCGTTAATATTTTTTACCATTTGTTTCCTCTTTTCTACTCGGCTAGCATATTGTCTTCAATAGCATAGACTTTTCCCTGAAACTTGGCTTCATCAGCACGTCCAAGCCCCCTAAAATTCCCGTAATTACACCACCAACTAAACCAAACAGCATTGATACGGTATTAAAATATTTTTCCATATTCACCCCCCCTATTTAGCAGTCAAGCTATCTTCTATTTCATATACTCTCGCTTGGAATGCAGCTTGGTCTTTTCGTACCTCTTTCTTGTTTAGTTCATATAGCTGTTGATTAGTAATGTCCATACTTACGTTTGAATTCCCCGAATCTTGTGGAATTCTTGCACTAAAAGTCGCAATAATTTGCTCATTTACTTTTGATTCTCCGTTAAATGATACTGTTTGTCTAGTTACTAATGCCATGTTAAAATTCTCCTTCTAATTTATCCATGATTGTGTCATAGATTTCTGCGTCATGTCCTGAAAGTTTAGTGTCAAGCTTATCGAGTTTTCCAACAAGAAAAGTTACTTTATCCTTGATTTCATCAAGATTGA
>JAFWNQ010000007.1 GCA_017510245.1 Clostridia bacterium
ATACAGATGCTGTTCCTCCTGTGCTTTGGAAACTTCCAACTGCAGATACAGAACTGCTACTAGATGAGGCAGTTAACTTAACAGACGAAGCACTTTGCAAGTTTGCTTCAATTTGAACTTTTTTTTCTTCCATTATTTTGGTATATTTATCGATTTCAGTTTTAGCTTGATTCATATCACTTTTAGCTCTACTCATACCAGCAGAGTCATTACAGTTGGCAGCACGATTATAATAGTCAGTAGCTTTTTCATAATTGTCTTGGGCAATTTTCAAATTATCTTTTGCATTCTTATATTCCAAATATAAATCACAAGCGGTAGCAAATGCGTTCATACAGCTTTCTAATGCACTTTTATATTCTGAAACAAATTCTTCTGCTTTTGGAGAAAAAGAATCATAAGAAGGGCCTTTCCAAGAGCCGGCTAAACTTCCTGTTTCTGAACTATAATTTGACAAACTAGAACTAATAGAACTTAAATCACTATGAACTGTACCACTACTTACCATTAAATCACCACTTTCTTAACAATTTTCGATTTTTTTAACATAATAGCCATAGTAAATGAGGTTTATCTGTACCTCTTTGTTTCTTTTAATCTCTATTATGATTATAAATAAATTCTACCATACAAAACAACAAATGTCCATCCTATTTCCGCAAGTGTTAATTTTTTTGACTGTAACTTATGGGTAAAAAATACTAGACAGTTTGATATTTTTTGTTTACTTGTTTTTAATTATCTATTTTATAATGAAATTGTATTTTGTAAATAAGTTAAATTTAAAGCTATCATAAGTAAAGAATTCTATTTTATTTTAAACAATTTTAAAAATGATAGAACACTCTATCATTTTTATATGATGAAATCCTACTCTATTATGTAAGGAGTCTTATAACTTCCGTTTCCATCTTTGTAATAGGTATTAGGTTTTATTGAAACAACTGGACGAAGTTCCTTTTCATAATTTGTATGATACATTGAAATATTTCCATTTGCTAAAATAAACGCCACTTGGACTGTTCTTTTGCCATAACTACCACTAACAGTTAAATAGTATGGTGACATGGTCCAATAATCAAATCCTGACTTTCTGGCGTTCAAACCTAATAAATAGGCTTCTTGGTAAGATAATAATCCTACTGGATAAGTAAGTTTTCCATTCCCGTTATCAGGGCTCACAGTAAATCTGTCAACCACATTTTCACATGATAATCCTGCGGTATTAAAATAGGCTAGATAAAACAGAGAACTCTCTTTATTCCACACAGACTGTAGCACTGTATATTCCTCAGTGTTATTTAACAATATCTTACTATTTAATGCAATTTATCAAGTAATGATAGTTTTTTTATTTTAATATTGTTGTCTTTACCAGTTCCTAACTCAATATCTGGTTTAATAGTTTTTCCATGAAAATCACTACCGCCACTTATTAATAAACCATATTTATTTGCTGTTTTTATATAATAATCAGTTTCTTCTTTTGAATGACTTGAATGATATACTTCAATGCCTTTTAGTCCACAACTAATCATTTCTTTTAATAAAATTAGGAATTCTTTTTCTGATAATTCTAATGACTTTGGATGAGCAAGAACTGGAATGCCACCACTATTTGTTATTAGTTCTAAACATTCTTGATATTGTAATCCTTTACTTGTTTGTCTTGTTTTATTATGGGCATCTATCAAATACTTATCAAAAGCATCTTGAATTGTAGTGGCATATTCATATTTAACACAAAGCTTGGCTAAATCTGGGCGACTTAAATTATGGTTA
>JAFWNQ010000001.1 GCA_017510245.1 Clostridia bacterium
ATATTAAAAGATGCTGGAAAAATATCACATGAAATAGCAAAGGATAAAGCATTAACTGAATTTGAAATTTATAGAGTAAAACAAGATAAATTATATAAATCTGATTTTGATTTATTAATGGAAGAAAGTGAAAAAATATGAGAATAAAATCATTGTATGTATGTGTTGATGATATGAAAAGAGCAATTAATTTTTATACAAAATTCTTTGAAAAAAGTCCTATAAAAAATGATTCTATATATAGTATTTTTGAAATTGATGATTTTAGATTTGGATTATTTGCCTATAAAGAAATGAATGAAACTCATACTTTTGGAAGTAATTGTTTACCAAGTATAGAAGTAGATAGTATAGAAATATTAAAAAGAAAAATAGAAAATTTAGAAATATGTTTTCCGTTAACTAAAATCGAAAATAATTATGTAGTAGAATTCATTGATAGTGAGGGAAATCACATAGAATTAACAACACCTTTAAAAGGAAGTGATTAAAATGAAAGATGAAAAAAGTCTTAACAATACCGTAATCAATTGGTATCCAGGCCATATGGCAAAAACTAAAAGGCAGATGATAGAAGATTTAAAAATTATAGATATTGTTATAGAAATTCTTGATGCTAGGATTCCTATAGCAAGTAGAAATCCGGATTTGGCAGAATACATTAAAAACAAAAAACAAATTGTGGTATTAAACAAAACTGATTTGGCAGACGAACATATAACGAGTGAATGGATAGATTATTTTAAAAGTAAAAATATAAGAGCTATAGCGATAGAAGCAAATTCCACGACTGGAGTTAAAAAATTATTAAACACTATTAACACAATTAATAGTGAGGTGCAAAAAAAATACAAGCAAAAAGGTAGAACAGGGTATGTAACAAAAGCAATGATCTTTGGCATTCCAAATGTGGGAAAATCTACAGTTATTAATAGTTTATCAGGCAAGAAAACAGCTAAAGTTGAAAATAGACCGGGAGTAACGAGACAAAAGCAGTGGATAAAAATTAGTGAGAACATTCAATTAATGGATACTCCAGGAATGCTGTGGCCTAAGTTTGAAAATGAAGATATTGCAATGCATTTAGCATTTACAAACAGTATAGGACAGAATGCTATTGATGTTGAAGAAATTGCTTTTCAATTATTAAAATTTCTAATACATAATCATAAAGATAATATTGAAGAAAGATATGGAATCGAAATTTCAGAAGATGAAGAATTAATTGAAGATATAATGTATATAGTGGAAATAAGAGATAAGATTGCGAGAAAAAAAGGATGCATAGTTTCTGGTGGAAATATTGATGAAACAAAGATATCAAACTTAATTTTAAATGATTTTCAGACTGGAAAACTAGGAAAAATAAGTATTGAGAGACCATAATAATTAAAATGGAGTTTAATATGTGGGGAGCAATTATAGGAGATATAGCAGGTTCAATTTATGAATTTGGGCAAATAAAAAGAATAAATAGAGTTGAATGTAGTGAACTAATACCAGAAGACGGTTTTTTTAGTGACGATACTATATTAACGGTTGCTATTGCTGATGCAATTAATGATAATAGAGATTACGAAAAATATCTAAGAAAATATGGGGAAAGATATCAAAGATATAGACCAGATTTTAAACCTTATTTTTCAACTAGCTTTTCACCAGGTTTTATAAAATGGGTGAATGGAAATAGTGAAGGAGATAGCATAGGAAATGGAGCAATGATGAGAGTTTCTCCAGTTGGTTATATGTTTAATTCTGAAAAAGAAGTAATGGAAAATGCGAGATTAGCTACTATTCCATCTCATAATTCGGAAGAAGCGGTAAAATGTTCACAACTAGTTGCTTTGATTATTTACTATGCTAGAAATGGATTAAGCAAAGAACAGATAAAAAGAAAACTTAGAATTGATACAGAATATAAGCCATTTGAAAGATTTAATTCTACATGTTATGAAACAATAGGAAATTGTTTATATGCTTTGTTTAATTCTAATAGTTTTGAAGAGAGTGTTTTAAAAGTGATTTCTTATGGGGGAGATACTGATACAAATGCCTGTATAGTAGGTTCAATGGCTGAGGCACTATATGGAATAGATTCTACTACAAAATATAGGGCAAAGACGAAAATTCCAGAGGAGTTTGCAAGAGTATTAGAAAAAAGCTATAATAAGAGAAAAATAGAAGACTTTGAAAGATAGTGGTTTAAATAAGAAAGAGAGAACTAATATGTTTGAAGAACTAATTAATAAAAGTGAAACAGAAATAAATATGATGTCACCACTAACATGGGCATATGTAGGGGACAGTGTATATGAAATGTATATTAGAACTTACTTAAGCAATTCGACAAATTTTAATCCACATAAGATGCACATAATTGCAATAAAGTATGTAAAAGCAGAGGCACAAGCTAAAATTTTAGAAAAGTTAAAGGATGAGTTAACTGACGAAGAAAAAGATATTGTAAGAAGGGGAAGAAATACGGAAAACCATCACTTACCAAAACATGCATCAGCTACTGATTATATGTATGCAACTGCTTTTGAAGCTTTAATAGGATATCTGTTCTTGACAAAAAAGTATAATAGATTGAAAGAGGTTTTAAAGAAGTGTATAGAAATAGTTGAAAATAACTAAACTAATAGATTAGTTGTATAAAGAATAGAAAGAAAAAAGTGCTTAAAATAAAAAATTACCTTGAATAAAATACAAGGTAATTTTTTTATTTGGTGACCCCTACGGGAATCGAACCCATGATTCAGCCTTGAGAGGGCTGCGTCTTAACCGCTTGACCAAGGGGCCTTATGTAATCAACATAACTATTATAACTTATTGTTGAAAATAAGTCAATTAGTTTTGAAAAAAAGACTGCATTATATTAGTTATCAAAAACATTGTTTTTATAATAAAACATTAGACATTTCATTTTATAATATTGGAGAATATTATAAAATGAAAATATAACATTAATAAAAAGCCCCGAAGATTTGTAGTTGTACAAATCTTCGGGGAGAAAACACGATGGTTATTTAGAAGTAGTGCCTAGTCCGGCCAGCCTGCTTGGCGCGATGCCAAAGTCTCCTTTGGCTATACATCTCCAGAGTATCCTCATGAATTGGCGGAACATAGATTGTGTCATCTCTAAGATAACCTTCTTCCAACAAAATCTCTTGGAATCCCTTAATGTTAGGAACAAAGAAAATGTTGACTGGAGTTATCACAACAGAGATAACGTTGTCTTCCACATTGAAAGTATGAGGAAGACTGTCGACAAAGTGGGAGGTGGTCACCTGTAATGAGATTGGTACCAAAACTCCGTTAGGGCTCCGCAAGAATGTCTTGACATACACTGCTGATGTAAGGTTTAGTTTTACGCCCACACGCTTAAGCCGCTTAAATGAGTTAATCTTAAAAATAGCCATAATGATCCCTTCGTACAGTAGGTTACAAACCATACAACATTTCTATTTTAACACAACATGCAACATTTGTCAATTGAAAGGTTTAGAATAAAACTAACCTATATTTTTCAAAAATACTTGATTTATGTGAAGTTTTAGTGTAAAATTACGTATATGTAAAACAATGTATATTATAATGGAAAGGGGTAATAATAATGGCAGCAGTTTATTCGGCAGGTGATTTTAGAAATGGAACAACTTTTGAAATGGATGGAAATGTATATAGAATAGTTGAATTCCAACATGTAAAACCAGGAAAGGGATCTGCATTTGTTAGAACAAAAATAAAAAATGTAATAACAGGAGCAGTATTGGAAAAAACTTTTAATCCATCTGAAAAATTTCCGGCAGCAGAGATTGAAAGAAAAGAAATGCAATATCTATATGAAGATGGTGGAATTTACTATTTTATGGATAATGAAACTTATGATCAAACACCACTTAATAAAGATCAGCTAGGAGATAGTTTAAAATTCTTAAAAGAGAATATGAATGTTAAATTATTATCATATCAAGGAAATGTATTTTCAATTGAATTACCTATATCAGTTGAACTAGAAGTTACATATACAGAACCAGGATTTGCTGGAAATACAACAACAACATCTGGAAAACCTGCTACACTTGAAAATGGATATGAATTAACTGTACCAATGTTTATAAATATTGGAGACATAATTAAAGTTGATACTCGTACAGGAGAATATATGGAAAGAGTATAATGAAAGGAAAATATATGTCAGATTTAAGTAAAAAATACCAAGAAATTCTTGAAGGACTGGAAAAAAATGTTCAAGACAAAAATGAACTAAACTTATTAAAAAGTCAATTGAGCGAACTTGTAGTGTACTTTACAGATATGATTAGTAAAACCGATAATATTGAAGAAAACATAAGCAAGGTAGATAGAAATATAAGAAGACTTTCAAGAAGACTAGACATTATTGAAGAAGATATATATGTAGACCCAGAAGAAGATGAACTCGAGCAATTAGGAAGTGATCAAATGCATGATAATGATTTTGAGTTTGAAATAACGTGTCCTTATTGTAATTATGAGTTTATAACTGACAATAGTTTTAAAAACGAAAAAGTAATTAAATGTCCAAAATGTCTTAAAAATATAGAACTTGACTGGGGAAATGATGAAACGAACTATAGAGAAGAAGAATTAAACAAGGATTATGTTGCTGAAGATGATGTAGATTATAAAGTTGAAGTTAATCCTCCAAATGAGGAAGATATAGAAAAAGATAATGAAAATGATGATGATATGTAAAAAGGCGACAGTTTAGTCGCCTTTTTACAGCTTTGATAGAATAGAGTTACATTTTTATAAATCATAATAGTTTAGAGGATTTACAGCAGTATTATTGTACTTTATTGTAAAATGTAAATGGCAACCGGTACTAGCACCATTGGTTGGATTTCCATTAGAATCTTTATATGGATTATTAATAATACCATATACATTTTTAGGACCAACTGAACCTATAACTTGTCCTTTATGGATTGATTCGCGTAGTGAAACTAAAATTATAGGAGATACATGGCAGTAAGAAATCTTTATATCTGGATAATTATCTAATTGATATGTAATAGTATATCCACCACCTGCACCCCAAGAAGCAAAAGTTACAGTACCATTATCAATGGCATATAGCTTTGTACCTTCTGGAGCTGGTATATCAATTCCAGAATGATATGTGGAAGCTCCTGAAGTTGGACTACTACGCTTTCCAAATGGAGATGAAATATTAGTATAACCAGGAATTGGCCAGACAAAGTTATAAGAAGAAAAAACAAAGTTATTATTTGTATACTGAGAAAATGATGAATTATCGATTTCAAAGAATGGTATAAAGAAAATGCAAATAAGAATTGTAATAAACAGTAATATATATAAGTATTTGTAAAAAAAACTAAGCACAAAAACCTCCAATAATTGTTTTTGTACTTAGCAAAAAAATGGCAGGGGTAGAAGGATTCGAACCCTCACGCACGGTTTTGGAGACCGGAATGCTACCATTAACATCATACCCCTACGTAAATATTAATCACATTAAATATAATAACATAAATAATACTTTTTCGCAAGAGGTATAATAAAAAAATAAGAAATAAAAAGCAATGAGGAGAAACAGTGGAAAAGATTAAAGAAATAATAAAAAAAGTAATGACCAAGGAAATATTTTTTTATATAGTATTTGGAGTATCTACAACCATAATTAATTTAGTTTTATTTTATGTGTTAAATGAAAAATTGAAAATAAATGAGAATATAGCAAATATAATTGCAATTCTATGTGCTGTAATTATGGCATATATAACAAATAAAGATTTGGTTTTTCATTCAGAGGCAAAAGGCTACAAGCAAAAAATAGCTGAGTTTTGTAAATTCATGGGAGGAAGAGCCTTTACTATGGTAGTAGAATGGGGGTTGGGAGCTTTATTGTTTTTAACTCCAATTAATAAAATGATTAGTAAAATATTTGTTACAGTTGTTGTAATAATAATCAATTATTTTTTTAGTAAATTTATTGTATTTAGGCATAAGAAAAAATGATTAGTTGACAAAATTTACAAATGAACATATAATAATAGTATACATACATGGGGATGTAATGGCTTCGACAATAGTAGTGAAACATTATAAGCGAGTAGTGGATGGCTGCTTTGGCCACTTTAAAAAAGCAGAAATAAATATAAACGCTGATAATAGAGAATTAGCATACGCTGCCTAATTAAAGGCACGTCGCTTTATTATAGTTGCCTACTGACAATAATAAAGTGTTGAATTAAGTAGGAAACAAAGCTATTCTGTCCATAGGGATAGTGGGTAATTTTATGGATACAATTAGTTAAAGTTCGTTTACTAACTTAATTAATTGGAAACTTTTTAGTAAACTGCACTCGGAGAAAGTAATGTGGATTTATTATTGGACGTGGGTTCAACTCCCACCATCTCCACCAATGACATATCTGGCAGAGGGAAAGTATAAATACATTTTTACTATTGTTGCTCATTACAGTTATATAAAAGTGGATACTATATTTTGATAGGAAATAAAACACAAAAACTGTTTGTTGCTGAAAAGCAAGCAGTTTTTGTGTTTTATAGCAGATGAATTTTTGTATAAGGGGTTGACATATTTTAAGATTAATAATAAAATATATACGTAGAATATTAATAAAAGTTTATAAAAAAGTTTATTTATATTTGTACATTGAAAATTTAATAGAAAGAGGTGTATTAATTATGCAAATTGTAATTTATATCACTATTTTTCTAATCTCAGCAATAGTATTTCTATTTGTTGGATATACAGTAAGAAAGAAAACAGCCGAATCAAAAATTGAAAGTGCAGAAAAAGAAGCACAAAGAATTTTAGAAAATGCTAATAAAGAAGCAGAAAATGCTAAAAAAGCAGAAATTGTTAAAGCTAAAGAAGAAATAATAAAAGCAAGAAATGATTTAGAAGAAGAGATTAGAGAAAGAAGAAGTGACGTTCAACAACAAGAAAAAAGACTGATCAAAAAAGAAGAAAATTTAGATCAAAAGATTTACAAAGCAGAACAAAGAGAAAAGAATTTAGACGTAAGAGAGAATGAAATTGAGGATGCTAAAATAGAAGTTCAAAAACTTAAAGATTCTCAATTAGATGAATTAGAAAGAATTGCAAGATTAAGTGTTGAAGATGCAAAAAAAGAATTATTGAAGAATGTTGATGAAAAACTAACTTCAGAAAAAGCGGAAAGAATTAGAAAAATGGAAGATGACATCAAAGAAAAATCAGATGATTCAGCTAGAAAAATAATTACTTACGCAATACAAAAATGTGCAGCAGATCATACTGCAGAATCTACTGTTTCAATTGTATCACTACCAAATGATGACATGAAAGGAAGAATAATTGGTAGGGAAGGTCGTAATATTAAAGCATTAGAAACATTAACAGGGGTAGATTTTATTATAGATGATACTCCAGAATCTGTAGTTATATCAGGATTTGATCCATTAAGAAGAGAAGTTGCAAGAATAGCACTTCAAAAATTGATTGATGATGGAAGAATTCATCCAGCTAAAATTGAAGAAATGGTTGAAAAGGCTAAAGAAGAATTAGCTAGAACTATTAAAGAAGAAGGTGAAAGAGCTTCTATGGAAACTGGAGTTATGAATTTACATCCAGATGTTATCAATTTACTTGGAAAATTAAAATTCAGGACAAGTTATGGACAAAATGTTTTAATGCATTCTATAGAGGTTTCTAACCTTGCCAGAATAATGGCAGATGAATTAGGACTAGATCCAAAGCTTGCTGCAAGGGCAGGACTACTTCATGACATTGGAAAAGCATTAGATCATGATATGGAAGGAACTCATGTTGAAATAGGTGTTGAAATATTAAAGAAATATAAGGAAAATGAAAAAGTAGTTAATGCAGTTGAAGCTCATCATGGTGATGTTGAAGGAATTACTCCTGAGGCATTTTTAGTTCAAGCTGCAGATGCAATTTCAGCATCAAGACCTGGGGCTCGTAGAGAAACATTGGAAGCATACATAAAAAGACTTGAACAACTTGAATCAATTGCTGATTCATTTGAGGGGGTTGAAAAATCTTATGCTATACAGGCTGGTAGAGAGATAAGAATAATAGTAACTCCTGAAAAAGTATCAGATGATGAAACTGTTGTTATGGCTAGAAATATAGCTCAAAGAGTTGAAGATGAAATGGGATATCCAGGACAAATAAAAATCAATGTAATTAGAGAAAAAAGAGTAGTTGATTATGCTAAATAAAAGTGGGGCTATCCCCACTTTTTTTATATTTTTTAATTGTAGCCATTGATTTTTTTTATTAAGTGTGGTAAACTAATATAGTCGAATAAAAGTGAGATGAGAGGAAGCAAAAATGAAAGTACTTAAAAATATTTTAATTGTAATATATATAATAGTTTGTATAGCATTAATTCTTATTACTACTTTCCAGACAAAGGATAGTGAAAAATCAGCTGATGATACTTATGAAAATCCTAGAGCAAATAAGTATTTTGAAAAAAATAGAAGTAGAACAAAAGCCGGAAAAGTTCAAAGAAGAACAATTATTGTTGCTGTGTTGTTTGCAGTATTAACAGTAGTTACTACTTTTGTATGCTATTTGGCTGGTTAATTTAATTTGTTAAATGTATTTCTATAAGAGTAAGGAATTAGTTCTTTACTCTTTTTTTATAGGAGGTGAGATAGGTGAGAATAACTGGAACTTTTGAAAAGAGTAGAAATTTTGGCTTTGTGATTCCGGACAATCACAATATTAAAGGAGATATATTTATATCAAAGTCAAATTGGAAAAAAGCAAAAAATAATCAAAAAGTCTTAGTTGAAATTACAAAGAAAGCTAGTAAAGATAAAAAGGCAGAAGGAAGAATAATTGAGATTTTAAAAGATATAAATGAAATTGATTTAGACATGATGACAATGGTAGAAGAATTCAAACTACCATACGAGTTCCCTAAGAAAGTTATAGAAGAGGCAAAAAGAATTAGTAAACAGAAAGTTTCTTTAAAAAGTAGAGTGGATTTCAGAGATAAAGAGATATTCACAATAGATGGAGAGGATGCGAAAGATTTAGATGATGCTGTATCTGTAGAATTAAATGAAGATGGAACATATAATTTGGGAGTATATATAGCAGATGTTAGCCATTATGTTAAAGAAGAAAGTGAATTAGATAAGGAAGCTATAATTCGAGGAACTAGTGTATATATGTTTGATAGAGTAATTCCAATGCTTCCTACACAACTATCAAATGGATGTTGCAGTCTTAATACAGGAAAAGATAGGTATGCAATCTGTGTCAATATGAGAATAAATCAAAAAGGACAAGTTATAGATTCAGATATAAAAAAATGTGTAATCAATGTTACTAAGAGAATGAGTTATAATGAAGTGACAGCTATACTAGAAGGAAATAGCAAGGAATATATTGACAATAGTAATAAATACAAAAGTGAAAAATATGTAAATAAAGTTTTAAAAGAAAATGAGCAGTTTTTTAACCATTTTATGAGAATGAGAGACCTTGCTGAAATATTAAAGAATAAAAGAAAAAAGGATGGATATTTATCTCTTGATATTCCAGAAAGTAAAATAACACTTAGCAAGATAGGAAAACCATTAAATGTAGAACCTTATGAAACAACTATATCAAACGATATAATAGAACAGTTTATGTTGATAGCAAATGAAACAGTTGCTGAACACTTCTATTGGCTTAATGCTCCATTTATTTATAGAGTTCACGATAAACCATCTGAAGAAAAAATAAAAGAACTAAATAAATATTTATTTAGCTTTGGGTATAGAATAAAAGGAAAAAAAGATGATGTAAAACCAAAAGCTTTTTCACAAATATTAGATGATGTTAAAGGAAAAGAAGAAGAAAATGTAGTTTCTAATTTATTGCTTAGAACTTTAAAAATTGCAAGGTATGAAGCTACAAATAAGGGTCACTTTGGTATAGCAAGTAAGTTCTATTGTCACTTTACATCTCCAATAAGAAGATATCCAGATTTGTTTATTCATAGAGTAATAAGTAAATACTTAGAAAGCAATTATGTATTATCAGAGGAATTGATAAATAAATTAAATATTCTTGCGACAATATATGCAGAAAGTTCTTCTATTTGTGAACAAAATGCTACAAAAGCTGAAAGAGAAAGCAAGGATATGAAAAAAGCAGAATATATGGAACAGCACTTATGGGAAGAATATGATGGAATTGTATCAGGCGTTACTAATTTTGGATTATTTGTTCAACTTCATAATACTATAGAAGGATTAGTAAGATTTGAAAATATGGGGAATGAGTATTTTACATATGATGAAGAAAAAAAGACACTAACAGGGGAAAATAGTGGTAAAAAATATAAGCTTGGAGATAGTGTAAAAGTTAGAGTAATTGAAGCTAGAAAAGATACAAGAAAATGTGCATTTGAATTAATAAATAACTGAGCATTATTGCATTAAAAACTTTTTTATGCTATTATTTTTGTATAAGGAAATGTTTGGAGAATAATAGTGAAAAATAAAAAAATAAAAAAACATAGAACTATTTTAATATGCTTTATTATTATATTATTAATTCTAGTTTTGTTCGTATTTTATATAAAAAAGAATAATCAAAAGAATAAAATAAAAGAAGCATTAGAGTATATGGAATGTAAATATATAGAAATCGATAGTTCTGATGAAAATGAATTTGATGTTGATATTTTTACTAGTATAGCCTTTAAACCTGTTGAGTCGTATGTACATACTAATCAAGCTTATTATGAACAATTGATTAAAATATTGGCTACACAATTAAAAGACAAAAGCTTTAGAATAATCGATAGAGAAAAAGAAATAATTGTTAGGGTAATTAACAAAAATAGTGATTTAAAATATACAATAAATGGTGATAACAATTATTATGAAACAGAAATGACTAGGATTTCGATAAACAATAAAGAGAATGAAAAGGATATTATTCTTGACGTAAAATCTCAGTTGCTAAACTTAATTATTGAGAATGATTGGAAAAGAGCAGCAATAAAAAACAATTTAGGAACAATTGAGAAGCAGGATAATAATTATGATATATATGATGATGAGGGTTACGAGATAAGATATTTAAACTTGAAAGTGTTTAATATTGTTTTTAAAAAGAATTTTAATGAAGAGATTTTTGAAGGAATAAAAACAGGATTGACAAATGAAGATATTGTAAAAAAAATAGGAACTCCTACTTTTCAAAGTGACGAGAAACAGGAGATTGGATATAAAACAAAGGATTTCTATATTTTCTTTTACAATGGTGAAATATCTATATATAGAGTAGATAGATTTGATGAATCATGTAATAAAGAATTTGCTAGTATGGTTTCAAATTTGTTAGAAAACAATGACTTAGATAATTTTATAAATAAGGTGACAGATTTATATCCTGATTATGATAGATTTGTTCAAAATGATGATGGAATAGAAATAGAATATAGTATAAGAGGAATAAAAATCTCATATTTAAAAAATGGTCAAAAAGGTATCACAGTATATAGTAATTATCAAGGAAAAATAACAAATGATTTATCTATAAATGATATTAGTGATGAAAACACATTACCATTGAATCTGTATTATTCAAACATTAATTCTGTTTATCAATATGAACTAAAAAAAGGATATTAATTTAGAGGAAAAAATGAGAAAAACTTTTTCAATTTTTGTATTAGTTATAATATGTTTTAATTATATATTTTTTACAACTGAATCTTTTGGAAGAACTAATGATTTCAAAGTTAGTTCTAGAGGTGAATCGTCTAGAACAGGACATACTCAAAAAGAAGCTGCTGAAACATTAGCTGCATGGTGTATTAATTTTTATAATAAACATAGGGGGCAGTGTGTATATTATAATGGAAGCTGGGGAAGTCCAAGGGAAGTAACATATAAAAAGGCAGTATCTGATTCAGACAAAAGCACACAGTATGAATTTGACTGTGTTGGTTTTGTTAGTTTTGCTGTTCATCATGCACTAGGAATAGGTGGAAGCGATTTTACATATTTTGCAGTGCCAGATGATAGCTATTTTGGAGGAGGAGATCCAAGTATAGGGAACGGATTCAAAAGAGTATATACATCGGCAGCTAATATGCAAGCCGGTGACTTGATCATAATGGGACATCATGTAGGAGTATATGTTGGTAATGGAAAAAGCGTTAGTATGTGGCAAACATCTAGTGGAGGATTGCAATATATTCCTGTTGAAACTGATTTTGCAAATGGTGGATTCTCAGGTTATGTTGGCAGAATAACTGCAGAAACAGCTAAAAATGCTAATTTTGCCTATATGCAGGGAGCGGAAGTAGTTGAAACACTACAGATGAAAGGAACGAAAATGGCGGATTGTGCATTTGAAAATGATGGTATACCAGGAGATTCAACAGGACTAGAATGGCAAGTAAAAGAATGGTTTAGAGATGGTAAATATTATGCTTGGGATACAGTGTATAGGTATCCAGATGAAAATGTTGCCAGAACTATAGCAATATGTGCTATAAAAGGTGCAAATAATGATAACATCGGATATAAATTTGAAGGCTGGGGCGGTGGAAGTAGACAAAACTCGTTAGGATATGAACTTGAAAAAGTTAATTTTGACTTATCGGCAATTAATACTAAATGTGATTCGATTTGCTCATTATCTACTTCTAATGTTGTAAAAGCTGCAGGTTATGCTTTAAATATGGAACAATTAAAAAGTATTCCAACCAATTCATATACTGCTGAAGCTAATTATCCTGGAAGGGGATTTCAAACATTGACTGATAGTAAGTATTTAAATAGTACAGATAACTTATTAGCGGGAGATATTTTAGTAAACACAGGAGTACATGTTAATATTTTTGTTGGTAATGGAGAAATTGGCTCAGGAGACATTAAAGGAAGTATGCAGTACCCAATAGATGATATAACTGTAAACTTGGATGAACAAAACTTTGAATTCTCTGGAGCACCAAAAACAGTTACATATTCAGGAACTAAAAAAGCTGGAGAGTGGATTTTTTCATTGTTTTCTCAATTTGTTGATTTTATTATTGCATTAATTACTAATGGAATAAAAACATCTATATTAGGATGGGCAATGACATTTGAAGGTGCAATAGATGCTTCATTGAAATTTCTTGAAGGACAATAATATATAAACCTAACATTAATTAAGATTATTGATGTTAGGTTTTATTTATTATTGCCTAAAAGCAAATAACTTGAAATAATTGTTGAATTTACATTTACATCAAAAAAAGAATTTTGATAGCTATTCAACCAATTGAAGTCTTTCCAATCTGGCATAGTTGAAAAATTGCGTACAGCCAATTTGCCAAAACCAACAATATCTGATTTTAATTCGACCGAAGTTTTATATAGGTATTCTTCTAAATGTGCTTTAAAATATGAATTAGCATAGTTTTCAAGAATACTAATGTTCTCATCAGTTAAATAGTTAGATGCAATAGAGGAAGAAATTATCCTAGTTTTAAAGCTAACATTGCATGTGATATAAGGAGTATTATTTATTATTTTGACATTGTTTTTTGATTTAGCATTAATTATATTCAGTGAAATGTTGTCAATATCGCTGAAAGGACTTGGAATGTTTATTATAGTATTGCTTAACTGATTGGATAAAACTAAATGATAGATTGTTTGCGTACTTGATATTTCACCAACAAAGTTTGTTCCATTAAATACTGCTAGTCCGGAGGTTCTCAATATTTCTTTGAGTAGAGTCAGAACTTTCAGATTCTACACTAGCAATACTATTTAAGTTTTCTAATGATTGAGGATTAACACCAACTGAGAATTGATTATCTTCGATATCACCAGCATTTGCTCCATTAATACTTCCTAGAATAGCACATGGTTGAGAAAAGCTATCATATAAACTATTATAGAAATCTAGAAGAGTAACAGCTTTTGTATAACCAGTGTTTTTTTCAGAAGAAGTTTCAACTTCATAATATTTTGATGATAAATTTTCAAGCATTGGTTTAGAATTTTCAAGGAAATATTTTGCATCACATCTGGAAATCAAAATATGACAAGTAGGCCTAACTTCAATATCATTAATCAAAGTACTAACATAGTTTTCAATACCACTTGTTGCTAGCTCTTCTGAAAACACAACTACTTTGCAATAGGATAAATTTAGTTTTTTACTTATATAGCTATTTATTAAGGTTATACCACTAAAAACAGAATCACATTCTACAGTATTAACAATAGTTGAAGCAGATTGTTCGGAATTTGATGATGAACCAGAGCTTGAATTTCCTTCTGATGATGGTATAGCTATTTGTAAACTAAGTTGTAATTTTCCAGAAGTACTTGTATCAAATCCCATTGCAACAACATAGGCAGACTCATCTATAGTATTAACAGCTTTTTTATTAGTGATGGAAAAGATTGTTACTAAAGAGCAAAGTATAAAAATTAAGAATTTCTTAGCTTTCATAGTAAATCCAATTCCTTTCATTTTAATTATAGTCTTACTTTTTTTCTTAAATTTATTGATTTTTCTCTACGTTTCTTTAAGTATCCCAGAAGTAAAATAATCAAACTAAGTATAAAAACAATTCCTAAAGAAGAATACTTATAAATTGTTGTTTCTAAAAATCTGATTTGTGTTGAATTTTTAGGGATAATTGAAACTATAAATATAAAGAATGAGATTAAATAAATAAAAAAACTACTTATATTAATTTGTAAACTTTCTTTACTTATTTGACTGATATAAACAAGTATTACAGACAAATAAGAGAAAAATATGAATATCCAAACAAACATATATATTGCATCAGTTCTTTGCATAAACTTTCCGTATTCGATTATTCGTGTTGATAAATATACTGACATTGCTTGATTATCAGCTGTTAAAAAAGGAAACATCATCAATAATGCTGATACTGTGAGAAGAAGATATATTGATGATATGGCTATAGAGATAAATCCAACTTTTGAAAAATCTTTATAATTATTTAAGTATGGCTTTAAAAAATAGATATAAACTACTCCGCTAAAAGCATATATATTAGTTGTACCATTTATAAAAGTTTCTTTAAATCCATATCCCATTATTGGGAATAATCTATTGATTTCAAATTTGCCTACTAATGATATTGCGGTAATAATTATGGCACTTAAAATTGGAACCATTAAGATTGCATTAGCTTTAATTATATTAATCGCACCAATTTTGTTTGCAATTATTGCAACTAGTAAAAAACTTAAAAGAACAGTCCAAGTAGATGATTGAGGAAAATATATAAATATCAGTGTTTCTGCAAAACTTCTTAGCAATATGCCAGTAATAAAAATAAAATGGAAAATGTAGAGTAAAGCTAAGAATTTCTTTAAAGCTTTTCCACCTATATATTCTGCAACATATAGTATGTTATTACTTTCAAATGGAGTAAGGAGCTTTTTTACTAATAAAAACATTATAATAGATAGAATTGATATATATATTACATTTATTATAGAGGCAGATCCTGTACTAGAAATCAAAGCATTAGGTAAATTCAAAACCAAATGAGTAACAGTAACTATAATTACTAAAAATGAAGCCTGCAAATAATTTAGTTTTTGTTCATTCATATTTAATCTCCTTTTTTACGCCATTTCATACTGATATGATTTTGAATCTGAGATTTTTGAGTAGCAAGAAAATCAGCCCTTTTTTCTCTTTTCCAGATAGGTTCTAATAAGTAGCTGGTACTCTTGTTTTTGGTGAATGGAGAATAAGGCGCTAGGTAAGAAACACCAAAGGATTTTAATGAGCAAAGTTTAACAAGGTAAATAAATAGTCCTATTGCTATTCCAAAGAATCCTGCTAAAAAACCTAAAACAATAAATAAAAATCTATTAATTCGTAGATGAAAACTAAAATTATAATCTGGTATAGCAAAGGAGGTTATTGCAGTGATTGCAATGTTAATGATCAGTATAGGAGAGACTATGTCGGCTTGAACTGCTGCTTGTCCTAATATTAATGCACCTACAATACCTACTGTTGATCCTAATGGAGATGGAACTCTAACACCTGCTTCACGAATTATTTCGAAAGAAACCTCCATTAATATAATTTCTACAATTACCATAAAAGGAACTTTGGCACGTGAAGCTATAATCGAGAATAATAAACCTGTAGGAATAAGTTCACCATGATATGTTGTTATTGCAATATATAAACCAGGGAGTAATAATGTAATAAAAAAAGATATTGCTCTGATGACTTTTAAAAGATTTGCAAAAACAGGGTTAATATTAGTATCTTCTGGAGAAGATAGAAAATCCAACATTGTTACAGGCATTATTAACACATAAGGAACACCGTTAAAAATTACTACAACACGTCCTTCTAATATATGAGCTGTTGCTTTATCTACTCTTTCTGTTGAAATAGTTTCTGGGACAGTAGTTCCAATATCATCTTTTATGAGCTGTTGTAATTCTCCAATTGAATTAATATATTCAACATCAAGATTATTTAACCTATATTTTACTTCAGCTACTAAATCTGAATTTGCTATATTTTTTAAGTAACATACAGCACATTGATTTTTATCAGTTTTCCCAACAGTAAGTTTTTCTATAACTAGATTCTCGTTGCATAGATTTCTTCTAATCATTGATGTATTTGTTCGCAAATTCTCCACAAAAGCTTCTTGAGATCCCATTATTACAGGCTCATTCTTTGCCTCTGCAATACTTCTTTTATCAAACTTTTTAGTATCTATGTCAAAAACAAAATTAACAGTATCAACAAATAGAATACAATTTCCTGATACAACATCTTCAGAAATCTTGTCAAAAGAATTTACTTTTTCCACATCATTCTGAGGGAGTAGATTATCAAAAATATAGTCAACTATGCTAAACTTTTTTATTTTTCTTACCATAATATTGTTTGCAACTGCCTCTGAGATTATTTGATTTCCATCATATTGATTTGCTCTATTTCTTAACATTAGAGGTTTCAGAACAGAATCATTAATAGAATCTTTATCAACCATTCCATCTACATACAGAATAAAAGCTTTAAACTGCTTAGATTTTACATTTATTACAAATTCTCTGATTTTGATATCTGAATTTAGAAGTGAATTAAATCTAGAATTAACATATTCAAGATTCACATCTAAATTAGAAAAAACTTTTTTGTTTTTCAATAAATCTTCGGGCTGGGTTGTATATGAATAGTTTTCTTTGTTAGGAAGTATAAATTGATAGTTATTGTTATTATTATCACTAATTAAACTTTTTATATAATCTAAAACTGATTTCATAATTATCACTTTCTTTTTGTAATATCATTCTCAAAATCATGTTAAATTATTCATAAAAAGAAAAGTGGACGAATATATTATACTTATGATAAAAGTTTTTAAATTAAATGATTTAATTAAATATATAATAAAAGGATTTATATTATTAGCTATTGCTACTTGTTTGATAAGAACAGGTTCAACAAGGGTAAAGAGTAAAAAAAACGAAAAAATTAATGGAAAAGCTATGATAGATGTAATAGATGATAGTTCAAAACTAATAAAAACAGTTAAGAATAATGACGGTGCTGAAGAACAACTAAAGAATTGGGGAAAGGCAATACTAAATTCAGAACTTCCTGTTATAGACAGTTCGAAAAAAGCAGTTGAAGAAGAAAAAAGTGAAATACAAGCAAGCAGTGATTCAAATGAAGTACAAGTTGAGCAGTTAGAAGAGGAAAAAAAATCTAATAAAGCAGAAATAAATGTTAAAACAGAGGTGGTTAACAATAGTATCAATCCAAGATATGATATTGATTATAATGGGGTAAAAATAAACAATTCTACAGGGTATCAATTAACAGATGAGATTTTAAATGCAGATGCATTTGAAGTTAGTAAAGGAAAAGCTATAATATATCATACTCACACTTGTGAAAGCTATACTCCAACAGAATTATACAATTATGAATCTGGAGGAAACTATAGAACAACTGATTTAGAATACTCAGTTGCAAAAGTAGGAGATGAATTAACCAATCAACTTATGCTTTATAATTGGACTGTTATTCATGACAAAACATATCACGATTATCCATCATATAATGGATCGTATTCAAGATCATTAAATACAATAAATCAATTAATAGCTGAAAATAGTGATACAGATATTGTGATAGATGTACATAGAGATGCAATTGGAGATTCAAGTTATGCTCCAAAAGTAAAGATTGGAGATGAGTATGCGTCACAACTTATGTTTGTAATAGGTACCGATGTTGCAATACCTGAACACAGAAACTGGCATCAAAATTTAAAGTTTGCAATTAAGGTTCAACAAAAGGCTAATGAATTATATCCAGGGTTATTTAAACCAATAATACTTAGAAATTCTGCATATAATCAGTATGTTTCTAAAGCAGCTTGCATTATTGAGGTTGGTGCTACGGGAAACACATTAGAGGAAAGTATGTGCTCTATGAAATATTTAGCAAGAATATTAAATGAATTATAACGCTCCTATTCGCCATTCGGTTGGTTGCTGCGCAGTTCACCTTCTCTATATATTATACTCTCTAGCTACTCAACAAAATGTAGGCTGTAAGATTTAATAGTAAAAAATGAAAAATTATAAAAAAATATTGCAAAAAAATATGAGTTTGATATTATATTGATGTGAGATTTTAACTAAAGTGATGGTACTTTAGAAAGGAAAAAATGAACAAATGAAACTACAACATTTAGCTGTTATTTTTATAATAATAATATTGCCCATATCAATGGTTATATCAACATATGTAAATAATTTAATTGATGTTTCAAACAAAGAAGCACAATATAATACTGTTTTAATGAATTCAACATATGATGCAGTAAGAGCATATCAAATCAACACATTAAACAACACTTTTGCAAGTGTTAATGCATCTAGAGTCAGAGATATTCAAGCTTCAGTAAATTCATTCTTTAATAGCCTAGCTAGTGGATTGTCTACTGGAGGTTATTCTAAAACAGAACTTCAAGCCTACGTGCCAGCCATTTTATTTACTCTATATGATGGATTTTATGTTTATGGACCATATAGTAACTATGCAAATGTTGATACTGATTCTGGTAAAAAAAATATAAATTATGGAGATGGAACAGTAAAAGAAGTTACAGAATATGGATTAAAACCATATAGCTACTATACATGTGAATATCAAAGAAACGACTCAAATTCTTATCACTTGATTGTTAATTTTACATTAGATAATTATATAAGCGTAATGGGAACATATCATGATGGGGGGCAAGAAAAATATATTACAGCTTCTGGATATTACATAGATGCGAGAAAGATAGTAGGCATTAATGAAGGTACAAGAACAGTTACTATTAAAGGAACTCCAGATAATTTGATAATAGGACCAGAAACATTAGGTGAATATATATATGCATACAACTCTAAGCAAGTAGAAAATAAAAATGGTTCTGGTAATTCAACTATCAATTTACCTGTAAAACCTAGATATTATAGATATATGAACTACAATGAAGAAAAATACTATTATGATGATGCTATGGATGCAGATGATAATGAAGAAGTAAGCTTATCTTATTTAAAAGATTCAGAGGGAAAAGAAATTGAAGATGAAGATCATAAAATTCCAATTTTTTATTTAGACAAGAATTTGAAAATATATATTAGCCAAAATATGCTTCAAACTTTGGCTAATGAAAGAGGATGCGATATAGAAGAAATAAGAAATGGTACTAAGTTTCAAGATGTAAATAATTATAAATACTACAAAAATGCTTATGAATTTTCAAGAACAGATGGTGATGTTTATAAGGCATTATCACAAATTGACATAGGAACTAGCGGTGGAACTGGAGACAATAGAGTAATAAGATCAAAATATTTTAATAACGATGGAACATATAAAGTAAATACTGAATCAAGTGATGGACAAAAGACAGAAACTATGCATATGAAATACAATTATGGTAATACAGCTAAAATTTTTGATTATACAATTTCATCAGGAAATGACCCTGAAACAGATTCTTCTATATTTAATGAGCACAGACTAGATGTAATTATTAGTGGAATAGAATCTAACTTGGCAAGTTCAATTTCAAACTTTAATAAGTATCAATATAATTCTGCATATGATTTTAGGATGCCTACTATTTCAGAAAGTGATTGGGACAAGATTGCTAATAATGTTAATATTGTAGCATTTCTACAAGGATTTGCAGTTGGAAACTATAAATTCTACAATAACTACTCGGTTGTTTCGGATACAAGAAATAAAGAGTTTATATCAAAAGAGGCAATTTATGTTCAAAAGAACATGGCAAATGGAATAGTTGCTACACCACCTTATGAAGGAGCGTATGAACAGGATAAAATACCTTATACAGGAGAAAATGATAATAATTTACCTATAAGTGGTGATCAGAAAAATTTATTTGAATTATACAAAAATAATAACGATAATAATTACTATCATGATCCAAGATGCGGTGAATTTCATCATGAATCTGACTCTAATGTGATAGCTTATAGATTAATTGATTATGAACCAGATTCTTTTGTACATGATTATGATGGTTGGGGATGGAGTAATCCTGCCAAAACAAAAAAAAGAAGAACTGATATTAAATATTCAGAAGCTGTTAATTATTATATGCAAGCGGGAACTGGAGGATATGAATGTATAGTTACAAGAAATGGAGAAATGTTCTCATATGATGATTTAATTTTAGGAACGGGAGAAATAAAACTAAATAATGGTACTTCAGTTAATTTGAATCCTGCAGTAAGAAAAGCATATTTGTCAGCCTTAGCTAGAGAAAAAGGTGCAGCATTTAAAAATCTTCAACTTCTAAGATTTGATACAAAAAATATTAATGAACAACTTAATAATCCATAAAGAGACGACTGAAATGTCGTCTCTTTTATATATGAAAAGATTTCGTTTATAATATACAGTTATTTTAATATAACTTTACAATTGAGTGCAGTATTTTTTCATCATTACTTTTAGTCACAATAGTGTAAACTCCATTATCAATATATAGGAATGATTTTATAGTTTCTCCATATTTTATTTCTTTTTTATAAGTAATTTCTAGATTATTTAACTCATCTCCCATAAAAATATCAAAAGGTAGAAGTTCATAAGCAAAATTTAAGTAATTTAAATTATGAACATGCTTATTGATATCTATATCAAATCTTCTTATCCTATAAGTATCAGAATCAACGGGGTCAACCTGAGGAACAGAAAGCCTATCTAAGCTTTCATCTTCAAAAACTGATTCATCACGAAAACCATGATATATTTCTTCAATATCATCTGGCATTTTTGCTATTTTCCTCTGCATAGTATCAACAAGACACCATTTTGAAGAAGCTATTGCACATGTTTCACCATCTGAATTAATTACCTTAAAATCTCTTATAACAAATAATCTGTTATGAAATCTACCCCAAGTTTGTATTTTAATAGTTTCATCTGCTTTGGGTCTTTTAAATACTTGTAATCTCCAATTTAAGATAACCCATGATAAGTTATCTTTTGCTAAATCTCTAAAAGTAAAATTACAGTATGATGAATGAGCTATAGCGACGTTTTCCATTAAAGACAATAAGCTTTTATTAGTCAATACTTTGTGAACACCAGTCTGAGAAAAACTAGTTACATATGATTCTTCAAATATACAATTTTCAAATTTCATTTTTAAATCCTTTCTAAACAAAAATAATTATAGCATAATAAGTTAAATTGTGCTATAATTTATAATAATTTTTTTTAAGAGGTAAGAAATGTTAGAAAAATGTATGTTATGTCCAAGAAATTGTGGAATTAATCGATCTATAGGAAGAAGAGGTTTTTGTAAATGTGATGATAAAATAAAAATAGCGTTGGCTTCAAAGCACATGTTTGAGGAACCTTGTATTAGCGGAAAAGAAGGGTCTGGAACTATATTTTTTTCTAATTGCAATTTGAATTGTGTATACTGTCAAAACTATAAGATAAGTCAAGAAGGATTAGGAAAACAAGTAAATATTGAAAGACTAGCAGAAATCATGATAGAACAACAAGCGAGAAATGTTAATAATATTAACCTAGTAACACCAACTATGTATGTTTATCAAATAATTGAAGCTATAAAAATAGCAAAGAAAAATGGATTAAGTATACCTATTATTTATAATTCAAATGGATATGAGAATATTGAAACAATAAAACTACTTGATGGATATATAGATGTGTATTTACCTGATTTAAAATACTATTATGATAATATTGCTGTAAAATATTCAAATGCAGCTAATTATTTTGACATTGCAACAAAAGCGATTAAAGAGATGTGTAAACAAGTAGGAAAAACTAAGTTAAATGAAAAAGGAATAATAACTAAGGGAGTTGTTATTAGGCATTTAGTATTACCAAATCATATTCAAAATACTAAAAACATATTAAAATGGATTAAGAATAATATTGATGAAGAAGTATATGTTAGTATAATGGCTCAGTATTTTCCGACTTTTAAAGCAGATAAGTATGATGAGCTAAATAGAAAAATATCATTTAGCGAATATAATAAAGTAAAAAAATATGTTGAAATAATAGGATTAAAAAATGGTTTTATTCAAGATAGAGGAAATAATGAGGAAAAGTATGTTCCAAATTTTAATTATGAAAACATTTAATGTAATGAAAATGTAAAAAAAATGAAATTAAAATGTAAACAAAAAAAGACTGAAAATACTTGATTATTTTTGCATAGTATAGTATAGTTTAATTGTAATTGAGCAATCTAACGAAGGAGGAATTGTAGTAATGGAAGAAAATAAGAATAATGAGTATTCAAAAGTTCCCGTAAAGACAGGATTTTGGCAGAGTTTTAAAGCTTTTTGGCTTCAACCAGTAGTTATTGAATTAACTCCATACCAAAAGAAAGTTTTCAATGAAGTTCGTGATTTTTGGAATCAAGAAATTCATTTTGAAAATGGAAGTATTGTATTGAGAAAAGCAGAAGATGAAACGACAACAGAAGAGCCAGAAGTAAAAGTTTCATTATAAAATATATAAAATGGGATCCTAAAAAAAAAGAGAGTTACGATAGTTAACTTTCTTTTTTTTTACTAATTAATTATACATATATGGAAATGGAAATATATAATTCTTTAATTCTTAAAGATAAGTTTTTATATTCTTTAATTTTCTAAAAAATTATAAAAATCTATTGAAAAATGTGAATAAATAGTATAAAATAGCCTTGCAAGAGTATATATAGATACATTCTTGCAAAAAATAGATTATAGTTTTTTTATAGGAGGATTTATTATGTCAGTTAAAGTTGCGATTAATGGATTTGGAAGAATAGGACGTCTAGCATTTAGACAAATGTTTGGAGCAGAAGGCTATGAAGTAGTAGCTATTAATGATTTAACAAGCCCAAAAATGTTAGCACATCTTTTAAAGTACGATTCAGCTCAAGGAAGATATATATTAGGAGATACAGTTTCAGCAGGAGAAGACTCAATTACTGTTGATGGAAAAACAATAAAAATATATGCAGAAGCAGATGCAAACAACTTACCATGGGGAGAACTAGATGTTGATGTAGTATTAGAATGTACAGGATTTTACACATCAAAAGAAAAATCACAAGCTCATATAAATGCAGGAGCTAAAAAAGTTGTTATTTCAGCACCAGCAGGAAATGATTTACCTACAGTTGTTTATAGCGTAAATGAAAATGTTTTAACACCTGATGATAAAATCATTTCAGCAGCATCTTGCACAACAAACTGTTTAGCACCAATGGCTAATACATTAAACAAATATGCAGAAATTCAATCTGGTATAATGTCAACAATACATGCTTATACTGGAGATCAAATGGTACTTGATGGACCACATAGAAAAGGAGACTTAAGAAGAGCTAGAGCAGCAGCAGTGAACATAGTTCCAAACTCAACAGGAGCTGCGAAGGCAATAGGACTTGTTGTACCAGAATTAAATGGAAAATTAATAGGATCAGCACAAAGAGTTCCAGTTCCAACAGGATCTACAACAATATTAACTGCAGTAGTAAAAGGTGAGAATGTAACAGTAGAAGGAATAAATGCCGCTATGAAAGCAGCTACATCTGATTCTTTTGGATATACAGAAGAAGAATTAGTTTCATCAGATGTAATAGGAATTACTTATGGATCACTATTTGATGCAACACAAACAATGGTACAAGACTTAGGTAATGGACTATATCAAGTACAAGTGGTTTCTTGGTATGATAATGAGAATTCTTACACAAGCCAAATGGTTAGAACAATAAAGTATTTTGCTGAATTAAAATAATTGCCATTAGGGACGGTTCTCTTTGACAGATTTCTGTCAAAGAGAACGACCTTTTTTCGCATAATAATATTTATAAAAGAGAAGAAGTAATAATTAGTATATGAGTATTGAGTTATGCAATTGATAAATAAACAAATAATAGAAGGGAATATAAACAAAATGAATAAAGTAACACTAAAAGATATAGAAGTAAATGGAAAAAAAGTACTAGTAAGATGCGACTTTAATGTGCCACTAGATGAAAATAAACATATTACAGATAAAACAAGAATAGTTGCTGCATTGCCAACAATTAATTATCTACTAGAAAAGAATGCTAAGGTAATTTTATGTTCACACCTTGGAAGACCAAAAGGAGAAGTTAATCCAGAATTTTCATTAAAACCAGTTGCTGACGAATTATCTAATCAACTAAGAAAAGAAGTTAAATTAGCAAGTGATGTAACAGGAGCATCTGCACATGAGCTAACAAACAATATGAATGAAGGAGATGTTGTATTACTTGAAAATGTTAGATTTGACCCTAGAGAAACTGAAAATGATGATGAACTTAGCAAAGAATTTGCATCTTTAGCAGAAGTATATGTTAATGATGCTTTTGGAGCATGTCATAGAGCTCATGCTTCAACAGCTGGAGTAGCAAAATATTTACCAGCAGCATGTGGATTTTTAATTGAAAAAGAATTAAAAGTTTTAGGTGATGCACTAAACAATCCAGTTAGACCTTTTGTTGCTATTTTAGGTGGTAAGAAAGTGTCTGATAAAATTGGTGTTATAAATAGCTTATTAGATAAAGTTGATGTATTATTAATAGGTGGAGCAATGGCATATACATTCTGTAGAGCAGAAGGATATACTGTAGGAACATCAATTTGCGAGGAAGACAAACTTGATTTAGCTAGAGAATTAGTTCAAAAAGCTAAGGATAAGGGAGTAAAAATGCTAAGACCTGTAGACAATGTTGTTTCAAAAGATCCAGAAACGCCAGGATTTGTTGTTGAATACAACCAAATTCCTGATGATTGTGAAGGATTTGACATTGGACCAAAAACTGCAGAGATTTATATAAATGAGTTGCAAAATGCTAAAACAGTATTATGGAATGGACCTGTAGGATTATTTGAATTTGATCAATTTGCTAAAGGAACAAATGCAATTGCAAATTGCTTAGCTAATATGGAAGACTGTACTACTATTATTGGTGGAGGAGACTCTGCAGCAGCAGTTACTAAGGCAGGATTATCAGATAAAATGACTCATATATCTACAGGAGGAGGAGCATCTCTTGAGTTTATTGAAGGAAAAACTCTTCCAGGAATAGAAGCAATACCAAATAAAAACTAATTTAAAAATTGCATTTTCGATAGGGAAACCTTTATATGAAAATAGAAAGGAGATAATATATGAGAAGATATGTAATAGCAGGAAATTGGAAAATGAATATGCTGCCAAATGAAGCAATTGAATTTATGAATACATTGGCACCAATGGTAAAAGATACAAAAAATGAAGTAATAATATGTGCTCCTTTTACTGACTTGTTCTATACTATATTATCAGCTCAACAAACTAATATTCATGTTGGTGCACAAAATATGCATTGGGAAGAAAGTGGAGCCTATACTGGAGAAGTTTCACCTAATATGCTAAAATGTATAAATACAGAATATGTCATTATAGGACACTCAGAAAGAAGGCAATACTTCAATGAAACTGATGAAACAGTTAATAAAAAAGTCAAAGCAGCATTAAAGCATGGACTAAAACCGATTGTTTGTGTAGGTGAAACTCTTGAACAAAGAGAAGCTGGTCAAACAGTTGATCTAATAACAGGACAAGTAGAAAAGGGATTAGCTGGACTTACTGCTGAAGACCTAGACAATGTTATAATAGCTTATGAGCCAATTTGGGCAATTGGTACAGGCAAAACAGCAACTAATGAGGAGGCTAATGAAGCAATAAAAGAAATTAGAAATAAAGTCAGAGAAGAATTCAATACAGATGATATTACAATTTTATATGGTGGAAGTTGTAATGATAAAAATGCTAAAGAATTATTTTCAATGTCGGATATAGATGGTGGACTAGTTGGTGGTGCAAGCCTTAAAGCAGAACAATTTGAAAAAATAGTAAACTTTAATTAGAAAAAGCTAAAGGTTGTCAACAGAGTATATTCTCTTTGACAACTTTTTACCGAAAACTGTTGATGTATTATATATGATTGTTACAAATTTGAAGCAGTTATAGCTATTGAAAATGAAAGGACTTAATAACAAATAATGAAAAATAATGTCACAATGCTTATGATACTAGATGGATATGGAAATAGTTCAAACAAAAATGGAAATGCATTAGCTAATTCAAGAAAACCAAATATTGACAAACTATTGTCATCATATCCAACTGCGGAAATTGACATAAGAGAAGAATTGACAGAATCTAAAAAAACGGGTGACTCTGAAAATGGGAACGCTTGTATTGGAGCTGGAAGAGTTGTTAATATGGATATAACAAGGATTACAAAATCTATTGAAGATGGAGACTTTTTTAGTATTCCAGAGTTGGTTAATGCTATAGATATTTGTAAGGAAAACAACTCAAAATTACATATTATGGGTCTTTTATCTGATGCAGGAGTTCATAGTCATCAAAGACACTTATATGCATTATTAGAATTGGCTAAAAGAAAAGGTTTTGATAATGTATTTGTACATTGCTTTATGGATGGAAGAGACTCTTTGCCTGCTTCAGGTGAAGGATATATACAAAAACTTGAAGAAACTATGAAAGAAAAGGGAGTTGGAAAAATTGCAACAATTTGTGGACGATACTATGCAATGGACAGAGACAACAACTGGAATAGAGAACAAAAAGTATATGATGCAATAGTTAGTGGTAAAGGAGAAACTTCAACATCAGCTATACAAGCAATTGAAAGTTCATATCAAAAGGAGATCTTCGATGAATTTGTTGAACCAACAGTGATATGTAATGGAGAAAAGCCAGTTGCAACAATCGAAGATGGTGATTCGATAATATTTTACAATTATAGGGCAGATAGAATGAGACAGCTAACAAAAGCAGTAGCAGATTCAAATTTTAAAGAATTCAAAACTAAAAAAATGAAATTAAATATTGTAACAATGACAGAGTATGATAATTCAATTCCAAGCATAGACAGTGCATTCAAAAAAGAAAAGATATATAATACTCTTGGAGAGTGTATTAGTAAAAAAGGACTGAAGCAATTAAGAATATCAGAAACTGAAAAATATGCAGACATTTCTTATTTTTTTAATTGCGGAATAGAGAAGAATTATGATGGTGAGGATAGGATACTAGTTAATTCAAAAAAGGTTCAAACATATGATTTAAAACCGGAAATGAGTGCATATGAAGTTACTGACGAAGCAATAAAAGCAATAAAAGAAGAAAAATATGACTTTATTTTATTAAACTTTGCAAATATGGACATGGTGGGTCATACTGGAAATATAAGAGCAACTGAAAAATCAATAGAAGTAATAGATGAGTGTGTTGGAAAAATAATTGATACTTTAAATGATTACAATGGTATATGTTTAATTACATCTGATCATGGAAATGCTGAACAAATGATAGATTACAAAACGGGAGAACCCTATACAGCGCATACAGACAATTCAGTTCCAGTTATTTTATATGGGATGAAAAAAACAAAAATACAAAATGGTAAATTAACTGATATAGCTCCAACATTATTAGATATAATGAATATTGATAAGCCAAAAGAAATGACAGGAAGAAGCCTATTAATAAAAAACTAATGTTTTTGCATTTTTATTAGGGAAAGGAAACACAAGAACATGCAAAATGGGGTGAAAAAACTATATGGAAAAATTCAAAAAACTTTGATTTCACTCATTCCAGAAAATTGGAAGAGTATTTATCTTTATGCCTCTGTCATTAATGGTAGAAATGGAGAAATGTATTTTTATTATTATCCTAAGAAAATAATAAAGTCAAAACCAATAAATTGTTATGAGGTGGCAAGCAAGTTTGGAATTGATGAAACAAAGTATAATAGAAGACTTAAAAAATTATATGAACATATTAAAGAGTTAAATACATATGCATTTCCAAGATGGACAAATATTACAATAATAATTAAAAACAATACATTTACGATTGAGTATAAATATAATAGATTAGTTAATTCACATTATAATGATGAAGAAAGAAGAATAATATGGTGCTATAAATACTTAAACACACCTATTGAAAGTTTAAGTATTAAAGATAGGGCATTAATTGATACATATAAAGAAGACTCAGATATAAAACCAACAATATATACAGAGTTTTTGAGTTCAACAATGCATGATAAAGATAGCAAAAGTGAAGAACAAGAAAATGATATAGAAGATAATAAAATATTAAATCAAATATTAAAATATTAGAAATAAGCAAGGAGGAAGACTAATGGATTATTCAAAACAAGTTGATGATATGTGTATAGTAAGGCAAGGAGCTAATCACGGTGCAGCACCTATTCCTGAAGAAGGAAAATGGGTTCAAGCAAAAGAAATAAAAGATATTTCTGGATTAACTCATGGTATAGGATGGTGTGCGCCTCAACAAGGTGGATGTAAGCTTACACTTAATATAAAAGATGGAATAATAGAAGAGGCATTAGTTGAAACAATAGGATGTTCAGGAATGACACAATCTGCTGCAATGGCAGGTGAAATCTTGACAGGAAAGACAATATTAGAAGCATTGAATACAGATTTAGTATGTGATGCTATTAATGTTGCAATGAGAGAATTATTTTTACAAATAGTTTATGGTCGTTCTCAATCAGCATTTTCAGAAGGCGGATTGGTAGTTGGAGCAGGAATGGATGATTTAGGAAAAGGACATAGATCTCAAATAGGAACAATTTATTCAACAAAACTAAAAGGCGCAAGATATTTAGAAGTTACAGAGGGATATATTACAAAACAAGCTTTAGATGAAAATGACGAAATAATTGGATATGAAGCACTAAACTTTGGAAAAATGATGGATTTTATTAAAGAAGGAATGGAACCAAAGGAAGCACTAGAAAAGGCAACAGGCAGATATGGTAGATTTGATGATGCCGCAAAAATAATTGATCCAAGACGTGACTAAAGTTAGATTTAAGTTTTATGAATAATAAATATAGGAGGAATAATAATGGCAGTTACATTTGAAGGTTATGAAAGAAGAATAAATCAAATAAATCCTGTTCTTGAAAAATACGGAATAAATGGATTGGAAGAAGCAAGAGAGATTTGTAAAGAAAAAGGATTTGATCCAGTAGAAATGGTAAAAGGAGTACAGCCAATATGCTTTGATAACGCATGCTGGGCATATACTCTTGGAGCAGCAATAGCAATTAAACAGGGTAAAACAAAAGCAGCAGATGCAGCAAAAGCAATAGGAGAAGGATTACAAGCTTTTTGTGTCCCAGGGTCTGTTGCAGATGAAAGAAAAGTAGGTTTAGGACATGGAAATTTAGCTTCAATGCTTTTAAGTGAAGAAACTGAGTGTTTTTGCTTCTTAGCAGGACATGAAAGTTTTGCAGCAGCAGAAGGTGCAATTGGAATTGCAAAATCTGCAAACAAAGTAAGAACAAAACCATTGAAAGTCATATTAAATGGTTTAGGAAAAGATGCTGCAAAAATCATTTCTAGATTTAATGGATTTACATATGTAAAGACAGATTTTGATTATTTTACAAGTGAATTAAAAATCGTTGAAGAAACAAGATATTCACAAGGTGAAAGAGGAGAAGTAAGATGCTATGGAGCCAACGATGTTAGAGAAGGAGTAGCAATAATGCAACATGAAAATGTTGATGTTTCTATAACTGGAAATTCTACAAATCCAACTAGATTCCAACATCCTGTAGCAGGAACATATAAAAAAGTATGTGAGGAAACTGGAAAGAAGTATTTTTCTGTAGCATCTGGAGGTGGGACTGGAAGAACACTACATCCAGATAATATGGCAGCAGGTCCAGCATCTTATGGAATGACAGATACAATGGGAAGAATGCACTCTGATGCTCAGTTTGCTGGTTCATCATCAGTACCAGCACATGTTGATATGATGGGATTAATTGGAATGGGCAATAACCCAATGGTTGGAGCAACAGTTTCAATAGCAGTTGCAGTTGAAGAAGCAATGAAATAAAATAAAAAGAACGATTTAAAATCGTTCTTTTTTATTCTATTTTCCTATAAATTTAGCGAAAACGAACAATTTAGTGCAGACTTTGTATTAGCTCTATTCTTTTTCATTCTAAAAAATCCTGCTATTGTTCTTTATAAATGACCTAGTTATTCTAATTAATGATTATTTGAAGTTTCAACATTTGTATCTGCTGTCTCAGATGTTGAAGAAGCTTCAATACTTGAATCTGCTAATTCAGGTACTTCAACGTTAGGTTCTGATAATTCAGGTGTTTCAGTAGTTTCTATTTCATTTTCATTAGATTCTGATTCATGCCTTTTATTTTCTTCATTCACGCGTCTTTGTTCTTTTCTTCTTTCTTCTTCAACTGGCTCATCATTTTTTCTGCGTTCGTCTTTTCTTCTATCATCAAACATATTTCCATTATCATCTACAATAATCATAATCAATCACCTCTCAAAAAATATTAAACAAAGTATATCATACTAAGTAAATTAATTCAATAGATAAATATATGATTTTTTTTCTTTAATTATTTTATTTTTTGTTATTATGTGTTATAAATATTGTATAAAAATTAAAGGAGGAATCTAATGAAGAAAAAAATTGCAAAAATAATTGGAATAATAATATTCCTAATACTTATTGTTGTGGGAATATATAACTCTTATTATTGGATTGTAAGTGGAAAACAGAATATTAGAATTAGTACATCAACAAATGCTTATGTAAATAGTGATTTATATGTTTCTATAATTGCTCAAAAGGACAAAACTGATTTAGAAACTAAATCACAAATAGAATTACTTGATTCAAAAGGAAAAAGAGTTAAAAATGTAAATGTTAAATATGATGGAAACAATGCTATATTAAGTATTCCAGACATTGAAAAAGGTACATATTATATAAAAGCAACTGTATCAAGTAAAGCTGGAAAGGACCAAATCGAAAAAGAAATATATTTATCTGAATCTAAACAAGAAAACACAATTATTAATTTAGATAAAGGAATATACAAACCTGGAGACACAGTTAACTATAGAGCCCTTTTAACTAAAAAAGAGAACGATGAGCCTGTAAATAGTAATGTGAATATTAGTATTTATGATGGGAATGATAATAGGGTATATAATGAAGACGTTACTACATCAGAATATGGAATTGTTAGTGGCAGCTTCAAGTTAGCAGATGAAGTTAATAGTGGACTATATAAACTTACAGTAAAAACGAAAAGTAGTGAAACAGTAAAACAATTTAAAGTTAATCCATATATTACTCCAAAATACGAAGTAAAAATAAATTATGACAAAGAGAATTATATAGTAGGAGATACTGCTAAGATTAATATTAATACAAAATACTTTTTTGGAGAGATAGCTCAGAATACTCAAATTAAAGTTTTTATTGATGACAATGAATACAAGACTTTAAAAACAGATGAACAAGGGAATGCTAGTGTTGATTATAAAATTAATGGAGCGAAAGAATACAAAGTAAAAGTTGAAGCTGTAGATTCTTCAAATTACTATGTAGAAGAAAATAGTAGTTTTACAGCTGGCACAGATATTTTTGAAATAAAACTTATGCCTGAATATGGAAATTTGGTTTCAAACACAAAGAACAATGTATACGTGTTTACTAATAAGACAGATGGAACTCCATTAAAAGCTTATGTAACTGTATCATCTGACAAATTTACTAAACAAATAGCAACAGATGAAAATGGTATAGGAAGCTTTCAAATAGATGTAGAACAATCAAGAACTAGTAGTAATTATTATAACTCAGAATATTACAATAATTATACTAAGAATAATCCTAAAAAAACATTCACAATAAATGCTCAAGATGAAATTGGAAACAAAGTAAATAAAAGCGAAAGCATTGAGATAGAACAGAAGGCTATTTTAGTATCTACTGACAAAGTAAAATATAGACAAGGTGAAGATATAAAGATAAAAACTATTTCAGATAATGAAAATGCATATAATATTTATTTCTTCAAAAACAATAAATTAATTAAAATGATTACTTCAGATTCTAGTGAAACTACAGTTAATTTAGATAATACATATGGACTAATAGATGTGTATGTAACAAAAAACAATGGATCTAATGGTAGTGGAAGTTATGGAGGAATAGTAAGTAGAGCTTATTATCCGGATAGTGCAGGCTTTAAAAGAACAATTTTTATAAAACCAGACAAAGAACTGAAAATTAATTTAGCAACAGATAAAGACGAGTATAAGCCAGGAGAAAACATTTCTATTTCAATAAATACTTCTGATGAGAAGAATTCAAATGCAGAAAGTGCTTTGCTTGTAAGTATGCTTGACAATGCAGTTTTAAATCTAGCAAGTAATGATTTATCAATAGATAACATAAAAATGGCTTTACAAGACATAAAATTTACGGATGAATTAGATGCTGCAACATTGTATTCTAGTATAATAAATGACAATTCTGAACAAACTATTATGGCATTATTATTAAAACAAAGTGATAGGAATATAAGTGTTTCCGAGACGAGCCAAGTTAATTATGAAAAAGAAGAAAAATCAGCTTTAATAACAATAATATCATTATCAATAGTTGTAATTATAACATTAATATATCTAAGTATTAGATTTAAAAAATTCAGAAATCTAATGAAACATATAATCACTTTTTTAATATTAGATTTTGCATTATTAATATTAATTTATACGATTTCAGAAGAAGTATTATGGAACAGATATAGTGAAGTAAACCCGGTAGCAGTATGTATAGCTAGTACTATAGTTAGCTTACTACTATATATCCCTTTAATATCAAGAATAAATGATAAATTATATAGAACTTCAATTTCAATTGTAATAACAGTAGGACTGTCTACCTTGCTACTATTCTTATTTGAATTTTTTGTTGTGGAATTAGAGATTTCTCCACTTCCAATTTTGTTCATAATTGGAATATTGTTTGTTATAGGAGTTATAGTATTAAGAGTTGGCGAGATTAAGAATACTAGAATAAGCAAATACAGTAATAAAATAACAAAAGAACTTATATTTATGTTAAAATTTATGGGAGCTTTAATATTATCATCAATAATAAGCATAGCTGCTGGCGTGTTTATTTCGAGGATATTTAGAATATATGATACTGAATTTATTTTTAGTATTATAATTATTCTAACATATGTGCTCAATTATCTATTCAACAATTTGAAAAGTAATAATGAAAAACAAAAAAATGGAACAAGTATTGGTTTAATTGTTTTATCATTTTTTGCAATTATTGGAGTATTGGGAACAATGTTTTTAATGCTTTTCATAATTACTGGTGCATCTTCTTCAACTGTAAAGAGAGCTAATCTTAATAGTGCCGAAAGTAATTACGAAGACTTTATGGGTGGAGGTATTCCAACACCTGGTGCTGCTAGTGCATCAGCAGAATCTAAATCATCTCTTACAGATGGAGCATCTTCTCTAGTTGGTGAAGTTGAAGATATGATGTCTTCAAGTAAAAAATCAAGAAATACAAATGAGATAACAAATGAGACTCAAGAAACAGCTAAAGAAGAGAATAATACTGAAGTTGATGAGAATGTTAGAAATGTATTTTTAGAAAGTATGTGCTTTATACCTGACTTAGTAACTCAAAATGGAAGTGCTAAAGTTGACTTAAAACTAAGTGATAATATTACTACATGGACAATTCAAACTGTTGGAAATACAAAAGATGGAAGAATAGGTTATGGAACAATAGACAATGTAAGAGTGTTTAAGGATTTCTTTGTGGACTTTGAATTACCAAAGAATATGATAGAAACCGATAATATAGCTATTCCTGTAACTATATATAATTATACAGAAAATCAAATAAATGCAACTTTAAAAGTGAGTGATGCTGATTGGTATACAATTAACAATAAAGAGTTAAATATATCTGTTAATGGAAAATCTACCAGTATGACATATATACCAATAAGTGTGACTAAATCTGGTGATAATAAGTTTAGAGTTGAAGTTTCTAGCGAGAACTTAACTGATATTGTAGAAAAACAAGCAACAGTATCACCAAAAGGATATAAAGTAGAAAAAGTTGTTTCTACGGGAAGACTGGATGGAGATATTAATGAAGACATATTATTCTTGGAAAACTATGTTAAAGACACAGCAAAAGCAAAAGTAAAAATATATCCAAGTGCGATGGCTCAAACAATTGAGGGAATGGAAAATATTTTCCAAATGCCTACAGGTTGTTTTGAACAAATATCTTCAAGCCTATATCCTAATATATTAGCATTAAAATACTTAGAAGATAATGGAATAGTAAATCAAGAAATAAAAGATAAAGCATTATCATACATCTCTTCAGGATATCAAAAACTATTAACATATGAAGTTAAGGGTGAAAGTGGAGGATATTCTTTATATGGACATTCACCAGCTGAAACAGTTTTAACAGCGTATGGCTTAATGGAAATTTCTGATTTAAGCAAAGTATATAGTGTTGATAACAGTGTTATAGATAAAATGACAGCTTTCTTATATAAAAAACAAAATGTCAATGGATCATTTACTATAACAGGAAGTCACGTTGGAGGAGCAAATTATTCAAGTGATGAATTAGCCCTAAATGCTTATATTACTTGGGCTTTATCAGAGAGTAATCCTAAAGATGAAAGACTTAATAAATCGATAGAATACTTAAAGAGTAAGTTAAGCAAGACAAGTGATAACTATACATTAGCTTTGATTGCAAATGCATTAATAAACGTTGGAGATAATAGCGCCAATGATATACTAAAAATACTTGCTAATAATATCAATTTAGATGGAAATAGAGCATATTTAACATCAAATGTTATGGATTATTATGGAACAAGATCAAATGTACAAAATCTTCAAACAGTAGCATTGACTTCAATGGCTTTTTCAAAGTCTTCATATAGTAGAGATAATAACAGAGCATTGATTAATTATATAATTAGCCAAAAAGATAGATATGGAACATGGTATAGTACTCAAGCTACAATTTTAGCATTAAAAGCCATAAATCAAATGAATGAAAAAGGAAAACTAGAAAATCAAACAGTAAAAGTAAAAGTCAATTCAGAAGAAAAAACACTAGATATAAAGGATAATTCATTAGATATATACGAATTTACATTTGATAAATTAAGCAAGGAGAATAAGCTTAACATAGATATTGAAAAAGGTGATGCTTATTATGAAGTGGTTGAGGAGTATTATATTCCATATGAAGAGGTTGATACTAGCAAGAATAGTATTGAGGTTTCAGTTGAATGTAATAATAACTTAAAAGTAAATGAGATATTACAAGCCAAGATTAGAATTGTTAATAGAAGCAATGAAGATATTTCAAATGGAATGATAACTATTTCAATACCTCAAGGATTTACAGTAGTTGAAGAGAGTTTATCAAAACTCCAGACAAAAGGAATAATTGAAAAATATGAAATGACATATAACAAAGTTAATTTGTATATAAGAGAGTTTACTAAGAGTCAAATGTTGGAATTAGATACTTGGTTCAGAGCAAGCTATCCAGTTGAAATAACAGGTCTTGATGTAAGGGCTTACGATTACTATAATCCAGATGTTGAAGGAATGACAAAACCAGTAGAGATAAAAGTTAATTAGTAATATAATTTATAGGCGACCATAGGTCGCCTTTTGTTTGATTTTTAGGCTAAAATGTGCTATAATAAAGTGATGAGCAAATCCTTTAAATAGTGTATTTAAGGAGGCGTAAAAATGAATAAGAATAGAGTAAAAAGCCATATTTTATTGTGTTTAATTGCTATCATAATTATAATGTCTAATTATGTATATGGTGCAGAAAGTGTACTATTGGGAGATATAAATAGAGATGGAAAAGTAGATTCAATGGATTTACTTTATATAATGAGGCATATAATAGCCGAA
>JAFWNQ010000002.1 GCA_017510245.1 Clostridia bacterium
GTAAGCCTAGACATGAGTGGAACAAAATCAATAAAACTAACAGCAGAGGTAGAACCAGCCACAGCTAGTAATAAGAAGATAAAATGGACAAATGGAAATAGTAATATAGTTTATATGAGCGCATCAGGAGGTACAGCAACAATAACAGGGTTGAAAAATGGAGAGACAAAAATAACTGCTGCAATAGAAGGAACAAATATAAGCAAAGAATGTAAAATACATGTTACAACAAGTCCAAAGAGTGTAGAACTTAATAAAAGTAGTGCAAATCTAGATATGAGTGGTACAAAAACAGTACAACTAACGGCAACAGTAGAACCAAGTACAGCCCAAAATAAAACAATAACATGGAGTAGTAGTAATACATCAATAGCAGAAGTAGACAAAAACGGAAAAGTTACAGCAAAGAAAAATGGAAAAGTAACTGTAACAGCAAAAACAGTAAACAATAAAACAGCAACAAGTAAAATAACGGTAATAACAAATTCAACAGGAATAAAACTAAACAAAACTAGCATAACAATAGATAATGGGAAATCAACAGCATTAACAGCAACAATATTACCAACAACAGCAACTAGTAAAACAATAAGTTGGAGTAGTAGTAATACAAGCATAGCAACAGTAGATAAAAATGGAAAAGTAACAGGCAAGAAAGTTGGAACAGTTACTATAAAAGCTAAAACATCAAATGACAAGTATGCATCATGCAAAGTAGAAGTAAAAACAGGGGCATTAGGATTTAGTAGTCCAGAAGCAGATAAACTTGGTTACATTCAACAAAGTAATAGGGGATATCCAATAGCTGGTGGCTCAACTAACCCACATATGTATTGCGATTCAACTTCATTGACGCATGCTATAATATTACTTACTGGAAATTATAAAATAACACCAAATAGTCTATATAATGAAACAGCTGCACATTTTCCAAATACTAATATTAATACACAGTATTCAGGTAAAGGAGCAAGTCTAGACCTTCTATTTGAATATTGTAAATACAAATACGGCATGAAGAGAAGAACTATAACAGATAGGAGTAAATATACAACAACAGAAGTTAAAAAGATATTGAGCAAAAAGCATGTTATTCTTACTGGTGGAGGTGGAAGTAATCTACTTTACTGTAAACCTAATGGAAAGGAAAGAACCCATGAGGGACATACAATAATGTTCTATAAATATGAAAACGGAGTCTTTTATGCTAAAGACACAGCCTATGATGGTGGAGGAATGTGTCCTTATACTGAAGCGAAGGCGGCAAACTTCTTCCGAAATGTGGTATATATTGTAGAATATTATATATAGATAATATAAAAAAGGAATTGTAGTATGTAAAGTACAATTCCTTTTTTTATATAAGAATTTAAATAATACAATTTTCAATAAGAAAAAATGAAAAAATGCTTGACTTAATGCATAAAAGGAGGTATAATAATTAAGCATGTTAATGAATGCGTTGAAGTAGAATGTGGCTACACACTTAAAAAATAAGTGATGGAGGGAACTTCTATGGAGTATGTCATGGCAAAGACCAGGCGGCAAGTTTTATAAATATAAAGCACTTTAGCCCAAGGAAATCATGCAAACTTGGGATTTTATAATGGTTAAAAGCGAAACACCAGGGTGCATTTATGACTTCCGACCAAAAAATATTAACAAACACCATATAATACTGAATAAATCGATTAAAATGTTGCGGGTAATCGAAAATAATAAATAGTAAAAATATGGTGAAATGAAAGGGAGGTAAAAGAATGGCAACAACAAAGAAAGATGCGGAGAAAACAGTTACAACAACTGCTGCAAAAAGTGAAAAAATCAGAATAAGACTAAAAGCTTATGATCATGTTGTTTTAGAACAGTCTGCTGAGAAGATAGTAGATACTGCTAAAAGAACAGGAGCTAAGGTTTCAGGACCTATTCCACTTCCAACAGAAAAGGAAATTGTAACAATATTACGTTCTCCACACAAACACAAAGATTCAAGAGAACAATTTGAATTGAGAACACATAAGAGAGTTATTGATATTTTATATCCAACACAAAAAACAGTTGACAGCTTAATGAAAATTGAATTACCAGCTGGTGTTGATATAGAAATCAAATTATAATAATTATGAGATTATATTAAATTTAAATCTATGCTGATTTTCTACTAGAATTAGTTGAAGCTTATGCAAGAAAGTAGAATTGAAAACTCAAATGTACATATTGCATTAATTGAGTGAATTAAATTTGACGAAGCAGAACAATTCATAAAATCAGTCGATGGGAGGAAAGAAATGAAAAAAGCATTAATAGGAAGAAAAATTGGAATGACTCAAATATTTGATGAAAAAGGAGCAGTTATTCCAGTAACAGCTATAGAAGTTGGACCTTGTACTGTAACACAAATAAAAACAGTAGAACAAGATGGATATCAAGCTGTTCAATTAGGTTTTGGAGAAGTTAAGGAAAGCAAATTAACAAAACCACAATTAGGAAAGTTTTCAAAAGGAAAATTAACACCTAAAAAATTCTTGAGAGAATTTAGATTAGATTCAATTGAAGGACTAAATGTTGGAGATGAACTTAAAGCTGATGTATTTGAAGTTGGTGATAAAGTTGATATTCAAGGTACTTCAAAAGGAAAAGGATTCCAAGGCGTTATCAAACGTCATGGACAACATAGAGGACCAATGGGACATGGATCAATGTATCATAGAAGACCAGGTTCAATGGGATCTACTTCAACACCAGGTAGAGTATATCCAGGTAAAAAATTACCAGGACATATGGGAACAGAAACTGTTACAATACAGAATCTTGAAGTTGTTAAAGTAGACGTAGATAAAAACGTAATTTTAGTAAAGGGAAGTGTTCCTGGAGCTAAAAAATCTATATTAAAGATAAAATCAAGTGTTAAAGCTTAGGAAAGGAGGAGCAGATTATGCCTAAAATAGATGTATTAAGTGCTGACGGAAAGAAAGTCAAGGAAATAGAATTAGATGAAAATATTTTTGGTATTGAACCAAATGAAAATGTGGTTCACTTAGTAATAGTAAATTACCTTGCAAATCAAAGACAAGGAACACAAAATACAAAAACAAGATCAGAAGTTTCTGGTGGTGGAAGAAAACCATGGAGACAAAAAGGAACAGGACGTGCTAGACAAGGTTCTATTAGATCACCACAGTGGGTAAAAGGTGGTATAGCACTAGGACCAAAACCACGTATTTATACTTACAAAGTAAATAAGAAAGAAAGAAGACTAGCTATTAGATCTGTACTAAGTTCTAAGGTTCTAGAAAAACAATTAACAGTTGTTGATAAATTAGAGCTAAAAGAAATAAAAACAGCTAAGATGGTTAAAACATTAGAAAACTTAAAAATTACAGGAAAAACATTAGTTGTATTACCTGAAAACAATGAGAACGTTCAAAAGTCATTAAGAAATATTAAGGGAGTTAAAGCTTCAATAGTTGATACAATAAATGCTTATGACTTAGTTAAATATGATAATTTAGTTTTAACAGAAGGTTCAGTTAAGAAGATAGAGGAGGTGTACGCATAATGATACCAGAGGAAATTATTATTAAACCAGTTGTTACTGAAAAAAGTAATGATGAAGTACAATTAGGAAAGTATACCTTTAAAGTAAACAAGAAAGCTACAAAGGTAGATATAAAAAGAGCTTGCGAAAAACTTTTCAATGTAAAAGTTTTAAAAGTTAACACAACAATGGTTAAAGGAAAAACAAAGAGAGTTGGAAGAAGCATTGGAAAAACTTCTGACTGGAAGAAAGCTATTGTTACAATCGACTTAAATCCAGGAGATCAAACATATCTTGGAAAAGGTGGAAAAGTTACAAAGGTTTCTAAAAAGTATAGTGATTCAATCGAAGGTATAGTTTAGATTGTTTCATTGATAAATTATTATCGAGAAAATACTCGGAAAATAAAGAATATCTGGATGCGAACAGGAAAAAATCGCAAATTTATATAAGGAGGTTAAGGCTTATTAATAACAAGTAATACGAAGAAATAATTCAAATATTATATTGATAATATTGAATTTAATTTCAAAAATAAGGATACAGTTTGTATAAGCCGTAAACAAAATGGGAGTTAAAAAATTTAGACCAACAACACCATCATTAAGAAATATGACTGTTTCAGACTTTGCAGAGATAACAAAGAAAACTCCTGAGAAATCATTATTAGCTGCTAAAAAGAAAAATGCAGGTAGAAATTCTCAAGGAAAAATAACAGTAAGACATCATGGTGGTGGAAATAGGCAAAAGTATAGAATTATTGATTTTAAAAGAAATAAAATAGATATGGAAGCAACTGTAGTAGGAATTGAATACGATCCAAACAGAAGTGCAAATATCGCATTAATAAAATATGAAGATGGAACTTTAAGTTACATCATTGCACCAAAAGGACTAACAGACGGAGATAAAATAATATCTTCTGAAAAAGCAGATATTAAACCAGGAAACTGCATGAAACTTGAGAATATTCCTTTAGGTACATTAGTTCATAACGTTGAAATAAATCCGGGACAAGGAGCAAAATTTGTTAGAAGTGCTGGACAATCAGCTCAATTAATGGCTAAGGAAGGTAAATATGCACATTTAAGATTACCATCAGGTGAAATGAGATTAGTTTTAGCTAAGTGTAAAGCAACAATTGGTGAAATCGGAAATGATGATCATAAGAATATTAAAATTGGTAAAGCTGGAAAGAAGAGACATATGGGAATCAGACCTACAGTTAGAGGTTCTGCAATGAACCCTAATGATCACCCTCATGGAGGTGGTGAAGGTAAAGCACCAGTCGGACATCCAGGACCAATGACACCATGGGGTAAACCAGCACTTGGATATAAGACTAGAGCTAAACATAAAAAATCAAATCGTTTAATAACAAAAAGACGTAAATAATGAAAGGAGATAGAAATGTCAAGATCAAGTAAAAAAATGCCATTCGTAGCTCCTGAACTTTTAAAAAGGATAGAAGCAATGAATGAAAGTGGAGATAAAGTAGTTTTGAAAACATGGTCAAGAGCATCAACAATATATCCACAAATGGTTGGACATACAATAGCTGTTCATGATGGTAGAAAACATGTACCAATTTATATCACAGAAGAAATGATTGGTCATAAACTAGGAGAATTTGCACCTACAAGAACATTTAAAGGTCATGCAGGAAGCAAGAATGCAAGTAAATAAAAATATTCCGTTCAAAACAAAAGTTGTTTGAGCTAGTGAAGAAGGAGGTAAGAAAAAGTGGCAGACGAGAAAAAGAAGAAAGTAGACACAAAGAAAGAAACAAAAAAAGTTGAAGCAAAAGTTGATGAAAAAAAGAAGTCTACAACAAAAAAAGCTGAAGAGTCTAAAACTGTAAATAAAGAAAAAGCTACAACTACAACAAAAGCAGCTACAAAGAAAGTTGAATCAAAAAAAGAAGTTGTAAAGAATAATGAGGACGAATTAGTAGCTACTGCAACAGTTAAATATGCAAGAATATCTAGTAGAAAAGTAAAAATCGTTGCAGATTTAATAAGAGGAAAGAATGTTGATGAAGCTTTAGCGATATTACAATTTACACAAAAAGCAGGAAGCGAGATATTAATTAAATTATTAAATTCAGCAATTGCAAATGCTGAAAACAATAATCAAATGACTCACAGCAAATTATATATAGCTGAAATTTATTCTAATCAAGGTCCTACATTAAAGAGAATTAGACCTGCAGCAAAAGGAAGTGCAGTTAGAATTAGAAAAAGAACAAGTCATACAACTATAGTATTAAAAGAAAGAGACTAAAAAGGAGGAGTAAGTTAAATATGGGACAAAAAGTAGATCCACGTGGATTTAGAGTTGGTGTTATAAATGACTGGAATTCAAAATGGTATGCAGATAAAAAACACTATGGAGATTATCTAGTAGAAGACCACAAAATCCGTGAATATATCAAGAAAAAATTATATGTTAGTGGAATTTCAAAAATTGAAATTGAAAGAACATCAAAATTTGTTAAAGTAAATGTTTATACTGCTAAACCTGGTTTAGTTATTGGTAAAGGTGGTAACCTTGCTGAGAACTTAAAATCAGAATTAGAAAAAATGATTGATAAACATGTTAATTTGAATATTGTAGAAGTTAAGGATGTTGATATAAATGCACAATTAGTTGCAGAAGGTATTGCATCACAACTTGAAAGAAGAATTTCATTTAGACGTGCTATGAAACAAGCGATGCAAAAAGCTATGAAAATGGGAGCACAAGGAATTAAGACTGCTTGCTCAGGAAGATTAGGCGGAGCAGATATGGCAAGAACTGAATTCTATAAAGATGGAACAGTTCCACTTCAAACACTTAGAGCTGACATAGACTATGGATTTGCAGAAGCAGATACAACATATGGAAAAGTTGGCGTAAAGGTTTGGATATATAAAGGCGAAATTCTTCCAGCTAAAAAAGACAAAGTAATGGAAGGAGGAGATAATCATGCCATTAATGCCAAAAAAGACTAAATATAGAAAACAACAAAAAGGTAGAAATAGAGGAAAAGCAACAAGAGGAAATAAAGTTGTTTATGGAGAATATGGAATTCAAGCATTAGAATTAGGAGAGATTACTTCAAACCAAATTGAGGCAGCCCGTGTTGCTATGACAAGACATATTAAAAGAGGTGGTAAAGTATGGATTAATATATTTCCAGACAAACCACTTACAGCAAAACCTATTGGAACTCGTATGGGTAAAGGAAAAGGAGCTGTTGAACGTTGGGTAGCAAGAGTAAAACCAGGAAGAGTTATGTTTGAAATTGCTGGAGTACCAGAGGATGTTGCAAGAGAAGCTTTAAGACTTGCAGGATCTAAACTATCAGTTAAAACAAAATTTGTAAGAAAAGAAACTGAGATAGGTGGTGATAAAGATGAAGATTAGTAAAATAAGAGAAATGTCTTCACCTGACTTAGAGAAAGAATTAGGAGAACTAAAACAAGAATTGTTTAAATTAAGATTTAGTTTAGCAACAAATGGATTAGACAATCCTAAGAAAATCAGTGAAGTAAAGAAAGACATTGCAAGAGTAAACACTATATTAACAGAAAGAAAATTACAAGAAGAAAGCAAATAATTAATGTAAAACGAATTACTAAGAAAGGAGCTTAACACATGGAAGAAAGAAATCTTCGTAAAACCATGATAGGCAAAGTTGTATCTGACAAGATGGATAAAACTGTTGTGGTAGCTGTAAACATCAATAAGATGGATAAGATGTATGGAAAAATAAAAAGAACAACATACAAATTAAAAGCACATGATGGTGAAAATCAATGTAAAGTTGGAGACACAGTAAAAGTTATGGAAACAAGACCTCTATCTAAAGACAAAAGATGGAGAGTAGTTGAAATAACAGAAAAAGCTGTAATAAAATAAAAAAGGAGGAAAGCCAAATGGTACAGCAACAAACAAGACTAAAAGTAGCTGATAACACCGGAGCAAGAGAATTAATGTGTATTAGATGCTTAGGTGGTTCATATAGAAAATATGCTGGTGTAGGTGATGTAATAGTTGCTTCTGTAAAATCTGCAATACCTGGTGGAACAGTAAAAAAAGGTCAAGTAGTTAAAGCAGTTGTAGTTAGAACTAAGAAACCTATACAAAGAGCTGATGGAACAGTTGTAAGATTTGATGAAAATGCAGCTGTAATAATTAGAGATGATAAAACACCAACTGGAACTCGTATATTTGGACCAGTTGCAAGAGAGCTAAGAGATAAGGAATATATGAAAATTTTATCTTTAGCACCAGAAGTTCTTTAAAATAAACAAGAATTATCATCTCACATATTTTAATTTCATAAAAATATCCTCAATGTGCAGAAAGCACAAATGCGGTATTTTTACTTATTAAAATCCGTGATATAGCAATTTTTGTTTATTTTGATTAATCTTAATAAAAGAGAGGTGAGTTTAAGGTAATGAAGTTAAAAAAAGGAGATAACGTTCAAGTACTAGCTGGAAATGACAAAGGAAAAACAAGTGAAATAATTGAAGTTTTTCCTAAAGAAAATAAAGTTATAGTAAAAGACGTTAATATAAAGAAAAAGGCAACTAAACCTAGAAAAGCAGGAGAAACAGGAGGAATTATTTCTAAAGAATTTCCTGTTAATGCAAGTAATGTTGCAGTAGTTTGTCCTAATTGTAAAAAAGCAGTAAAAGTAGGATACAAAGTTGAAGGAGACAAGAAAGTACGTATCTGTAGAAGTTGTAAAACTGAGTTAAAATAATTGGTGGAAAGGAGGTCTAATAAGACTGATGGAAATATTGAAAGAGCAATATGAAAAAGAAGTTGTTCCAGCATTGATGAAAAAATTTGGATACAAATCTATTATGGAAGTTCCAAAGCTAGATAAAATAGTTTTAAATGTTGGACTTGGCGATATAAAAGAAGATCCAAAATCTCTTGATGGTGCTATGAAAGATTTAGCTCAAATTACAGGTCAAAAACCTATAATTACAAAGGCTAAAAAAGCTATAGCAGCATTCAAAATAAGAGAAGGAGTTAACATGGGTGCTAAAGTTACATTAAGAAGTGGAAAAATGTATGATTTTGCATATAAACTAATAAATGTAGCTTTACCTAGAGTTAGAGATTTTAGAGGTGTTTCAGCAAACGCATTTGATGGAAGAGGAAATTATTCTATGGGAGTAAGAGAACAATTAATATTCCCAGAAATAGAATATGATAAAATTGACAAAGTTAGAGGAATGGACATAGTTTTTGTTACAACAGCAAAAACTGATGAAGAGGCTAGGGAATTACTTACTCTTTTAGGAATGCCATTCAAAAAATAATAAATAATTATTCTTTAAGAAATTTTATAATTTATAAAGAAGGAGGAAAATAGTAAAAGATGGCTAAAAAATCTTTAAAAGTAAAACAACAAAAACCACAAAAATATAAAACAAGAGAATATAGCAGATGCAAAATTTGTGGAAGACCTCATGCATATATTAGAAAATATGGAATATGCCGTGTTTGCTTTAGAGAATTAGCACATAAGGGAGAAATTCCTGGTGTTAAGAAGGCAAGCTGGTAATCTAAATTAAGATGAGTATAAATTTCAACGATTTGAAAGGAGGAAAAATGAATATAACAGATCCAATAGCTGATATGCTAACAAGAATAAGAAATGCTAATTCTGCAAAACATGCTACTGTAGATGTTCCATCTTCTAAAATGAAATTAGCTATAGCTCAAATTTTAGTTGATGAAGGATATATAAAATCTTTTGAAAAGATTGAAGACAATAAGCAAGGTGTTATCAGAGTTACATTAAAGTATGATGAAAATGGAAAAAGAGTAATTTCTGGATTGAAAAGAATTTCAAAACCTGGATTACGTATATATGCTAACAAAGAAGAAATTCCACAAGTTCTTAACGGATTAGGAATTGCCATTGTTTCAACATCAAAAGGAATAATGACAGACAAAAAAGCACGTAAAGAAAATGTTGGAGGAGAAGTGCTAGCATATGTATGGTAAAAGCAAAATAATCCATTCAAATATATTATAATTTTAAACAATGCAAAATTGAAAAAAGAGAGGGAAATATAATATCTGAACTTTTGAGAAATTATAGCAAAGTGATAAAAAGATTATATTTGAATTAATAAAAAGGAAAGGAGAAAGAAACAATGTCAAGAATAGGTAAGAAACCTATAACAATACCTGAAGGTGTAACTGTAACATTAGAAGGAACACACATTGTAGTTAAAGGTCCTAAAGGAACACTTGAAAGAGACTTAAACCAAAATGTTAATGTTAAGATTGATGGTAATGTAATTAATGTTACAGTTGATAATGATAAATTATATGGAAACCTTCATGGATTAACAAGAACATTAATTGCAAACATGATAGAGGGTGTAGTTAATGAATTTACAAAAACACTTGAAATCAATGGTGTTGGTTATAGAGCTCAAAAACAAGGAAATAAATTAGTAATGAATTTAGGATATTCACATCAAGTAATCATGGATGCTCCTGAAGGAATTACTTATGATGTACCAAACCAAAATACAGTTATTGTTAGAGGAATTAATAAAGAAGTTGTTGGTCAAACTGCAGCAGTAGTAAGATCAAAGAGACCACCTGAAGTATATAAAGGTAAAGGTATTAAGTATGACTATGAACATATTAGACGTAAGGAAGGTAAGACAGGTAAATAATAAATTATAATATGAGATATTAAATATGGAATACTAAGTGTTTGGCAGCAAGTACGTTGTGAAAAGTCATATTTAGTAGATGAAGATGGATCATTTCTATTTTATGCTTCTTTTGTTAATATAGAACAAGCTATGGAAGAGTTAAAAAAGGTAGAAGAAGTGGAAGTATTAATGATTAGATTTAAGAAAGGAGTTAAAAGATGATTTCAAAGACAGATAGAAAGTTTGAAAGAGTTAGAAGACATAAGAGAGTTCGTAGAAAAATATCTGGAACACCAGAATGTCCAAGACTATGTGTTTTTAGAAGTAACAAAGGTGTTTATGCACAAATAATAGATGATGTTAATCAGACAACATTAGTTGCAGCATCAACACTAGATAAAGAAGTTAAAACTAAACATGCAAATAAAGAAGCTGCTAAAGAAGTTGGAAGTTTAATAGCTAAAAGAGCTAAAGCAAAAAAGATTTCTGATGTAGTATTTGATAGAGGCGGATATATATATCATGGTGTAGTAAAAGAACTAGCTGATAGTGCAAGAGAAGGCGGTTTGAATTTTTAAGAAAAGGAGGATATTTAAGTGCAAGATAGACGTGAAAGAGAACAAGATGACGGACTAAATGAGAAAGTTGTTGCTATTAACAGAGTAGCAAAAGTTGTAAAAGGTGGTAGAACCTTTAGATTTAGTGCAGTTGTTGTTGTTGGAGACGGTGAAGGACACGTAGGTGTTGGAAATGGAAAAGCTTCAGAAGTTCCAGACGCAATTAGAAAAGCAATAGAAGAAGCTAAGAAAAACTTAATCGAAGTACCAATAGTTGGAACAACAGTACCACACGAATATATTGGAAAATTTGGAAGTGCTAGAGTATTATTAAAACCAGCTGAAGAAGGTACTGGTCTTATCACTGGAGGAAGTGTTAGACCTGTTTTGGAACTAGCAGGATATAGAGATGTTAGAACTAAAGTTTTAGGAACAAATAATCCTAGAAATGTTGTTTATGCAACACTTGAAGGATTAAAAAAGATGGAAACTATTGAACAAGTTGCTAAAAAGAGAGGTCTAAAAGTAGAAGATATAAAGTAAGCTCTTAGTGAACGAAGTGAACTTAGAGATTACTTATGCAACGAGAGCCAAGAAATGAACAAAGTGAAATTTCTTGAACAAGCGGAGTTGCAGACAAACACGGCTCTTAGTGAACGAAGTGAACTTAGAGATTACTTATGCAAGTTCTAGTGAACGAAGAGAATTGCAAGCAAAGATAAATATAAACAAAGGGAGGTGTAATCCAAAATGAAATTAGATGAATTAAAGCCAGCACAGGGTAAGACAATGAAAAAAAGAGTCGGCCGTGGAATTGGTTCAGGTCTAGGAAAAACATCTGGTAGAGGACAAAAAGGCCAAAAATCAAGATCAGGCGGTGGAGTTAGAAGAGGATTTGAGGGTGGTCAAACACCATTGTATAGAAGATTACCAAAAAGAGGATTTAACAATGAGAGATTTGCTAATCACTATACAGAAGTAACTCTAACTATGTTAAATAAGGCTACAACTGAAGTTGTGGATTCAGAAAGCCTAATAAAAGATGGAATTATTGCAAAAGCTAAAGATGGAATAGTAGTTATTGCAACTGGTAAGTTAGAAAAGAAACTAACTGTTAAAGCTGTTAAATTCACTAAAGCTGCTAAAGAACAAATCGAAGCTTTAGGCGGAAAGACAGAGGTGATATAAATTGTTTGAAACAATAAAAAATGCTATAAAAACTCCTGAAACAAGGAAGAAAATGTTATATACATTACTACTTCTATTACTTTTTAGATTAGGTTGTTATATAACTGTACCAATGGTTAACATTGCATCATTGAATGATACAATGTCATCTAACTCAAATAGTGTTACTGGAATGATTAATATGATATCGGGTGGAGCTTTTTCGAGACTATCAATATTTGCTATGTCAATAACACCATATATTACTGCTTCAATTGTTATTCAATTAATGTCTATGGTTATACCAGCATTAGAAAGATTAACAAAAGAAGGAGGAGAAGAAGGAAGAAAGAAAATAGACAGATATACTAAGCTTGTATCACTTGCATTAGCTATTGTTGAGAGTTTAGGTCTATATTTTTCATTTAAAACTTCTGGACTATTTGTTAGTGATGGACTTTTAACTGGATTTGTGGTAGTACTATCACTAGTTTCTGGAACATCATTATTAATGTGGCTAGGTGACAAAATAACATCTAAGGGTGTAGGAAATGGTATTTCAATGCTTATTTTTGCAGGTATAGTATCAGGAATTCCATCTGCATTAGTTTCTATATTTAGTCTAATTAATAAAGATGGAAAATTTAGTACTATTGGACTAGTAACTGCAATACTAATTGTTTTAGCAGTATTACTATTAGTTGTTGGAGTAATTTTTGTACAACTTGCTGAAAGAAGAATACCAGTTCAATATTCAAAAAAAGTTGTTGGAAGAAAAATGATGGGAGCACAAAATACTCATATTCCAATTAAGCCAGCGATGGCTAGTGTTATGCCAATCATTTTTGCAAGTAGCTTTATGACTTTCCCAGCAATGGTTATTGAATTGTTTGTTCATGATATAGAAAATAAATCTGGATTAATTAGATTTATATATAACTTTTCTATTGCTACTTCATCTTCAACAGTTGGATGGCAATATACAATTATTAATGCAATAATTTACTTACTATTAATAATAGGATTTACTTATTTCTATACATATGCAACATTTAATCCGGCTGAAATAGCAAATAATATAAAACAAAATGGTGGATTTATTCCTGGAATAAGAGCGGGAAAACCAACAGCAGATTATTTATCATCTGTATTAAGTAAAGTTGTTTTATTTGGAGGTATATTCTTAGCTGCAATAGCAATATTACCTATGTTTGCTAAAGCAACAGGACTAAATACTGCATTTGGAGGTTCATCAATATTAATTGTTGTTGGTGTTGCTATAGAGTTAAGTCAACAATTACAATCATTAATAGTAATGAAACATTATAAAGGCTTCTTGGAAAAATAATTAACATGGGATGGCTCTTAAATCCATATAGGGACGTCCCTTTTTATATGATAACTGTTATTCATTATAAAAAAGTGGAGGATAAAATATGTATATAATAATGTTGGGTGCTCCTGGAAGTGGAAAAGGAACAATTGGAGCAGAAATATGTAACGAGTTTGGTTTAAAGCATGTTGCTACTGGAGATATTTTTAGAAATGAAATTAAAAATCAAACTGAACTTGGGAAAAAAGCTAGTGAATATATTTCACAAGGAAAGTTGGTTCCAGATGAAATTACAATAGCAATGGTTGAATCAAATATTAAAGACTTGCAAGGTGTATTGTTGGATGGATTTCCAAGAACAACAGACCAAGCTGAGGCTTTAAAGGCCTTTATGAAAGAAAACAATAAGGAACTTGTTGCAGTTATTAATTTAAATGTACCTGATGAAGATATAGTTAAAAGAACATCTTCAAGAGTAATATGCTCAAATAAAAATTGTGGAGCATCATTTAACACAGTATTTATGCCACCAAAGGTTGAAGGAATTTGTGATAAATGTGGAAGCAAATTAACTAAAAGAGAGGATGATAATCCTGACACAATAAGAGAAAGATTACAGATCTACCATGATCAAACAGAACCATTAATAGAGTATTATAAAAATGAAGAACTGCTTGAAACAATTGATATAGATATTTATATTGAAGATATAAAAGAAAGAACAACAGCAGAAGCAATAAAAAGGATAAATGAAAGAAATCATTAAAAGAAGGTGCAGTAAATGGTTACTATTAAATCAAAATATGAAATTGAAAAAATGAGAGAAGCATGTAGGGTAGCAAATTTAACACAAAAAGCAGTTGAAAAGGCTATCAGACCTGGTGTTTCTACATTAGAACTAGATAGAATTGCTGAAGAAACAATGAGGGCAAATGGTGCAATTCCTGCAGAAAAAGGATATCCAAGTGGAATGAAGGGAGTACCAGATTTCCCAGGCTCGATTTGTGCGTCAGTAAATGATATGATAATTCACGGAATACCTTCATCTAGAGAAGTCTTAAAAGAAGGAGATATTATAAGCATTGATTTAGTTGCTTATAAAGACGGTTTTAATGGTGACTGTTGTAGAACATATGCTGTTGGTAAAATATCAAGTGAAGCACAGCATTTAATTGATATTACAAAGCAATCATTTTTTGAAGGAATAAAATTTGCTAAAAAAGGAAATAGACTAGGGGATATTAGTCATGCAATAGGAGAATATGTTCGAAAAAATGGCTATGATGTAATTAGAGAATTTGAAGGACATGGAATAGGAAGAGAAATGCATGAAGAACCTGGTATTCCTAACTTCGGAAAAGCAGGAAGAGGTATAAGACTGGAACCAGGAATGACATTAGCTATTGAGCCAATGGTAGTTGCAGGTTCACCAGAAATATGTCAAGGAGATGATGGTTGGTCAATTTGGACATATGATGAAAGTTTGTCTGCTCACTATGAAAATACTATTTTAATTACAGAAAAAGAGCCAGAAATCTTGACATTAGCCTGATTTTATTATATAATATATAAGCGGTGGTATGTACCACTGTAAAATTATTCAAGGAGAAACATATGTCTAAAGAAGATGTAATTGAAGTAGAAGGTACAGTATCAGAAGCTTTACCTAATACATTATTTAAAGTAAAATTAGAAAATGGACATGAAATATTAGCCCATATTTCTGGTAAATTAAGAATGAATTACATAAAAATATTACCAGGAGATAGGGTAAAAATAGAAATATCTCCATACGATTTGACTAAAGGTAGAATTACATGGAGAGCAAAATAAATAAAAAAAATTCAAAGAGGTGAATGAAATGAAAGTTAGACCATCAGTAAAACCAATGTGCGAAAAATGCAAAGTAATTAAAAGAAAAGGTGTTATAAGGGTTATATGTGAAAATCCTAAACACAAACAAAGACAAGGATAAATTGGATCAAAATATATTTTGACCCAATTTAATCTTGCATTTTAGATATTTATACAATCCTAAGAAGCGGCTGATTTAGGTTTGTATTTATATAAATTTATCATGGTTTATAAAGATTAAATTTAACTATTTATAAATGATGAATACCTTTCAGATTCATTTTTAAATAGTTAAGTTTAATGCATTTCACCTTTAGAAATCGTGATATGCATAAATAAAATAAAAAGCAATTAATATATGGAGGTGTAAAAATGGCTCGTTTAGCAGGAGTTGAACTACCTAAAGAAAAAAGGGTAGAAATAGGACTAACATACATTTATGGTATAGGACTTACAAGTTCTCAAAAAATTCTTAAAGAAGCCGGAGTTGATCCAGATACTAGAGTAAAAGATTTAACAGCTGATCAAGAACAAGCTATCAGAAAAGCAATGACTGATTATGTTGTTGAAGGTGATTTAAGAAGAGAAGTTGCCCTTAACATTAAACAACTAATGGAAATGGGATGCTATAGAGGACTAAGACATAGAAGAGGTCTTCCAGTAAGAGGACAAAGAACAAAGACAAATGCTCGTACTAGAAAAGGACCTAGAAAAGTAATTAGTAGAAGCAAAGGTAAATAAAGAAGGGAGAATTAAGCTATGGCTACAAAAACTGTTAAAAAGACTACAAGAAAAAGAAGAGTTAGCAAAAATATAGAAAATGGAAAAGCTAATATTCATGCAAGCTTTAATAACACAATAGTTTCAGTATGCGATACTCAGGGAAATGTTATTTCATGGGCTAGTGCTGGTGAGCTTGGATTCAAAGGATCAAGGAAAAGCACACCATTTGCTGCAGGAGAAGTTGCTGAATCAGCAGCAAAAGCAGCTATGGAGCATGGATTAAAAAATGTAGAAGTATATGTAAAAGGACCTGGAGCAGGTCGTGAGTCTGCAATTAGAGCTCTACAAACTGCAGGATTAAATATTACATCTATTAGAGATGTAACACCTATTCCTCACAATGGTTGTAGACCACCTAAAAGAAGAAGAGTTTAATATTTTAAGGAGGTAAGGCAAATGGCAAGAAGTAAAGACCCAATTCTAAAAAGATGTAGGTCATTAGGTATAGAGCCAGGTTATTTGGGATATAACAAAAAGTCAAATAAAAACCCAAAAAAGGGCAATAGAAAAGTATCTGAATACGGTATTCAATTAAGAGAAAAACAAAAAACAAAATTTGTTTATGGAGTTAGTGAAAGACAATTTAGAAGATATTTCGATATGGCTTCAAAAGCAAGAGGAAAGACTGGTGAAAGATTATTAACATTATTAGAAAGTAGACTTGATAATGTTGTATATAGATTAGGATTTGCTACATCTAGAGCTCAAGCTAGAATGCTTGTAACTCACGCTACTTTTGATGTAAATGGAAAGAAAGTAAATATTCCATCTTACTTAGTAAAAGCAGGTGATGTAATTTCCGTTAGAGAAATAAAAAAGGATAATGGTACAATCAAATTAAATCAAGAATTAAATGAAGCAGCAGTTATTCCTACATGGTTAGAAAGAGAAAAAGGAAAATTAAGTGGCAAAGTTGTTAGAGAACCTGAAAGAGAAGATATAGAAATACCAATTGAAGAGCACTTAATTGTTGAGTTGTACTCTAAATAATATTTTATATATTGTTTTTAGTGAGAAAAGAGTTCTCATATTAATTTTAGGAGGTAAAAATGATAGAATTTGAAAAGCCAAATATCAAATGCCTAGAAATCAATAAAGCTAATAATTATGGTAAGTTTGTTTGCGAACCACTAGAAAGAGGATATGGAATAACAATTGGAAATTCTTTAAGAAGGATAATGTTATCTTCATTACCAGGAAGTGCTATTAAGAGTGTTAAGATAGAAGGGGCAGACAATGAGTTTACAACAATACCAAATGTTGTTGAAGATGTACCAGAATTAATACTAAACTTAAAAATGGTTAGACTTAAATTGGACAAAAATGAAGAGAAAAATTTAAGAATTGATTTTAACAAAGAAGGCGAAGTAAAGGCTGGAGATATCATTACAGATGGAACAGTAGAAATATTAAATCCTGACTTACATATTGCAACAGTTGCTAAAGGTGGAAGCTTATATGTAGATATGGTTGCTGATATGGGTAGAGGATATAATGATGCTGAAAAGAACAAGATGCCAAATCAACCAATTGGAGTTATTGCAATTGATTCAATTTATTCTCCTGTAAAGAAGGTAAATTATTCTGTAGAGAATACTAGAGTGGGACAAATGGTTGATTATGATAAATTGACAATTGAAGTTTGGACAGATGGAAGTCTAGAACCATATGAAGCTTTAAGCTTATCAGCTAAAGTATTAACTGAACATCTAATGTTATTTGTAGATTTATCAGAAATTGCAAAGAATATGCCTATAATGGTTGAAAAGGAAGAAAATCAAAAAGAAAAAATTCTTGAAAAACCAATTGAAGAACTTGAATTATCAGTTAGATCATTTAACTGTTTAAAAAGATCAAATATCTCTACAGTTGGTGATTTAACAAATAAAACTGAATCAGAAATGATGAAAGTTAAGAATTTAGGTAAAAAATCACTAGATGAAGTTATTGCAAAATTACATGATTTAGGATTGGAATTTAGAAAAGAAGAAGATTAATTATCAAAAAGGAAGGTGAGAAAGTTGGTTAATAGAAAATTAGGAAGAACTACAGATATTCGTTTATCAATGCTTAAAAATCTTACAACAGATTTAATCTGGCACGAGCAAATAGAAACAACTGAAGCAAGAGCAAAAGAAGTTAAAGCAATTGCTGATAGTTTAATATCTTTAGCTGTCAAAGAAAAAGACAACTTTGAAGAAGTTGATGTAAAAGTTTCTAAGGCTAAATTAGATAGCAAGGGAAATAAAGAAACAGAACTTGCAAAGAGCAAAAATGGTAAAGAATTCTTTAAAGTAGTAAAAGAAACAAAAACAGAAAAAAGACAAAAGGATAAACCATCAAGACTTAATGCAAGAAGAAAGATTATGACAAAGATTAATAAAGTTAAAGATGAAGATGGAAACAATATAGACCTAACAAATAAATTATTTAATGAAATAGCACCTCGATATCAAACAAGAGTAGGTGGATATACACAAATAATTAAAAAAGGTCAACGTAGAGGCGATGGAGCTGAAACAGTTATATTAAAATTAGTTTAATAGAGATAAAAAGCTTTGATTTCAAAGCTTTTTATTTTTGTATAATAGAAAACCACGTGCTATGTGCGTGATTCAATGTAGGTGTAATATTAAGACAATTATGAGAGACTAAAGTAGTAAAATAATAAAAGAAGAAAACTCATAAAATATTGAAATATTATGTAAAGTATGATATAATATGTTTAGTTTCAAAGAATAGGAAAATTCTGCCTCGCTTTCACAGGAGGTTGTACATAGTTGGATAGCAATCATGGAGAAAATCTCCATAAGTGGAAGGAGCTCGCAATGAGCAAGGTAAGCCCTAGTGTAAACAACAATGGCAAGCACGTTTCTAGTGGAGCAAGCCACATGGCACAGAACAAGCTTGGGAAGATTAACGCTAATAGCATTATTCCCATAACAGCAGGAAGGACTTATTGGAAGAAAACTGTTCCAGCACGTAGGCGAATCAGTTGGGCTTTTAATAAGATAAAGAGAATTGGTTGGAAGCTGTTCTGGATGTCAGTACTGCTGTCTGTTGCAGCTTATTTTGTACCAGAACTCCGCGAAAAAGCACCAGTTATCTACCAAGTGGTAGATGGAGGAATGCAGGTGATGAACTTCATCTTCCTCTGGACAGTTAGACTGATTGCAGCCATTGGAAAAAGAGAATTGGGTTCAACATTCCAAGAGTTCCTAAAGGCTCTTATAGAACTGATTAATCAGTTTGAGAACTGGGCATCTTGCTTGTAGGAAAAAAATAACATACGAGAGATTGGAGGTAGGAGAAAAGCATCGAAAGTTCGGTGCTTTTCTCATTTTTTTTCTTTTGGCTAATGTTAATTCTTTATAAAGATAGTATATTATTATTTTAAAGTGTGTTATAATATAAAAAAATGAAAGGAAAAATAATATGATAGCTTTAATTACAGGAGCTTCTTCAGGAATAGGAAGAGACTTAGCAATAGAATTGGCAAAAAATAATTATGATTTAATAATAGTTGCAAGAAATATAGAAAAACTTAATGAAATAAAGAAAAAAATTGAGAAAGATTACAGAGTAAAGGTATATGTTGAAAGTGTTGATTTATCAGATGAAGAAAGTTGTATAAAATTGCATAATAGAGTTATGGAGCAGCACATACGAATAGATGTATTAATTAACAATGCTGGATTTGGTACTTGTGGTAAATTCACAGATACTGATTTAGACAAAGAGTTATTAATGATAAGAACAAATATAACAGCATATCATATATTAACAAAGCTTTTCTTACAAGATATGGTAAAAGAGAACAATGGATATATTTTAAATGTAGCATCTATTGCTGGTTTTATGCCTGGACCATTGATGGCAACATATTATTCAACCAAAGCTTATGTAGTACGTTTAACTCAAAGTATAAGAACAGAGCTTAGAAGGCAGAAATCTAAAGTAAAAATATCAGCCCTTTGCCCAGGACCTGTTAATACTAATTTTAACAAAGTTGCAGATGTTAAGTTTGCTATACCTGGACAAAGTAGTGAATTTGTTGCTAGATACACTGTTAGAAAGATGAAAAAGAAAAGAACACTCATTTTCCCTAGTTTTGGGGTATTTCTATATAGACATATATGCAAAATAATCCCTGAACAGCTATCTGGATACATTAACTACTATATGCAAAATAGGAAAATAAGCTAGATAATTTGAATGTGAAAATTTTGTGAAAATTAGCAAACTCTATTGACGTTTGCTAAAAAAGGGTATAAAATATTAGCAGTCATTAATTAAGACTGCTAATTTTTTATACATAGAATAGTTTACTATTAATTAGGGGCTTGTATTTATAAAATTAGTATAATTAATTTTATTAGGAGGTATAAGGATATGTTAAAACCATTAAGTGATAGAGTTATTTTAAAAATGACTGAAGCGGAAGAAAAAACTGAAAGTGGAATTATACTTTCAAGTGGAAGTAAGGAAAAACCACAAATTGCAGAAGTGATTGAAGTTGGACCTGGAAATGAAGATGTTAAAATGGTCGTAAAAAAGGGAGATAAAGTTGTTATGAATAAATACTCTGGAACAGAAGTAAAATATAAAGGAGAGGATTACATTATTGTGAAACAAGATGACATTTTGGCAATAGCAGAGTAGTATATTTATTGTATTTTTTAACAAGTATTAATATTATTTGACCACAAAGGTGGTATATATTAGAGTTATGGATATTAATATTTTTAACAATTTAATTAGAAATTTTTATAAACATATATTAGGAGGTTTTGATAATTATGGCAAAGGATATAAAATATGGCGAAGACGCTAGAAAAAAATTATTAGATGGTGTTAACAAACTTGCTGACACAGTTAAGGTTACATTAGGACCTAAAGGAAGAAATGTAGTATTAGATAAGAGTTTTGGAGCTCCTTTGATTACAAATGATGGAGTTACAATAGCTAAAGAAATAGAACTTGAAGACAAATTTGAAAATATGGGAGCACAAATAGTTAAACAAGTATCAGAAAAAACAAACGATGTTGCTGGAGATGGAACAACCACAGCTACAGTACTTGCACAAAGCATGATAAAAGAAGGTGTTAAAAATGTAGCAGCTGGTGGAGATCCAATGGCTATAAAAAGAGGAATGGATAAAACAACAGAAGAAGCTGTAAAAATCCTTCAAGAAAAAAGTGTTCCTGTCAACGGAAAAAACGATATAGCAAGAGTTGCTAGCATATCTGCAAATAATGAAGAAGTAGGTTCTTTGATTGCTGATGCTATGGAAAAAGTTTCAACAGATGGTGTAATTACAATAGAAGAGTCAAAAACATCTTCAACAGAACTAAGTGTTGTTGAAGGAATGCAATTTGACAAAGGATATGTATCTCCTTATATGGTTACAGATACAGAAAAAATGACAGCAGATGTCGATAGTCCCTATATACTAATTACAGATAAGAAAATCTCAAATATTCAAGAAATATTACCTTTACTTGAAACACTTATGAAATCATCTGGAAAACTAGTTATTATATGTGAAGACATTGAAGGAGAAGCTTTATCAACTCTAATTCTTAATAAGTTAAGAGGTGTATTAAATGTAGTAGCTGTGAAAGCACCTGGCTATGGAGACAAGAGAAAAGAAATGCTACAGGATATTGCAATATTAACTGGAGGTGAAGTTATTACATCAGATGTAGGACTTGAACTACAAGATACATCAGTAGAGCAATTAGGTAGAGCTAAACAAATAAAAATAAGTAAAGATGAAACAATCATAGTAGGTGGTTCGGGTGATAAACAACAAATTGCTGATAGAGTTGGACAATTAAAAGCTCTAATTAAAGAAGAAAAAAGTGAATATGATAAAGAACAATTAGAAAAGAGACTTGCAAAACTAGCAGGTGGAGTTGCCGTAATAGGAGTTGGTGCCGCAACAGAAGTTGAGATGAAAGATAGAAAACTAAGAATTGAGGATGCATTATCTGCAACAAGAGCTGCTGTTGAAGAAGGCATTGTTTCTGGTGGAGGTACAGCTTATATAAATATTATCCCTGAATTAACAAAAGTAGTTGATAAATTAGAAGGTGATGAAAGAGTTGGTGGAAAGATTATATTAAGAGCATTAGAAGAACCAGCTAGACAAATTGCTGTAAATGCAGGATTAGAGCCAGCAGTTATTGTTGAAAAAGTTAAGAAAGAAAAAGAAGGAATTGGATTTGATGCTAAAAATGAAGAATATGTTGATATGAAGAAAACAGGAATTGTAGATCCAACAAAAGTATCAAGAAGTGCTTTACAAAATGCAGAATCAATTGCTTCAATGATATTAACAACAGAAGGAATAGTAACAGACATTCCAGAAAAGGATTGTTGCCATCATGGATCTGAGATGCCAGATGCAGGAATGGGAGGAATGTATTAATTAATAACTGTATTTTAGTATTATCTAACTGAAAATAAATGATATATTCTTTTTAAGATGATATAATTAATTCTTAGAAAAAATCAGTTTGAATCATGCATCATCGATGTAAAAATGCAAAAAAGGAAAGTTGTCGTTAACAACTTTCCTTTTAGTTTTAGTGATTATGTAAGTCATCATTATGCTGAATATCACTTTTTCTTTTGTTTATCTCCGATTCTAATCGATTATTTTTACTTCTTTCTTGAAGTAGTATATCTATCGAAATTAGAATTACCTCAGTATGAGTCATTTTATCACCTCATTTTCGTCCTGCGAAAATGAATATCTCTTTATTCAAGAGGTAAATACAAGTACCATAAATTACCATAAAATTTAACGTAATGATAAAAAGTTCTTGAAAAAAGAAGTGCATTATGATATAGTAAAAACAACAAGAGTAAGAAGGATGAATAATGGAGTTAACTGGAGAAGTAGAAAACATAATATACAAGAATGATGCAAATGGTTATACCATAGCATCGATGATTATAGATAATGAAGAATTGGTTGTTACAGGCTACTTACCTTTTGTAAATAAAGGAGATAGCCTTAAAGTTGTTGGAAAATTTGTTGTACATCCAGACTATGGTGAACAGTTCAAAGTTGATACTTTTGAAAAGGTATTGCCTGAAACAGAAGAGGCCTTAGAGAAGTACTTGGGAAATGGAATTATTAAAGGAGTTGGTCCTGCAACTGCAAAGAAAATAGTTAAAAAGTTTGGAAAAGCTACAATTGAAGTAATGAAAATGGAGCCAGAAAAGCTTGCAGAAATAAAAGGGATAACTCTTCAAAAAGCAGAAGATATTTCAGAAAGCTTTATTGAAAATTGGGAATTATGGCAAATTGTTAGTTTTCTAGAAAAATTTGGAATAGGATCTGAAAGTGCTCAAAAAATATATAAAGAGTTGGGGGCTGATACAATTAATAAAATAGAAGCAGATCCATATATACTAGAGGATATAGGAATCAGAGTAGATTTTTCACAAATTGATAAAATGGCATTATCAATTGGAATAGAAAGAAATAGCTTGAGAAGAATAGATAGTGGAATAATACATGCCCTTAACTTGGCTACATATAATGGGCATTCGTGCGTATTAGAACCTAACCTAATTACTTATGTTGTAAGCCTACTGGGAGTATCAGATGAGGATGTATTAGATGGACTTAAAGACTTAAAATCAAAGGAAAAGATTTATGAGGAAAGAAGAGAAGAACTAGCTACTATTAATGGTAAAACAGAAATGGGAATACAAACTTGGATTTACCTTGATATATATTATAGGGCTGAGTTAAATATTGCACAAAAAATAAAAGGATTAAGAGAAGCTTCAAATATAAATAGAATACCTAATATTGATAGAATGATAAAAAAGGTAAGCGACATAAAACCTTCAGACAAGCAAAAAGAAGCTATAAAAATGATAAATGAAAATAATGTATCAATAATTACAGGAGGCCCAGGTACAGGTAAAACTACTATTATAAAAACAATTATAGATTTATATAAATCTCTTGGTAAGAAAACAGTATTATGTGCTCCAACTGGAAGGGCAGCTAAAAGAATGACTGAAGCAACAGGAGAAGAAGCTAGTACACTTCATCGATTGTTGGAAATAAGAAAACTATCTGATGATAGGCCAAATCCAGATATGAGTGTTGCACCAATTGATGCAAATGTTGTAATAATTGATGAAATGTCTATGGTAGATTTGTTTCTAATTAATTATGTGATGAATGCTCTATATAAAGGCACAAAGTTAGTGATGGTTGGTGATGTGGATCAATTACAATCTGTTGGTCCAGGAAGGGTTTTGAAAGATTTTATTCAATCTGGAACAGTTCCATATATAGCATTAAACAAGATTTTTAGACAAGCAGCAAAAAGTAAAATCATCGTAAATGCACATAAAGTAAATGAAGGTATAAACTTTCTTGAGGAAAACTATAGTGATGAAGACGGAGAAATGGATGATTTTGAGTTTACTTCAGAACTTAATATAAAAAATGTGCAAGAGCTTGTGATGAATCAATATGACTATAATACTCAAATAATTACTCCAACAAAGAAAGGTGAGCTTGGAACACATACTCTAAATCAAATTATCCAGGAAAGGTTTAATCCAGAAGAACCAGGAAAAGATGAAAAGAAGTTTGGACAAATAATATACAGAGTTGGTGATAAGGTTATGCAAACAAAAAACAACTATGATATAGAATGGTCTAAACAAAGTAACTATAGAACAGAATTTGGACTAGGAATCTTTAATGGAGAAATGGGCATAATTGAGGCAATAGATACATACAACAGTCAAATACAAATTCAATTTGAAGATGGTAAAATAGCTATTTATGAGTACTCTGATCTTGATCAAATAGAACATTGTTTTGCTATTACAGTTCATAAATCGCAGGGAAGTGAATTTGATTCAGTTATCATGCCTATACTAAATGCTGCACCTATGCTTTTAACACGAAATGTCTTATATACGGGGATGACCAGAGCAAAGAGTAAATTAATCATTATAGGAAATTCTAAGACCATTGAATTTATGATTAATAATGTTAATAGCAAAAAAAGAAATTCAGGATTAGAATTTAAATTAAAAGAGATAATTGAATAGCAATGGGGGAGAAAGGATTTGAATTGCAAATAATTAATTATTTATTAGACTTAGTTTTCCCTCCTACGTGTGAAATTTGTGGAAAAGTAGGAATGTATTTATGTGAAAAATGTTGCAAAGATGTAACTAAATATGAATTAAAATCCTTTTTAGGTAATAATACAATAAATGTATACAAATATGAAGATATAATTAGAAAGTGGATAATTGATTACAAATTTAATGACAAAGCATATATGTGTAATATTTTTGCACAGCTTCTAATAAAAAATAAAAAAGTAATAGATTTTTTATATGGTTGTGATATAATAATACCAGTTCCATTACATTTGATACGAAGACTAGAAAGAGGATATAATCAAACCTACTTGATTGCAAAGATATTATCTAAAAAACTAAAAATAAAAGTAAAAAAAGATATACTAATTAAGGTAAAGAATATAAAGCCACAAAGCGAAAAAGGATATTTAGAAAGAAGAGAAGATATTAAGGGAGTATTTGAAGTAAAAAACAAAAATGAAATTAAAGATAAAAATGTATTGATTTTTGATGACGTATACACAACAGGTAGTACAACTAAGGAATGCAAGAGAGTTTTACTACAAGCTGGAGCGAAAAGAGTAAAAGTATTAACAATATCAAGGCAAGTTTTACAAAAAAGATAAAGTTTATTGAATTACATAAAAGGAGGAAAAATGGACGATTTAGTAGAAAGCATATTAGATTATGTTAGAGCAGACTATACAGATTATGCTATAATGATAAATGGTGAATGGGGAAGTGGAAAAACTTATTTTTGGAATCATAAAATAAGAAATAAAATAGACTCAATGCAGGTAAATGGCAAGAAACTAACAACTATTTATATGTCGCTGTATGGAATATCGAATCTGGAAGAAATAAGTAAAAAAATATTTATCGAAACAACTCAGCTTATGGATAAGAATCTAAGAAAGTTTATGAATTCTAGTGGAAGAACTACTATACCGGAATATGCAAAGACAGGTTTAGATATGGCTAATCTATTTGGAGTTACACAAAATGGAGATAGAGTTAATTATGCAGACTTCTTCTCAACAGATGATAAAGTACTTTGCTTTGATGACTTGGAAAGAGCAAATGTTGATGTTATTGATATTCTGGGCTATATTAATAATTTTGTTGAGCATGATCATATAAAAACTATTATTATTTGTAATGAAAAAGAATTATCAACAAAATTAAAAAGCAGCAATTTGGAAATGAAAACTTTTATTGCTACATATTTACTTGATAAAGAAAATCAATTATTATCAAATGACAAACCTATGGTTGAAAAGATAAACTCAACAATGGAAGAAGTTTTTGATAAAGCTAATGATTATGAAAGAATTAAAGAAAAGCTTATAGGAGAAACATTTGAATATCAACCAGAATTCACATACATTATAAATGGTATTTTAATGAGATATGAAAAAAATCCTGATTTAATAAGATTTTTACGAACAAATACTGCATTAATAATTTCAACATTTGAAAAAAGTGGAACAAGAAATCTAAGAATACTTAAACACTCATTAGCAGATTTTAAAAGAATATTTGATATAGTAACTAAAAAATATCCTAATACAAATAATAGAGTACTTCAAACTATGCTGATTTTTACAATAGCTGTATCATTTGAAATAAAAGCAGGAAAAGTTACTAAAGATAGACTAGCTAATATTGAAAATAATGACGAATACAAATCAATAGTAGTATCATCAAAAATTTTTAAGGATAATAGACAATTTTATATTAAAGAATTTGATAATAACTATTATTATAATTTTAAGGCTGAATATAGATTTTTTAAATTCATTGAAATGTTTGTAAGAACAAGAATAATGAATATGAAGATAGTTAAAGAAAATATGGAAGACATTCAAAACACAGAGGATATAATGAATATACCAGGATATAAGAGACTTCTTACTGAAGAATACTGGAAAATTTCAGATGATGAATTTCCTAAAATCATAGAAAGCGTACTTGAAACAGTTAGAAAAGGAGAAATACAATTAGTAAACGTTGTTAAATTGTATGCTTACTTTGTTTATTTCATAAAGAAAAAACTAATTGACTATGATAAAGACACAATAAAAAGTTTATTTATGAATGGAATTAATATAGCTTCACTAAATTCAGAATATTGTGAAAATGCGGAGGATGAATTGAGCAATATTAATTTGGCAGAAAGTGATTATGATATAAAAGAAATTTTAAATAGATTCTATGAATTGAATGATCAACTAAAAGACAAAATGTATGAAAAGACTGCAATGGATATATTTAGAAATATTCCTATGAAAATGGAAATATTCTATGACAGATTTGATAAAGAGTGTATGGATGTACCATTATTTAAATATTGTGATCCATATCAAATATTCCAAAGAATATCTTGTGCTAGCAATGAGGACATTGTAACAATTAAAGAGAGCTTGATAAAAAGAGCAAAGAAGAATACAGTGATATTTAAGGAAGAATTATCAAATATGTATAAGCTATGTAATATTATAGATGATTATGTATCTGACAAGAAAATAACAATAAAAACGGTTGTATTAACGGAATTTTCAAAAGAACTTAGAAAAGTATTGAATGACAATAATGATGAACTAAACTCAAAAGAAGAAGAGCTATTATAATTAATAATAGGAGGATTCAAAACAATGATTTTTTACATCGGACTAGGAGTAGCGGCAGCAATAGTGATTTTCAATATAATGAAAAGTGAAGAGAAGAATAAAATAGAAATTTTAGAAAAAAGAATACAGAGGCTGGAAAAAGAATTAAATCTATATAGAAGCAAGTATGGAAGCATAGATTATGAAGAAAATATAAGCAATAATACAGTAAATAATACTTTTAAAAATAGGGTACAAACATACCAAAACATTGTTCAAACATCACAAGTTAATAGCAATGAAATAAATCAAAATCAATTTAACAATAATCAATATAAAAACTATTATTCAGAGAATCAAAATGACTATGTGAGAGTTGATAATACAGTTCATACGCAAAAAGTTGAAGTAGATGAAGAGAGCGTTAAAAACAAGTTTATACTAATGGCAGGTGCAGTACTTATTGTTTTAGCAGCAATAGTATTCTTAACATCAACATGGCATACAATACCTGATGTATTAAAGACAATAGTAATTGTTCTTTTGGCAGGTGTTTTTATGGGAGCTAGTAGAATTGCTGATAAAGTATTCAAGCTTAAGGAAACTGCAAATACATTTTTATATATTGCTTTAGCATATTTACCAATAGCTCTATTTTCTATTTCATTATTTGGACTTTTAGGAAAATATTTGTCAATTAAGGGAGAAGGAAAGTTTTTATATTTTACAATTTCGTCTGGATTTTTGGCAATATTATATTTTGCATTAGGCAATAAAAGAAAACAGAATTTGTTAATTAATTCAAGTATGATAATGCAATTCTTAACTGTTATATTCATTGCAAATTGTATAAACTCCAAAATATCAACAGTATTATTGGCATTAATTATTTATAATTTAATACTTACATTAATTAAAAACAACTATCTTAAGGAATATTTAAATACTATAGATGCATACAACTATATATATCTATATGGTATTTTTATAATACAATTTTTCATATTAAATACTTCTAATGCTTTTATTAATATAATAACAAACCTATTAATAGTTTTTAGCTTTTATATTAACTATGTGCAGAACCATAATTACGTTAATATTATTTCTATACTAACTTCGACTTTATTACTTAGTATGTCAATATTAAACATAGACAATAATATATTTAATATTGATATAAAAGAAGTGTTAACATATATTATTTTGCTAGCAATGTTTGCAAATGGAGTTTTAAGTGATAAAAAAGATTGGAAAGAATGTTCAATACTAGTTTCTAGTTTAGCGATGATAGTAATGTATTTAAATGTATTGTCATTATACAAAGAAAATATGATTATAAAGAGCTACATGATTATGTGGACAATTACAATTTTTATCATTATAAGCTATATTAGATTAGTTAGACGAAGAAAAATATTTATACATCTTATACCAATTAGTATTTATTTAGCACAACTTAACACAGTAATAGAGAATAATTTGAAACTTAATATATTATTATATACATCTTTGGCGTTGTTTGTGTTTGCAGCATTAAATATTATTAAAGGAAAAAAGAATAGAATTGTTCTTCAAACTTATTCAAATGCCATGATTATTGTTTCTTCTATATCATGCATGTTGTTTGACTTTAATGGATTTATTAATGATATTTTATTGATGATATGTTTGTTAGCAACATATTCTGTTGGATATATAATAAATAGAAAAACAGTAATATATAAAGTAATATCGTATCTATTGACTAATCTACTTATATGCTCAATTATGAGTAAACTCAATTCAATAGAGAATGTTAAATATATACCTTTTATTACTACAGTGGGAATAATGATATTAGAATACAATTATAAAAAACTTCAAGATCGCTCAAGTGAAATATATTTGCTAGGATCTAGTATTATTTCATTTATAATGCTAAATATAGACATAAATCTATTATCTTTTATTTTGATTATACTACAAGGAATAATATTTATATATTACGTTACTGAAAGAAAACTAAATTCATATTTAAAAACGATACCATTTTTTGCGATAATACCAACAGTATATATTTCGAAATGGGCTATAATGTACAATATGAATTATATGATATTTGCTAATTTTATGCTTATTATGATTACAACTGTAATATCACTTAGAGAAGAAAAAATAAATGCATATACTTTGATATCAGCACTTTACATTGTGATGCAGATATTTGCATTTAAGTTTAATATTTATATTAATTTAACAATTGTTTTAATGTGGACATTGCTACACTTGTTAGATATGCCAAAAGAAAAAATGATATTTGAAACAATGCTCTATATAATTGGTTTAATCTATTATAATAATATTTTGGGAGACATTTGCAGTACTAATAGAGAATTAGCAAAGATTACAGCTTTTAAATATGTTGGGTATATAGTTGTAACTATGCTTATTTCAAGAAATGTTGTAAAAAAAGTGCTTGTGGATGCATATAAAATATTAGAGTATTTTGCTTTCCCAATAATTTATTTAATTGCTATATTTAATTATACAAATGAAACTGATGGAATGATTTTTGTACTTATGCTTGTTATTATTACAATAGTAAGTTATACATTTAAATTTGGACCAATTTTTATATCTACTATTACTGCAATAATTATAAATAGTCTCTTATTAACAAGAGAGTTCTGGTTTAGTATTCCATGGTGGGTATATATGCTTGTAATAGGCACTATCTTAATAATATTTGCAGTTAATAATGAACTAACAGAAAATAAACAAAAAGATCAGATTAAAAAGAAATTAATAACATTCAAAGAGTATATAGATATGTAATAAAAAAAGGATTTTTCTAATGAAAAATCCTTTTTTATAAAGTGATATATAATTGTTAATAAAAGTCTAAATGCAATAAGATTCTATAGTATAATATTTATTATTGATAATTAGATTTCTAATTGTGAACCTAAAAAATCTGCTGCAACTTTTGCAATTTCAAATTCGGTTTCCCCAATCTTTTCAGTATTATATTTGGATGATAGAATAACACTACCAATAACCTCACTATCTGATATGATTGGTACTACTACTTTATTATTATGATTTATAATGTTATCATCAACTATAGATATAATACTATCTTCTGAACTTTTAGTAGGTAATCTATTATCAATTATTTTTTCTAATTCTTTACTGATAGGCTTTTCTAATAAATCTTTTTTCGAAACACCAGAAACGGCTATTACATAATCTTTGTCTGTAATAACAGCAATTAAACTGGTTACAGCAAATAGACTATTAACATATTGCTCGGAAAAATTTGCAAGTTCTCCAATAGGAGAATATTTTTTTAAGATAATATTACCTTCTTTTTCTGTAAAAATCTCTAGTGGAGTCCCTTCTTTTATCCTTAACGTTTTTCTTATTTCTTTTGGAATGACTATTCTGCCTAAATCATCAATTCTTCTTACAACACCAGTTGCTTTCATTAAAAAATCCTTTCTTAGTTACTACTAATTATTCTAAGAATATTATGTCTAATAATAGGAAAATTATACAAAAATAATGAAAAATATAATAAAATATGGTATAATTATATAAACATATTAATATTGAATAACAGTTGAGTCTTTTATAAAACCATATGTAAAAAAGAAAGGAGTATATAAAAAATGAAGAAATCAAAGAATGAAAGAAAAAAAGAATTCTTAAAAAGAATTAAATATCAGGAATCTACTAAGAATGATGAAGTAAAGGATAATGAAGAAGAAAGAACAACAGAACCAGAAGAACCATCAATAATTGCAGAAAGAATAATACTAAAACATTTAAGAGGTCATATTGGAAAAAAATATGATGAAGAAATAGACAGATAGATATATAGCTTAGATTAAATCAAAATGTGAGACTTTAATAGAAAAGATTAAAAGTTTCACATTTTTTTTATTTATGGTGGATAGAAGTTGGAAAAATTAATATTTTATGCTATAATGGAAATGTTAGAAATAGATTAAGTTAATTTGGAGGATAGTATGAATAAATTTTATATAACAACACCTATTTATTATCCAAGTGGAAGATTTCATATTGGAACTGCATATACAGAAGTGCTTGCTGATATGATGAAAAGATATCATGTTCTTAAAGGGGAAAAGTGCTTTATGCTTACTGGAACTGACGAACATGGACAAAAAATAGAAAACAAAGCCAAAGACTCTAATATGAACCCAAAAGAATATGTTGATTTACAATCAAAAAAGGCAAAAGAATTGTGGTCAAAAATGAAAATAGACTATGATAAGTATATTAGGACTACAGACGACTATCATGTGAAGGCAGTCCAAAAAATCTTTGAAAGATTTTTAGAGCAAGAAGACATATATAAAGGTGAGTATGAAGGCTGGTACTGTGAACCTTGCGAAAGCTACTTTACTGAAACTCAGCTTGTTAATGGCAATTGCCCAGACTGTGGTAGACCGGTAAAAAAGATGAAAGAAGAAGCCTATTTCTTTAAGATGAGCAAGTATGTAGATAGATTATTAAAATACTATGATGAACACCCAGACTTTATAAAACCTAACTATAGAAAGCAAGAAATGATTAATAATTTTATAAAACCTGGACTTGAAGACTTATGTGTAACTAGAACAACTTTTGATTGGGGGATTCCAGTATTAAGTGACTCAAAACATGTGATTTATGTTTGGCTTGATGCATTGACAAACTATATAACAGCTTTGGGATATGAATCTGATGATGATAGACTTCTAAATGAATTTTGGCCAGCGGATGTGCAAATAGTTGGTAAAGACATAGCAAGATTTCACTTAATATATTGGCCAATATTCTTAATGGCTCTCGACTTACCACTTCCAAAAACAATATATGCACACAATTGGGTTACAATGAAAGATGGGAAGATGTCTAAGTCAAAAGGAAATGTTATATATCCTGAACAATTAATAGAAAGATATGGACTAGATGCAACAAAATATTATCTAATAAGAGAAGTTCCAATATCATCTGATGGTATTTTCACTCCAGAAGATTTTGTTAAGAGATATAATTCTGATTTGTGTAATGATTTGGGCAACTTATTAAATAGAACTGTAGCAATGTGCAATAAATATTTTGATGGAAAAGTTCCAGAATATAATGGATTAAAAAATGAAGCAGATTTATCATTAGAAAACATAGCAAAGAGTACAATTGAAGAATATGAAAAAGCAATGAATAATTTTGAATTTGCTAGTTCATTGCAAATAATATGGAAATTAGTATCAAGAACTAATAAATATATTGATGAAACAGAACCATGGAAACTAGCAAAAGAGATTGAAGAGGACAGTGAAAAAGAAAAACTAGAATCAGTTATATACCATTTAATAGCCAATTTAAAAGAAATAGCTATATTAATAAGACCATTAATGAAAGATACATCGAAGAGAATATTAAATCAACTAGGAATTAGAGAAAGTGTTGAGTGGTCAGACCTTAATGAATATAATGAATTAGAAGATATTAAAGTAATAGAAAAAGGTCAGCCTTTATTTTTAAGAGTTGATGAAAATGAGGAAATAGAATACATTAAAGAATTAATGAAATCCTAAAATTTAACAATAAAAATCATATAAAACCTTGTGATTAAATAAATTACAAAAATAGAAAATAATAAAAAAATAACAAATTTCGACATTTTTTTTTGAAATTACCTTGATTTGGTAAAATAAATGTGATATAATGCAGGTATAAATTTTTGATGGGGGAGGTATGTGTTATGAAGGCTACGGGCATTTTAAGAAAAATAGATGGTTTGGGAAGGATTGTTATTCCAATGGAAATCAGGAACAAACTAAATATTTCACAAAATGATCCTCTAGAAATACACGTTGAAGGTAACTCAATCGTTTTAAGAAAGTATGAGCCAGATTGTACATTCTGCGGCAGTTCAAGAAACGTAGTTGAATACAAAGGTAAAAATGTATGCGAAAAATGCATAAAAGAACTTAATGAAATAAAAAAATAATTATATGAAAAAGTACAACTTTCTGAATTAGTAATTTTGCTGATTTAGGAAGCTGTATTTTTTTATTATAAAATAAAATTTAGAGAGGAAAAATATTGATTTTTTGTGTTGCAAACTTACGGCTTTTCGGCATTAAATTTGATTTTTTAGCCCAAATGTGCTATAATAAAGTGATGGGCAAATCCTTTAAATAGTGTATTTAAGGAGGCGTAAAAATGAATAAGAATAGAGTAAAAAGCCATATATTATTGTGTTTAATTGCTATCATAATTATAATGTCTAATTATGTATATGGTGCAGAAAGTGTACTATTGGGAGATATAAATAGAGATGGAAAAGTAGATTCAATGGATTTACTTTATATAATGAGGCATATAATAGCCGAA
>JAFWNQ010000008.1 GCA_017510245.1 Clostridia bacterium
CAGATAGAAATACATTAGAAAGAGTTACTAAGTATTTATGTGATAATATAGGAAATAGAACTAGCATGAAAAGTATAAGTGACAATATAGAAGGACTAGAAAAAAATAATTCATATAATACAGTATCAGCATATGTAGAAGCGCTTATAGATAGTTTTATTGTTTATAAAGCTAATAGATATGATATAAAAGGAAAAGAATTCTTAAAAACTCAAGAAAAATATTATGCTATAGATATAGGCTTAAGATATTATATGTTAGGTCAAGGATCAGGTAGAGACATGGGGCATATATTAGAAAACGTAGTTTATCTCGAATTATTAAGAAGGGGATATGAAGTATATATAGGAAAATATGATGATTTAGAAGTTGATTTTGTTGCAAAGAATTCAGAAAATACTTTTTATTATCAAGTCACCTTAACAACAAGAGAAGCAACTGCAGGACATAGTCTAATTTTAGAAAGAGAATTAGCTCCACTGAAAAAAATTGATGATAATTATCCTAAATACATTTTAACTTTAGATGATGACTTAGATGCAGATTTTGATGGAATAAAGAAAATAAATGTATTAGATTGGTTATTAGAAGATAAAAAATAATTTTATATGACAAAAGAAAAGCAAAATATAAATGTAATTAATTTTACAGAATTATTTTGCTTTTTTGATAATTGGTGACAAGTTTCGACAAATTTTTTAAAATATTTGTAATATTATAAAATAAAAAGGGGAAGTAATGAAGGTTGTTGATAGAGTTAATATTGAAGAAACAGATAAATGCAAAATTACTTTTATAAGGGTAAATCCAGAAGATAAAAAAGAGACCATAAGAAAAATATTAGATAGAATAGCTAATATGTCATGGATTAATGAATTAATTGATAAAGACTTAATTGATTCTATGAATGCACGAGTTGAACCAACGGTAAATCTTCTTGAAAAAAAACTAGATGAAAATAGTGCAGATGAAATAACATCAGAAACAGGAGAATATTTCGTTTCAGAAATATCAAGAGAAATGATAGTTAACGAATTAGAATATACAGATATTCCATTAGCAGAGCTATGGAAAGAAAAAATATCTGGAAATCCAGGATTTGACTATCACAGTGAAAATAAAGATAATATTATTATATTTGGGGAAGCTAAGTATATATCTAATCAAAATGCCTATGGGAGAGCTTTAAAGCAAATTGTAAAGTTTATTGAAGAAAAAAAGGACGTTAAAGAGTTAGTAGATTTAAAAATGTTCGTTAGTAAAGAAGCAATAAATAATGCAAATCTAAAAAGAAAGGGATATGCAATAGGTTTTTCTTCATATAGTACAAGTACAGATGATTTGATTAACAATATAAAGCAAAATAAAGATTTTAAGAATTTGTTAAAATATGAAGAAATGATAATAATTGCAGTAGATATAAATGGATAATATAATTGAAAAAATAGTAAAAGGTGAAGAATTAGAGAAAATAATTGAAGAAGTTAGAAGAAAAATATATGTTAATGGGCCAATAAATATAGAAAATATGGAAATATTATCTTATTTTAAACAATATCAACCAGATTTTTTTTCAAAATATGAGGGAGATATTTTGGAAAGGATGGGGATTTTCTATAAAAACAACAAGATAAATAGTTTAGAAGGATTATTAATGTCGAATTATAGAAAATCAATAATTGAAAAATATAATAGATACTATACACCTGTTCAAACTAATATGATAAACAATATTATATTAAATAAGAATTTCAGCTTTTCTGCACCTACAAGTACAGGCAAATCATATATTTTTAGAATATTATTGAAGACAAAAGTAGAAATGATATTGTAATAATTGTCCCTTCGAGAGCTTTAATAAATGAATATTTTATAAAAATTAAAGATACTATAAAGGATAAAACAGTTAATGTATTGACATCAGTAGAAATAATAAATAAAAAAATTGCTAAAAAAAGTATTTTTATATTGACTCCAGAAAGAGCAAAAGAACTTTTTAAACATAAAGAAGAATTAAATCTAGATATAGTATTATTTGATGAGGCACAATTAGGAAATGAAGAAAACACCAGAGGAATGTTATTTGATAGTATAGTTAGAAGAGTGAGAAAAAATTTCCCAGATGCTCAATTGTTATTTGCACATCCTTTTATAAATAATCCAGAAGCACAATTATTAAAAAACAACATAGAAGAAGGTAATTATAAAAATTATTTAGAAAAAAATGTAGGACAAATGTTTATTTCATATGATGATGAAGGAAATTATTATCATTTTGGTATTAATAAAGAAATAATGGGAAATAAAAAAATAAGATTATCAGCAGATCCTATAAAAAATATAATATTAAATAATGGAACTGTATTAATATATACTGCAAAAACAAATATATATAGTGGTGAAATATTAAAGAAATTCGGAAAATATATTGAATTATGCAGTGAAATTAAAGATAAAAAAGCTTTAAAATTGATTAAAGATTTAAAAGAATTAATTGGTGCAACGCAAAAAAAGAAAAGTGAAAAATATTCTGAAATGATTGAATTACTAAAACATGGAATTATAACTCATCATGGATCATTACCGTTGAAAGCAAGACTAATACTAGAAGAATTTACTCAAAATAATTTTTGCAGAATATGTTTTGCAACATCAACATTAGTTCAAGGGATAAATATGCCTTTTGATATAGTATGGATAGATAAATTTGAAGGTAGTAAAGAATTAAGTATTTTAAATTTAATAGGTAGAGCAGGAAGAGCAACGACAAAAAATAAATTTGACTATGGGATGGTAATAGTTAAAGACAGTAATAAAAGTAGATTGAGAAGTATACTTAATATGAAAATTGATTTAAAGGAAACTTCATTATTAGATATGGTAGTGAATGAGGAAGATGAAAACGTTAAGGAATTTAAGGAAGCAATAAGAAGTGGAACTCTATCAGATGAATACAATTTAACGCCTGGTCAATTAGAAAGATTAGAAGAAAAAAATTTAAATGATTCAATAAATTTTATATTAGACAAAATGTTTATAGGCAATACATTTATTACATCTGAAGAATTTGAAAAATATGATGATACTGCTAGAAGAAAAATAAGAGAAGAATTTGAAAAAATTTATATATCTTATTTAAATAGAGATGATTTATCTAAAGGTGAGAAAGCAATTTTATCAAATGCGATAAAAATTTTAGTATGGCAAATAAATGGAAAAACATTTAAGCAAGTAGTTTGGTATAGATATGCATATATTACTAGATTACAAGAACGCAAAAATATAATTAAACTGAAAGGAAATAGGAAAGCACAAATTGAAATTAATAATATGGATGCTAGATATACAATGGAGTGTGTAGATATACCAGATAAAGATTTAAAGTCCTATAATATGTTTAAAGGTAAAAAAGTGACAGATATTAGTTATGATAGAATAGTATTTGATACATATGATTATATTGATAAAATAATTGGCTTTAAACTAAAAGATATATATTATGCAACATTTGAAAAATTTTTTGAAAGAACACAAGATATAAGAGCAAAAAATATGGCTTTGTATCTTAGATATGGAACTATTGATAATATAGAGATAATGCTGATTAGATATGGATTCGCATTTGAAACAATCGAATGGCTAAAAAAATATGTAAAAAAAATCGATGAAGATGAAATTGTATTTAAAAAAAGAATAAGACTTTTATCAAAAGAGAAAATAAAAGAAATAGAACATTATATATAAAGAAAGCCTAATAGGGCTTTCTTTGTTTTTAAAGTGCAAATATTGCACTTTAAAATGGACGATCACTATCACAACAACCTTTAATCAACTGCACACCGTCAACAAAACCATTTCTATAATACTTTTCAGTCATATATTCAGTATATTTCATAAAATCGTCATAAATTAAATCTAGTTGCTTTTCAGCATATTCCTTATTTTGTTTAGGTAAATTTTTTAAAATATTTTCTCTATAATTATCAAACTTAAGATTATGAAACTTATCTTGTTCAGTCATATAACACAAATAAATTTCATCCATGGCATCATACCAACTTTTTAAAATATCATTTTTATTTACTTCTCTAAAATTCATTTATAAAACCTCCAAAAAATCAAATTGGTTTTCCCTAAAAATTATACGAACATATGTATAATTTCAATTGGGGATAAATTGGTGTGAATCGATTCAAAAAAGTACAAAAAATTACACAAATGTTCGAAAAATTGTATCCCCAATTTTTATTGATATACAGCCTAAAACCATTGATTTCACTAAATTTCATAAACGTGTCGGACGCCGCTCATAACCCGAAGGTCTTATTTTAACCTTTTTCGTTGCCTAATCTAGCAAAAAGTGATATATTAAAAGTGTCAAAAATTAATGAGATTAGATTATTTAAATAAAGGAGTAATAACTATGGGATTGTTTGGAAATTCGGGAAATGAATTCCAAGTTGGGGATAAAGTAAGAGTTAAATATAGAAATCAGGAAGGATACATTATTGATAAAAACGGAAGCTTATATATGGTATCAATTAATAATGGTCAAATTGTTGAATCATATTCTGCATCAGATTTAGAAAAGTGTTGGTAGTCATATATAAGTAGGAGGTAATTAAATGATGTTCTTGGATATGTTTAAAGATACTATCTTTTTAAAAGAAGGTTCTTCCTTGCAGAAACGATATGATGCATTGAACAGATTATTAAAAGAACAACCTAATAACAATCAAATTAAAGAAGGTTTATTTTTGATAAAAAAGGGATTAGAGGGTGAAAATGAAATAGAATATCAACTTATGAAATCCAATTTAGGACTGTTTGTTATGCGTGATATAAATATTGAATATGGAGATTTAAAAGCGCAAATTGATTATGTAATAATAACAAGAGCATACTGCTATTTTGTAGAGTGTAAGAACTTGGTTGGAAATATTACTGTTAATTCAAATGGTGATTTTATAAGAGAATATTGTTTTAACAATAGAAAAATAAGAAAAGGAATGTATTCACCGCTAAGACAGGTTGAAGCACAAAGAGATGTTTACAAAAAAATCTGGAATAATATGATTGGAAAAAATAAGGTTACAAATTTTATTTTAAGAATATTGGCGGAAAATAATTTTACTTATACACATAGAGTGCTTGTTGTTTGCGCAAATCAAGATACAATTCTAAATATTAAATATGCACCCAAAGATATTAAAAGTCAAGTAATAAGGGCAGATTCATTAATTAGAAAAATAAAAACTGACTTAGAGAATTCTGATAAAGATATATGGTGCTCTAGAAAAGAAATGGAAAAATGGGCTAGTTCATTTTTAAGAATAAATGTTGAAAAAAATATTGATTATTATGAGTATTATAAAAATAAATTTGTGGTCAATTCAAATGAAAATGAAATAGTAACTAATAATTCAAGTGAGGACTTGAAAAATAGATTAATTACTTTTAGAAAAGCTAGATCGAAAGAGATGGGAATTCCAGCTTATTATGTGTTTAATAATAAAGAACTGGAATTACTGTTAGAATATCAACCAAAAACTATGAATGATTTGATAATTTCAAAAATTTTATCACCTATAAAAGTAAAAACGCATGGAGAGTTAATAATAAGTATAATATCTCAATATAACTAAAAAACGCTAATATTAAAAGGAGTTAATATGAAAATTGGAATTGTATATTATTCGATGTCAGGCAATGTTGATTATGTTGCTAAAAAAATTGCAGAGATAGTAGAAGCTGATTTAATTAGAATTGAACCTAAGAAAGAATACCCTAACAAAGGCTTAAAAAAGTTTTTATGGGGAGGAAAGAGCGCTTTGATGGGGGAAACTCCAGAGTTAGAGAACTATGAGTTTAATGCTGATAAGTATGATTGTATTATCTTTGGAACTCCTGTATGGGCGAGTCAATTTACACCACCAATTAGAACTTTTATTGAAGATAATAGAAGTAAGCTTGATGGAAAGAAGATAGCTACGTTTGTTTGTTATAGCGGTGGTGGAGCTGAAAATGCTATTGGAAAATTAAAGGGAGAACTTAAAATTGATAGTTTTAAAGCAGAATTGATTCTAATAGATCCAAAGAGTAGAAAATCTGAGGAGAATAATAAGAAGATAGATGAGTTTTGCAATAAACTAAAATAATTCGACATTTTTCAACAAAATAAACATATATTATACAAAATACTTGATTATTATGTCAAAATATTGTACAATATTGGCAAAAGGAGGAGATATTATGATTAAAGAAAGAAACATAGTAGCAGCCATATTATTAAGCATAGTAACATGTGGAATATATGGAATCTATTGGTTCATTGTTATGACAGATGATGTAGCTAAGGCAAATGAAGATCCAGATTTTACTGGAGTAAAAGCTTTAGTTTTCACATTATTAACATGTGGAATATATGGAATCTACTGGAACTACAAAGTTGGAAAAGAAATGTATGAAGCAAACCAAAAACATGGAATTAATGCAAGCGATAATTCAATGTTATACTTAATTTTATCTATCTTTGGATTAAGCATTGTTACATATTGTATAGTTCAAAATGAATTAAATACTATAGCAACATCAAATGGAAACGTTCAATAAAGATAGAGTAAAAATAATAGTAATATGTTCGATAGGGATTCTATATATTATTCTGTTTGTAAAGTTTAATATTGGAATCCCTTGCATTTTCCATGAAATAACAGGATTATATTGTCCGGGCTGTGGTTCTACAAGAGCAGTAGGGGCATTGATAAGATTGAAATTCTATCAAGCCTTTAGGTATAATGCTTTAGTAACAGTATTGTTACCTTTTTCTTTTTTTTATCTAATTCTCAAAAAGAAAATAAAAATTCCTAATTTAGTTTGGTATATTTTATTAGCTATTACAATTGCTTTTGGAATATTAAGGAATATAGAATTCTTTAGCTTTTTGGCTCCAACAAATATTATATAAGAATGAGAGAGTAAATTCTCTCATTTTATTGTATGTATTAGTATGAAACAATTATTAATTTAATAAGATAATTTAACAAAGCATGATATAAAGCTTTACAAATTATGTAAACGATGATATAATATTACTATTGTTAATCAGTGATATTTCAAATATAAAATGTAATTTGAAAATATCACCTTACCCATTGAAGGGAATGATCATGCGTAAGACAAGAGAAGTTGTAATTGGAAGATATATTAATCCACATACTTATGTGCTGAAGAAGGAAGACGGAAGTGTCTTCATGACGATAAGGGAAGGGGAACCTTTTACCATAGACAATCAGATGAGACCGTGGATACCTGTTAGAGTTCCAAATAAAAATGGATACGGAACTATTCTGGTTTGCGAAAAGTACGGAGATGATGGAGATATTATCGGGCAATTCCCTCTTATTCACTGTCGGAAGGGGCTATGGGCACTGACTTCTGGTGCAGCTAGAAGGGGAGTGTTTCATAGATATACTAAGCCACAGAATGAGATTGAAGAATTGCTTTGCAAGCTTGGGTCAAGTCCTCAAACTTTGAAGAATGTAGACAAAATTGATATGGAATTGCTATGTGGAGGACTTCTTTGCGTCCATGTAGACCATCCTCGAGGATATATAGTCTATACTGATGGCAAGGAGGAAAGGCTTACACAACCTAGGTATATTCCAATGGATTGGCCAGAGCAGCTTCATCGAGGGTGCATGGAGAGCACGTATCGAGCTCGAATCTATGATGCAACTTTCTTGGTGTATATACATGTGTCAACTAATGAACATGGAATCATTAATGAGCATGTAAATGATGTATACATCACACCAGATGCTGACATGAACAGAGTGATCGAAGCGCTGAAGAAGGTCAACACTTAAATCGGTAAGGGATTAAAGGAATGTGGAGAACAACAAATGTGGTTTTCCACATTCCTTTAATATATGGTGGAAAAAATATGGATAGTAATTGAAAAATTGTTATTTATGTGATACTATTTAGTTATAAATTCAAAGGAAAAAGGTGAAAGAATGGAAGGAATATTAACAATATTCGTATTTCTGGTGTTTATTATTGTGATAACGGGAATACTTAATGAAAAAGTTTTAAAGATTTCGAACAATATAGCATTGTTAATTGTTTCATTTTGTATAAGTATTTTATTATTAATAGGGAATAAATTAGATTTAATTAGTAATGATTTTTTTGTTTTTACAAGCTTAAATAGGCTCCATTTGGACGAAATACTACTTGAAGGAGTAATTTGCTTTATGATATTTGCAGGAGCCAGCAAAATCCAATTTACGAAGCTTGTAAGCAATTATAAATCTATTTCTATGTTGGCTATCTTAACAACAATTTTGAGCTCTATGATTTATGGAGTATTATTTTATACAGTATCAACTGTATTTAAAATTGGACTCGACCTTGCAACGTGCTTTTTACTTGGAAGTATTATCTCTCCAACAGATCCAATAGCTGCATCAAGTATTCTAAATAAGCTAGGATTACCAAAAGGAATATCATCTGTAATTGAAGGAGAGTCTTTATTTAATGATGGAATTGGCGTTGCACTTTTTGCATTTATTCAAAACATAATAACAAATGCTAAGAGCCAAAATTTCTTATGGTTAGTTACAAAGAATATTTCAGGAGCTTTAGTAATTGGTTTGTTTAGTTCTTTTATATTGTTTAAATTGACAAAGAAAACAAAAGAACCTAATTTACACATATTAATAAGCCTAATGAACGTATCTTTTTGCTATGTAATATGTGAACACTTTGGATTCTCAGGAGTAATTGCCTCTGTGGTATGTGGTATTTACTTCTCATATCAAAATAAGAAATGTGAAAGATGGAAAAAAGTAGTTGATTCAAATAACTTATATATTGATTTTTGGAATACAATAGATGAATTACTTAATAGTGTTCTTTTTGTATTAATTGGACTTACAGCATTTATAATCCCAATCAATTACAAAATAATTTGGATTATTCCAACTGCAATTATTGTTAATTTCATAAGTAGATATGTAAGTGTATTTATATCTGGAGTAATTCTAGGAGATGATAATATTCCTAACAAATATAGTATAAAGGATTTTACAAAGTTAATGACATACACAGCAATGCGTGGAGGAGTATCTCTTGCATTAGCTTTTAGTACAAATGCGTTTTTAAATGAAAAAGAATACAATATCATCTTGAACGCTACACTAATTACAATTCTATTTACAACAATTGTTCAAGGAATGTTAATACCAGTAGTTTACAAAGGAATTGAAGAAAAACGTAATACTAAAGCATTAATGAAAACATAATGAACGAAAGGATAAAAAATGAAAGTTATTGTTATTGGATTAGGGCAAGTTGGTCAAGAACTTACTAAAGAGTTGGTTCAAAAGAAACATGATGTTACAGTTATTGATATAAGGAAAGAGATAGTAGATAGCTTTACAAACAAGTATGAAGTTATGGGAGTAGTTGGGAGTGGCGCTAGTAAAGAAATACAACAAAAAGCTAGATGTGAGGATGCTGATATAGTAATATCTGTTACAGATACTGATGAAATTAATTTGATGAGTTGTGTTACTGCTAAGTATTTGGGTGCAAAATACACTATTGCTAAAGTAAAGAATTTGGAATACAAAAATGATGATGAATTTTTGAAAGAAAAATTTAAGATAGATTTGGTAATTAATTCTGAACACAGCACAGCAGATGAGATAACAAGACTTGTAAGTTATCCAAGCAATGTAAAGGTTGAGCATTTTATTGAAAACAAGATAAAAATGGCTGAGATTACAATAAAAGATGATAGTCCTTTAGTAGGATTGTCTATTTCAGAACTTGAAGCCAACTATAAAAATAAAATAAACATTGGATGCATAATTAGAAATAATAAAGCAATTATTCCTACAAATGAAGCGAAACTAGATAAAAAAGACATTATATATGTACTTGCAAATACAGTTAACTTGCATAAGTTTTTAAAAAGGAATAAATTGATTAATAAAACTGTTAAATCAGTATTAGTTGTTGGCTCTGGAAATATTGGAGAAAAGCTTGTTGATAATTTGTTAAAAATGGGAATCAAAGTTAAGATTATAGAATTTGATTTGAAAAAATGTCAAGAACTTTCTGAAAAATATGTAGATGCTGAAGTTGTTTATGGTGAAGAGCTTAACTCTGATTTATTGTTAGAAGAGGGGATAAAAGATTTTGACTGTTGTGTTTCACTAACAAAAAATGATGAATCAAATCTAGTAATCACAATGTTTGCCTGGTCATGCAATACTAGAAAGATAATTACAAAGATTTCATCAATTGCATATACATCAATGCTTCACAATGTTGATATTGATACAACTGTATCGCCATATTCTATTATTCTATCTTCAGTTATTAGATATGTTAGAAGCATAAAAAATCTTATGAATAATTCCATTACAGGATTGTATAGATTTGCAAACAATGAAGTTGATGCTATAGAATTTGTAGTTGATGGTGAATTCAGCTATTGTAATAGAAAAATTGGAGTGATGAAACTAAAACCTAATATTCTTTTAGCTTTTATCGTTAGAGGAAAAGAAGTATTAATACCAGATAATGATAAAGAGTTCATGAAGGGAGATAGGGTAATAGTAATTGCTAAGGCAAGTGCAGGAATTAGCCAACTAAATGATATAATAGATAAATAATACAAAAGATATGTTCAAAAAAATGAGTTGTAAAATGATTTTTCTTGAACATATTTGTGTATAGGAGAAGATTATGAAGTTTAAATATGAAATTCCAACTATAGAGAGAAAAAAGGATGCATTAGAATTTATTAATGAGTTTTATGAATACAACTCAAGTATTAATGGTGTTGGAGGTTTGAATAGGTATGTTAACGATTATGAAGGATGGCTGGAAAAAGTTCAAAATGACTGTAAAATTGAAGTAAGTGAAGAGAGAGTTCCAGCTAGAACATATTTCCTAGTTCGTGTTGATGATAACCGAATAATTGGAATGACTAATATTAGACTTAAGCTAAATAAAAAACTAATGGAATCTGGAAGAAATATTGGTTATAGTATTAGACCAACTGAAAGAGGAAATGGATACAATAAAATCAATTTATATTTAGCTTTAAAAGTTTGCAAAAGATACGGAATAAAAACAGCCCTTTTAGACGCAGACGAAGATAATCCTGCATCATGGAGAACGATGGAGAGTTTAGGTGGAGTGCTTGATGAGAAAAGAGAATCTGTAGACGATAAAGAAGTAATAGTAAGATTGTACTCAATTGATGTTGAAAAATCGATAGATAAATATAAGGATTTATATGAGAATATGGTTGAAAAACAATCTCATGAGTACATTGGCGAGATGATAAATGTGAAAATAGATAGACCAATGAATAGCAAACACCCTAAATATGATTTTATATATCCAGTTAATTATGGATTTGTTCCTGATACAATAAGCGGTGATGGAGAAGAATTAGATTGCTATGTATTGGGGATTGATAAGCCATTAAATAATTTCAAAGGAGAATGCATTGCCGTTATTCATAGGACAAACGACAATGATGACAAGCTAGTTATTGCAAATAAAGGCGACAGATTTTCAGATGAGGAAATAAAAAAACTAACACATTTTCAAGAGCAGTATTTTGAAAGTGAAATATGGAGATAAATTAATGAATGAAAAAATAAATCAATTGAAAGAAATAATTGAAAAAAGTGATAATATAGTTTTCTTTGGAGGAGCAGGAGTCTCAACTGAGAGTGGAATTCCGGATTTTAGAAGTAAAGACGGATTATATAATCAAGTATACAAATATCCACCAGAGCAAATATTGAGTCATACATTTTTTTTGAATAAAACAGAGGAATTTTATGATTTTTACAGAGATAAGCTTAATTCTTTAAAGTATGAACCTAATATTACTCATAAGAAATTAGCTGAACTTGAAAAGGCTGGTAAACTAAAAGCCGTTATTACTCAAAACATAGACGGGTTACATCAAAAAGCTGGATCAAAGAATGTTTATGAACTTCATGGAAGTGTTCTAAGAAATTATTGTATGAAATGCCATAAGTTTTATGATGCAAAATATGTTTTTGAAAGTACTGGAATACCAAAGTGTGAATGTGGTGGAATTATTAAACCAGATGTGGTTTTATATGAAGAAGGACTAAATGACGAGATAATTAATAATTCAGTTAGAAGCATTCAAGAAGCTGATTTTATGATTGTTGCTGGAACTTCTTTAACAGTACAGCCAGCAAGTGGATTGATTAATTTCTTTAAGGGTAGAAACCTAGTTTTAATTAATAGAGATGCAACTCCTTATGATAGAATTGCAAATTTAGTTATTAATGAATCTTTAGGTGATGTATTTAAAGAAATAATAGTTTAAGATGGGAGATAAGTTGTGAAGATAAATGTTGTAATGGTAGAACCAGAAATACCACAAAATACAGGTAATATCGCAAGGACATGTGCTGCAATAGGAGCAAAGTTACATTTAGTATATCCTTTAGGTTTTTTAATTGATGACAAATATCTCAAGAGAGCAGGATTAGATTATTGGGATAAGCTTGAGATCGAAAAGCATGATTCATTGGAAAAGTTTTTAGAAAAATATAATCCAGAAGATAATAATATGTTTTTTGCATCAACTAAGTCAAAACAGTGCTATTCTGATGTTGACTATAGTGGAATGGATGAGGTATTTGTTTTGTTCGGAAAAGAGACAAAAGGATTACCAGAAAATTTACTCAAAAAATATATGAACAAGGATATTAGAATACCAATGAGAGATAGCCTGAGATCACTTAATTTATCAAATTCAGTTGCAATTATAGTTTATGAAATACTAAGACAATCTAACTTTGATGGACTGAGAGAAGTTAGTGAATATTTTGAAAATGATTAGAAAAGGAGAATAAAGATGGAAGTATTATTTATTGAATATCCAAAGTGCTCTACATGTAAAAAAGCTAAGAAATGGCTAGAAGAAAATAATATTTTATATTCAGATAGAAATATAATAGAGAATAAACCTACTAAGGCAGAATTAAAAAAATGGATTAAAACGAGTAATTTAGATATAAAGAAATGGTTCAACACAAGTGGAATGAAGTATAGAGAACTAGATTTGAAAGAAAAATTAATTGATATGAGTGATGAAGATAAAATAGATTTACTTTCAAGTGATGGTATGTTAATAAAAAGACCATTGCTAGTTACTAATAAGTTTATACTTACAGGATTTAGAGAGAAAGAGTGGAAAGAAAAGTTTAATAAATAATTATAGGAATTTAATTAATAAGTATTATTAGTAAACATAAAACTAGACATTTGATAAGAAATGATGTATAATAATATATGACGGACATGGAGTTCTAGTTAGAAGGGAGAATAGTATGGCTAAGAAGAAGAAGGGGACTGCTCCGATTCTGGTGCGGAATCCGACTTTCGTGGTCACGTTTGATGATGTAGATGTCATCTTCAGGACCAGGGAAATCTTGAGAGCAGTTGACTTTTTCCAGTCTGGCTGCAAAGTCAAGATGGAGGCCGAAATTCTCGAGGGGACTCAGCTCGATTCGACCCCGAAGCTTATCACTACCAAGAAGATTATCGAATTCACGGTGATGTTCAGGAGCGGAAAGTGGAAGGTTCGCACGGCTGAGCATGTCTACCACATAACTAGTTGGTAGCCCCTAGCCCTGGCGCTTGCGCCAGGGCGTTCCTTTTTTATTATATTAAAATATAGAATAACAATTTGATACAAAACATGTAAAATATAGCGTTTATAAAATAAAAACATGTTATAATAAGTTTTACTAAATTTAGTAAAAAATATTGACAAAGTCTACATAAAATACTATAATTATCTTATGCAAATTATGCATGTTTTTGGCCTAAAAAAAATACGACGAGAAACGGAGCTAGACATGAAGACAACCTACTACATCTACGACGAAGTCGGCAGCGAAGAAGAGGCTAAAGCACGGGATGAGTGGAACGAATATGCACGTTTAGTAGAAGAGAACAATAGGAAAGAGAGGCGTATGAATAGGGCAGTGGCTTTCTTTGCAATCCTTGTGATTGCAGCCATCCTGGTATGGGTGTTTTTCGGGAAGGCAATTATGGTGCTCATGTAGCGCGGAGATAGCCTATTGTTCGTATAGGCGTTACGCGGGGATTCGAGTAATCCCCGCGTAATATTTTTAGAAGCTAATAATTTTATTAAATGTTTCAATTGCACAATTATCAGTCATCCCAGATATGTATAAAATTGCAGACAAATAAAAGTCTTTTGGATTGTCTAAATCAAATAGTTTTTTGTTTTTTAATTTAGACAATGAAGATTTGTCTTCTACAAAATAATCTTGAATACTGTATTCTTTTAGCCAGTCTAAAAAGTCTGTAACAACTTCAGGATATAAACGAACTTGGTCTTTAAATTCGATTTTTCCAGTATTTTCGTTATAAAGAGATTTTAACAAACCATAGATTTTATTAATTATTAATTCAAAATACTCATGACTTTGCTTTAATTTATCACTACCATATATATGTTTATAATTATAAGCTTTAATTCCATCTAAAATTTTTAATCCATTTTCAGAGAATCTAAAACCATCTTCAATTGTTACGTATTTTAATGCTTCACCTATTAAATCATTTATAATATTAGTATTATTCAATACACCTAAATCTTCTTGACTTACGTCTAACAAATCTTTTAATTCTTCAAGTTCATCTTTAGATAAAATGTTAAATCTAATTGCATCTTCTATATCCCTACCAATATAGGAAATCTTGTCAGAAATCTTTACAACACAACCTTCCCAAGTATATGGCTCATATTTTGCAACTGTATCATAGTCATTTTCTAAGCTAATTGCTTCGTCTCTAGGCTTTATCCTTGATTGATCAATCTCACCACAGTGTGAAATAATACCATCACGAACTGCATAAGTTAAATCTAAGTTTTGCTTGAATCCATAAGCATCATCAAGTAAATCAATATTATCAACACAAGTTAATCCATTTTTTTCATGCCAAAATGTAGTTCCTACATCTCTTAAAGATATTTCATTTAGAATTCTTTCACCTTTATGACCAAATGGAGCATGTCCTAAGTCGTGTGCAAGTGAAATAGCTTTTGTTAATTCAACATTTAAACCTAGCTCATTTGCAATAGTGTAGCTGATAGATTCTACATGGTTTACATGTTCTATTCTTGTACAAACATGATCATTTGATGGAGAAAAGAAAACTTGAGTTTTGCTCTTTAATCTTTTATAAGCATTTGAATAAATAATTCTTGTTAAATCTCTTTGAAAAGGGCTTCTTATATCAGTTGTTCTCACATAAAGAGGAGCCTCTCTATATATCATTTGATCCCATTTAGGGTTACTAGGATTTGCTGAAACACTCTTTAGCAATCCTCTATTTTGTCCTTCATATATATTACTCATATTAACTCCTTTCAATATATATTTTATAAAATAATTGATGAAATATCAAGAAGACAAAAAGTATAATAATAAAAATAAAAAAATGTATTTACAAAAAACAACTAAAATGGTATATTTATTGTGAATTGATTTACTTAGGAGGATAGTATGGGATCAATATTAATTATTTCATCAGGATTATTTGTTGGAGGAATGCTTGTTGTAGCTATAATATATGTTATAGGAAGAGGTAATGTAAATAAAACTGAAATAACAGAAGAGAAAAATCCAACTATGGCTGATGAAAATCAGTATATGAGTAAGTTTATTTCAGAACATCCTAATTTTACACCACAGTCTATTATAGGAATGTTAAATCAATATGCAATGCAACTTGCATATAAAAAACCTGCATTTAAATGCAGTCAAGAAGTATATGGAAAAGCTCCTAATGATGAAAATTTGACAGCATTACAACAAATGAAAATTGTCAAGACTTTAATTAATTCTTATGAAAGTGGAAAGATGGAAGTTAGTGTCGTTTTTACAAACAATGTTCAAGAGTATATGCTAAAATTATCATTTGATGTTTTTCCAAAAGCAATGTTTTTAGAGAATTATGAAATATTTATAAAAGAATAGAGAAAATTAAAACTACCCGCTCTGCGGGTAGTTTTTTTTAACAATCTAATGTAATTTATGGTTTACAATCCTTACATGGAGAGTAATGAGCAAGCATATACTCTCTTGTTTGTGTCATAGTTGTAAGATTCTTTGATGAAGCTTTATTTAAGCCAGGACAAGAAGACCTACTATGAAATTTTTTTGTTCTAGTATTAACTATATATGTATTAGTATTGCTTGTTTGAACTGGTCTTGGAATTTGTTCTTGGAAAGCATTTGTTGTATTCCCTGTGTTTGATGGGGCTGAATCTCCTTTTTCTACTAATTGAATTTGAATTCCTTCTAGCCTATAAGAATATCCAGCAGTACCGGCAGATTCACCATTTTTAGCCCATCCCATCCAACCAATGTTCTGACAGTGAACTCTATAGTATATATCATAATGACTTGCTAGATTTCCTGTTAATCTTATTTTAATAGCTTCTAGTCTTAAACTTCTACCAGATGTTCCAGACATAGCACCATTTTTCTTACTAAAATCTTTTTCCCAGCCTACATCTTGGATGTGAGTACAATACTCAACATTCCCAGTTAAATCTGTGTTTTCTATTTTAATTCTAATAGCTTCTAATCTAAGACTTTGACCAATTGTTCCTGAAACTACTCCAGAATTTACATATCCTTGCCAACCATAGTTTTGTACATGAGTTTGATATCTAATATTTTGCTTAAATTTGTTTGATGTGCTTCCAGGTGCTGCTCCATTCTTAGCAACCACTTTTATTTCAATAGCTTCTAGCCTGTATGAAAAACCAGCAGTGCCGGCAGATTCACCATTTTTAGCCCATCCCATCCAGCCTATATCTTGGCAGTGAACTCGGTAATAAACATCATATTGATTTGCAATTTCACCTGTTAATCTAATTTTAATTGCTTCAAGTCTCAAGCTTCTACCAGATGTTCCAGACATTTCTTTATTTTTCTTGAAATCTTGCCATCCAATATTTTGAATGTGTGTGCTATACTCAATTCCACCACTAACTGGAAGATTATCTAAGTAGATATTGATAGCTTCTAATCTTAAACTTTTTCCAGAAGTTCCTGCTGAAGCTCCATCTCTAACATAATTTTGCCATCCCACATCTTGAACATGAGTACGATAATATACATGTAATTGCTTAGGAACAATTTTTATTGTGTTTGTATATGTATGACTTCCAACTTGTGAAGTCAAAGTAACTGTTCCTTGTTTTAATGCTTTTATTTTCCCATTCGTAACTGATGCTATAGAAGTATCTGACAATGTATATTCGATGTTTGAATTATCCAATTTAAAAGTTTGTCCATTATAATCACCAGTTGCACTAATTGTTGCTGCTTTTCCTACTTCTAATTCATCATTATATAAACCATTTAATGTAATTCTAAAATTGTCCATAGGAACTTCAACACTAGCAGTTACTTGCTGAGAACCAGATTTGATATTTTGATCTGTAGAATCATAAAACGAAAATAGCTGTACCCAGTAATAGTAGCCATCAATATTAGCACAACCAACACCCATAGCTTTAAATCCTGAAGACAAAATATTTCCTTTGTGAGAAGATGAATTCATCCAAGCTTGCATTACGTATGAAGGATTAAAATATCCCATTGCTATGTTTTCTCCATATGCTCTTCTAGAAATAGAAAAACAGCTGCTACCATTAGGTCTTGTATGAGAAAAACTGATAGAACATTCTACAGCTCTTTGCATCGCACATTCTGTCAATTCTTTGTCGACAGTAAGTGGCGATAAGTTGTTTCTTGATCTTTCATTATTAACTATTTTTAAAACTTCTTTTGAATAATCATAGTTAAGTGATGCCTGTACTGGAACAACTAAATTACCAGTTGATGTTACTTGAAAATCAGCAGCATGAACATGATTATTAAAAATTAAAAGCGCAAAAAACAGCAAAGAAATCAAGCTAATTCTTTTTAACAATTTCACAAAAACCCCCCCTTTTTAATTTTCAATTTACCAACTAAAATTTTATCATATGGTTCACATAAAGTCAATTACACTATTTCAAAAAAATTATTGATTAATAAACAATTTTTGTATATAATATAATCAAATCAAAGGAGGAAATTGAATTGGAAAATAATAATAGTAACAATATTAATACCAATAAAAAGAAAGTACCAATTTCTACAATTATTTTTATAATATTCATAGTACTAATTGTTAATAGATTTTATTCTTCGAATAAAGAGGTTAAAGATTATATTCAAACAAAGACAGCCACAAGTAACAGCTTAAATATAATATCGAGCCAGGAAAATAAACAATCAGAAGATATAATAGAAAATTATGCACGAAACAAGGGCTATGATGTTAATATTGAATATGCAGGTACACTTGATATAATTAGTAAATTAAATGCTGGAGAGAATTATGATGCAGTTTGGCTATCAAACTCAATATGGAGTTATATGATTGACAGTTCAGTACATGTATCAAATTCAAAGTGTACAAGTATTAATCCAGTTATATTTGGAATAAAGAAATCTAAGGCTCAGGAATTGGGATTCATTGACAATACAGTTTATACAAAAGACATTGTCCAAGCTATTGCAGATGGAAAATTAAAGTTTAGTATGTCAAACCCAACTAGTACAAATAGTGGTGCTTCAGCATATTTAGGAATGCTTTCTACTTTGGCAGGAAATCCAGAAGTACTAACAGAAGAGACTTTAAATGATGAGAATTTACAAGCAAGTTTAAAGACTTTATTTACTGGAATGGAGAGATCTTCAGGAAGTGAAGACTTTTTGGAAGAACTATTCCTAAATGGTGACTATGAAGCAGTTGTTGCATATGAATCATCAATTATTAATATTAATAAACAACTTACAAGCCAAGGGAAAGAACCACTATATGCAATATATCCAGTTGATGGAGTTTCAATTTCAGATAGCCCATTTGAATATATAGACAAAAAAGACGAGGGAAAGAAAGAAATATTTAAAGATATCCAATCATACTTACTTAGCAATGAAGGACAAAGATTGTTACAAGAAGATGGAAAGAGAACTTGGTATGGTGGAACAACACAAAGTGCAGATAATAAGATTTTTAACCCTGAATGGGGTATAGATACAACAACATATATTTCACCTATTAAGTATCCAAGCACAAAAGTAATTAAAATGGCATTAAATCTATATCAAACAGCCCTTAGAAAGCCTGTACATGTTGCATTTTGTTTGGATTATTCTGGAAGTATGTATGGAGACGGATATAAAGAGTTAGTTTCTGCAATGGAATATATTTTAACAGAAAAAGCTTCGGCAGATTTTATACAATTTTCAGATAAAGATAAAATAGATGTAATACCATTTGCTTCAACTGTATATGCTCCTTGGTCAACAGATAATGGAACACAAACAGCGCAGATTTTAAGTAATATTAAAGCAGTACAGCCAAATGGAATAACAGCTTTGTATCCTGCAGCAACTAAGGCAGTCGAATTATTACAAGATGAAAATAAAGATGATTATAATATTTCTGTAGTTTTGATGACAGATGGAGCAGGAAATGTTGGAGAATTTGAAGATTTATCAAAAAGCTACAATGGTGTAACAAACAAGATTCCTGTATATTCAATAACATTTGGTCAAGCAAGTGAATCACAATTAAACCTAATTGCAAAATTAACAAATGGTAAAGTATTTGATGGAAAACAAGACTTAGTTAAAGCCTTTAAAGAGGTTAGAGGATATAACTAATTTATGACTAGGAAAGGAATGTTTATATAAAATGAAGAATTCATCAGTTATTTCTGCAATTATAGGTGGTACATTTTTTGCAGTTCCTTATTTAGCATTGTCTGTTGGAGTGCTTCCTTCATTAGCAATTGGTGCGTGTGCTTTTGGTGCAGGAGAATTAATTCTCAGAGATAAAGAAACAACCACACTAAAGGACAAAAATAGAAGTTTATATGATACTCTGATGGATGCAAAAAAACAGAATAACCAAATTGAAAAAATGGTATCACAAATTGAAGATGAAAAAATGAGAAAAGATATAAAAGAGATTACCGATTCTGCAAATAAGATAATTTCTACAGTAGAAAATAATCCTAAAAAAGCAAAGAATATGAATAATTTCTTTAACTATTATCTTCCAGTTACTCTTAATATTTTAAAGAGATATGATGAAATAGAAAATCAGAGATTAGCAACAGAAGAAGGAAAAGAGTTTATGACACAAACTCAAGACATGATAGAAAAAATAAATGGTGCATTTAAAACACAATTATCAAACCTATATAGTTCTGATATGATAGATACTGATGCTGAGATGAAAGTATTTGAATCAATGCTTAAAGCTGATGGGTATGATGAAACAAGTGATTTTAAAAAAATAAATAGGAGGGAAAAACAAAGTGAATAACAAAAAGCAAATTATTGGAATTGCAATATTTATTGTACTAATTTTGATAATAGTAGGTATTAAATTTTTTGGAGATAAAAAAGAAGTTGATGTTAATGAGATTAAAGCTCTAGAAGATGCTAACCTAACAACAGTATATGTGGCTACTGGTGGAGGAAAAGAAGACTTTATTGCTGATGAAGATGTTGTAAGAATTATGAGAGAAAAATACAAACTAAATGTTATATATGATTCATGGAGCAATGGAAAGTTAGTTGTAAATCCATTAGTAAGAGAAGATGGAAAAACTAAGTATGATGCAATGTTCTCATCAGATCAAAGATTTTATGATTATTATAAATTAGCTCCAGACAAAACAAAGGGAGAAGCTGATAGATATAATGTATTAAATGGTGGACTTACATTAAATACACCTATTGTTATATATAGCTGGAAAGAAGTTGTAGACGCACTACAAACACAGGGAATTGTAACAGAACAAGATGGTGTTTATTATATCTCAGATATGACTAAATTGATGAGCTACATTCTTGAAGGAAAAAAATGGTCTGATATAGGATTAGCACAATTATATGGAAACATTAATATAGCATCAACAGATCCTGTTACTTCATCACCAGGTGCAACATACTATGGTCTATTGCTTTCAATATTATGTGAGAATCAAATTACAACTGAATCACTTGCAAATAATGCACCAAAACTAAAAGAGTTTTATATTAAATCTGGATATATGAATAATACACCAGCAGATTTATTTGAAAGATATTTGAAGACTGGAATGGGTGGAGAACCTATGATAGTCGATTATGAAAAATCTATGATAGATTTTGCTAACTCAAACCCAGATGGATTTAACCAGGTAAAAGACAATATTAGAGTATTATATCCAACACCAACAATTTGGAATTCACATTGTATTGCTTCATTTACTGAAAGAGGAAATGAATTTTACAAAGCATTTGAAGATAGTGAAATTCAAAGAATAGCTTGGGAAAGATATGGCTTTAGAACTGGCATTACTGGTGGAAGCTATGACGTTTCAAAATTTGGGATAGGTGTTCCTCAAACAGTATCAAGTACAGTATCAGGATTAAAGATGGATGTCTATAATCAATTAATAGATTACTTAAAACAATAATGGATAAAAATTGTCAATGGGGACGGTTCTCATTGACAAGCTAGAATAATAACAAAATATGATCAATTATAACCGTCATATTGATTAAAAGAAAGGAACAAAAATGGGAGAATTAGAATTAAAAGTAGAGAAAGAAGTTAAACAAGAGGATGTTGAAAGCATAGTTAGTGAAGGTGCTGAAAAAGTTACAGAACAAAAAATTGAAGAATCATTAAATTATGATTCATTAAGTCAAGCTGAAAAAGATGCTATCGATGAATTTAACAAAAAAATTGATGTAAATGATTCAACTCAAGTAATTCAATATGGTGCTAAAGCACAAGCTAAAATTTCAAAATTCTCTGATAGTGTTTTAGATGGAGTAAAGACAAAAAGCACAGGAGAAGTTGGTGAGTTACTAGCTAAATTAGTTGGAGAGATTAAATCATTTGACTCAGATATAACAAGTGAGCAAAAGGGGCTTTCGAAAATATTCCACAATGCTAAAAAACAATTAGACATCATAAGTGCAAGATATAGTAAAATATCAACTAATGTTGATGGAATAGAAAAACAATTAGAGAATCACAAGTTACAAATGTTAAAAGATATTGCAATCTTTGACACAATGTATGAAAAGAACTTAGAGTATTTCAAAGAGATATCTTTATACATTATAGCTGGAGATAGAAAATTAGAAGAATTAAGAAATGTAGTGCTTCCAGAATTGAAGAAAAAAGCTGAAGAAACAGGTGACCAATTAGATGTCCAAAAAGTTCAAGATATGGAGAATACTATACACAGATTTGAAAAGAAAATCTATGATTTAAAAACAACAAGACTTATATCTATACAAATGGCACCACAAATAAGATTATTACAAAACAATGATGCTGAACTAGTCGAAAAGATTCAATCATCAATAACAAATACTATTCCATTATGGAAAAACCAAATTGTGTTGGCTCTTGGAATAAACAATGCAAAACGTGCACTTGAATCACAGAGAGCTGTATCAAATCTTACAAATGATATGCTTAAGAAAAACAGTGAGATATTAAAACAAGGTTCAATAGATATAGCAGAAGAGTCAGAGAGAGCTATAGTTGATATTGAAACATTACAACAAACTAACAGAGACATTATAGATACATTAGATAAGGTAATTGAAATCCATGAAAATGGTAGAGTAAAACGTCAAGAGGCAGAAGAACAACTACAAGATATGGAAAAAGAATTAAAAGAAAAAATGTTAGAAATAAAAATGCCAAATGAAACTTAGAATCTAGTAATGTTAATGGATTGCCATTAAAAATTAAATAGAGCATAGAATTATTTAGGCGACCAATGGTCGCCTAAAATTAAAGGAGAAAAAATGGATAGAAAAGACATTTTGAAAAATGTATATGATGATTTCTTTGGAGTAGATAGACTATCTAGAGAAAATGAAAAGTTAACTGAAGATATTGCAAATCTAACTGGTATAAACTTAGGTGAGCAAGAGATTCCCACAATTGAAGTACAAAATGTGGAAAACAAAACTCAAGAAACACATTCTGAAGAAGAAAAAAACGAGATAATGCAGAAGCTTTATGAAACAATTGATAATTTATATATTGATAGTAAATCTAAAGAATTACTAAAAAAAATAATTGAATACATGAGAAAATATAATGAAGGAATAGAGAAGCAACATATCTCATTTGATATGATAGTTGTTACAACTAATAATGAAACAGTAAAATCAATCATTACAATATTAGAAGATGCAGGATCTTTCTTTGGATATATTAGATCAGGACAAGGTGCTACTTTTTCGATGTATGATGTTGAAAAGGTGGAACAAATATCTGATATGTATGCCGATTCAAACAACATTGTTATTATGCAAGATTTAGAAGGATTTAATTCTAAGGAACAAGAATTTAAAGATAGATTTATTCACAAATTAGATGAAAATACTAATAAACTATCAAATGAAGTAATAACTATTATTGTTGCAAGCAATGAGGAAATAGCTAATCAGATGGTTGAATTAAACGAATCTATCAAGGATAAGCTAGATGATTTTATTATTAAAGGAGTAAATCCAGAAGTACAAGATGCATATCAAGATATATTAGAAAAGATAAAAGAAAAGATGGAAGTTGATGAAGAATTCCAAGTAAAGCTTCTAGACTATATTTCTACTACTTATCCAAATAATAATCTGCCTTATCCTAAATATAGAGACGGAATTTGTGAAAAAATAATATTCAGTAAAGAAATTCCTGAATATGAGAAAGAAAAAACAATGGATGAGATATTTGCTGAATTAAATAGCTTAGTTGGATTAGAGAAAGTAAAACAAGTATTGAAAGATTTGGTAAGTCTTATAGAATTAAAAGATAAAGCACAGGATGATTTGAAAATTAAAAATGTTAATTTACATATGATTTTCTTAGGAAATCCAGGAACGGGAAAAACCACAGTTGCAAGAATTGTAGCCCAAATACTATACAATTTAAAGTATGTAAAACAAAACAAATTAATAGAAGTATCAAGTAAGGATTTGGTTGCTGAATATGTTGGACAAACAGCTCCAAAAACAATGGCCGTTGTACAAAAAGCTTTAGGAGGAGTATTATTTGTAGATGAAGCATATTCTTTAGCAACAGGAGACGGACAAGGTAATTCTTATAATGCAGAAGCTATAGCAACATTGATACAAGCTATGGAAAACTATAGAGATAATTTGGTTGTAATATTTGCAGGATATACAAAGGAAATGCAAGATTTCTTAAATGCAAACTCTGGTATAGTATCAAGAATTGGTTACACATTAGAATTTGAGGATTATACAGTTGAGGAGCTACTAAAGATATTTACTCAAATGATGGAGAAATCGGGATTTATAGTTACAGAAGAAGCATTGAAAAAGGTTGAAGAAATAATTAACGAATACAAAGATTCAAGAAACTTTGGTAATGCAAGATTTGTTAGAAATCTATATGAAAAAGCAATTGTAAAACATGCTACAAACACATCAGGAAAGAAAAATAAGAAGATATTAAAAACAATTACAGATAAAGATATAAATGCAGAAAATTTATTAAAATAAATCATATAAGAGAACTGCTAATAAACATAAGGAGGCTTAAGAATATGTATGATGTATTAATTGTTGGAGCAGGACCTGCTGGGCTTTTCACAGCTTATGAGCTAATTGAAGGAAATCCAAAATTGAAAATTGGAATATTAGAAAAAGGACCAAGTGTTAAGTCAAGAGTTTGTCCAATGAATAAAAAAGGAATACCATGTCAAAATTGTAATCCATGTGCAATACTATCAGGATATGGTGGAGCAGGAACTTTTTCAGATGGTAAATTAAACTTTATTCCTAGATTAGGAAAAAGTGATTTAACAAAATATATGACAGAGTCACAGGCAAATAAATTAATAGATGACACAGAAAAGATATTTACTAGATTTAACATGGATGCTGAGGTATACCCAAGCAACATGAAAGAAGCAGAAGAGATTAGAAAAAAGGTTGCAATTTCAGGTGGAAAACTTCTTTTAATTAAGCAAAAACATCTAGGTAGTGATCATCTACCAGAATATATTCAAGGAATAAGTGACTTCCTTGAAAGAAAAGGTGTTGAATTATTAGATAGATGTGATGTTAGTGATATTAAAACAAAAGATGGAACTAATGAAGTTACTTATAAAAAAGGAAATAATACAGTTAAGCTAAAATCAAAATATGTAGTTGTGGCACCAGGAAGAACTGGAGCAAAGTGGGTTCAAGAACTTGCTGATAAATATGATATTCCATATTTATCTCAAAGTATTGAGATAGGTGTAAGAGTTGAAGTTAGAAAAGATATCATGGAAGAAATAACAAATATTATTTATGATCCAACTATATTTATAAAAACTAAGACTTATAGTGATGAAATTAGAACATTTTGTACTAATCCAGGAGGATTTGTGGCAAAAGAAAACTATTATGGATACATATGTGTTAATGGACATGCACTAAAAGATATAAAAAGTGATAATACTAATTTTGCATTTATATCGAAGGTTAATTTAACAGAGCCTGTAACAAATACTAGAGTATATGGAGAGTCAATTGCCAGAATTGCAAATGTATTAGGTGATGGAAAGCCAATTATACAGTCATTGAAAGATTTGAGAAGCGGAAGAAGAAGTGAATGGCACAGAATTAATAAAGGATTTGTTGAACCAACATTAAAAGACTGTGTTGCTGGAGATTTAGCCTTAGTAATGCCCCATAGGATTATTACTAACATTTTAGAAGGATTGGAAGTATTAGATAGAATAATACCTGGTGTAAATAATGATGATACATTGTTATATGGTCCAGAAATCAAATTCTTTAGCAATGAAATTGAAACTGATAACCACTTTAAGCTTAAGAAAAACAATATATACTTTATTGGAGATGGAGCAGGAAAAGCTGGAAACATTGTTACTGCTTCTGCAACTGGACTAGTTGCTGCAAGAGATATACTAAAGAGAGAAAGATAAGTGAGAATTCATTATTAATAGGAGATATTGTATGAAAAAGGATATAGTAATAGGCATTTTAGTAGTAACAATTATTGGAATATGTATAGCTTTTTACATGTATGTGAAAAATGGTAAAAAAGAAAATAACAGTAATGAAATTGTAAAGGTACAAAATATAGCAGAGGCAGAAGAGGTGTTAAATATTATAAATGAATCACAAAACGATGTCGATGAAGAAGAAAGTGTAGTAGAAAATATTTTTACTGATAATATATGTTTGGCTATTGGGTATGTAACAAGCGCAAACGAGGCAAGATTTGCTAAACAATACTTTGGTAGCAGTTTTAAGTACAAAGCAATAGCTCAATATGATTATAGAGATGAAAATAACAAAACGAATAAACCTGAAGATAGTTTTGTTTTTATTCCTAAAGATGAAAACGTAAAAATATCAATATATGATTGCAATATAAATGAAGAGGGAGAAATTAAAGCAGGTTCATTATTAAAAGATAATATTACAGAACCATTTTCTTTAGCCATTGATAATGATGAATTAACTACTCCAAAGATATGCATAAAATATGAAATAAATGGTTTTGAAGACTTAATTCCATTAGTTTTCAATGGAGATAATGGACAACTAAGTTTATTAGGACATGAAATGGAAGTACTTGATATTACAATGTACTAAACTTGAGCAAAATTAGGTGGACTTGTGGATGTACAGTAATTGTCTAAATCAAGGAAGAAAATGAGAAATTGGAATCGTCCACATTTCCTAAAAAATAATAGTATTAAAAAATCATATTAATAATAGCAAACGTGTAAGTGTAATAGCATGATTTGTGAATATTAATATGATTTTTTTTGAAAATGGACAGGAAATGGGGACATTTTGAATTAAAATTTTCGTTTATATTACAAAAGATTTGCAATATACTAAAAAAATAAAAATTTTAATGTTTTTTTAAGCTTCCTAAACTATAATTACTTTAAACTTAAAGAAAGGAAGAAAAAATATGGAAAAGGGGTATAAAAAACAAATAATAATAATTTGCATATGTGTTTTTTTATTAATTGGGATGATAGTATGGGGGGTAGTTAAAAATAATCCAAATTTGAGTAACGGAATTAGTGCAAATACAATTACAGAATTAAAATATAGTTCTATTAGTAAAACAGCGAGTGAAATTAGTTCAGAATATGAGAATATATCATATGGGACTTCAACAGACTTTACTGGAACAAAGGCAGTTAATATTACATCAGGTGGAAGCTACACCTTATCAGGTAGTTATGATAGTGTAACAATTAATACAACAGAAAGTGTTGAACTTAAACTAAGTAATGTAGAGATTAACTCTTCAAATGGACCAGCGATAAATGTAGAAAATGCAAAAAATGTTAGTATTGTTCTTACAGGAACAAATAATATTACATCAACAACAACAGAAGACCTAGATGGAGCTATTTATTCAAAAGATGATTTAGTATTTTCAGGAACAGGTACATTAGAAATCACATCAAATTATGATGGTATAGTTTCTAAGGATAAACTAATCATAATTAGTGGAACTTATATAATTAATTCAGATGATGATGGAATTAGAGGAAAAGATATAGTTGCTATAAAAGATGGAACATTTACTATAAAGGCAGGAGGAGATGGAATTAAAGCAACTAATGATCAAGATGCATCTAAAGGATATATTACAATAGATGGAGGAAAATTTAATATTACAAGTAGCAATGATGCAATAGATGCAATAACAGAAGTTGCAATTTTTGGAGGAGACTTTACCATAAAAGCAACAAGTACATCAGACACATATTCTGCACATGGCATAAAAGGTGGAACTGGATTGCTAATTACAGGAGGAACATTTAATGTTAATGCTACAGGAGATGGATTACATACTGATGGAAATATTAAAATAGACAATGGTAATTTTACTATAACAAACAAAGATGACGCTATACATGCAGATGGATTTATAGAAATAAGCAATGGTACATTTGAAATTAGTGCAGCAGAAGGAATTGAAGCAACATATATCAAAATAAATGATGGAACTATTAACATATCAGCTTCTGATGATGGCATTAATGCAGGAAATAAATCAGATGAATACTCAGCAACTATAGAGATAAATGGAGGAAACATAACAATCACAATGGGACAAGGAGACACTGATGGAATTGACACAAATGGAAACATTTATATTAATGGTGGAAAAATAAGTATAACAGGAAATTCAACATTTGATTATGATGGAACTGCAGATTTAAATGGTGGAACTCTTATCTTAAATGGCTCTGAGTCAAACACAATCCCTAACCAAATGATGGGTGGTGGAATGAATGGTGATATGAACGGAGGACAACAAGGTGGTAGAGGACAGATGATGAGATAATTTGAAAGGAGGATAAGGATATAAAAGTTTATCGTAGTGAATGGAAATATAGTTTAACAAATCAAGACTTATCTTTACTAAAATCTAGAATTTCAGAAATTATGGAATTAGACCCACATACTCCACCTGAAGGGAGATATCAAATACATTCTCTATACTTTGATGATCAAAAAGATACTTCTGTAGATACAACCAATTCTGGTCTTTCGAAGAGATATAAATGGAGAATAAGATATTATGGCGATGATTTGAGCTATATTGTCCTGGAAAAGAAAGAAAAAATAGAAAGTAGATGCCACAAAAAATCTTGCAGAATAACTCTTGAAGAGTATGATGAAATAATATCAGGAAATGCTACTGATTTGATTTTTGAAACAGATAAAAAATTAATCAAAGAATTGGCTGTGGATATGATTATACATAATTATGAACCAAAAGTTATAGTGGACTATGAAAGAATTGCTTATGTTGAAGAAATAACTAATGTAAGAATTACTTTTGATTTGAAAATATCAGCTTCTTATGAAATAGAAAGCTTTTTAGATGGAGATTATCAAAGATTCTATATACTTCCAAGTGGAATGAATATTTTAGAAGTAAAATTTGATGAGATTTTACCATCATATATTAGAAATATTGTAGAATCCTACAACTTTAATCAAGAATCTTTCTCAAAATATTACTATGGCAGAAAGATAATTGATAGTTATATTAGATAGGGGAATAGTTTAAACCTACAGAAAGGAAATATATTAAAAATGGAAATATTTGAAAAAATTATTAGTTCTTATTCGAATGAAAGTGTTACAACAAGTACAATTATAGCTGTACTTTTAATGGTTACAGTACTGGCAATTTATGAGTTTTTTGTATATAGAATGGTATCTCATAGGTCTTTCTATAACAAATCGTTCAATATTACAACTGCAATTTTACCATTCTTTATATCAACAATTATATTGTGTTTACAGTCAAATCTGGTAATAACATTAGGTACAATTGGAGCTTTAGCAATTATAAGATTTAGAACAGCTGTTAAAGATCCGGTAGATATGGTATACTTATTATGGAGTGTATTTATTGGAATAATCTGTGGATGTCAATTGTTTGAAGTTGGAGTTTTAACTTCTGTAGTTGTAACATTAGTATTAATTGCATTAGAATACATAAGCTTTAGTCGTAAATCATTTGTTTTAATTGTAAGAGCTGACGAAGATGTTGAAGATAATTTAACTAGCCTTTTTAAATCAAGAAAAATAAGCCATAAGTTTAAATCAAGGAATTATAGTTCTAAAGGATTTGACTACGCAATTGAATTAAGTTATAAAAACATTAAAGATTTAAATGAAGAATTATCAAAAAATGAAAGGATTAGTAAGTATTCTATAATAGAATATGATGCTGATGATATTGTGTAATATGAATAGAAAAAGAATATTGATGGCAGTAAGTTTTGTTACTGTACTAGTAATTATTTTATTAATATTATTACAACCTAACACTAGGTATAAAAGGATTTCTGTGGATGAAAGTAAATGGAATAATATAATTAGTTCTAGAACGGAAAATGATAGACTTATGATTGAAGATATTAAGTTTAATGACTATGGCTTAGTAATTGATAGAATGAATAATACGATATATTATTCAATAATAAATGATAGTAAGAACAAGTATAATCCAACTATCAGCTATACATCACACAATGATAATACTAGTTTAGCAATTCTATCAGATGAAATAACTGACGAAAGAATTAAGGGTGGTTATACTTATAAATTAATGATATATGATGACAACTACTACCACATATATGATTTGAAGTTAACAGACTTTCCAGTTATTAATATTAGTTATAAAGAAGAATCAGAGAATAAACAGAAAAGTATTCCTGTTGAGGTATTTGTGTTTAACAATTTAAGTAATATTCCTAAAAGAATAACAATTTCAAATGGTAGACTTAGAGTAAATGAAAACAGTTATATTTTTTCGTTAAATATGATTACACCTGGTAAAAACACTAGACCTAATGAATTATCTATTCTAAATATGAAACCAAATAGTGAATATGTTTTAACAGATGCTGGTAGTGAAGAAAAAAATAATAACAAACAATCTGCTAACCGAAGAGTACTGCTATTTATAAATAGCGAATATAAAGGTATTTATGATTTAGGATATGTTCAAAAGGAGAAAAGAGATAGATATGAGTAATAGAATAAAGTTAATAATAGTGTTTATCATATTATTAGTTTTTTTGACATGTATGTATTTATTTAGACCAAAAATTGATGATAATAATTATAATTTTAAAATATATTTTTTCAATGCTGGAAAAGCTGACTGTATATTGATTTCAAATAATGGAAAATATATTATGATAGACACGGGAGAAGAGAGTCTAAGCAGTGAGATATTAGCATACTTTAATACCAATAATATTACTAAGTTGGATTATCTAATAATAACTCATTTTGATAAAGATCACGTTGGGAGTGCTTCTAGAATAATAAATAGCATTGAAATAGATAACATACTTCAAAGTAACTGTCCTAAAGAAAGTGAGTATTACACTAATTATTTAAATGCATTGACGGAAAAAAATATTACTCCAATTACAATATCAGGAGACGAAACATTTACTCTTGAAGAACTTAATATTGTGGTAAATGGACCAACTGATATATATGATAGTAATGAAAGCAACAATTCTTCTCTAATTGTAGAGATTAATTATAAAAACACTAATTATTTGTTTATGGGAGACAGTCAAAATGATAGAATAAAAGATTACCTAGAACAAAGTGATAAAGAATTTGATTTTATCAAGATACCTTATCATGGAAATTATCAAAAGAGACTAAGTGATTTGATTGAGGCAACGAATCCTCATTATGCAGTTGTAACATGTTCTTCAACAGAACCTGATATTTCCGAAACTATGGAATTACTTAAAGGTATGAACATTAATTATTATCTAACCAAAGATGGTAGCATTACAGTACAATCTGATGGAGATAATATTTATATAAAACAATAAGAAGCGGATTTTATTCCGCTTTTTTATGTAATTGATTTAAAATGAATTATTTGATATATTAATAAAAATAAGGAAGTAATTCTAATATAAAATACTTAAAAGGTGATTTTATGGATAGACAGATTTTACATGTTGATGTTAACAATGCATTTTTAAGTTGGACAGCAGTGGAAATGCTTAAAGAAGGAAGTAAAGTTGATATAAGAAATGAAGCATGTGTTATTGGTGGTGATGCCGAAAGCAGAAAGGGGATAGTCATTGCCAAGAGTATGAAAGCTAAGGAATATGGAATTGTGACAGCTGAAACAATTTACAGTGCTAAAAGAAAATGCCCGTGGATAAAAACATATAGGGGACTTAAATATTCAAAATATAGAGAGTACTCAAATAAATTATATAATTTACTTAAGGAATATACAGATATTATAGAAAGATTTTCTATTGATGAGTGTTTTCTTGATATGACAAATTACTTGCAAGGAAGAACTCTATTGGAAATAGGAAAAGAAATCAACAACAGGGCAAGGAATGAATTAGGATTTACTGTAAATGTTGGAGTGGCACATAATAAACTGTTAGCTAAAATGGCTTCAGATTTTAAGAAACCAGATAGAGTGCATACTCTATTTGAAGAAGAAATCGAGAAAAAAATGTGGACTTTACCGATTTCAGAACTATTTATGCTAGGGAGAAAGACTGTACCAAAGTTAAATAGCATGGGAATAAAAAACATTGGGGACTTAGCAAAATATGATCAAAGAAAAATAGTAAAGAAATTTGGAAAATTTGGAAATCAAATATGGGAATATGCTAATGGAATTGATAATTCAGAAGTAAAGTATTTAAAGGAATTACCAAAGAGTATAGGACATTCAATTACTTTACCAAAGGACATAAACAATATAGAAGAACTAAAACCAATTTTAATAAAACTTACAGAGAGAGTTGCTTTTAAATTACGACAGTATAATATGCTAGCAAACACAGTTAATGTTCAATTAAAAACTAATCAATTTGTTAGTTTTTCACATCAAAAGACCTTCGGACATGGCACATCTAGTACAAAGGAAATATGTCATGTAGCTAAAGAAGTATTGGATGAAATGTATAAGAGTAGAACACCTATTAGATTAATAGGAGTGAAAGTGGATAATCTCATAAGTGCAGATGAAGAACAGATTTCTATTTTTTCTGACATAGAAGAAAAAGATTATAAAAAATTGGATAGAACTATAGATGAAATAAAAAACAAATATGGTTTTGATTCAATAACATTAGCTAGGTCTTTAGAGACGTCTAAAGACGTAAAAATAGTCTTTAAAGATTAAAAAAACAAGAGCTTATTATTAAGCACTTGTTTTTTTATTACATCTCCATAATATCAGGCTTATAAAGTATGTGATTAGTAAAATCATAGGAGCAACTATAACTGCAGTCCAAACACCATTCTGAACAAACCAATACCAATCATATTTTGGAGAAACTCTTCCATTCTCCATGTGAATTAAAACATTAATTAAATAGTATAATGCGTATAGAATTGTTGGTAGTATTCCATATATAGTGTGTTTAAGATTAAGTTTGTCTGTCCTTTCAAAAACTATAAAAGTAAAAATACTTAATACAGGAATAATCAAGTGAAAAAACAAATTACTATTCATTAACATTGCTGGTAAACCATACTCTGTAATAGGACCTAAATATGTAAAAACAACTAAAAAAGTTAGAGCAACTGATGCTGTTGACATTAGTTTTATAATGTAGGCCTGTATTGGAATCTCATTAATCTTTTTATTCAATAATTGTAGTTCTGTAATTGAAAAGATTAAAGAAGATATACCCATAAACATATTAGATTCGACTGTAAAGAATCTAAGCATTCCAAGTTTTGTTGATTCTAATGTTGTTTCTGGACCATTCATAAATTTAAAACCAGTGAACATTATAATACTTGCTACTATTGTTAGAAATAGAATTAGCAAATTAAAAACTAAAGATATTCTCAATCTTCTCATATAGAATCTCCTTAAAACATTACATTAATCATTATCTTTTGGGGCTAATGAAATTATATTGTCGTATTCAAATTCTGTGTTCATAATAATTACCTCCAATTTCTTCTTAAACTTGAGAATGTTCTTTAAGTGTAAATAAATATAACTATATCATATAAAAATAAAAAAAATATATATAATTATTATATAAAATAAATGAGAAAGGAGCAATAATCTAATTAATAAATAATTAGATTTAGTATAACTGGAAGTAGAGAAGCTATTAGATTAATAAAAAAGTCTTAGAGTTAAAATGAAAAAGATTATTGTGTGTTATTGCAATAATGTATTAACTTTGATATATTATAAGTAAAAATAGGAAAAGTTGAGATATGAAAGATAATAAGAATTTTTTTGAAATTGTTGCAATAACACATACAGATGGCATTATATATAGATTATATGGTGATGGTAATGTATATTATTATGATAACTCAAATAATCTAATAATGCTTGAGAATGAAAAAATAATTGAAGAGATTATGGAGTATTTAGAACCACCTAAATTCGATATGTAGGAGTAAAAATGAAACCAACAGATATAGTTGATAAAGAAATACAAATATATGTACATAATAATGTAAGTCAAATAAGTGATGAAATAGATCCAGATTTTTACCCAATAATAGAAGATATATTATTGAGAAGAGCTTATCTATATGGATTTTCTTATGAACAAGTAGTAAAAGATATTAATGTGTTAAAAAGTTGGATGAAAAGAATTGATTTAGAAGAAATACCTTATGCACGTGGATTTTTTTATAGCCCAGAAAGAAGAATTGCATTAAATGTGAACTTCTTAAGAGAATGGCTAGAGCAAGAGAATTATGGTGAAATTTACAGATTAATTGCTCATGAGATGACACATGCTTTGTGTACTGATGAAGACGGAAATGATATTCTATCTGTGCGTCAGGATGGTAAGAATAAAACAATTTTTAATAGAATATTAAGAATGCATGCAAATCATGCTAATACTAGTTTACTTGAATTGATTGTATCAGAACTATCAGAGCGACTAATATTTAGTAGAAAAGAAGATCCAAAATCATCTGTATACCATTCTCAAACAGTTTCATATGCAAAAACATCAGAGATATTAGAATTAATTGAAGCTGCATATGGAGTTTCTGAAAAGGAACTAATGGATCATGCTATTTTAGGAAGAACGGAAATGGGACGTTTCCTAGCAGAAAAATCTGGGCAAGAAGTAAGTGAAGTATTAGATACTATAGATATGTTTGAAATCCAATATACATGCTTACATAAATCGATTTATGGAATAGAACCAAGACTATCAGATGAAGATTTAGCTCTTAATACTATTGATTTATATAAATTGAGTTTGAAGACCATGAATGACAGAATTGAGCATACTGAGATTCATTCTCCTGAAGAAGCAAAAGAGTTTTGTGAGAGATTAGAATTTGAGTATAATAAACTAAGCTATTTAATAGATAGTTTTGCTAATAAAACACAAGCAACAGGCCATTGGATAGTTCTGTTAAATGTATTTAATGGTCCTGCAATTCGATATCTACAAAAAAATTTTAATGAAGCTGAATTTCCTATAGCTAGGAAAATATTAAAAATGGAGAGTGTCTTAAAAGATTCAGATAAAAAAAGCGAAGAGGAGATAATGCATAGTTTTAATTCAATAAAAAATACACCTCCAGAGAACATTGAAATGCCAGAGTTTAGCCTTGATTTAGAAAAAGGATTCTTATTTGATATAAATCCTGAAACATTATCAAGGTTTGAAGATGTAGATGAAGTTGAATGGGATAATGAATATATATTAGATTATATTAAAGGCGTAATGGGGAGAATAGTCGAAAGAGGTGCTGAAAAGATTAAAGAAGAAGATGAAGAATTGGAAAGAAAACCAATTATATTTAAATTTTTTTATGCACTTAACGAATTGTTCAAACCGCTTATAAATGATATAAAAATGATTTTTAGAAGAGAACGTAAGTTATTACCATCTTCTCAAAAAGAAATGTCATCAAATCAATCAGAACATGATAGTTTTATTGAAGGAATACAAGTTGACTTGCCAGAAGAAAATAAACCAAATACAGAGCCAACAATTCAAAATAGAGGTCGCAATAGGAGAAGAAAGAGAGATAGACCTGAAGAGGAAAGGAATGAATAGACTTGGGGACGTCCATAAAATGTCTAAAAATAATCAAAGATAAAATATAAAATATAAAAAACAATATATATAAAAATGAATTAGAAAAATTGTATAGCCAAATATCTACATTGAAAGATTCTACAGATGAATAAGTATGTATTCCTGTTGAAAACCAGTATAAGTATGGATTTATTAATGATAAAGGTATAGAAAAGATTTCGTGTGAATATGATAAGATTATTGCAAATTTGAGTGTAGATATTTTTCAATATTTTTGCTCTTATTACTAAAAGTTTAAAAACTAGTAGGTGATATATTATGATGAATAAGAATTATATAATAAAAAAACTTGAAATTTATTAATTTCAAGTTTTTTTATGGTCGAGGTGACAGGGATCGAACCTGCGACCTCATGGTCCCAAACCACGCGCGCTACCAACTGCGCTACACCTCGATTATTAAATTGTACTTATATAATATAACACATATTGACAAGAAAATCAAGCGAAATTGCCTAAATAATTAAAAAAGTAGTATTAATCTGTTAGTAATAATAAAAAATAGAATATATGAAATTCATATATTCTATTTTTTATATTTGTTTCTTTATTTAGTATTGTTTGCATCTTTGCTTTCAAATGGCTGAGTTGGTTCAGCAGATTGAGTTGTCTGATTTTGTGTTGTATTAACATTTGGATTCATATTTGGTGCACCACCGTAATTATTAGTATTTGTTTGAGAATAAGTATTAGCTTGTGGTCCAATATATTGTGCTTTTCCAAATCCAAGAATTAGAGTAAATATTGGTCCTAGTAAGAATAATCCTATACCGAAACCAGCTCCCTTACCATAAGCTTTTGCTAATTCAATATCTTTCCAACATAGAACAACAATATTTGCTATTGGTACCAATAGTAAGAAGTACCAATATGTCTTTATTCCAGAAAGTTGAAATTCTACAAATAAATTATGTCCAGGAACTAATGCTTCCCATCCATCTAGATTTGCTTTTTTAAACATTTGCCACATTCCAATGTATTTAATTATAGCTAAAATACCTGCAATAGCCATAACAACAAAATAAAAGACTAATAATGCTCCTAAAATGCCTCCTAATGCTGTTCCTAATGCTGCTTCAGCTGAACCAGAACTAAAATCATAATTGTTAGCTGAAAATGGCTCATCATAAATATTAAAATTGCTGTCGTACATAATTTACCTCCCTTATTTATATATTTTCAATATAAATATACAATATATTAACAATAAAATCAATAAAATGGATAAAATTTTTTTAACAGTTGAAAAATAAACGTTTATATGGTATAAAAAAGCTTATGGGAAAGAAATTATTAATTACAGAAAAGCCGTCTGTTGCAATGGAATTTTCAAAAGCTATAGGAGAAAATGCTCAAAGAAAAAATGGATATTTAGAATCTCAAAACTGGATAATAACATGGTGTGTTGGACATCTTGTTACAATGAGTTATCCTGATAAATACAATGAAAATTTAAAGTTTTGGAGACTAGATACATTACCATTTATACCTAAAGAATGGAAATATGAAGTGATTCCGGCAGTAGAAAATCAATTTAATATTGTAAAAGGATTGATGCAAAGGGAAGATGTAGAAGTAATCTATAATGCTGGAGACTCTGGAAGAGAAGGAGAATATATCCAAAGACTAGTGTTTATGATGGCAAATCCAAATCCTAAAGCAGAAATGAAAAGAGTCTGGATAGATTCACAGACTGAAGAGGAAATTAGAAGAGGAATCAAAGAAGCTAAGAGTCTATCAGAATATGATAGCTTATCTGATAGTGCATATCTAAGAGCAAAAGAAGATTATTTGATTGGAATTAATTTTTCTAGAATGTTAACAATTATTTATGGTAGAAGGCTAGCTAAAGAAATAGAGCAGGATAAAGCTTCAATTTCTGTAGGAAGAGTAATGACATGTGTCTTAGGAATGGTTGTTAATAGGGAAAGAGAAATTAGGAATTTTAAGAAAAAGGCATATTATAAAATCGAAGGAAATTTCGAGAATATTTCGGCTGAATGGAAAGTTACAGAAAGCTCAAAAATGTTGCAATCTCCTCAATTATATAATGATACAGGATTTAACAAAGAGGAAGATGCAAAGAATTTTATTCTATATTTAAAAGATAAGGAAGCTATAGTTGAAGAAGTAAAGAAAAGCAAACAAAAAGAAAAAGCTCCTATGCTGTTTAATCTTGCTGAAATTCAAAATGAATGCACAAAAAGGTTTAAAATAAAGCCAGATGAAACACTGGAAATCGTACAAAACTTATATGAAAAAAAATTAGTAACATATCCAAGAACAGATGCCAGAGTTCTATCAACAGCTATTGCAAAAGTCATAACTAATAACTTAAATGGAATTGCTAATGGATATAAGAATTCAGAAATTCATACGTTGATAGGAAAAATGAAAAATGAAAAGTATTCAACTAATTTAATAAAAACAAAGTATGTAAATGATAAAAAAATAACAGACCATTACGCAATAATTCCAACAGGTAAGGGGTATGAGAATTTAGATAAACTACCAGAGATTCAAAAAAATGTCTATGAACTAATTGTACGTAGATTTTTAGCAATATTCTTTCCACCTGCTGAATATAGCAAACTAAGTATTACAATAGATGTTGAAGGTGAAAAGTTTTTTGCAAATGCAAAACAATGTATAAGTAAAGGTTATTTAGAAGTCTGGAAAAAATCCACAAACACATCACAAAATGTGGAAAACAATGAAGAGGATAAGATCAACACAAAATTGAAGAAGGGCGATAAATTAGAAGTTAAGAATTACGAAATTAAGCAATCAGAAACAACACCACCAACAAGGTATAATTCTGGAACTATGGTTTTGGCAATGGAGAATGCAGGTAAACTAATAGAAGATGAAACACTACGAGAACAAATAAAGGGTGCAGGAATTGGAACTAGTGCAACTAGAGCTGAAATAATAAAGAAACTTGAAAAAATACAATATATTGCAATTAATAATAAAACTCAAATAATAACTCCGACCAAAAAAGGAGAATATATTTTTGATATTATAAAAATGTCAATGCCTGATTTGCTTAATCCAAAGTTAACTGCTAGCTGGGAAAAGGGACTAGATATGGTTGCGAAGAAAGAGATTAAGGCAGAAGAGTTTATGTCAAAACTAACTGCATACATTAATCAGAAATTTGATAAACTAGTTATTAGAAATTATTTTTTCTAGAAAAATAAGGGAATAAGTGAAAAACATTGATAATACGCAATGTAAAGCTTGATTTCAACAAGAACTAAAAACTGGACAAAATACGATTTTTGTGATATATAATATATATAAAATTAAAAGACAAGGAGGGCAAAAAAATAAATATAAAAAGAGTAGTTGTAAATGTGAGAAAATTGGTAAAATTATCAGTAGTGGCAACTCTAGCAGTAATATTTATTTTTGGATTAATTGAGCTATTTTATAGACAGACATATAGTGTAAGCCTTAAAGGAGAATTGATTGGATACACTAACGATAAGGTTTCATTACAAAAGAGAATAAATGATTACATTAAATCTGGAGATGGAAAAAACGTAGCATTTGTTGAAATAGCTGATTTACCAACATACGCTTCTTGCATGTTAAAAAAAGATGTTGAGACTAATGATGATGAGATATTTGAAAAAGTAGTTTCAACAGGTACTGCATATAGTAAGTATTATTCAATAACTGATAATAATGAGGAAAAAGCTTACTTGACAAGTTTTGCTGACGCAGAAAATGCAGTTAATCAATTAAAAGAAAAGGATAGTGCAAATTCTTCAACACTAGGAATTGTAGAAAAATATGGAGTAGCAAAAAAAGATGAAGAATCAGAAAGCGATGAATTAAAAATACTGAATAATGACAATCCAGTTGAGATGTCATCAATAGATGATTCTGTTACAAAATTATATGTGAAAAAAGAGGCTCCTAAGATAACTAAAAAAACAGCATCTTCTAGCGTATATAAAAATATAGGAACTAAAATAATTAGCAGTGAATCAAGTGTTGCTACTAATATTGGAATAACACTTATTAGACCAGTTTCAGGAACAATTAGTTCAAGATTTGGATATAGATCTAGAGATAACCATAAAGGACTTGACATTGCAGCACCAAAAGGAACAGCAATAAAAGCTGCTGCTGCAGGAACTGTTACTTTTTCTGGTAGTGGGGCTCCATACAGTGGATATGGAAATATTGTAGTTATACAAAGTACAGGAGCAGTTTCAATTAGATATGCTCACTGTAGTGAATTATATGTTAGATCAGGACAAAGTGTTGCACAAGGTCAAGTTATAGCAGCTGTCGGATCAACTGGAATTTCAACAGGGAACCATCTTCACTTTGAAATTAGATACAATGGTACAGCTGTAGATCCACAGAATTATGTATATAATTAATAGATATTAGAATAAATGGCTATTTAGCCATTTATTTTTTATATTGAAAGCTTTCAAAACCTAATATTTACTATTATACATTTTATTTACAAATGTGTAACATTTATTGAATGCAAAAAATTGATATGTTAAAATATAACCATAAAATAATAAGAAGGAGATTAGAGATGGTTAAAAAGAGTAATAAAATTGTATTTATAATTATTTTATTATTAATAATAGCAATAGCAACAGGATACTTCTTTATTCATAAAAACAGAAAAAAAGATGAAACTAATTCTGAGGTTGGAGAGGAGTATAGAGAATTAACAGAGGAAGAAATAGAGGACATTGATGCTGTAATTGAAAGTAAATTTGGCAACAAAATAGAAAAAGATGGAATAGAAGCAAAAAGTATTCAATTGAAAAACTATGGAAATCAATTAGAAGTAAAAACAACTTTTGTAAATAATAATGATGAAACTGTTAAAGGTTTTTCATTTGAAATTGAATTATTGGATAATTCAGGGAAAAAAATGACTACTATATCAGGTAGTTATAATGAATCAATTGAAAAAAATGGTGAAGCAGAAGTAGATAACTATGTTATGGATTTGAAAAATATGAGCAAAATAAAGAATGCAAAAATAGTAAATATTGAGTTGGGCAATTCAAAAGAAAACATCGAGAAAGCATTTGAAGAGATGACACCAGATTTAGAAGAAAAAAATATAACACAGTAAAAATAGAAAAGCCTTACGACGAAAAAGGAATTGAAATAAAAAAGGTAGCATATTAAGAGTATGCTATCTTTTTTTGTATATTTTACATTTTTGTAATATTTATTTTTAACTAATAGACAAAATAAAAATAGTCAGCTAAAAATTGATTCAAAATCCGTAAAATAAAAAATGATAGTAAAATTTTAAAGGAATTGTAACATAAGATGAAAACAAAGATGTCCGTAGTAGAAAAAGAAAATAATACAAATTTACAAAAATAGATTTCAACAGAATTACAAATAAGTAACATACAGTAAAATCAATAAAAATTATGCTAATATAATATATATTATTTATTAAGAAGAAAGAAAGAGCAAGAGGAAGAAAAAATGAGTTGGTTTTACGCGAAAACAAAGGAACTAAGAAAAC
>JAFWNQ010000009.1 GCA_017510245.1 Clostridia bacterium
AGAGGTATTACAATCACATCAGCTGCTACAACATGCCATTGGAGAAATCATAGAATTAATATAATTGATACTCCTGGTCACGTTGATTTTACAGTTGAAGTTGAAAGATCATTAAGAGTATTAGATGGTTCAGTATTAGTATTAGCTGCTAAAGGTGGTGTTCAACCACAATCAGAAACAGTTTGGAGACAAGCTGATAAGTATAAAGTTCCAAGAATTGTATATGTTAATAAAATGGATATAACTGGAGCTGATTTCTATCTTTGCATTGACCAAATGAGAGATAGATTAGGATGTCACCCAGTACCAATTCAATTACCAGTTGGAAAAGAAGATGAATTCCAAGGCATAGTTGATTTAATTAAGATGAAAGCTTATATTCAATCAAATGAAGACCAAGGAAAAGAAATAACAGAAACAGAAATACCAGCTGAAATGATGGAAGATGCAAAAAAATATAGAGACGAAATGATTGAAGCAGTTTCAGAACAAGACGATGATTTAATGATGAAATACTTAGAAGGTGAAGAACTAACTGAAGATGAAATTAAGTTAGGTCTTAGAAAAGGAACTATAGCAAATAAAATAGTTCCAATGACTTGTGGATCATCTTATAAAAACAAAGGTGTTCAAGAATTACTTGATGCTATTATTGATTACTTACCTGCACCTACAGATATTGAAGATGTTAAGGGTGTTGATGATGCTGGAAATGAAACAACAAGAGCAACAGATGACAGTGCTCCATTCTCAGCATTAGCATTTAAAATAATGACTGACCCATTTGTTGGAAAATTATGTTTCTTTAGAGTTTATTCAGGAACTTGTGAAGCTGGTTCAACAGTACTAAATGCTACAAAACAAAAGAAAGATAGAATGGGAAGAATTCTTTTGATGCATGCTAATAATAGACAAGATATAGATAAAGTATATGCTGGAGATATAGCTGCAGCAGTTGGACTTAAAGAAGTTGGAACTGGTGATACATTATGTGATCCAGATCATCCAGTAATTCTTGAGTCTATGGAATTCCCAGAGCCAGTTATTGATATAGCTATTGAGCCTAAAGATAAAGCTAATAGCGAAAAACTTGGTATTGCTTTAGCAAAATTAGCTGAAGAGGATCCAACATTCAAGACATGGACTGATAAGGAATCTGGACAAACAATTATTGCTGGTATGGGTGAACTTCACCTTGACATAATTGTTGATAGACTTAAAAGAGAATTTAAAGTTGAATGTACTGAAGGTAAACCTCAAGTTTCTTACAAAGAAACAATTAGAAATAAAGCTAGAGTACAAGGAAAATTTGTACGTCAATCTGGTGGACATGGACAATATGGTGATGTATGGTTTGAAATGGAACCATTAGAGCCAGGCTCAGGAATTGTATTTGAGAACAAAATCGTTGGTGGTGCTGTTCCAAAAGAATACATTAAGCCAGTAGAAGATGGAATGAGAGAAGCAGCTCTTACAGGTATACTTGCTGGATATCCTGTAATTGACTTTAAGTGTACATTAGTTGATGGTTCTTACCATGAAGTAGACTCATCAGAAATGGCATTTAAGGTAGCAGCATCTATAGCATTTAAAGAAGGTTGTAAACAAGCTAAGGCTGCATTATTAGAGCCTATAATGAAAATTGAAGTAACCGTTCCAGAAGAGTACATGGGAGATGTTATTGGTGATATTAATGCTAGACGTGGAAAAATGGAAGGAATGGAAGCACAATCAGGAAACCAAGTTATTAGAGGATTTATTCCATTATCTGAAATGTTTGGATATGCAACAGACTTACGTTCTAAAACACAAGGTAGAGGAACATATTCTATGGAACCATCTCACTATGAGGAAGTTCCAAAATCTGTACTTGATCAAATTGTTTCAACAAGAAACAAAAATGTTGAATAATTGATTTACAGCCAAGCTGTTATTTATACAGTAGGTTGAAAAATAAATTTATAATAGTACTTGCATTTTTACCATTTTTGTAGTAAAATGTGAGTACTGAATAATAATTATTTTAAAATCATTCTGAATAGGCATTCAATATGATAAAATGCCAAATTAAAAACAGGATGAAGAGTAGGAGGAATTTAATTATGGCTAAGGAGAAATTTGTTAGAAATAAGCCACACGTAAATATTGGTACAATTGGTCACGTAGACCATGGAAAGACAACAACAACAGCTGCTATTACAAAATGGTTAAGCTTACAAGGAAAAGCTCAATTTGAGGACTATGCATCAATTGATAGTGCTCCAGAAGAAAGAGAAAGAGGAATCACAATTAACACAGCTCACGTAGAATATGAAACAGAAAACAGACACTATGCTCACGTTGACTGCCCAGGACATGCTGACTATGTAAAGAACATGATCACAGGTGCTGCTCAAATGGATGGAGCTATATTAATAGTTTCAGCTGCTGATGGCCCAATGCCTCAAACAAGAGAGCATATACTACTTGCTAGACAAGTTGGTGTTAAACATATCGTAGTATTCTTAAATAAATGTGATATGGTTGATGACCCAGAACTATTAGAGCTAGTTGAAATGGAAGTTAGAGACTTATTATCAAGCTATGATTTCCCAGGAGATGATATTCCAATAGTTAAAGGATCTGCTTTAGTAGCATTAGAGTGTACTTCAAAAGATCCAGAAGCTGAAGAATATAAATGTATAAAAGAATTAATGGAAGCTGTTGACAGCTATATTCCAACACCAGAAAGACCAGTTGATCAATCATTCTTAATGCCAATTGAGGATGTTATGACAATTTCTGGACGTGGAACAGTTGTTACTGGTAGAGTTGAAAGAGGACAATTAAAACTTCAAGATACAGTAGAGATTGTTGGTTTAACTCAAGAAAAGAAACAAACAGTTGTTACAGGACTTGAAATGTTTAGAAAAACACTTGATTCAGCAGAAGCTGGAGATAATGTTGGTGTTCTTCTTAGAGGAATTCAAAGAGATGAAATTGAAAGAGGTCAAGTACTTGCTCAACCTGGAACAATTCATCCACATACAAAATTCAAATCTCAAGTATACGTATTAACAGCTGATGAAGGTGGACGTCATACACCATTCTTCAATGGATATAGACCACAATTCTACTTCAGAACAACAGACGTTACTGGAACAATTAAATTACCAGAAGGAACAGAAATGGTTATGCCTGGTGATAACATCGATATGGAAATCGAATTAATTACTCCAATCGCTATAGAGAAAGGATTAAGATTCGCTATCCGTGAAGGTGGACGTACAGTAGGTTCAGGAGTTGTTGCTGATATAATTGAGTAATAAAATATAAACAAAAAAAGAGAACGACATTTTTTCGTTCTCTTTTTTATATACTACAGATAATAGAAATGTAATAAAAAAGTAATATGTACGTAATAGTAATTATGATTCTACTATGGTATTATCTATAGTAGAATAGGAGGTAAACTAAATGAAGAATAATTTACCACAAGAATATAATAACGGATTCCTATATAAAATAAAGAGTTTCTTTAAAAACTTATTCCACATGAATAAAGAAATAAAAAATGATGATACAAGTACTAATCAAACTAACATAGAAATAAATGAAGACAATAAGGCATTTGTTAATGAATTGAAAGTTGATAATAATGTAAGTACTAATACAAGTATTAGTGATGAGGAAAAAGAAGATACAATTTTTAAACGAATAGAAGAAAATCCTGATTTACTAAATGATTTATCTATAGAAAAACTAGCTGAAATAGAAAGAATATATGATAAAAAGATTTCTGAATTAGATGCTAATATCAATAAAATTAGTAGTCAAAATGTATAAAAAACAAAGGAGGTAAAAAATGGAAGAAGAAAGAAAAATTGTTAGGGAAATACAAAGAATTTCAGGATATAATTCTATAGTTGACTGGGCAAATCATTTTTCAAGGAGAGGATATGACTTTTCAGTTAAGAGAGATTTTCAAGATAGACTACTTAGAGCTAGAGAATTGTTTGATGAATTGGAGGATGATGATTCTAGATATGAAGCTTTGATAGGTTCTAATTTAATAACTAGTTATAAATGTGTTGATATGATTCAAAGTGATGAACTAAAAGCCAGGATAATAAATGTATTAATTAATGAAAGAAGAACAAGTATGGATGAAGAAAGACTATTATTTGCTCTAGACTCTAACATTGCATATGCCATTGCAGGATTAAAGGATGACAAATTAAGAGAAGAATTCCTAGGACCTGTAACTGTTCGAAATGGAGGCAAAAGAAATCTAGCAATAATAGTTGCAAGTTTTCGCAGTGATGACAAAAGAAGAGAATTTATGAAAAAATTTCATTTAGATGAATATGATATTCAGTCTGCTGAAAGTGATTTTAAATTCATGATAGGTAGAGATATAAAAGACCATGGCGATGAAAAGGTTGAATCTGAGAATCCTCAAAAAGTAGAACCTGTAGAAGAATCTGCTCATTATTCTGAAGCCATTGTGCCTAAACCTGAAGAAGATGTTGAAATCGGTTCTGATATAGAAATGCAACCAGAAAATAATGAACAAAGGATAGAAGATAGTAAAGGCAAACATACAATTGTTGATTTACAAGGTAAAGAACCAACACTAACTGAAGAAACAGACATATCAAGCGATATTGAACAAGATGATTCTGCAGATTTGGAAGGAATGTCTCTTGAAAAATTAGAGCAACTTGAAAGACAGGAAGATCAAAGAATAAGTGATCTTGATGCTAAAATAAAGGAAGAACAAGAAAAACAAAGACAAGAAATGATTAGTAGAATAAGAGCAAAAAGGGAAGAAAGAAAACAAAAGGAAGGATTATTAGATAGTTTATTAAGAGATTCCAAAGATGTAGATGATGAAGAAAGATAGAAATATATATTTCTATCTTTTTTAAAAGAAAAATTTAACAAAAATATACTTTTACATATTTACAGAAAAATAGTATTTGTGTTATAATATATTACGTGAATAAAGACTTAATAAAGTAAAGGAAATAAAATGAAAGCAATTGAAATTAGAGAGAAATACCTAAACTTTTTTGAAAAACATGGACATAAAATTATTCCAAGTGCACCACTAATACCTGAGAATGATTCATCAGTACTATTTACAACAGCAGGGATGCAACCATTAGTTCCTTATCTTTTAGGAGAAAAACATCCGGAAGGAACCAGACTTACTGATTATCAAAAATGTCTTAGAACAAATGACATCGATGAAGTTGGAGATAATAGGCATCTTACATACTTTGAAATGCTAGGAAACTGGTCTTTAGGAGATTATTTTAAAGAGGAATCAATCCAAATGAGCTATGACTTTTTAACTCAGGAGTTGAATATACCTTCTGAAAAAATATCTGTAACTTGTTTTGCTGGAGATGAAGACTGTCCTAGAGATGAAATAACAGCAAATTGTTGGAAAAGAGCCGGAATACCAGAAGAGAGAATTTATTTTTATGGTAAAGATGACAATTGGTGGATTGCAGGAGAAACAGGTCCTTGTGGAGCAGATACTGAGATGTTTTATGACACTGGAAAAGAACCTTGTGGACCAGATTGTCAACCATCTTGTGATTGTGGAAAATACGTTGAAATATGGAACAATGTTTTTATGGAGTTTTACAGAAATGAGGATGGTAGTTACTCAAAGCTTAAACAACATAACGTTGATACTGGAATGGGACTTGAAAGGATTGCATTTATACTACAAGGAAAGGAAACACCATTTGACATAGAAATATTTGAGCCAGTAATGAGTAAGTTGCAAGAACTATCTAAAAATGATAACATTGAAAGTAGAAGAATTGCAACAGAACATTTAAGAGCAAGTATAATGATTTCAGCTGATGGTGAAAGACCTAGTAATGTAGATAGAGGATATATTTTAAGAAGACTAATTCGTAGAATGACAAGACACATCAGTAAGCTTGGAGTAGACCTTAATTGTTTATCAGACTTAATTGATTTAAATATTGATACTTTAAAAGAATTATATCCCTACTTAGAACAAAAACGCGAATTAATTAAGGAAGTTATTGTTGGAGAAAAGGACAAATTTATAAAAACTTTAGCTCGTGGAGAAAAAGAGTTTAACAAAGTAATTGATAGAATAAAATCTCAAGGCAAAGATATAATAGATAGCAAAAGTATTTTTAAATTATATGAAACTTATGGATTTCCACCAGAAGTAACTAAGGACTTAGCTACAGAAAATGGAATGAAAGTTGATATGAATGAGATAAATGAATTATTCAAAGAACATCAAAATAAATCTAGAGCAGGAAGCGAACAAAAATTTAAAGGTGGTTTATCATCTTCAGGAGAAATGGAAACAAAATATCATACAGCAACTCACTTACTTAATGCAGCATTGAAGATAATAGTTAATAAAGATTGTCATCAAAGAGGATCTAATATTACTTCAGAGAGAATGAGATTTGATTTTAACTGTGATCATAAATTAACTCCAGAAGAGAAACAGGCTACTGAGGACTTGGTTAATAAGTGGATTGATGATGATTTGGTAGTATCTCATACAGAAATGGAAAAGCAAAAAGCTATTGATTCCGGAGCAGAGTGCATGTTTGTAGAACGATACCCTGATATTGTTACAGTATACACCATTGGAGAGGTATCAAAAGAAATTTGTGGAGGACCTCATGTTAATAGAACTTCAGAACTAGGACATTTTAAAATAAAGAAAGAAGAAGCTAGCTCGGCAGGGATAAGACGTATTAAAGCAGTGCTAGTTCATGAGAATTAAAGTAAACTATAGAGATTTAATAAAACATACACAGAGTAATTACTTTGATAAATAGCAAAAATGATAGTATTTAACGGAGGTGAAACAAATGAATGATTGTGTTTTTTGTAAAATTATTAATGGAGAGATACCATCAACAAAGGTTTATGAAGATGATAAAGTATTAGCATTCAATGATATAAATCCGATTGCACCAATACATATTCTTGTTGTTCCAAAACAACATTTAGATAGTTTTATGGATTTAGAAGATGAAGAATTACTAGTACATATTCACAAAATAATAAAACAAATTGCAAAAGAAAAAGAAATGGACGAAAAAGGCTTTAGAGTTTTGACAAATATAGGGGAAGACGGAGGACAGGCTGTAAAACATTTACATTTTCACATTTTGGGAGGAACAAAACTTCCAACGAGATAAAATATATTAATTATATAGGAGGAGAAGTATAATGGAAAAAAAGTATAACAAGGTGTTAAACATAGTTCTAATAGTTGGTGCAATATTAATGGTAGCGTTGCTAGCATTTTGGGGATACAAAATGTATCAAAGATTTTATATTAATAAGAGTGCAGGTGAAGCAATAAACGATTTTATAGGAGATTTTGAACAGTCAAATGATGTAGAAATAGGAAATGTTTCTTTAGCGATAAATGATTTAGAAGTAACAGACTATACTGGAACTAATGGAAAATTAGCTAAGAAGACATATAAAGGATTTACAATGGATGGATATATATCAATTCCAAAGATTAATTTGAATTATCCTGTTCTTGATAAGGCTACAGCTGCATCAATGGACGTTGCAGTTGGAATAAACTATGGACCTGGATTAAACAAAGTTGGAAATACTGTAATTATGGGACATAATAGTAGTAATGGAACTTTCTTCTCAGATCTATTTAAATTAGCAAATGGTGATTCAGTATATATTACTGATAATTCAAATACAAGAGTAAGATATGTTATATACAATATGTACGAATCTTCTGCTGAAGACTTAAGCTATTTTACAAGAGATACTTCAGGAAAGAGAGAGATTTCTTTATCTACCTGTAAGACAAATGATACAAGTAATAGATTAGTAATTTGGGCTAGAGAAGTTGAACAACAAGAACAACAGCAAGCTCAATAAATTGTTTATTTTAAGTAAATTAGTTGACATTTTTACAAAAATGGGGTACAATAATAATGTTCTGTGTTAAAAGCATTGTTATTTATGGTGGATTTAGCGTAGTTGGTTAACGCGCCAGTTTGTGGCACTGGAGATCGTGGGTTCGAGCCCCACATTCCACCCCATTTTATTTATTGAACTTTATTAATATATTGGGCTGTAGCCAAGCGGTAAGGCAGTAGACTTTGACTCTACCATGCGCAAGTTCGAATCTTGCCAGCCCAACCAGATTTTTTATTTCATGAAACCCCAGAAACAAAGGGTTTCATGATTTTTTATGCCATTGTACTGCAACTCCAATGAACTTTTATGAAGTCAAAACGATTATAATAAGTTTTTTATTGTAAATATTGTAATAAAAAAATATATATGATATTATATAATCAAAAATACAAAGGAGAAGAAAAATATGAGTTCTAATAAAAAAATAGTTAGTATACTAATAGTTTTTACATTGATTATTACAATATTTATACCTAATATAGTTAGAGCAGAAGATGGAATAGGAAGGATTTCAACAAAAGTAGTAACCAAAGATGAATTAGCCAAAGAATCAACTGTATATGTTGGAGAAATATTTATGGATGGTTTATCACAAATGCAATGGCTATATTCTAATGATTTAACTAGAAATATAACTATATATAATAATTTACGAGATAATCTTCCAAATCCTTATGCAAGTTTAATTCCAACATCTATAACTGAAGAAGGCACGCGGAATAGCTGTGAGTTCTAGTCATCAGGAAGAAATGAATTCAAGTTGGACTAGTGCTAGTTATGTAGCCAATAAGTATTATACAGGAATTATAGGAGCTGAAACAAATAGTAATTTCTATGATGATAATGCGGAATTTAAAGGAAAAATAGATACATATGAGTTAGAACGTCAAAATGAAACATCAAATTATATTGCTGCTAACAAAAGATTAATGTCTGTAAAATCAACTTCAGTAGAATCAAGAATGGGAATGATAGATGGTACTTTAACACGTGTTGATACAATAACTTTTAGTTTTGAAGCAACAACCGTTAAATATACAAGAGTAGATGTAACGACTCCATCAGATGAAGATATAACTAGAAAGACTACAACTAATTATTATACTATAGTGGATGGAAATTTAACTATTGAAGGAGAGGAAATTTATTCAAAAGATTATAAAAGCGGTGATAAAGATAAAAAAGAAGACTATATAGAAGGTAATTATACAGATGAAGCTGTTATAAACAAGATAGATGAGTATAAAGAAGATATGAACAGAATAGCATCTGATTATAGAGCAACAGTAACAATAAATGGCGAAATATCAAGTTATTATTATGAAACTCATGATGAGATAACACAAGACACAGACACAGGAAAAGTTGTAATCAATACAATATTAGATAAGTATCAAGTATATTCATTAACAGGTACAGCAGAGTCTAATATGATTACATACACATTAAATGATGATAAAGAAAATCAAATATCATTTAAAGATTTTGAAGGGATTGTATTTGTATTTAATTCTACTGATATATTAAATATTACTGACGAAGAATTACAAGTTATTGCAGATGATATGGAAGTAGACATAGAAGAAATAAGAAAAATGGGAACTCAAGTTATTGAGAATGCTAAAAATGCTGTTCAAGGCAAAGGGACTTTAGTAGGATTATATGATTTTTCAATATCAAATGGAAATGGCTTAAAAGAAGAAGCAACTGGTGGATTTAATATCAGGTTAAAAATGACTGACGAAATGAAAAAATATAATGACTTTTCAATTGCATACTTAAAAGATGATGGCAGTTTAGAAGAAATAATAAAATTAACTCAGAATGGAGATTATTTGGAAGGAGTACTTTCACATTTAAGTACATATGTGATTATTGGAAATAATGTAGAAAAAACTTCTGAGAAACAAACATCTGAAAATTCGAAAACTCCATCAACAGGAGATAATATAGCAATGTGGTTTAGCTTAATGATAATCTCAATGATAGGTGTTACAGGAACAGTAAAGTCTTTAAAGAAAATTAAATAGATTTAATTATTCAAAATCTTCCGACTAGTTCGGAAGATTTCTATTTTATATGGTTTTATTATAGATATCTTGTTTTAATATGCTATCTATAATAAAAATAAAAAAGGTGCCGTTGGCACCTTTTTATTTATCATTGTTTGAAGAATTAGTATCACTTGAATAATAAGAAATATTATCTGCAATATGGTCAAATGCATAAGGGTCGTAGTAATTAAATGTTTCTAATTCTTTTCTAGCATCTTCAGGTATTTCTATGTTTGAACAGCAATCAAGCCATTTTTTATATATATTCAAAGAATATGCATATGGCGAAATCTTATAAAAATACTTTGGGTCTTTTTCAATGAGGTTTTCAAGTTTGTCTTTAGAAATATTCTCTATAAAATCCTTAAAACTATTAATCTTATTCTTTATCTCTTTTCCATAAAGAGGTTTTTTACTTTCAGTGAAAGTAAAAATTAAAGACAGAATAGAAGAAGTCCAACCTAATAATAATGTAATCGACAATTTAGGATTAACATCTTTTATTATATAAGATGCTAACACCATAAGTATTATTGATAGAATTGCAAAGAACCAAGAAAAGAATTTCATAATTAAAGTCTTATTGTCATTTGTTTTATTTCCGGTATTGTTTTTTAATTGATTTTCTATCTCATTAAATACTTCATAGAAATTTTCATCATTTTTTAGAAGATTTACATCAGTTTTTTTAAATAGTTTATCATAAATTAATTGTTCATTTTTACTTAAAGAAACAAGATTGTTTGAAGAAGGAGAAACAAAGTCTATTTCATCTGGTAGTTCAATGCTTTCTTCATTTCTTAGATTATCTCTATTTTCAACAAGTAAATTTAACATTAAATAATTATAGTTACCTGTATCATAGATTTTTATATAACCTTTTTGATGTAAAGATGCAAGTAATGCTACTGATAGTTTTTTACTATTAAATGAATTTTTATCAATGAATCCAATTTGAGATGCATCTAGATTACTAGGAGGATACCCTTCATGTGTTTCAATTTTAATTTCTTTATTATAGCGAATCCATAAAACTAAGAAAGTTAAAAATACGACAATTGTAAATAAACTAATATAAGCAGATATATTTGGATAAATATTTGTTTCATTTGTGAAATATCCATCTGGCAATATTATATCAATAGTTAAAGGACCAGTTACTTTGTAGGAATCTTTTAATGTAGCATTAACTATATTACCTTCAATACCATAATCTACAGATTTTGAAATATCATTTTTCTTTAGTTTATCCGAATAGAATTTTATATCTAACTTTTCAACCTGACTAGGCAATGTAATTTTAAAACTTGGATTTTTTATGTTTGTATTCCAATTGTCTCCATATGCATAAAAGATAAATTCATCAAATCCTTTATTGTAGTCTTTTCCAAAATTAACATTATATTTTATTTCGTATGTATGTAAACCAATAGAAAGACTTCCTGGAGTAGATCCAACTTGTAAATAATAATTACCATTGGCTAGTTTTCTATAAGAAGTTATTTGATCTGTTGAGTAAAGTGAAGATAAATCCATCTTTTTTAAATTGTTTTTTGAATAGGTTGGGATAATTCTGTGAAAACTGTTGTGACCTTCCTTTGACCAATTTATGCTTATATGTTCAGTGACTGAACATGTATTATCATTATTTAGTTCTATTTCTGTATCATATTTACTAATATTGACTTCTTTATTAGAATAAGATGAATTGTTACTTATTCTACTAATAATTAGATTAGGAATTATAGCTAAAATACAATATATAATAATAAAAACAATAATATATTTAAAAAAGACCTTTTTCATAAGTTTGTTCCTTTCAATTTATTTTCTTAATTATATAATAATAAAAAAAATAAAACAAGAAAAAAAACAAAATTCTCTAGATGACTAGAGAATTCTATAAAATTAAAATAATTATTATTCTAATAATTATCCACAAATACCTTTATTTCCGTTTCCACAGAAGCAGAAAAGTAATAATAGTATAATTATAATACAACAGCAGTCATTGTCTTTTCCAGGACCAAACATTAAAAACACCTCCTTTCTTAAGTATAGCTATATAAATAACTAATCATTACAACATGGTGGCTGTGGATTAAAATTGTTGTTAGAACATCCACCACAGCAGAAAAGTAGTAGTAATATGATAATAAACCATATACAATTACTATCAGAATTCCACATAACTGACCTCCTTATAAGAGTAATAATTCTTTAGTTTGATATATATTATTCTTTTTATAAAAGATTTGTTACATCCTAAAATAAATTACTAAACATTTACAAAATTAAAATATAGTGTTAGAATATTTTTGCTTGAATAAAAAAAAGCAAATATAATACGATTTACAGAAGAGGGAGGTATTTATGAATTATTTATATTCTGTTTTGTTTGGAATAATTGAGGGGGTAACAGAATGGCTTCCTATAAGTAGTACAGGTCACTTGATATTAGCACAAACATTTATGAAATTTAAAGACTTGTCTCCAGATTTTTGGAGCGTATTTGAAGTAGTAATACAATTAGGTGCTATAATGGCGGTTGTAATATTATATTTTAGTAATATTTGCCCAATTAAATTTGAAAAAAGTGAGAAAAAACTAAAATGGGATAAAAGTATTTTTAATTTATGGGTAAAAATAATAATTAGTTGTATACCTGCGATATTAATAGTTGTTCTTAAAGTAGATGAAGTAGCAGATAAGTATTTCTACAATCCTACTACAATTGCAATAATGCTTATTATTGTGGGTATAGCATTTATATTTGTAGAGAGATTTAATAAGAATAAAAAAGACTATAGAGTAAATGATGTAAATGATATTTCTTATAAAGATGCAGTAATTATTGGATTGTTTCAATTGATAGCTGCTATATTTCCAGGGACATCTCGTTCTGGGGCTACAATTATTGGAGCCTTATTAATAGGAATATCAAGGGTAATTTCTGCAGAATATACTTTTTACCTAGCAATTCCAGTTATGTTTGGAGCTAGTTTATTAAAAGTATTAAAATATGGGTTAGCATTTTCTACTATTGAGTGGATAGTACTAATTATTGGAATCGTAATATCATTTGTTATTTCTATGATTGTTATTAAATTTTTAATGGATTACATAAAGAAACATAATTTTGAAGTTTTTGGTTGGTATAGAATTGTAATAGGAATAATTGTATTAGCATTAATTGTATTTAAAATAATATAATATATTATTAATATATTATAAGGAAATAATAATTTATGAAATTCTATGAAATCATTTTAATTGGCATTGGGCTTGGAATGGATGCTTTTTCAGTATCAATATCTAAAGGACTTGATATGAAATCAATGAACTGGAATAAAGCTATAATTGTTGGAACTTATTTTGGAGTATTTCAAGCTATAATGCCAATTGTTGGTTTTTACATGGGAATTAACTTTCAATTTATTATTAGCAAATATAGTAGTATAATTGCATTCTTAATTCTTGTATTAATTGGGATGAATATGCTTACTGAAACAATAAAAAACAAAAAAGAAAAGATAGATGCCAATATTGATTTTAAATCAATGATTGTTCTATCTTTGGCTACAAGTATAGATGCCTTAGCAGTAGGAATTTCATTAGCTATTTTAAATATGAAAATATTTGAAATTACAATAATTATAGGAATAGTAACATTTTGCATGTCTGTGCTAGGTGTAAGAATTGGATTTATGCTTGGAGAAAAACTAAAAAAAAGTGCGGGAATAATGGGGGGAAGTATCCTAATTATGATAGGAATAAAAATGCTTGTAGCATAAAAAACTTAATATTCTATTTTGCCATCTAGTAAATCATCATGATTTATCCATTCATTAACATCTACCTTATTGTATTCAGTTTTGTTAATTCTGATATAAACAGACTGTATTCCTGAATTAATTATCATTTTTCTACACATTTGACATGGAGATGCACCTTGCTCATATGTACCGTCATGTCTAATTCCTACTAAATATAAGGAAGAATCAATCATATTTTTTCTTGATGCACTAATCATAGCATTTTGCTCAGCATGAACAGCTCTACATGCATCATATCCTGAGTGATGTTTGTCAGGAAAGAACTTTTTCTTTGTACAATATCCTAAATCTATACAGTTTTCTCTTCCTCTTGGTGCACCAGAATATCCGGTGGATATAATTTCATCATTTTTTACAATAATACATCCATATTTTTTTAGCATACAAGTGCTTCTACCAGATATAGCTTCAGCTATATCTAAATAATAGTTTGTTTTACTTACTCTTTCCATAATAACCTCATTAATATATTTTTAAATTATGATACCATACAAAATTGAAAAAAGTCAATTGTAAAGAGTTTGTTTAAGAGTACTTTAATGCTATAATTAGAATATTAATTACAATAGTAATTGAATAAAGTGGAGTGGAGATATTATATGAATATACTAAAAAGCGAGAAGGCTATTACAACTCTAGCGTTAGTTGTAACAATTATAGTATTGCTAATATTATCAGGAATAACTCTTTACATGACTATTGGACAGAATAATCTTCTAGAAAAAACAAAGAAAGCCAAAAATGTATATGCTGAATCGACAGAAAATGAAATAATACAGCTAAATTGTTTAGATGAAAGAATAACTGATGAAGAAGAGACTCTAACAAAAATGTTCCAAAATGGAACATTAAAAGTTGGAGACTATTTGGAATATGAGGTACCAGTAGATGTAAGTTTTACAACTAATGACTATGGAACTGATACTTCTAATGGATTTGCGCAACAAACCTTTAGCACTAATAACAATAGAAGTATTAACTGGAGAATACTAGGATTAGGAGATGATGAAGGAAAACTAACTTTTGATGCAAATGAAGGAGAAAGTTTGCTAATAATATCTGCATCAACAGTACACAAAGATATTAATGAATTATCAGAAAATAGCTATGAGTGTGATCCATATTTATATATGGGAAAAGCGGAAGGATACGTAAATTGTTGTAGAATACTAGATAGTATTAGCAATATTTTTATAAATGAAAAATATGCTAATAGTGCAAGAAGTGTAACAGCTGATGATATAAATACTCTGTTGGGAGTGGAAGTAGATTATGAGTTAGGTAAAGTTTATAGGGCTGATGGAGTTGAACAAAATATTGATACATTGAGAACTATGAATGGTATTCATACTTTTTATGAAAATGAATATAGTGCAGAAAGTTTTTATAATAGTAAAAAGACTGCAATTGAGAATGGAGAGACTGATATAATAGGGAATGGATATACATATTCGACAAATGATGTAAATAATGAAAGAGGAGATTTTTTATTTAATCAAGAAACTGATAAATCATTTTGGCTTGCATCAAAATATGTTGAAGCTAAAAGAAAAGTTGGATATTGTATAGGAAAAGTAAACATGAATAGTGTTTGTTTAGGTGATGGATGTTTTTATAGTAATGGAAAATGGTATGTGTTTGGATTAGGAGTATATCCTGTAATTAGTTTGAAGCCGGAAGTAACAATAGATGATATTCAAATTACTACTTATGATAGTGATGTTTCAGATACTTTTAATAATGAGTGTTATTATGGTACAATAGATAATTATTATAGTAAAGGAAATAAAAGAAGTATAAACTAAAAGTTAAATTAAGTTTGAATGGAGTTAAATAAAAAACTAATATGAATAATTATAAGTATTCATATTAGTTTTTATTATATTAAATTATAGTTTTAATGTTGAGTCTAAAGCAACTTGTATCATATTATTTAAAGAATGTTCTCTTTCAGAAGGACTAATTTCTTGGTTCTTATAATGAGAATCTACAACAGTCAAAAGACACGAAGCTTCACGATTTAATAGTTTAGCAGTACTAAATAGTGCAAATGCTTCCATTTCGGCTGCAATTAAATTTAAATCCTTTGGAAACATAGAAAGAAATTTTTCTAAATCACAATAATAATCAAAAACTTCACTACAGATTGTATTACCTTCTATTAGTTTTACATTGTTATTATTTGCTGTTTCTTTAATTATTTCATTTAGTTTTTTACTTGAATCAATAAGATGATATTCTTTTGCCTCTAAGGCAATTGAAAAATTACCTAGAGTATAACTCTTATCAACTAGAATTGTATCGAATAGATTTAAATCTGGGCTATAAGCTCCACATGAACCAATTCGAATAATGTTTTGAACATTGTAGAACTTATATAGCTCATAACAGTAGATTCCCATACTTGGCATTCCCATTCCAGATGAAAAGATAGTTATTCTTTTTCCTTTGTATGTACCTGTATATGATAGCATATTTCTAACTTGATTAATAAGCTTAACATTTGATAAAAAATTATCAGCTATGTATTTTGCACGTAAAGGATCGCCTGGCATTAAAACTGTTTCAGCAATATCTTCAATTTTAGCTTCATTATGTGGTGTCATAAATAAACCTCCTTGTTTTTTTTATAATATATCATTTTTTACTATTTAAAACAAGAGGCATGAATACTATTATATATATTAGTTGTTATTAAACAGAATGAAAAGTATTACGTTTATAAGAAATGAACAACGATCAAAATAACAAAGAAAAAAGATAATAGAATCAAAAGGTAGTGAAACCGACTAACAAGAACACGATATGATTTTAAATACATATATAATAAAAAAAATAAAAAATGTATTGACTTTTTTTGTTGATTTATGGTAACATAAAAATGGCTATAGGAAATGGACCTAAAAAAAAACACTTTTTTTCAGGTCTTTTTTTAGTGTTTTAAATAAGAAAGGTGAATATTTATGGAAAAAAATCAAAAAAAGATAAAAGATACAAAATTTGTTTTTGTAACTGGAGGTGTTGTATCTGGTCTTGGAAAAGGAATAACAGCTGCATCATTGGGAAGACTATTGAAAAATAGAGGATATAAAGTTACAAATCAAAAATTAGACCCATATATAAATGTTGATCCTGGAACAATGAGTCCATATGAGCATGGAGAAGTTTTTGTTACAGAAGATGGAGCCGAAACAGACCTAGATTTAGGACATTATGAAAGATTTATTGATGAAAATTTGACAGGTAATTCAAGTATAACTAGTGGAAAGATATATTCTGAAGTAATAGAAAGAGAACGTAGAGGAGATTACTTAGGGAAAACGGTACAAGTAATTCCACATATAACAAATGCAATAAAAGAGAAGATATACAAGTTTGAAGAAGATGATATTGATATTGTTATAACTGAAGTTGGAGGAACAGTTGGAGATATTGAAGGACAAGCGATGATTGAGGCTATTAGACAAATTGGGATAGAACAACCAGAGAGTAGCGTAGTATTTATACATGTTACATTATTACCTTATATAAGTGGATCCAATGAATTGAAATCAAAACCAACGCAACATTCTGTTAAAGAAATTCAGGCATTAGGTATAAGTCCTGATATCTTAGTTTGTAGAGCAGATACAAGAATTCCAGATAGTATGAAACAAAAGATTGCACTCTTCTGTAATGTAAGGAAAGAAAATGTAATTGAGAATTCTACTGTTTCAAATCTTTATGAAGTACCATTAATGTTAGAAAAAGAAGGACTAGCTAATGCTGTTTGTAGAAAACTAAATCTAACAAACCAAGCACCAGATAATGATGAATGGGAAAAAATGATAAAAAGAATAAAGCGAATAAAAAAAGAAAACAATGTGAAAATAGCGATAGTAGGAAAATATACAAAACTTGAAGACTCATATTTATCTGTTGCAGAAAGCCTTCATCATGCTGGCTTTGCAAATAATTTGAATGTAGAAATAGAATTTATTGATAGTGAAACTATAAATAATGGAAATGTAAAGGAAAAATTAGGTCATCTAGATGGAATAATCGTACCAGGAGGTTTTGGAGAAAGAGGAATTGAAGGTATGATTAGTACGATAAAATATGCTCGAGAAAATAAAATTCCATTTTTAGGTATATGTCTAGGAATGCAAATGGCGGTTGTTGAGTTTGCAAGGAATGTATTAAAACTAAATGATGTTAACTCAGAAGAATTTGATGCAAACTGTGAAAATCCAGTTATTCATATAATGGATAGCCAAAAAATAATAAAGAAAAAAGGTGGAACTATGAGATTGGGAGCTTATCCTTGCATCTTAAAATCAGGCAGCTATGCAAGTAAACTATATGGTGAAAAAGAAATTATGGAAAGACATAGACATAGATTTGAATATAATAATAAATATAGAGAACTAATGGAACAGAATGGACTAACAATTGCAGGAACATCACCAGATGGTGAGTTAGTGGAAATTGTTGAAATAAGTGAAAGTCAACATCCATTTTTCATTGCAGGTCAATTTCATCCAGAGTTTAAATCGAGACCAGATAGACCTCAACCTTTATTTAAAGAATTAGTTAGAAAAGCAAAGATAGTTAATAGCAATAAATAAGTATAGCGTGAAAGCATAGAAGTAAAATAACCCCAAATTGTTAGAAAAGGTATAGCAATTGGGGTTATTTTATTGGTCGTTTTTGTATTCTTGTTTTTGAATTAAAAAAATCTTATTCCATTTTGAAAAGTTTATAAGTTTTACATAAATCACAATTTTCACAGAGCTTCACTTTATTAGAAAAAATTAACTCAATAGTTTTTATAAACTGATCTTTAGGAGAAATCAAGTGAATTATTATTTTTTTTGGAAGTAAACCTACTAAAGTATTAAGTACATAGTCATTGTGTGAAAAAGAAATGTCAGATAAATATGATGAATTAAAAGGCTCTAGCTCTAGATACTCATTTTTATCAGACAATAGAATTCCTTTTGAATTAATATATAGTAAATTGATAGATATATCTTTTGGAACCTTAGATTCAATATAACTTTTTAAAAGATTTACAAAACTAATATATTCTTTATCCATAATATACTGATTTACTGAATCTATTACAAGTTCTTCTAAATGTTTTTTATATTTGAATAGTCGAAAATCAACAAATCCTGAGAGTATTAAAACTTTATTAGACTTCAAATAATCCTCAACTTCAATTTTAATTGAATCACTATAATTATTTATTGCTTCGGTATTTTTATTCTTTATCAAATCATATTCATCAAAAATAATTTCCTTATCTTTAGTATTAAAATAAAAATAATTTTGATTTATAATTCTATTTACTAAAATGGGTTCATAGAAAACAATAATAGTTTCTGACACTATTTTTGAAATTTGCTGATAAAAATCATCTATATTTTTACCTTTGTAGTGTATAATAATATTGTCAAAAATACTAAAACTGTGTTTTCTATAATATATATCATCATTACTTAAATTATCGATTTTATTATTAATATAACTTAAGATTTCTTTATTATTTGATTTAATGCAGATAGAAATCATTATAACCTCCGAGGGAAAGATAAAAACTATTATCTACCATTTAAATTATAATATTCATAAAAAACTTTTTTGAGATTGTATAAAAATAAATTGTATTGATTTTTAAAATAAAAAAATGTATAATAGTACCATTAAAGAGAAAGGAAAATTCAAGATGAAGATTGGAATAGTTGGATTACCAAACGTAGGAAAAAGTACACTTTTTAATAGTATTACCAATGCAGGAGCTGAATGTGCTAATTATCCATTTTGCACGATTGAACCTAATGTTGGAGTGGTACCAGTACCTGATGAGAGATTAGAAATACTAGGAGAAATGTATGAAACAGAGAAGATAACACATGCTGTAATAGAATTTGTTGATATAGCTGGACTAGTTAAAGGAGCTAGTAAAGGAGAAGGACTAGGAAATAAGTTTTTATCTAATATTCGTGAAACAGATGCTATACTAGAAGTTGTACGATGCTTTGATGATGATAATGTTATACATGTAAGTGGAAGTGTTGATCCAATTAGAGACATTGAAACGATAAACTATGAATTAATTTTAGCAGACCTAGATACTGTAAATAGAAGAATAGAAAAGGTAGCTAAATTAGCAAAAGGTGATAAGAAATATATTGAAGAAGAAAATATACTAAAAAAAGTTCGTGACGTTTTAGAAAATGGAGATATTGCAAGAACAGTAGAATTAACAGATGAGGAAAAAGTGATAATAAAAGATACTCTTTTATTAACAATGAAACCGATATTATATGTTGCAAATATTTCTGAAGACGATATAACAAAAGAAGATAATAACTATGTTAAGCAAGTTAGAGAGTATGCCCAAAAATATAATGATGAGGTTATAAAGCTTTCTGCAAAGATTGAGGAAGATTTATCCAGCCTAGAAAATGATGAAAAAGTTGAGATGCTGGAAGCTCTTGGAATTGATGAATCAGGTTTAGACAAAGTTGTTAGAGCAAGTTATGACTTATTAGGATTAATGTCTTTTTTAACTGCAGGGAAAAAAGAAGTTAGAGCATGGACAATAAAAAAAGGAACAAAAGCTCCTCAAGCAGCAGGAAAAATACATACAGACTTTGAAAGGGGATTTATAAAGGCAGAAATTGTAAAATATAATGACTTAATAACAAATGGTAATATTCAAAAAGCAAGAGAAAAAGGACTTGTAAAAATGGAAGGAAAAGACTATATTATGCAAGAGGGAGATATAGTAGAATTCAAATTTAACGTATAAATCGCTAAAAAATGCAATTTTACAGAAAAAGTATACATAAAATTGCAAAAAAAATAAAAAAATTTAAAAAATGTATTGACTAATAAAAAAAAAAGAGTACAATAGAAATATAGGGAATTTGTTAGAATTTTCTAGTTATATTATAGGACAAAATGTTAATAATAACAAAAAAAGATAATAGAGGGAGAAAATTATGAAAAATTTAAGAAATTATGTTATTTTATCTGTAATTATAGTTATGGTAGTATTAGTTGGAATGGCACAAGGAGTAAATGCTAGTGGGACTGTTTTATTCCCAACATCTAATTCTACTACTGATACAAATACAAGTACAACTACAAATATAACTCTATCAGAGAATACTACAGAAAACGCTACTGGAGCAACTGATACAAATAACAATCAAACAACTGTAGCTCCTGCAGCTAATAGTATTATTGTAAATAATTTAAATACAAATGTAACTAAAGATACAAATGTAACAAATACAACACCAGTTAAGAGTCAAATTCCTCAAACAGGTGAAAATGATATATATATTGTATCTGCTATTGGTGTAGTTGCATTAGCTATTGGAACTGTAGCATATTTAAAATCTAGAAAATATGATATATAACTTTATCTTAAATTAATATATAAAATAGGGGTATTCTATTAAGAATGCTCCATTTTTTGTTATATAATTATTATAAACTTCTATTGACTTTTTGAATTAATCAATATATACTTGAAATATCTTAGTATGAAAGGATATGGATATGAAAAAGATTGTGACAACTATAATAGTTATTGTTTTTTCAATTATGATAGGTAAAGTAGTATTAGCCAAAAGTGGAAGAGTAACGACAAACAATTTAAATGTTAGAGATGGTTCTACAACTTCAGCTAACTCTATTGGAAAACTAGAAAAAAATAAAACTATAAGCATTTTAGATGAAGAGGATGGATGGTACAAAATTGATTATGATGGCAAAGATGCATATGTTAGTAAAAACTATGTTGAAGAAATAGATGCTACAAGTGATAATCAAGAAAATGAAGTTGGTACAAGTAGTAACACTGATGATTCTAGTAAAGAAAACAAATCTACAATTAAAGAACTATCTAAATTATCCAAGGAAGCTGATTTATATATATTACCATTATTGAATGCAACTAAGGTGAATAAATTAGAGGAGGGAAAAGAATTTTCTGTAATTTTAGACTATGGAAAATGGTTGTATATTGAGATTGAAAGTGAAAAAGGCTGGATTATTTCACAAGATATTGAATTAATTGAAAAAGAACAAGAAGAAGTAAATGATGAACAAAACGAAATAGAAAGTGAAACTACAAATACAGTAGAATCTGAAAGCAATAATGACAATAATGAAAACAAAGAGACAGAATCAGGTGAATATTCAAGTTATTCTGATGAAGACAGCAATGATTACCCAAAAACAATGTATGTTGATGCTGACTCAGTAAATGTAAGAAGTTCAGCAAGTACTAGCTCAAGAGCTATAGCTGGAGTGACAAGAAATGAGTCTGTAAAGGTAATCGCAAAAGAAGGGGATTGGTACAAGGTTGATACCGAAGATGGAATAGGATATATAAAGAGTAATTTATTATCAGATACAAAAAACTAATATAGGGGCATATGAAAGGAATGTATGAAACGAATTATATGCTCTGTTACAATTTTAATAATTATAATAATAATGGGGCTATTCAAGTGTGGAATAGCCCTTTATGATTATAAAGAATCTGAAAAGGGAAATTACTATGCAACTATAATAGATAAAGTTAAAGAAACCCAATATACAAAAGTATATCTTTGTAAAATAAAAAGAAAAAGATTTTTGCTTTATGCTAAAAAAAACAAATTGGATTTTGAAATTGGAGATATTATTTATTTTTATGGTACCTTTGAAAAGGGAGAGAATCAAAGAAATTATGGTGGTTTTAATTATAATTTGTATTTAAAAACAAGAAAGATATATGGGATTTTCAAAGCAGATAGTATAAAAAGAATTGGAAACAGTAAGAGCTTAATGCTAGGTTATAAGAAAAAAATCTATAAAATTAGAAATAATATTATTTCTAATTTCAATAATAATCTTTCTAAAAATAATAGTGCATTACTTTCTGGAATAATACTAGGAGTTACAGATAAAATATCAAAAGATGTTATTGAAAATTTTCAAAAATCAAGTTTAACGCATACATTAGCTATTTCTGGCGAAAACTTTATGTATATTATCTTGATTTTTAAATTAGCAAGCAAAAGAATAAGATTAAAAAATTTTATGAATATAATAACAATACTTAGTTTAATTTTTTTTATGGAATTAACAGGCAATACTTCATCAGTTATTAGAGCAGGAATTATGACTATAATTATTATTCTATCAAAACTTCTACATAGAAAATATGATTTTCTTACTAGCTTGTTTCTATCACTCTTAGTTCAAATAATATACAATCCATATTGCATATTTGATGTTGGACTAATTCTTTCATATTCTGGGGTATTAGGATTAGCCTTTTTTTATAAACCTCTAAATAGTAAAATTAAATCAAAATTAATATGTGGAATACTTGCAACTAACATAGCAATAATACCTATTATAATGTATAATTTTAATATTATTTCTTTTAGCTTTTTAATTACAAATTTACTATCGTCATTTCTAATTGAAATAATTACAATATTAGGATTCATATCAATTTTTTTTAGATTAAAAATAATATACTTTATATTAAATCATTTCTTAAATATATTAGAGATAATAATTAGTTATTTTTCCCTAATTCCATTTTCTAAAGTGTATGTGACGACACCATCTTTTTTATCTATAACTATTTACTATGTATTAGTTTTATCTATTTTTAAACTAAAAAAAGATAAAGCTAAAAAAACAATAGTTACTTTTTTGACAATTACTATTATTGCGTTAAACACTAATTATTCATCATTATTTGGAACTGATAGAATTAAGATTAGTTTTTTAGATGTTGGACAAGGTGATTGTACAGTGATTCAACATAAAAACAAAATAGTTTTGATAGATGGAGGAGGATCCTCAAATAGTGAGTATGAAATTGGCAAAAACATAGTCATACCTAGCTTACTTGATAAAAAAATAAAAAAGATTAATTATATAATTGTTTCTCATTTTGACACAGATCATGTTGGAGGATTACTGGAAGTAATGGAAGAACTAAGAGTTGATAATGTGATTATTTCTAAACAAGTTCAAGAAAATGAAAACTATAAAAGATTTATTGAAATAGTAAATAGAAAAAATATAGAAATAATAATAGTAGAAAAAGGTAATAAAGTTCAAATTGATGAAAAATTATTTTTTGAAATTTTATGGCCTAATAGTTTAGAAATACTTGATGATAATGTATTAAATAACAATTCAATTGTTTGTAAATTGAATTATAATGATTTCTCAATGCTATTTACTGGAGACATTGAAGAATTAGCAGAAAAATCAATAATAGAAACATATAAGAAAGACTTGAAAAGAATTGAAGCTACTGTACTAAAAGTTGCTCATCATGGATCAAAAACTTCTTCATCTGAAGAATTCCTAAAAGCGGTCAAACCTAAAATTACATTAATTGGAGTTGGAAAGAATAATAAATTTGGACATCCTAATGAAGAAGTTTTGTCAAGGATAGAGAAAATACGGGGCTACAACATATAGAACAGATAAAATGGGAGAAATAATAATAAATACTTATAAAGGAAAAATAGTAATAGAAAAAATCTTACAAGAATGATTTTGACAAAATAATTACTTGGTGATATAATTAATAAGATTAACTGTAAATAGAATGATTTAATAATTTAAGTTATTTGACTTTATCTTTTAGAAAAAATCTATAGTAGAAGGGAATGAAATGTTAGCAGACAATTCTATTAAGAGATTGATGGAAAAAGAAGTTATGTATTCTTTATTAATCACAGCGACGAGTGGGGGCTTTTATAAGACTATTAGACCTAAGAATGATGCAGAGGAAGAAGTTATAAAATCTCTTGTGGACTTGGGTTTTAATGTTGAAATTATAAAAAGACAAATTGAAAAGAATGATATATATCGGATAGAGTGGTGCAATCGCATTACAACATTTAAACCTGCACCAGCACTTATGCTAAGTATTTCTATCAGTGAATTGATTGATAGAATTATTCTGTACAAGGAAATAGGAAAGAATTATAGGACACTAATAACGCAACTTCCAAAAGTTGTAAAGAGTATAATTTGTTCCTGTGTGGGTGCTAACGATATAAATAGTGCGTTCGAAGACAAAAAAATTAGAGAAGTGACAATTGCAGATCTTTTCCATACAATTTGTGATTAAAACAACGATTGAATACATGGATTTTGGAATGATTTTGAGGGTAAGTTGAATTTTGACTTACCCTCAAAAAAATTTATAATAAAAAACTATGAAAAAAGATGATGATATGATAAAATATATATGAAGAAGTTGAAAGGAAAGAAATAATGAAGAAATCAATAATAATTATTATAATATTAGTAGCTTTAATTATAGCAGTATTAGGCCCTATATTGTACTATAATAACATGATAAGCCCTGTTAGTAAAAATAGTGAGGAAGTATCATTTAAAATTGAACAGGGAACGACATCAAACGGAATAGGAGAAATTCTAAAACAGGAGAATTTGATTAAGAGTGAGTTCATATATAAGATTTATGTAAAAATGAATAAAGTAAATAATATGCAGGCTGGTGAATATACATTGAACAAAAACATGAAATTAAGTGAAATAGTTAAAATATTGCAAGAAGGACCAGACAAACTACAAAATACTATAGACGTAACGTTTCTTGAAGGAAAGAATTTTCGTTGGATAGCAAAAACAATAGCAGAAAAAACAAACAATTCAGAAGATAGCGTGTTTGAATTATTGAATGATAATGAATATATAGATACATTAATAGATAAATATTGGTTTATTACTGATGAAATAAAAAATAAAGATATATATTATGCACTAGAAGGATATCTATTTCCAGATACATATAATTTCAAAAATAAAGATATTACAGTTAAAGAAATATTTGAAGCTATGCTTGATCAAATGGAAAAGAAATTAGAACAATATAAAGATGAAATTCAAAAATCAGGTATATCAATGCATAGACTATTAACAGTTGCATCTATTGTTGAATTAGAGGCTTCTAATGCTGAAAGCAGATCTACAGTTGCAAGCGTATTTTATAATAGAGTCCAAAAGAATATGGCAATGGGCAGTGATGTTACAACATATTATGCAATTAAAGTTGATATGTCAGAAAGAGACTTGAAACAAAGTGAATTAAACAAGAGCAATCCATATAATACAAGAGGACCAAATATGGAAGGAAAAATACCTGTTGGACCAATATGTTCAGTTGGAATTGAATCTATAAATGCAGCATTACATCCAGAAACAACAGATTACTTATATTTTGTAGCAGATAAAAATGGAAAGGTATATTTTGCAAAAAACGTGGAAGAGCATAATAACAACATAAAATCTTTAAAACAACAAGGACTTTGGTATACATATGAATAATTTTTAGAAGAATGGAAACAATTACCTTGAGGTGATTGAATGAAAAAAACAATATGGATAGGTATTATTGTTTCTATTATATTTCTAGGAATTACAGCAGGAATAGTTATACATGTGTATGGGGATACTAAAATAGAGAAGGCTACTGTACAGCAAGTAAAAGAAATAAATAGCGTGTTGGAAAATCAAATTGTGGTAGAAACAGCATCTATAGAAGAAAAAACATCTCCTAATGCATTTATAACATTTGAAACCTATTATAGCCGATGTGGCCATAGTAAAATAAATAGAGATAAAATTAAAGATGAAGAAGTAAACAAAACGGAAGATGAAATAAAAAAAGCATATCCTAATTGGAAGATTAAGAAGTTTAACTCAAATGAAATAACACTATACAGGGAAGAGAATAGTATTTGTGAAAACCATTATATGATAAAAGAAAAAGATGGATATATATCTATCTACTCAATTCAAAATGATGGTTATGAGGAAGAAAAAGAGACTACAGATATTTCTACACAGTATTTACCAGAAGAAGATATTAAATTATTACAAAATGGAATTAAAGTAAATAGTGAATCAGAACTAGAACAAGTACTTAGTGATTATGATTAAAAACGACAATTCTATAAATGGAATTGTCGTTTTTTGACGAACGATTTTTATTGACAAATTAATAAATACAGTTTATAATTGTTAAAAATTGGTTATCAATATATTTAAATCTTTAATGTTTTTTTCTTAATATTAATTCCACAAATAACAATAAAATAAGGAGGGGTTTTTGCTATCTTTAGTAAAAAGTATTTCATTAAATGGTCTAGAAGGATATTACATAAATGTTCAAGTTGATGTTTCAGGAGGAATGCCATCATGGGAAATTGTAGGATTACCTGATATGAGTATAAGAGAGTCAAAAGAAAGAGTTAGAACAGCAATAAAAAATTCTGGATATGAATTATTGAGTAGAAAAATTGTAATAAATTTAGCTCCAGCAAATATAAGAAAAGAAGGATCATTTTTAGATTTACCGATTGCAGTTGGTATTCTAACAAGTATAGGAGAGATAAAAAAACAAATGGAAAGAAACATAGCTTTTATAGGAGAACTATCACTTGATGGAAAACTAAATTTTGTAAATGGAATTTTACCAATTTGTATTGAAGCAATAAGATTAGGAATCGATGAATTGATAATACCAGAAGATAATCTAAAAGAAGCATCAATAGTAGAAGGAATAAAAATATTTGGAGCAAATTCTCTAAATGATGTCGTTAATTATTTAAATGAAAAAGCAGAACTACCAGAAATAGAAAATCAATGGAATAGTGTAACTATACAAAGTATAAAATGTATAGAAGACTTTTCTGAAGTTAAAGGACAAGAAGATGCAAAGAGAGGCCTAGAAATTGCAGCTGCTGGAGGACATAATTGTCTATTAATAGGTAGTCCTGGAACTGGTAAAACAATGCTAGCAAAGAGAATCCCATCAATTCTACCTGATTTGGATTTTAAAGAAACATTAGAAATAACAAAAATACATAGTGTTGCAGGTAAACTATCATTGGATAATCCTATAATTACTCAAAGACCATTTAGAACACCACATCATACAATATCTCCTACTGCTTTAATTGGAGGTGGAAAAATACCAAAACCAGGAGAAATTAGCTTAGCACACTATGGAGTTTTATTTTTAGATGAACTGCCTGAATTCGGGAAAAACACATTAGAAGTACTTCGTGGTCCATTAGAAGATGAAAAAGTTACTATTAGCAGAGTAAATGGAACAATTACTTATCCAAGTAAATTTATGCTAATAGCATCAATGAATCCATGTCCTTGCGGATACTATGGCTCTTTACAAAAGCAGTGTAAATGTACTAATGAACAAATTACAAAATATATGGGTAGAATAAGTGGGCCTCTTCTAGATAGAATTGATATTCAGATAGAAGTTCAATCAGTAAAGTATCAAATGCTTGAAAATGGTACCCATGAACAATCTTATAAAATAAAGAAAAGAGTGAATATGGCAAGAAGAATACAAAAAAATAGATATAAGGAAGATGGTATTTTTTGTAATTCTGAATTAACTCCTAAATTAATTCAAAAATATTGTGTATTAAATCAAGAATGTAAAAGAGTAATGACAATAGCCTTTAATAAACTTGGACTAAGTGCTAGAGCATATGGGAGAATAATTAAAGTTGCACGAACTATAGCCGATTTGGAATGTTCAAAAGATATAGAAAGAAAACATATAGCGGAAGCAATTCAATATAGAAGCTTAGATAAAAAGTTTTTTTAACACTATGAAAGGAAATCATGGAAGTAAAAATAATAAAAAAAGACAATAAAAAGTATCCTAAGAGATTAAAAGAAATAAGGAATCCACCAAAAGAATTATATGTGTTAGGTGATGAATTATTGTTAAATAAAGTATCAATTGCCATAGTAGGCTCACGCGATTGCGATGAATATGGAAAAATTCAAACTCAAAGATTTGCAAGTTATTTATCACAAAAAGGCATATGCATAGTTAGTGGACTAGCAAGAGGAATCGACTCTTATGCACATTATTACTCAAAAGATAAAGCAGGTAAGACGATAGCAGTTATTGCATCAGGTTTTAATAACATATATCCTCCAGAGAATACAATATTATTTGATGAAATTTTAAAAGACGGTGGATGCATAATTAGTGAATGGCCTCCAGAAACTAAAATTGATATGCATAGGTTTCCAGTTAGAAATAGAATTATAAGTGGATTATCAGTTGGAATATTAGTAGTTGAAGCAAAGTATAGAAGCGGAACTAATATAACAGCTCATGAAGCAATAAAACAAAGAAGAGAAGTCTTTTGTATTCCAGGCAATATTAATTCAACAAAGAGTTATGGATCAAATAGATTAATTTCAGAAGGGGCTAGCTTGGTTACTTCACCAAAGGATATTGTTGAAACTCTTGAATATGATAATTACTTGATAGAAGAGTCAAATATGGTAAAACCAGAATATAACAATATATATCAATTAGTAGGTTCAATTCCAATAACGGCCAATGAATTGTCTAGAAAACTAAAAATAGATATAAATGAAGTTAATGAGAAATTGTTAATGTTAGAAATAGATGGATTTATTCAACAACCAACGAGAGGTAAATACATATTAAATAATTAAACAATAATATGGTAATACTCAATATAATGGAGAAGCATAATGTATCAAAGGCATGAGATAGGGAAATCTGGAGAAGATATAGCAACAGAATTTTTACAAAAACGAAACTATACAATAATAAAAAGAAATTTTCAATGTAGGCAGGGAGAGATAGATATAATAGCTTTTGATAATTGTAATCAAGAGTATGTTTTTATCGAAGTAAAAACAAGAAGTAATTTTAATTATGGAAAACCAATAGAAGCAGTGAATAGTATAAAGCAAAAACATATAGTTGCTGCAACTAAATACTATATATATGCAAATAAAATAGAGAATAAATATATGAGATTTGACATAATAACAATTTATAAGAAAAGAATTTGCCATTACAAAAATTGTGAGTTTTGTTTATAAATATTAGAACAATAGTGGAAATTTAAAAAAATAAAAAGTAATGAAATAAATGCAAAGTTCATGTTAAATTATTCGTCCATACTAGATTTTATTACATAAGATTTGTTCGCTTCGAGACTTAATATAATAGGAAAGTTTAACTTTCCTATTATATTAAAAAGAAAAAACAAAAATGTTTTTTCTTTCTACAAATTATACATATTATCTTTTTTTATCCAAACTGAAACACTTCCTCCATCACAATAGAATATTCCGTTTCCATCATTATCTACATATACTGGTTCTTTACAGTTTCCAGTGCAGTCATAAAGAAGTGTGTTAGCTAAGTTTTTACCGACATTCATTTGCTTTCCACCGCCAGGCCCGTCACTCAATACAACTGCCATTCCTGAATCTTGATGATAGTAATCTCCTTCACGAGTCCAACCTATTACGTTATTATCATCAAAATAATCTCTTTCTTTACCATATGCTAAGTTTTTTCTTGCCTGCAAAAATATATCAAGAAGTTTTTGCATAGAAGGAATGCCTTTTTCAGGAACTCCATAATAATCACCATAAAAAATACAAGGAATGCCTTCTTCTCTAAACATTATCATAGCATAAGCAAGAGGTCGAAACCAGTTAGGAACCCAAGACTCTAATGACTGGCCTGGTTCAGTATCATGACTATCAACGAAAGTTACTGCCTTTGTTGGTCTTCTATCAATTAAAGTATTCTGAAAGATTCTAGCCATATCATAGCTACCACCAGATTCAGCAGCTTCTTTGAAATGAAAATGAAGAGGAACATCAAAAAGGCTATTTATTTCTTTATTGTAGTCTAAGTAATATAGTAAAGCATCAATATTAGCACTATAGTATTCACCTACAGTATAAAAATCTCTATTAAATTCTCTTTTTAAATCTTGCAACCAAGATTTATAAAAAGAAAAACGAATATGTTTAACAGCATCTAATCTAAAACCATCTACATTTGTTTGATTAAGAAACCATTTTCCCCATGAATGCAAATCATTAACAACATCTAAGTTATTAAAATCAACGTCACAACCCATAAGATAATCATAATTACCTTTTTCTAAATCAACTTCATTACTAAAGGCTTTTCCATAAAATCTAAAAATTCCATGCTCTTCTTCTATATTATCATAATCAGCTGATGTAAAGTGAGACCAATCAAGTTTAAAATCTGAGTACTTATTATTCCTACCTTCAAAATTAAATTTTGTCCATGCTCTAATTGTTCTATAATCACCTATTGTTTTATTTCTATCATCATAATCGACTTTATATGAAATTATATCTTGTGTCTCATCAGCCCCCATTCTGTGATTTAAAACAATATCTGCTAGAACCTGAATACCTTCAAGTTGAAGTGCTTTGATAGCCGCAATATATTCATCTTTTGTACCATATTTTGTTCTAACAGTCCCTTTTTGATCGAATTCTCCTAAATCATATAAGTCATATACACCATAACCTGTATCATATGTACCTCCAGCTGATTTTTGGGCAGGTGGTAGCCAAACAGAAGTTATTCCTTTCTTACGAAGTGTAGGTGCCATTTTTATTATTTTTCTCCATAAGCAACAATTATTAGGCATATACCACTCAAAAAATTGAAACATTGTTTTATTATTATTCTTCATATAATCCCTCTTTTGTATTAATCTATTTTTATAAATATATTTATTCCATTTTTATTATAACACTAAATTAATAAAAAGTGATGATTTTTTTGAAAAAATATTATATAATAATAAATATTATAATGCTAATAATAATCTTGTAAAAAATAATGGATTATTAGATAATTAAAAATCAAAAGAAAATAAAGTGAAAGGTTTTCTATAATATGGATAGAATTAATGAAGTTTTTGCTTATATTCAAGGATTAGAACTATCAAAAATTGTTGATTTGATTATTGCTATTGCCGTAATAATATTATTTTTAGTAATAAGTCCAGTAATAGGATATGGAGTCTTAAGAATTTTTTATAAAAAAGAAGATAAAGACGAAATACAAAAATCTCCTATATATAAAACTATTAGAGTGTTTATCAATTTATCTGGAATATACTTAGCAACTAAAATCGCAGTTTTTTCAAAACAACAGGATATGATATTTGACAAATGTATGAAGATAGTTGTTATATGGTCTATTGTAAATATAATAGCTGGAGTTTCAGAACTTAATCAAAAAATAATAGAAAGATTAGAAAAAGAAAAAAAATATGATATTTCAAAAAATGATAAATTTACGGTAATAATTGTTGGAAAAATAGTTAAATACATATTATATATTTTGGCTTCTTATTTGACTTTAAAAGAATTAGGATATGATATTGAAGGACTAGCAACAGGATTAGGAATTGGAGGTGCAGTATTAGTACTTGCGGCTCAAAATCTGGTTAAGCAGTTTCTATCTGGATTTGCAATAATATCTGATAAACCATTTGTGATTGGGGACTATATTGAGATTGTAAAAGGAGGAAATACAATTGCTGGAAATGTTGTTGGAATCACATGGAGAAGTACAAGGTTAGAAACTAATAAGGATACTATAATTTCAGTGGACAATAGTGAGATAATTAGTTCGAGTGTTGTTAATTGGGGAAAAATCAAAAAAAGAGTTTATTCATCAGATATACACCTTTCACTGGAGACTGATGAACAAGTTGTTGAAAAAATCATTAGTAGAATTAAATTCATCTTGAGAAATGACATTAAGATTATTGAAAAAACAATTAGAGTAAACTTAGCAGGAATAGATGGAGATTCATTGACTATTTCCATATATTTAGAAACAACAATAACAAATTATAATAAGTATTTAGAATTTTGTAGTAAGCTAAATTTGACTATTTTAAATATCATTGAATCTCAGGGAATAAGTTTAGCATATCCAGGAAGGAACATATATATTAAAGAAAGTGAAAGAAAACTACCTCTTAAAAAAACGGTAAAACATATTGTAAAACAAAAAGAAAAGAAAACAAGTAAACCTGTAAAAATAGTAAAATAATAGTAAGCAATAATAAAAGGAGACAAATATGGAAGAGAAAACAATTTTAATAGCTGACGATGAAGAACGAATAAGAAAACTATTGAAGGATTTTTTAGAAAAAGAAGGATATGGAGTTTTAGAAGCGGAAGATGGTGAAATAGCTTTAAAAGCTTTTGTAGATAAGGGGAATAGAATTGATTTAGTTATATTGGATGTAATGATGCCAAAACTTGATGGGTGGTCTGTTCTTAGGCAGATTAGACAAGTTTCAAAAGTACCAGTAATAATGCTGACAGCTAGAGGAGAAGAACAAGATGAATTATTTGGATTTGAACTGGGAGCAGATGAGTATATTTCAAAGCCATTTAGTCCAAAACTATTAATAGCAAGAATAAAAGCTATTTTAAGTCGAACAATAGTTGAAGAGAACAATGAGAAAAACTATGGTGGGATAAAAATTGATACAGAAGGAAGAACAGTAAGTGTTGACGGAAGAAGTATTGAACTTAGTCTTAGAGAATATGAATTATTAAAATATTTGTTAGAAAATGAAAATGTTGCTCTTTCTAGAGAAAAAATATTAAATAATGTGTGGAACTATGATTATTATGGGGATTCAAGAACTATTGATAGTCACATTAAGAAAATAAGACATAAATTAGGAAAAAGAGGAAAATATATAAAAACAATAAGAGGAATAGGATATAAGTTTGAAACAGAATAATTAATTGAAGGATAATAAGATGAGATTATTAAAACAGAATAACTCTATACAATTTAGACTATTTATGATTTTTAATGTTGCAACTATAGTAGTTATATTATTAATGACTTTAGCCAGTTTTATTCTAATTGAACCAATCTATAAGTATTCAAAACTAAAATCAGCAATAAATATCTGCAAAAAAGTGGATGATTACTATAGGCATAATAAGAATTATGACATTACGGAAATATTAAAAGAAATTGAATTAAATAATAATATGGAAATTCTTATTGAGGATGGAGAATCTAAAATTATATACAACTATAATAAAGGAATAATTGTTAGTGTTGAGCAAATTAGGGATAATATTCATGCAACAAAAACTATATATAAAAAAGAGAATATAGAAGCAAAGGCTATAGACACTTCACTTATTAATAAATATTTAATATTAAAGTCACAACTAAATAATGGATATATACTCTATATAAAGATTCCTGTAATAGCTATTGATGAATCTATAAGAATGTCAAATATAACTTTAATGATTATTGGATTTGTAATTATACTAGTTTCTGGAATAGCATCTTTAGAAGTTTCAAAAAGAATTTCAGAACCTATTATTAAGATGAACAAAATTACTAGAAAAATGGCTAAGTTGGATTTTGCCGAAAAATATGCTACAACTGATAGCGATGACGAAATAAATGTACTTGGTAAAAGCATTAATGAGATGTCTGATAAACTGGAATCAACAATAGATCAACTTAGAAAGAATAATAATGAACTAGAAAAAGATATTGAGAGGCAAGCAAAAATTGATGAAATGAGAAGACAGTTTATTTCTGATGTGTCACATGAATTAAAAACTCCTATAGCTCTTATACAAGGATACGCAGAGGGGCTTATTGAAAATGTTAACGAAGATGAAGAGTCAAGAAAGTTTTATGCAGAAGTAATACTTGATGAATCAAAAAAGATGGACAATATGGTAAAAAAACTTTTGGAATTAATGAAATTAGAATATAAAGCTAGAAAACTTAATAATATAGAGTTTAACTTAAATAACATTATTGAAAATGAAATAAAAAGAGAAACTGTTATAATAAAAGAAAAGAATATTAATGTTGAATATGATAATAAAGATGTAATCTTAGTCTATAGCGATTATGAATGTATAAGTCAGATTGTAAATAATTATTTAACTAATGCAATTAAGAATTGCGAAAAGATTAATGGAGAAAAGAAAATAATAATAAGGACTGAAGAAAGAAAGAACAAAAAAATAAGATTATTTGTTTATAATACAGGGAAAAAAATACCTGATGGATATAGAGAAAAGATATGGGGAAGATTTTACAAGATTGATAGTTCAAGAAATAGAAAAAATGGCACTGGAATTGGACTAGCAATGGTGAAAGCTATTATGGATAATTATAATAATGAATATGGTGTAATTAATAGAAAAGATGGAGTTGAATTCTATTGTGATATTGACAAACAAAAGAATAAAAAGTAGTTTACATATAAAAACAAAAATGGTATAATATGGACATGAATTATAACAAAAAAAATATTAACATTTTAGCTTTTTTTATTAGTATAGTATTAATTATAAGTATAAATATGCTTATTAATTATGTTGTTGACAAAGAAATAGACAATTGCTTAATTGATAATTCAATTACAGAATTAACTAATAATATTGAATAAAAAGGTAAAAATATTTGACAGATATATTAATTGAAATGTATAATAAAGAAATAACGACCTTGAGAAAGGAAATGAGATAATGAAGAAAAGTGGTAAAAAAAGATTTTTTATATTACTAATAGTTGTAGCAATAATTCTAATTGGAATTATTATTATTAGAAGAAATACTTCAAAAAGTAATAGTGTAAGTATATTAGAAATAACTGAAGATCAAATGAACTATTATAAGATAAAAAAAGAAGATAAATATGGAGTAATAGACAAGAATGGAAAGGTTGTAATTGAACCAAAGTTCATAGACATAGAAATACCTAATCCAACTAAGGATTTGTTTCTATGTACTGATAGCACTGATATAAATAATATTGAGTGGAAAGCATATAATGCGGAGAATAATCAAATTTTAACAGAATACAAATCTGTTGAAGCAATAGAAATAAATCAATTATCTAGTAATATTCCATATGAGAAAACAGTACTTAAATATAAAGATGGAAATTTGTATGGATTAATAGACTTTGATGGAAATAAAATAATACAAGCACAGTTTGAAGATATACAGAACATAGATTATAAAGAAGGATATTTAAAAATAAAAAAAGATGGTGCATATGGAGTAGTTACAATTGAGGGAAAAAGGATAATACAACCAGAGTTTAATGATGTTATGTCAGACGGATATTATAATGAAAAAACAAAATACTCAAAAGCAGGATTTCTACTACAGATAAAATCTGATGAAGGATATAAATATGGATATGCAAATTTAGATGGAAAAGAAGTAATTGACACAACTTTTAGCGAATTAAGCAGAATAATAGAAATAGAAGATGAAAAAGATGTTTATTTTATTTCGACTGTAAATGGAAAAAAAGGACTAATAAAAAATGGTAAGCAAATAATAGAAAACGAATTAGATGATATATCATATGATAGTATAACTAAATTACTAGTTGTTGAGAAGAATGCATCTTATGGAATAAAAGACTTAGATGGAAAACAGATATTACCAATAGAATATGACTCTATAAACATTGGTGGTGATTATATTAATGCAAATAATGGTGAAGAAAGAGAAGTTTTCGACACAAATGGAAATAAGTTGGATACTAAGAACAGTAGTCATCTTAAAGTTTCTAAAAATTATAGCATAATAATAGATGAGAATAATTACTATAATATCGAAGATTCTTCAAACAATATATTGCTAAAAGATCAATATGTATATATAGAGTATTTTACTAATGACTTATTTATAGCTACAATTGATAATAACTCTGGAGTTATAAATTCTAATGGAAACGTTGTTATACCTTTAAAATATAGTTCTATACAAAAAATTGATGGGACAGAAGTGTTACAAGCTACTTTATTGGATAATAACAAAGTGGATTTAATAAATGCAAGTGGAGAACTAATAAGCGGACTTGAAAATGGAGTAATTGATAAAACTGATAAATATATAAAACTTATTTCAAAGAATAATGTTAAATATTTTGACTATAGTGGAAATGAAAAATCTTATCAAGATATTGTACCAAATAACAAAATATATGCTTCAAATAAAGATGGAAAATGGGGATTTGTCGACAATAAAGGAAATGTTGTCGTTAATTATGAGTATGATATGGTTACTGAGCAAAATGGAAATACTGCAGGAATAAAAAAAGATGGTCTATGGGGAGTTATAGATACTTCAGGAAAAATAGTCTTAAATCCAACATATAAAATAGATTGGGAGAATGTTAAATTCCTTTCAACATACTATGAAATTAGCGGTATAAGGGAATCAGTTTATTCTTCAGATATACAACAATAATAATATATAGGCGACAATAGTCGCCTATATATTGTATAGTATAAGTTTTGGGGTGTAAACACATAGTTTTTTTACCAATATAATCATAATAAAAATTAAATAAAAGGAGATAAAATGTACATAAACAATAAAACAATTGATTTAGTAAACAAGAATGAAAAAGAAATAACGAAACAATTTGATGAAATAAATGAAATAGCTGAATATAATGCAATGAAAGTTTTAAAAGCTTTTAGCAATAATAACTTATCTGAAGTACACTTTAATGAAACGACTGGATATGGACTTAGTGATATAGGAAGAGAAGTGATAGAAAAGATATATAGTGAGATCTTTGGAACAGAAGATGCTTTGGTAAGAGGACAATTTATTTCAGCATCACATGCACTTAATGTGACTTTTTTCGGATTATTAAGACCAGATGACACAATGATTAGCATTTCAGGAAAACCATATGACACAATGGATGAAGTTATAGGAATAGTCGATAATCCAAGTTCATTAAAATCATATGGGATACATTATGAACAGATAGATTTAATAGATAATGATTTTGATTATGATGGTATTCAAAAACGACTAGCAAAGAACAATGTAAAATTAGTAGAAATACAACGCTCAAGAGGATATTCTTTAAGAAAGAGTATTACCTTAGACAAAATTGAAAAAGTAATAAAAACAATAAGAGAAGTTAACAAAGATGTAATAATAATGGTAGATAATTGCTATGGGGAGTTTACAAATAAAATTGAACCTAGTAACATTGGAGCAGACGTATTGGTTGGTTCACTAATAAAGAATTTAGGTGGCGGAATAGCACCAAATGGAGCATATGTTGTTGGAAAGAAAGAATTAATAAAACTAGTAGCAGAAAGATTAACACTTCCTGGAGAAGGAGCAGAAGTTGGACCTACATTGGGAATGAATAAGAAGATATTACAAGGACTATTTTTAGCACCAAGTGTTGTTGCAAGCAGTTTAAAGACAGCAGTTTTAACATCTAAAGTAATGGAAGAAATGGGATATTTAGTAGACCCAAAATGGAATGAAAAAAGAAGTGATATAGTGCAAACAATAACATTCAATGATAGAGACAAGCTAATAAGGTATGTACAAGGGATTCAAATGGGATCACCAGTTGATTCAAACACGATTCCCATTCCAGACGATATGCCCGGTTACACAGATCAAGTTATTATGGCTGCAGGAGCTTTTACACAAGGATCATCAATTGAATTTAGTTGTGATGCACCAATTCGTCCTCCATATGTTGCATATCAACAAGGTGGATTAACATATGAAACTGGGAAAATTGGAGTAATGAAAGCAATTGATAATATAAGTAATTAAAATTGTTGGAGAGAAAAATGAAAACAATAATAATTGGTGGCGGACCTGCAGGAATGCTAGCCGCAATATCTGCAAAAAAGCAGAAAAATGAAGTGATATTATTAGAAAAAATGCATCAACTTGGAAAAAAATTAAGTATTACTGGAAAAGGAAGATGCAATATTACATCAAGCTTAGAAACAACACAAGAGTTTATTGATAATATACCCGGAAATGGAAGATTCTTATATAGTGCGTTAAAGAATTTTGATAATGATGATATTATAGAATTACTGGGGATACCGGTAAAAGAAGAAAGAGGACATAGAATATTTCCAAAGAGTGATAAAGCAAGTGATGTAGTAGAAGCACTAAAAAATAAACTAGATGGAGTAAGAGTTATTACTGATATTAAAGCAGAAGAGATTATAGTTAACAATGGAAAAGTCGAGGGAGTAAAAACTGACAAGGGAATATTTAAAGCTGATAAAGTGGTATTAGCAACAGGGGGAAAAAGCTATCCACAAACAGGTTCGACTGGAGATGGATATAAAATTGCAAAACAACTTGGGCACACTATTATTGAAACAAAGCCATCTTTGATAGCAATGACTATGGAAAATGAATCATTAAAGTATTGTACAGAACTTCAAGGATTATCACTTAGAAATGTTAGAATCACCATTTATGAAAGTAATACAAAAGTCTATGAAGATTTTGGTGAAATGATTTTTACTAATTTCGGGATATCAGGACCAATAGTACTCAGTGCATCTGCACATTTAGTTAGAACTAAATTAAGAAATGCTAAAATAGAAATAGATTTAAAACCTGCACTTTCAGAACAGAAATTAAATGATAGAGTTTTAAGAGATTTTGAAAAATATAAAAATAAAGAATTAAAAAATAGCTTAAATGATCTTTTACCAAGAAAGATAATTCCAGTAATTATTGAAAGAAGTAGAATTGATCAGAATAAAAAGGTAAATGAGATTACAAAACAGGAGAGACAAAAAATTATAAAACTATTAAAGTGTTTTGAATTAGAAATAAAAGGATTTAGACCAATTAAAGAAGCAATAATAACTCGAGGAGGAGTTTCTACTAAGGAAATAAATCCTAAAACAATGGAATCAAAATTAGTAAAAGGACTATTTTTTGCTGGAGAAATAATAGATGTAGACGCATATACAGGAGGCTTTAATTTACAAATAGCATATTCTACAGGTTTCACAGCTGGATTAAAGCAAGAGTAACGTAGTGCTCTTATAAGTGAAAGGGATTGATATGATAAAAACTATAAAGGAAGAATCAAGTGCAGAAATAGTTATAAAGAAATCAAAATTTATTGCAAATGTTTTTTATGTTGAATCTGAAAAACAAGCACAGGATATACTTAAAGAAATGACGAAAAAGTATAATGATGCAAAGCATAATTGTTATGCGTATGTGATTAATGAATTACAAGAAGATGGAATAAATAAGATTCAAAAATCAAGTGATAATGGAGAACCAAGTGGAACTGCAGGAGCGCCATTGCTAGATGTAATAAAAAAGAATGGTCTAACAAATGTATTAATTATTGTTACAAGATATTTTGGAGGAATTCTTTTAGGAACCGGTGGATTAGTTAAAGCATATACTCAATCAGCAGTGGAAGCTATAAGAAAAAATGAGATAATTGAAAAAGAAATAGGAAATATATATAATGTAGAAATCTCATATTCAGATTTAAAAGAATTCACACACTATTGTGATATGGAGAATATAACAATTAGTGATACTGAGTATAATGAGAGTATAAATATAATAATTGAAACAACAGCAGAGAAATATGACAAATTGATGAATAACAAAACAAATATACTAAATACTAAACTTCTATCAAATAATAATTGGATAATTATTAAATAATTATTAAATAATAATTAATTAAAATTGTTAATATAACTAAGTTGAAAAAATTAAGATTGACTAAAGTGAGGACGTTTTGAAATTCCAAAGAAAAGTTGGAGTTCTAAAACGTTCTCATTTTACTAAGATTTAGGTTAGTTATCTCCTATTTAGGAATTAAATAAAAGAGTAAAAAATGGAAAAAAATAGAAAAAGTATTGCAAAAAAATTTTTAATAATGTATAATCAAATGGTAAAAATTAACAAATATAGGAGGAATTTTGTATGAACGAAAAGATAAAAGTATTAATTGCTGATGACAATTATGATTTTGGAATAACGCTACAAAAATTTTTAAGTGATGATGAGGATATTGATGTAGTTGATGTAGTGAGGGATGGGGAAGAAGCATATGCACAAATAATTAGTAAAAAACCGGATATAGTGCTTTTAGATGTAATTATGCCACACCTCGATGGATTAGGAGTACTTGAACAGCTTTCTAAAACACAGTTGTTGCAAAGACCAATTTGCATTATGGTATCTGCTGTTGGTCAAGATAAAATAACACAAAAAGCAATTTCATTAGGTGCAGATTATTATATAGTAAAACCATTTGACATTACTTTGCTAATTCAAAGAATAAAAGATATAAAATATTTTAAACCTGAAGAACAAAAACAACAAATTCTTTCAGGTAAAGAATTAAAAGCTCAATATATACATGTGAAAGATGGTAATGATAAAGATAATTTGGAAGCCTTAGTTACTAATATTATTCATGAAGTTGGTGTTCCAGCACATATTAAGGGATATCAGTATTTACGAGAAGCAATAATAATGGTAGTTAATAATATAAACATGATCAATCAAATAACAAAAGAGTTATATCCAGAAATAGCATTTAAATTTAACACAACACCATCTAGAGTTGAAAGGGCAATTAGACATGCAATTGAAGTTGCTTGGGGAAGGGGAGATCAAAAAATAGTAGAAAGTATATTTGGATACACTGTATCTGCACAAAAAGGGAAACCGACAAATTCTGAGTTTATAGCAATGATTGCGGATAAACTTAGACTGGAACTAAAAGCAAGTGCATAAATATAGTAAATTTCTTCATTATAATATAAAAATACCTTGCAAATTCTCAATTTTGTTGTATAATGTAAATACAAAATATGTCGAATGAATGGAGGATTAATAAGTGTTAGAAAGGATACCACAACAACATACAAAAGACTTGATCAAAATAAAAGTATTAGGAATAGGTGGCGGAGGAAATAATGCTGTAAATCAAATGATAAAATCAAAAATAAAAGGAGCAGAATATATATTAATAAATACTGAAAGGCAAATACTAGATAAAGCTAACACTAATGGATGCAAAATACTTCAAATTGGAAAGGAAACTGCACAAGGACTTGGAGCCGGTGCTAATCCAGAAGTAGGTGAAAAAGCAGCTAGAGAAAGTATGGAAGATATTAATAAGATATTGGATAATACTGATTTAGTATTCTTAACGGCAGGAATGGGTGGAGGTACTGGAACCGGTGCAATTCCTGTAATAGCTGAACAAGCTAAAAAGAGAGGAATACTTACGATTGGAGTAGTAACAACACCATTTACTTTCGAAGGAAAATTAAGAACTGTTAGAGCAGAAGTTGGAATAGAAAAATTAAAGCCAAATGTAAATTCTTTAATTATAATATCTAATAATCAATTATTAGAAAATACAGACAAAAATGTTTCAATTTTAAATGCGTTTAAACTTACAGATGATATTTTAAGACAAGCAGTTGAATCAATTACTGATTTAATCCAGTCAGTAGGAACAATTAATGTTGACTTTGCAGATGTAAAAACTGTACTAAGTTATGAAGGATACTCATATATGGGAATAGGAGAAGCAGAGGGAAATAATAAAATTGAAGATGCAACTAAAAATGCTTTGAAAAATCCATTGACTATAAATAGTATAGATGGTGCAAAAGGTGTTATTTTTAATATTAAAGGTGGAGAAGATATTGGACTTGATGACATTAATAGAAGTGCAGAAATAATTGCAGAAAGTGTTGATGAAAATGCAAATGTAATATTTGGAACAGAAATAGATCCAGAATTAGATAAGAAAGTTATTGTAACTGTAGTTGCTACTGGAGTAGAGAAATTATTAGAAAAGGAAAATGCTAAATAATGAAGATTACAGATTTAAATTTACTTGAGATTGATTTATTTGATGGAGACAAATTAGTTTATAATGGGATGTGTGAGGAAATTCCAGATATTTATAAAGATAAGAAAATTAAAATAAAAAGTATAGATGGAAAAAAGATTCAGTTAGAACTGGAGTAGTCGTATAAATTTCCCATAAGTGGTAATAATCCTTTAAAAGGAGAGAACCATTATGGGAAATTATGATAAGAAATACATTATAAGAGAAGCAGAAATCATTCTTGAAGAATGTAATAAAAAGGTATTAAAAAACAATGATAAAAATAGGATTATTAAATTAAAAGTAATAAATAAAAGACTAAAAAGAAGAATTATATTCTGGAAAGTGTGTTCGGCTATTTTAATAGTATTATTTATTCTAATATAGAAACTACAGTAAATAGAGACGGTTTTGAATTCTATAAAAATACGAATTCTAAGCCGTCTCTATTCTTTTTATAAGTATAATTTGTAATCCATTTCAGGAAAGATACAGTCTTTTTGCTCAATATTCTCTAAAAGTTTCATCTTTTTATCTGCAAGAGAATCTCTTTCTATTAATTCATTATCATTTTTTAACCACAGATAAAGTTTAGTAAACCTACCTATATGGTCTTTAACTCTTTTTTTTGCATAATCGACCATCGTTCCATTGGTAATTATAAATAACCAGTCACTACTTTGTGCTAAAACCAATTCTCTAGCACATTGATTTAAAATGCGCCTTTTTAATGAATTGCTTGGCTCATTGGAATATTGATATGCTAATTCGCACATTCTATCTCCAGCAACATGTAAATGTCTGTGGATATAGTCATTACTAGAATTTAGCCAAACATAACTATAACCTTTTGCACCCCAAGAAGATCGACAAGGTGTAGAAAGTTGCATATTAGGATATTTTTCAATGTATTCTCCAGGAGTAATTAATTCAAAATTGCAGTCATCATAATAAATCTTTTTAGCTAAAGTATAAAGCCAATCAGGTCCTTCATACCACCAATGTCCATAAAGCTCTGCATCATAAGGACAAACAATTATTGGAGGGTTTTCTGTATTATGTGATAGAAATTCAATTTGTTTACATCTACAATCAAAGAAATGGCCTGCTTGCATGTTAACAGAGTCTTGAGCCCATTGTAAATCATAAATATCTTTTTCCTCAAATTTACCTGTAATACGATGATACTTTATTCCAGTTGAAACTCTGACTCCATTTGATGCTATATATGGTTTTATATAATCGTATGGTGCATCATATCCTATGTCTCTGTAAAACTCACGGTAATTAAAATCACCGGGATAACCATTAATAGAACTCCAAACTTGTCTTGATGATTCTAAATCTCTTCCAAAAGCAACAACTCCATCAGGAGAAACAATTGGGGCATAAGTACCGTAAAGAGGAGTAGGATCAGCATACAAAATTCCATGAGTTTCAACTAATACATATTGAACTCCAAATTCTCTTAAATATTTATCAGCTTCTGGTACATATCCACATTCAGGAAGCCAAAAGCCTTTAATAGGCTTGTTAAAGTACTTATTATAAGACTGGACGCCAAGAGCTATTTGAGCTCTAACAGTTTTTTCGTTTACATACAAAATAGGAAAGTAGCCATGAGTAGCGCCACAACCAATAATTTCAAGAACTCCTAAATCATTGAATTTTTTAAAGGCATTAATTAAATTGCAATTATATATATCTTTAAAGATATGTAAATCGTTACTATATCTATCATAATAGTAATGAGATAGTTTATTCATTCTATGATTATCTTTAGTTCTATCTATTTCTTTTTTAGATAATTCAATATGATTTTTTAAGTATTTAATATACCTTTTTTGTAGTAATTTGTTATCAAGCATATTTAATAAAGGAGGAGTTAAAGACATTGTAAATCTAAAATCAACTCCTTCGTCAACTAACTTTTGGAAAGTTGTTATTAGAGGAATATATGTTTCTGAAATAGCTTCGAAAAGCCATTGTTCTTCTAAATAATCTTCGCTTTCTGGATGATGCACAAAAGGTAAATGTGCATGCAATACAAAACTAACATATCCTTGTGTGTTTTTCATTTTAGTTCCTTTCCTATTATATAAAAAAGGTTTTCTAATTTTGATAGAAAACCTACATAACATTTGATGTTGGATTTTGTGAAGAAGGGTTTTTAAAGTCAAATCTATCTTCATCTTCAGTAAGATCATAATTGTTATAAATTGCTTTTACTTTGCTTCCATATGTTCTAGTCTTAAATATTTTTTCTGTTATTTTATTTGTTTTTATATTCTTAAAATAAATTTTATCATTATTTTTAAAGAATAATACATGATCATTAGGTAGTTCTACGGTGTTAGAGTATGTAATATTTATGAAATCTGTATGTTGCTTAGTTTCAATGTTTTCAATAGATTCACTTTGACTTGGTCTACGACATAATTCAACAGAATACTTGCATTTAGAATTATTTACGTGAATATACCAATTATTTGCGAAGTCATTTATATCAACTTCAAAACTATAATTATCTGTTAAATTATGAACTAATAATACAGGTTTTGTTATATATAGAAAGTTTTCTCCATACTGTTTTTTGAAATGCTCTATATCATCATCGGAAACATCCCAATAAACAAATAGGGTAGTAGGATTTTGATATAAAACTTTAACTACAGTTTGATTATATCTATAAGGTAAGTCATAGTACTCTGGTATATTATCAAATAAGTCTTCATTATTTTCGTCTTCAATGTCTTTGATTTTATTATTTTTCTTTAAAGAAAGAATCTTTTTAAGTAATTGTTTTACAATTCTAGGTTTAGAAATAGATTTCTTATCTAAAGAAGTTTTTGTTTTTTTATCATCAGCCACAGAATCAATAAGAGCACTAGATTTATCTATATTCTTTTTAAAAGAAGTTTTTGCAGCTGTTGCAGAAGTCTTTGCAGTAGCTTTTTTAGCAGTAGATTTCTTAGTAGTAGTAGACTTTCTAGTAGTCTTCTTAGCAGGCTTTTCTACATCAGCTTCATCCACAACAACATCAGACTTGTCTTCTAATTTTTTAGAAGTAGAAGCTTTGGTTGTAGCTTTTTTAGTAGCAGTAGTTTTCTTAGCAGAAGTAGACTTTCTAGTAGTCTTCTTAGCAGGCTTTTCTACATCAGCTTCATCCACAACATCAGAATTGTCTTCTAATTCTTTAGAAGTAGAAGCTTTGGTTGTAGCTCTTTTTGC
>JAFWNQ010000010.1 GCA_017510245.1 Clostridia bacterium
ACTCATTCTTTACACTTTTGTGGTAGATATACTACCCGCTGATTAAATCTTAAAGCTTGAATATTCTTACTTTAAAACTCAATTTTTTTATTGGTTTCTCAAAAGATTTGTTGTTTATTTTTCAATGTACTTTGTACTTAATAATATTCCATCAAGGAACGTTACTTATTATACTATACCCCATAAAAAAAGTCAATGTTTTTTTTGAACTTTTTGGGTAAAAAATAAAAAAGTTTAGTTTTTGATGTTTTAATATAGTGTTTTTCCCTAACCAACTTCCTTAGTACATTTCTATAGTATCATATTTTTAAACCTACGTCAAGGCTTTTTTCGAATTTTCTCAACATAATTTTATTACATAATTATTTTCATATAATTTTAGTTATTTTTTATACAACTATTGCTTCAATTATTCATATTATAAAAACAATTCATTATTTAATACTCAAATAAAAAACTTTACATATAATATATGTAAAGTTTTTTTATTTATTCTTCTTTATTTAATAATTTATATGTTATAGCTGATATTGCTGATCCACATAGCGGAGCTACTATAAATAGCCATACTTGTTTTAAAGCTTCTCCTCCCATTAGTACTGCCGGTGCTAAACTTCTAGCTGGGTTAACTGAGGTTCCTGTTAGGTTTATACCTAATAAGTGAACAAATGTTAATGTTAATCCTATCACAATTCCTGCCACAGCTGATTTATTGTCATCTGAAGTTACTCCTAATATTGTATAAACAAAAACAAATGTCAATATTACTTCAACTATAAATGCTGAAATCCAATTTAATTCGTACAAACTTGCATCTCCAAAACCATTAGTTCCTAATGCAAATACTCCATCAGGTGTTCCATTTAAAATAAAATATAAAATTCCTGCTCCTATAAAAGCTCCTACTACTTGTGCAACAACATAGCATATAAAGTCTTTTACTTCAATTTTTTTGTTAATTAACATTGCTAGTGAAACTGCTGGATTTACATGACATCCTGAAATGTTTCCTATAACATATGCCATAGCTATGATTGATAATCCAAACGCTAAAGATGTTGCTACTAAATCTCCATCAGATATAACTGCAGTACCACATCCAAATAGCACTAAAACTGCTGTGCCAATACATTCACATATGTACTTTTTCATACACATACCTCCTAATTATTTTTTACATCATCATTATATAAATAATAAAAATTAAAGTCAATTATTTTATTGTAAGATTTTGTATATTTTTTTATTTTTTGTAAATAATGTTTATAAATATTTAGGAGGTTTTTTCTTGATTAATAAGGTTGAAATTTCTGGAGTTAATACTTCATCATTACCTGTATTATCAGTTGAAGAAAAAAATGAACTTTTATATAAAATAAAAAATGGAGATATGGAAGCTAGGCAGGTTTTTATAAAAAGTAATCTAAAATTAGTTTTAAGTGTTATAAAGAGATTTAAAAACAGTAATGATAATGCTGATGATCTTTTTCAAATTGGTTGTATCGGTCTAATTAAAGCTATTGATAATTTCGATTTGAATCAAAATGTACAGTTTTCTACTTATGCAGTTCCAATGATAATTGGAGAAATTAGAAGATATTTGAGAGATAATAATCCTATTAGGGTAAGTCGTTCTGTGCGTAACCTAGCATATAAAGCATTAGTCGCAAAAGAACACTTACTAAAGTCCACTCAAACTGAACCTACTATTGAACAAATATCAAATCTAGTAGGTGCTTCCAAAGAAGAAATAGCTGCAAGCTTAGATGCAATTCAAGATCCAGTTTCTTTGCAAGATACTATTCATAGTAATAGTAATTCTGAAAATTTATACATTATGGATCAAGTAAGTGACAAAAAAAATACTGATGAAAAATGGACTGATTCCATAGCTATAACTGAAGCAATGAAAAAATTATCTAATAGAGAAAAAGATATTATTAAAAAACGATTTTTTGATTGCAAAACTCAAATGGAAGTTGCTGATGAAATTGGCATTTCTCAAGCACAAGTTTCTCGTCTAGAAAAAAATGCAATAAAGCACATCAAAAATAATTATATATAGTTTTTTGGTGCATATAATATTTCAGGAGGATATTATGGCACAAAAAGGTATGGATTTTAAACATAAAGAAGTTATAAATATAGCTGATGGTAGAAGACTTGGTTATGTTCAAGATGTTTGCGCTGATTTAAACACTGGTAATATAATTTCTATTATTGTTCCAGGATCTTCAAAAGCTTTAAGCTTTTTTTCACCAGGTAATGATATTGTTATTCCTTGGGATAAAATCAAATGTATTGGTGAAAATGTAATTCTTGTTGACATTTGATTATAACTCTCCAAAGTAATGCCAAAATGGATGTCTATTTTGGCATTACTTTTTTGTCAGTTAACCTGTTTTACTTAGAATTTCTTTTTTCATTTTATTTATTATCTTCTTTTCTAATCTTGATATATAGCTTTGTGATATCCCTAACATATCAGCTACTTCTTTTTGTGTTTTTTCTTCTCCTGTCAGAAATCCAAATCTTAGTTCCATTATCATTTTTTCTCTCGAATTCAATTTTGATATTGATACTTTTAATAATTTCTTATCCACTTCATCTTCTATTCTTTGAGATGTAGTATCAGCAGGAGTACCAAGTATATCTGATAGTAATAGTTCATTTCCATCTACATCTTTATTTAATGGTTCATCTATGGATATTTCATTTTTTATTCTAGTGTTTCTTCTTAAATACATCAATATTTCATTTTCTATACAACGAGAAGCATATGTTGCTAGTTTAATATTTTTTTCAGCGTCAAATGTATTGATAGCTTTCATTAGTCCAATTGTACCAATAGATACTAAATCCTCAATTCCTATCCCCGTATTTTCAAATTTTTTTGCAATATATACAACTAATCTTAGATTATGTTCTACAAGTAACTGCCTTGCATCTATGTCACCATTTGATAATCTTTTTATAGCATTTGCTTCTTCTTCTCCCTCTAGTGGCGCTGGTAAATCGTCATTTCCACTAACATAGAATATTTCATTAAAAGTACTTTCATTTTTTAATACATTGAAATATATTTTTTTCAAAATTGCTATTAAATTCATCTTCATTTCCTCCATAAATAAAGTCTAATCCTACTAACGCTGAATAATTCTTTCCAATTTTTTCATTATATAGTCCAATAATTACATTATTCTTTACTATTGACTCATTATCATATTTTATTTCTACATACTCAGTCATTACCCCCATTAGTATTCCATTCTGTTTTCCTATAGATTTATAAGGTATTAACCTTATTCCTAATTTTGAATCACCTCCTTCACATTCATTTATATAATTATCTTTTAGATCGAGTGCTTTTTTTATAAGCCTATTTTCAATAATTATAACTGGTTTCAAGGTTAATGGGTCTTTTAAACTATTTCCAGAGTCTATAAAAGCTCTTGTAGATACCGTTTTTCCACATATTTTTATTCTTAATTTACAAATCAAATCTTTTTTGTCAAGTTTTCTCTTATTTATTTCAAATGCACACTGTATTGTTATAAATCCTAGTCCTCCAGCTATCAATGAAATGCTCATAGGATACATCCCTATTAAACGGCCATCTTCAAACACTATTCTTTGAGGTGCTATTAGATACATTAAGGCTAGAGAGCACCCCCCTGTTGCGAATGATATTAAATAAAATATAAGTAAGCTTTTTACAAAACTTTTAGCACTATGCGGTTTAAAGGCTATATATATCATTATTATAGATATTGTAACTTTTATAAATACATTACAATAAGTAGGTATAATTTTTAAACATATTATTATTGCATATAATGTTCCTATTAGGTCTGAAATTATAGCTCTTATTTTGTTTATCTTTATTTTCTGTGCAAAAGCAGTTCCAAATAAAATAATATAGTTCATTAAAAAATTTTCTAAAAAAAATATATCTAAGTAAATAGTCATGCAAGCATTATAATCTTTGTACACAAAAAAAGCTGTCAAAATCTGTATAGATTTTTTGACAACTTTTCGACTATTTTTTTATATATAATTATATCATTCTCTAAAATTAACTGGCAACCTTAGATTGCCAGTTATGTTGTTTATAAGAATACTATTTTTTATGTTTTTGTAAAAATGGAGGAATGTCGATATCTATTCCATTTCCATTGCTTGGTACAGGTGTGCTTTGTTTTGTTGTCCACGCTGTTTTTCCTATAGTTGTTTCTTTTGCTCCTGGTTCTTTGTCAAATCCAGTAGCAATTACTGTAATAACTATATCCTCATCTAAGCTCTTGTCTATAACAGCACCAAATATGATATTTGCTTCAGGGTCTACGCTTCTTTGTACTAATTCAGCTGCAGTATTAACTTCATGTAATCCAAGTGTCTCTCCACCAGTAACATTTATGATAACTCCTCTTGCTCCATCTATAGTTGTTTCAAGCATAGGACTTTGAATAGCTTGTTTTGCAGCATCTTCTGCTCTATTTTCACCTGATGCTCTTCCTATTCCCATATGTGCCATTCCTGTATTAAGCATAATAGTTTTAACATCTGCAAAGTCAAGATTTACTAAACCAGGTACTTTTATTAAGTCAGATATTCCTTGAACACCTTGTCTTAATACATCATCAGCCATTTTGAAAGCTTCCATCATTGTCGTTTTTCTGTCTATTATTTGTAGTAATTTGTCGTTTGGAATTACAACTAATGTATCTACTTTTCCTTTTAAACTATCTATACCTCTCTCTGCTTGAGATAATCTCTTCTTTCCTTCAAATGTAAATGGTTTTGTAACAACTGCTATTGTTAGAATTCCCATTTCTTTTGCTATACTAGCAACAATTGGTGCTGCACCTGTTCCAGTGCCTCCTCCCATACCTGATGTAACAAATACCATATCAGCACCTTTAATTGCATCAGATATTTCTTGTCTGCTTTCTTCTGCTGCTTGTGCACCAATATCTGGGTTAGCTCCTGCACCTAATCCTCTTGTGATTTTTTCTCCAATTTGAATTTTGGTTCCTGCCTTTGATAACATTAAGGCTTGTCTATCAGTATTTACAGCTACAAATTCAACGCCTTCAATACCTGATTCTATCATTCTATTAACAGCATTGTTTCCTGCTCCACCTACACCTATTACCTTAATTACTGCTGTATCATCCATATTTAAATTTTCCTCATAGCTATTGCTACTATTATTGTTACTGCTTTCTAATAACATTTTTGTTTCCTCCCTGAATTTTATCTATAATTGAATTGATAAGTTATTTTCTTTATTGCTATAGAACTGTTTACAAACTCTTTTAATTACCTTCTTCAATTAATTTTATTTTTTTGATTTATGAATAAAAGAAATCTTTTATTTTTTCTAGAGTTTTCCTTAGGAATCCTCCCTCTGATTTTGTATCTATACTGCTTGATACTGTTTTTGCAAATGGTCTTAGTGCAATGTATCTAATTAATGAGTATGCTGTTATAAAAGAAGGTTTTGCTATTTCATTAATTTTGCTGTTGCAAAACTTTACTGGAATATTTAATGTAATTTTACCAACAATATCGCTTTTACTAATACTAGTTATTCCTTGACCAGTTAAAATTACATTATTGATATTTTGTTTAATACCTTGTCCACTAATGTCATTATTGACTAGTTCAAAAATCTGTTCAACTCTGGCCTCAATTATCTCAACAATATTTGAGCTTTTGATTATTTGTTCACTTCCATCTTTAACGGTATTTAGTACTACTTCACTATCATTGTCAATGTAAGACTTTAATGCTAAACTATATTGTTTCTTTAGTTTTTCTGCTTCGTCATGTGAAATGTTTAAAACAATTTCGATGTCATTAGTTATATTGTTTCCTCCTACAGGTATAGAATTTGTATATACATATTTATCACCATCAAAAATTCCTATATCTGTATTCTCTCCACCGACATCTATAAGCATTGCATAGTCTTTTTGTTCATATTCATCTAATATTAAATTCTTTTCTGCTAGTGTTGTAGGTACAACTCCATCAATATCTATATCAACCTTTTTAAAAATATTAGATAAGATTCTTATGTACTCTTTATCAGCTAAAATAATCTGTGCATTAAGTGTAAAATTCGAACTAAACGCACCAACTGGATCGTCTATTACTTTCCCATTATCCAGTATGAAATTATTTGTTACTACATCTATAAGTTTTTTTCCATCAGGTATGTCAATATCTTTGGCCTGCATTAGTGCATTTGATACATCCTTTGAAGATATTCCTGAATATTTATCTTTAGCTTCCTTTGTAACGCTATTTTGAACTATTGTAATGTACTTTCCAGGAATAGTTATATAAGCAGAATTGATGTCCATTCCCATTTCTTTTTCTGCTTCTTTTACTACTTCTTTTATGGATTCTGCTAATTTGTTTTCATTAATTATTTTGTCCTTTTGAATCCCATTACTTTTGCCGCAAGTGTTACAAATGACTTCAATTTGATTAAAATTATTGACTTCACCGACAACTAAACTAATCTTAGATGCACCCATGTCGATGCCGACAATTACATCACCTATAGCCAAAGTAAACTCCTCCAATTCGTGTTATTTAATTTCTTGCCTTAGTCTATATTATTTTAAAAAAAATGTCAATAGAAATCGAAATATTTTTGTAATATTTTTGTAACAAAATCGTAATATATTTTCAGACTCCTTGTTATCACTGATTTTACTAATCTTTTGTTGTTTTATTGTCCGATTTTATGTCAATTTTCTCCAAATAATATCTTCTTATTATTCCTAAATTATTAAACATTCTACCAACAAAAACTATAATTGCAGCCAAGTATATATCAACATTTAATTTTTGTCCTAAATAGGTCAACAAAATTGCCAATATCGAATTTACGAAAAATCCTGAAATAAAAACTTTTATATCAAATACTTTTTTTATATTTGATGCTATTCCTCCAAAAACTGAATCTAATGAGGCTACTATTGCTATAGCTAAATAGTTTGAAACAGAGTATGGGATTGTTGGAATTAAGAAACCTATTCCAACTCCTAATAAGCATCCTACTATTATATATATTAATGTCATATTATTCATCCTCCTTTATGTATTCATTTTTTATGCTTCCATTATATTTATTTATAGTTATACTTTCAGATTCCTTAACTAGTATTTCTAAATTGCTACTTTTCATCAAATCAACAAAACCACTATTTTTCATATTTAATGTACTAGTTAAATACTTTCTATCTCCAATAGCTTTTATTTCGTATGGTGAATCCAGTCTTATACTTCCCCCATTCATTACAATAAATGTATCATTAATTGTAACAATATCTGCTAGGTTAATCACTCTATTTCCATTGATAGATATAGCTTCCGCACCAGCATATTTCAGCTCATTAATCAAAGTTCTTATATTTTCCGATGTATATCTGTTTTCGTCAGTATCAATTAAAGTTAGAATTACTCCCTCACCTTTAACATCAGTTAGCCCTAATAAATCATTAGACTGGGCTAATTCCTCTTCAATTAGTTCTGATGATTTTGCATTCTCATCAGCAGTATTTTTATACTCATCTATTTTATTTTGGTTGCTTTGTAATTGCTCTTGAGCTTCTTCATATTTTGACTTGTAAGTAGCCACTTGTGTTTTTAATTCATCTTCTCTAAGTGACTCAATATTTGACTTTCTATATTCATCAACACTTTTGAATTGTATTAATATCGTAGAAACTAAAAGTGTTGATATAAAAGCAATCGTCACTCTTAGCACAATTTTGTTTTTATCAGTTTTTGTTTTCAATTTTCTACTTCCTTTCATGCTTTTTAATTACTATTCTATACTTGTTGCATATTTAAAATTTAAAGCTCCACTATACTTCTTTATTTTAATACTATTCGATTTCTTTAGCTCTACAGTTGTATATTCTTTCATATATTGAAGATATCCACCAGGTCTATTAATTCCGTAAAGTCTTTCTTGATTTCCAATTGCTTTAATAACAAATGGAGATGTAACTTTTTCCCCATTAATTGAAATAACATTTCCAGCACATACAATACAGGTTGTATTCACAATTCTTTGATCATTTATCGAAATGGCTTCCGCACCAGCATTACTAAGTTCACTAACTATTTCTCTTAAATCCACATCATGTACAAGATAGTCACTTACATTATCAGCAGCCTTTGCTACTTGTCCGTCCTTTGCAGTTATTGTGATTCCTTCACCTGTTACATCTAAAAGTCCTAGCATCATGTTGTTTTTCTTTAATTGGTCTGTTTTTTCTTGAGAACTTGAATCATATTGAGTTGCTGAAACTCTTATTTCTTCTAATTCCTTATTAGATTGATTTAATTTTGCAGTTATATTAGTATATTTTTCTTCCCATTGAAGTAATGAGTCTTTTAATTCATCATTTCTAAGTAGTTGTGTTACATTAGAATCTTGCTTAGCCATAGTTCTTACTTGCAACGTTATAGCTATCGATAGTATAAAAAACACAATAGCTAATGATAATCTATAAAATCTATTCTTTTTCAATTTCTCTCCTCCTAAACATTTTGCTTAAAATATGCATTCTTTTTGTTCAAATCCACATTAACAAATATCTCTCCATTATTGTCTTTTTCTTTTTCTAATATTGCTTTGATATACATCATCTTTGTATCTATAGATGTATTATCTCCAAAGTGTATTGTTTTTCCTTCACCTTCCAGAAACAATTGATAATCGCTATCATCCTCTATATTAATTGAAGTTATTTTAGTGTAAATATCAAAATTCTTAGCTATGTTAGTAATTTGAGATATTTCCATAATTTTTTTTATATCATTTTCAGAAATCTTGTTTCCTGGTTTAATATTATCAGAAGTAGTTTCATATCCTATTATTCTTATTAAATTTGGTACAGTCTCATTAGAAATCTCTAAAATCTCTCCACTTTTATCTATGTATGCAAATGTACTTCCAAACTCAAGTAAAAACTCAACCTCTCTTTCTTTAATGTTGATAATTATAGTTGATGGCAAAATTCTATGGATTGATGTTTTCTCTGCATCAATATATGGATTTTCAGATAATTTATTTCTTAATATTGTATTATTCTCTTTAAAAATATTTGTGTCATTTCCAATATTTAATAAGCCCAGAATTGATTCTTTTGTAATATGTTCATTATTTGCTATGTTTATGTTACTTATGTTGAATATTGGTGACATTACAAACAGTATAATTGCAGTAAACAGTATAAAAACAATAAAAGTAAATTTTACTGTTTTTTTAATTCTTCTCATTTGTTTTATTTTTCTTATATTTTGCTGCTCTTTCTGCTTATCACTTAGCATAGTTTTTTCAAGTTTTTTTGCTTTTTTTAATTCTCTATTTTTTTTAGCTTTTTCTCTACTCTTTCTTTTTTGTAATTCCTTTATTCTTTCTTTTTTTTGTGTTTCATCATCACTGCTCTTATCATTTCTTTTTTGTTTTCTTTTCCTTGTAAGTTTTTCCTTAGGTGCTGTTTCCATATCATAGTTGAAAATTCCACTTTTTTGAGTTGCATTTAACTTACTATTCTTTTTATCATTATATGCTTTTTTGTCTTTAGTCGCTTTCTTCATAGAATTTTCACTCCTTTATTTATTAATAATTTTAATATTAGCTCCTAGTGAAAGTAATTTTTCATCAAGTTTTTCATATCCTCTCAGTATATATTCAGCATCTTCTACTACTGTCTTTCCTTCTGCAGCAAGTCCTTCTAATACTAAACTCGCTCCTCCTCTAAGGTCTTTTGATTTTACCACATTTCCACTGATTTTTTCAACACCTTTAATACTAATTTCTCTACCATTTTTATTAATCTTAATATCTGCCCCCATTTTACTTAGTTCTTTGCAAAATTCAAATCTATTTTCAAAAATATTTTCCTCTATTTTAGAAGTTCCTTTTGCTTTTGTCAACAATGCTGTAAAAATAGGTTCCAAGTCTGTTGGGAAACCTGGGTAAGGTTCTGTACTTATAGAAATACTTTTAATTTTTTTAGGTGCCTTCAAGCATATTTCATTATTTTTAATTGATATATCGCACCCTATCTCTTTGAGCTTATATAAGACATTAGACAAATCTGATGGATTAGTATTGGTAATTCTTATTTTTCCATGTGTAATTGCAGCACCACATAAAAAAGTTCCCGCTTCTATTCTGTCTGGCATTATCTTGTATTGGACAGGATTTAATTTATTAACTCCAACTATTTTTATATTAGAAGTTCCTGCACCATAAATCTTTGCTCCCATCTTTTTTAAGCAGTTTGCCAAGTCTTTTATTTCAGGCTCCTTAGCAGCATTACTAATTCTTGTAACACCTTTTGCATAAATAGAAGACAAAATAATATTTTCTGTTGCACCAACACTTGGAAATTCAAGTTGTAATTTTGCACCTCTAATTGTTTTAGTTGCACAAATTATTTTATTTTGTTTTTCTGTAAATCTAATTCCTAGTTCTTTCAATGCTTTAATATGTAAATTTATAGGTCTAGCACCAATATTGCATCCTCCTGGAAATGAAAAAGTTGCTCTTTTCATTCTGCCAACAATTGCACCTACAAGAATAACTGTAGATCTACATCTATGCATTAACTCTTCCGGAATTTCAGTTTTTTTCAAATTAAAACTTGATATAGTAATTTTATCACACTCTCTTGTTATTTTGCAACCTAATACCTTTAATATTTTTAAGGTTGTCTTTACATCATCAATATCTGGTACATTATAGAAAACTACTGGATTTGGATTTAATATTGCTGTTGCTAATATTGGCAATGCAGAATTTTTAGATCCAGAATTTTTGATTTCTCCATTTAACTCTTTTCCTCCATTAATAACATAACTTATCATATAATATAACCTCTTATTTTTTTATATAATATGTTTTTAGTTCTTAAATAGTTCATGTACTAATATTAGTTTACTTTTATTGCCAAATATGCTATAATTAAGTTATGTAAATAAAGAAAGGACTATTTATATGGAAAATGATTTTAGAAAAAGTTTAATTGTAGAGCCAACTCCTGTATTTAGTGAAATTGATGAACAAGAATTTATTGAAAGAAATACAAGAAACTATATTACATTATACAATATACCAGAAGTTAGAGAGTATTATACTCAAGTTGTTACATCAATTATTCTAGCATATAGTGAAAAATATGGTAATCATGGCATTCAATTAAATTATAGATATAAATCTCCTAAAAGCATAAGAAATAAAATGAGAGAATACGTAAGAGATAAGCAATCTGAGCCTGATATTAAGCAACCTATGTATGATGGTTTTGCTATGAAATTAATAACTAGCGAAGTGCCATCACTTATGTATTCGAGAGACCCATATAGATTATTTGATAAAGACAAAACACTATCTCAATTAGTTTCAGAAAGAAAATCAAATTATGATTTTTTAGAAAAAATGCAAGAATTTAAGAGTAAACTAGTTGAAGATGAAAGCGGAAATTCTCCTAAATCTAGATTTGATGTTTCGCAAGAAGAATACTTTACAAATTGTATATCTTTATTAAAAAGAACATTAACAATTGTTGATCCTGAAGAGACATTAATTATAGCTCAAATCAATTCAAGTATTTCAAAAATGGAAAGTAAGCTTAAATCAGCTAGAGACTCCGGAATGGCATCATATCCTATTACACACAGAGAATTCGAAGTTGATTCTAGTCAATCAGAATCGCCTGAAAATTTCCTTGCTTTTTTAGACAATTTTGAAAGCAAAATGCATAATGAATTAGCTATGGCTGTTTTAAATAAGCAATTTACTAGCTTATTTAAAAGTAATGAAGAACAATTTAGAGCATTAGGAATTAGCTTATCAGGTTCTAAGCCATTTAAAAGAAAAAGAAAAGATAATGGATATGAATCTAACTTTATTTATATAGATACACTATTTGGAACCATTGAATGCCAATTGCAAACATATGAGCAATATCAGCAAGGAAAAACTGGTTCAGCTTCTCATTTTCAATACTCTGAGCAGAGAGACGATGATGACATTTTACTTGAAGAAAATGATGGAGATTCTCAAAAAGAAGAGTTACCTCAACTTGTCAGTCTACCAACACCAGGTGGATTTTCCGATCCAGAAGTTGCAATGAATTTCTTGCAAAGAGTTCGTGAAATATCTCCACAGATTTCTTCAGTAACAATGGGTAGCTATAGAACTAAAAATATTGATTATGGAGCTTTTAGAAATTACTATTCTATTTTTGCTGAAATCCCACCTAGTCATTTTCTAACTCCTCAATTTACTCAATATTTCACTGCTCTTAGAGATACTCCTGATTCACCTTTAAAAAATTATCCAGATCAATTGAGGCAATATAACATTCAAGATGTTGAGGACTATATAGGTAGTGACGAGTTCGAAAGATTGAAAAGAATTTCTGAATTGTGGCATCTTCACTTTGATACGTTTGCAGATAGTTACGCACATTCAGGTTTATATGTTTCTAATAATAATAACATTCAAAATGTTCCCGAACAATTAACATTGCCTAACCTAGACCTTGATAGATAATTTAATTCATATTAATTTCTGCAAATGATATAGGTAAAAATATAATTTTTTGTAATATAAATAAAGATTCGAATAATCAAAAAGATAATTCGAATCTTTTATTTTTTCTATTTTTTACTCAAGTCTATAGATAGCAATTTACTTATGCCATTTTCCTCCATCGTAATTCCATAAACCGTATTTGCTGCTTCCATCGAACCTTTTCTGTGTGTTATTATTAAAAATTGAGTTTCTTCACTAAATTTTTTCAAGAAGTCAGCATATCTATACACATTTACATCATCTAAAGCCGCTTCAATTTCATCCAAAATACAGAAAGGTGCTGGATTTATTTTTAAAATTGCAAATAGTAATGCAATCGCAGTTAATGCCTTTTCACCTCCTGATAAAAGCATCATGTTTTGTAGCTTTTTTCCAGTTGGTTGAACTTTAATACTGATACCACTTTCTAATACATTTTCTTCATCATCTAGTATAAGTTCAGCTTTTCCCCCTCCAAAAAGTTCAATAAATACTTCATTAAAATACTTTTGAATTTTCTTAAATTGTTGTTCAAATTGTTTTTTCATTGTTGCTGTCATTTCTTGAATCATATTTCTTAATTTAGCCATTGTTGTTTCCAAATCTAGCCTTTGTTCACACATAGTTTCATATCGTTCTTCAGTCTTTTTATATTCATCAATTGCAGATACGTTAACATCACCAAGCTCTTTCATTTCATCATGAATTTTGTTAACATTTTTTTGCGTTTCTTGAACATTTGTCGGTTTTTCAAATTCTTCTTTAGCATTATTTGGTGTAATTTCATAATCTCTCCATAGGTTATTTATAATTTCGTTTAACCCCTGGTTTGCAGAAGCCAACTTAGAATCTGTCTTTACTAAGCCTTCCTTCACTTTTTGAATAGTTTCAAACTGATTTGTTATTTCTTTTTCTATACTGTCTATCTTTTCATTTTTAGCTTTTCTATCCTCTTTTAGCTTTTCTGACATTTCTCCGCTGTTAGCTACTTCCTCTTTTATTTTTTCTATATTATTCTTAAGATTTTCTATCGTTTCTTCTAGTTCTTTATTTTGCACATCAATTTTATCTATTTCAGCTTTTTTATTAGCAATATCATTTTTTTCATTAGCAATATCTTCTTTTATTCTTTCCATCATCTCTTCTATAGATGTATTGCTTTCATCAAATGATGATACTGAAATCTTTAGGTCTGTAATATCTTCATTTAAATTATCAATATACTCTTGTTCTTCTTTATGATGTTTAGCAAATTCATTTATTTCATTTAGAAGATTTTCAGACTCTTCATTAATCTCTTCTATCTTTTTTTCTATTTTTTCTTTTTCTATTATAGAATTATCTATGTTTTCTTTTAAAGTAGTAATGCTTTTCTCTATTTTAGTTTTATTATTAATTATTCTTTCAATATCTGTTTCAATCGAGCTATTCTTTTCACTTATTTTTGCAAACTCAATTTCCGATTCTCTTAGTCTTTCTTCTACATCTTGTATTTTTGTAAGAATATTTTCATTATTCTTTATGTATTCTTCCTTTTCTAATACTATTTTTTCTAACTCTTTGTCTAATCTTTTGATTTCTTTTTCTAGTCTTGCAATTTCAGTTTTTCTTCCTAAAATATTAACTGTCTTTTTTTGTATCGAACCTCCTGACATAGCTCCCGAAGGATTTATTATATCACCTTCTAGAGTAACTATCTTAAACGAATACTTGTTATTTTTTGCACACTTAATTGCTGATTCTATATTATCAACAACTACCGTTTTTCCTAATAAGTTTAATACAATGTTTTCATATTTTTTATCTGCTTTAACTAAATCAGAAGCAATTCCTACAACTCCATCTCTTGAAATAATTCTTTCGATTTTTTTCCCTTTTATTGTTGATACAGGTAAAAATGAAGCTCTACCTAATTTATTCTTTCTTAAATACTCTATAAGTTTTTTAGCATCTTGTTCTGTATCAGTAACAATATTTTGCATTGCGGCTCCCAGAGCCATTTCAATAGCTACTTGATATTTTTCATCAGTTGAAATAATATTTGCTAAGACTCCATTTATTCCTTTTTTTAGATTTCTATCACTATCACACGCAACTAGAACATCTTTAACAGATTTTATATATCCTTCTTTTTCCTTTTCAGTTTCTATTAAAAAGTTATATCTAGAACTAATCAATCTCTTTTTGTCTGTTGCTTTTTCAATGTTTTTTTCATACTCTTCAATTTTTCTATCTATTTTTCCTTTTTCTTCTTGAATTGATTCTAGCTCTTTTTTATTATTATTCTTTATTCTTTCATTTTCATTTAATTCTTTTAATATATCATTTTTTTCTGTTCGTTTCTTATCTAATTCTGATATTATTCTTGATAGTTCTCTATTTTCTTGCTTTGTTCTATCCTTATAGTTTTCACAATTTGTTTCTAACATTGTTATATCGTTTTGTAACTTATATTTATCTTCAGTTAATTCTTCATTCTTTTTCTTCTTATTCTCAATTTCAATTTGCTTAGAACTTAATTTTTTACTTAGCTCAGCAAACTCTGTTTCTTTTAACTCAAGTTCTTTTACAAATTTTTCTTTGTTTTTTAGTAAATCTTCCTTTCTAATCTCCCTATTTTTAATATCTTCTTCCAGTTTTTCAATGTTTTTAGTATTCTCTGTTATTTCATTTTCTAGTCTATTTTTATTTGCCTTATTGTTTGAAATTCTTTCATAACTTATGCTAATATCCGAATTAATTTTTTCTATTTGGTTTTTACTCTCAAAATTAATATTTTGCATTCTCTCTATTTGTTCATTTATTTTATCTAATTCTTCTTTTAATTGTTCCTTAATTTTTTGTATTTCATTAAGTTTATCATTTTCATTCTCATTTTGTTCTTCAAATATTTCTTTACTCTTTATTAGATTTTCTATTTTACTTTTAAAACTATCAATCTTATATATGTAAAGTCCTACTTCTATTCTCTTTAATTCATCTCTTAATTCTAAATACTTTTTTGCCTTTTCAGCTTGTTCCTTAAGAGGCTCTAAATTAGCTTCGATTTCTGTCAATATATCATTTATTCTCACTATATTTACTTTAGTTTGCTCAAGTTTTTTCTCGGTTTCATCTCTTCTTGCTCTATATTTTACAATTCCAGCTGCCTCCTCAAAAATATGTCTTCTGTCTTCAGATTTATTACTTAAGATTTCGTCTATTCTACCTTGCCCAATAATTGAATATCCATCTTTTCCTATCCCTGTATCCATGAATAATTCAGTTATGTCTTTAAGTCTACATGGAACTTTATTTATGAAATATCCTGACTCTCCTGTTCTATAAATTCTTCTTGATACTGTAACTTCATTATATTCTATAGGTAAACTTCCATCTGAATTGTCTAGTATCATAGTTGCTTCGGCAAATCCCAATGATTTTCTATTTTGAGTTCCAGCAAAAATAATATCCTCAGATTTTGATCCTCTAAGTGATTTCATGCTTTGTTCTCCAAGCACCCATCTAATAGCATCAGAGATATTACTTTTTCCTGATCCATTTGGTCCTATTACAGCAGTAATGCCTGGCTTAAATTCTAGTACTGTTCTATTTGCAAAAGATTTGAATCCTTGCAATTCTAAGCTCTTTAAATACATGAATTTGCTCCTTATCTTAGTATGGTGTAATATTATCACAAAAACCGTAGGTTGTAAACATTTTTTGTTTTTTTGCATTTAACTAACAATATATTTAACAATGTATCAAAATATGTTCTAATTTATCTAAAAAACAATTTAAACCAGAAAATAACACGTACTATTATTGCAGATTTAAACAATAATAATACGTGTTTTTGTAGCAAAACCATTTTATTGCCAAACTTCTACATCTCCTTTGGCTACTTAATCTCTTCTCGATCTTCCCATAATAGATAATAATCTAATAAATATATTAATAAAATCAAGGTATAATTCCATTGCACCATAAATATAGAATTTTTCAGTATCATATTCTACATATTCTTGCATATAGCTAATTTTATTCATGTCGTAGATTGTTAATCCACAGAAGATCAAAAGCATAATCCAATCTAATGCAATATCTATTATAGTATTTCCTATGAATAAGTTTATTATAGAAACTATCAATCCTACAATTAGTCCAACTTTAAGTATAGTTCCTATCTTAGTCATATCTGCTTTTGTTTCATATCCATATAGCGCTAAACCACCAAACAACAATGCTGTTGTAAAAAATGCATAAAATATTGTGTTCATTTCAAACGCAGCAAAAATAACACTCATAGTGATTCCATTTATAAAAGCATATAAATAGAATAATACAGTGACTATTGTTGGTGAAAGCTTTCTAAACATCCATGAAAAAATTAATACAATTGCAACCTCTGTAATTGCTAATACTGAGTAAGATACGCCTGATAATATTGATATGTACATTCCTGATTTATATGTATATAGTGCTGTTAATCCAGTTGCCAAAAGTCCTAAAAACATTCTAAAGAATACTTTTATAATAGTACTATTAGTATCATCTACATATTGATTTGTTTTGATTTCTTCCATTATTAATCTCTCCTAAAAAAAAATCTTTCATTTATATTTTAAAACAACTATATAAAAAATGCAATTATTTTTTTAATTACAGGTTGTAATTTTTTTTTATTAATGATATTATTATGGTGTATGCAAAGGAGAAGTATATGTTCGAAGAAAAATATGATTTTTATAGTCCTAGCAATGTTAGGCTGAAGGATTTAGATAGAGAACTAAAAAGTAGTTTAACTGTAATGAATAAATTAGATGATATGACAAAACAACATTGTTTAAATGTTTCTAATTTATGTACAAGAATTTGTCAATATATGCGTGAAAACAATCAATTTACAATTCACTGTATGATTGCTGGCTATGTTCATGATGTAGGAAAAATGTATATTCCTAGAGAAATTTTAGCTAAACCCGGAAAATTGACAGATGAAGAATTTGAAATAATGAAAACTCACACAACTTTAGGTTATGAATATTGTATGAATGATCCTAATTTAAGACCTTACCACGATGGTCCTTGGTATCATCATGAATCACTTAATGGTACTGGATATCCTAGAGGGCTTAGAGGAAAGAATGCAATACCTTATTCTGCACAGATTATACGTGTTGCAGATGAATATGATGCCTTAGTAACTAAAAGACACTATACAACTCACGTTAATATTTCTGAAACTCTAAAAGACTTGATTAAAGATGCTCAACCTCCAAAGCCTGTTGTTGCATTAGATATTCTTAAGCAAAATGAGCGTTTAGGAAAAATCAATCCTAAACCTTTAAGAGCTCTTTTCAAAGCAGTTATCAGTGACATTAATTATGAAATAAGTTGTGTTATGAATTATACTAGATACTTAGAATCGGAAATTGATAGACTCATGTCAATTCAAAGATATGCTCAAAAAAGAGATGAATCTAGAAGACCAGATAGAAAAGATTATTATGCTGCTGGTATGAAAGTACTATTAAAATCTGGAGAAACAATATACAATTATCAACAAATTCTTCAAGAGTATAGAAATGCTCTTGTTGTTCGTAATAAAAGAATTGAAGATTTAAAAAAGGAAATTAGAATAGTAAAAAGATTAAGAGTATAACTCTTAATCTTTTTTCTTATTCTAATCCAAAACTTACACCTAAGGCATTATTTATTTTTTTTATAGTTACCTTATCTTCTATGTGTCCTATTTTTTCTCTTAGTCTACTTTTATCTATAGTTCTTATTTGTTCTGTTAATATAACTGAGTCAGTTTTCAAACCAAAATTTTTTGAGCCTATTGCAATGTGAGTTGGTAATCTTGTTTTTCCAAGTTGAGATGTTATCGCTGCTGTAATTACCGTAGGGCTGTATTTGTTCCCCATATCATTCTGTACTATTAGAACTGGTCTTATTCCCCCCTGTTCTGATCCTACTACAGGACTTAAGTCTGCGTAAAACATATCTCCTCTTTTGATGTTCATCTTACAATATTTCCTCCAATAATTCAAATACTTATAAATAATAATTTTTTTATTATTTAAATAAGAGATGATGTGTCATACTAAATTTTATTTAATTCGATCTCATTATATACTATGTAAACTCTCTTTTTATTGTTAATATCTTGTATTTCCATGTAAATAGGCTTCATAGTTTGTTTATTAATCTTCAGTCTTTTTATACTGTTATAAACACTATTGTTTTCTAAAAGTTCAATTATTACTGTTTCTTCTTCATCAATAGTTTTTGCTGTATCCATCTTTTTATATTGCTCTATAAAATCTGTTAAGAATAGAATATTATTAGATACATATGGATAGTCTTCATATATTTTACTAGCACTTATTTTTGAATTTTGAATTTTTAAAGTCGAATTTTCATATGTGAATTCAACATTTGCAATATTCTCTGGCTCAGTAACTATTTGTTTTGCATAGTTCTCCCTAACTTCTTGTATTATTTTATATCTATTTTCGTTCTTGTTGCTTATTATTGTCACATCTATATTTGCTTTATATGAATTAACATTTAGTAAAAACTTTTCAATCTCTTCATTACTTTTATTATTACCAACAATTTTATATTTATTATTATTTTTCAAATTAATAGAACTCAAAATATAAAATAAAAAAAATACTAATGTAATTACAATTATTAGTGTTAATATTATAATTTTAATATTTTTCTTCATAAACTTTATTCCTTTCTTCTTCCCTGTTGCAAAAAAAATTTAGCAATAATAATATTGCTAAATTATATTAATAATAAATATAATTATGTATTAATTTTATCCCAGTTTTTGAATTAGAATATTTTTCACATCTGTAACTGAGTCTAAATGATTAATTGTATTTCTCAGTTCAGAAGCATTTCTCTCTCCTTTAATGTAAAAACATAGATGTTTTCTTAATTCCTTTACTCCCCTTTCTTCTCCTTTTTCTTCAATCTCTAAATCTATATGTTTTAACATTACCCTAAGCTTTTCATCTCTTGTGATATCACCATATTCTCCTGTATTCAAATACTCATTTATCTGTTTAAAAATCCATGGATTGCCTAGTGTAGCTCTTGAAATCATTATTCCGTCGCATCCTGTTTGTTCAAACATTTTTTTTGCATCTTCAGGTGTTTTAACATCACCATTTCCCACTACTGGTATTTCAACATTTTCTTTAACTTCTTTGATTATGTTCCAATCAGCATTTCCCGTATAGTATTCATTTCTAGTTCTTCCATGAACTGTTATCAGTTTTGCACCTGCATCTTGAATTGCCTTTGCAATATCAGTAGCAACAATATTGTTTTTATCCCATCCTTTTCTTATCTTTACTGTTACAGGAATATTTGAATTATTAACTACTACTTCAACTATTCTTTTAGCTTTTTCAATATCTAATAGCAAGCTACTTCCATCTCCATTCTTTACCACTTTAGGAGCAGGGCATCCCATATTTATGTCTATAATGTCTGCTAATTTATTATCACTTATATACTTTGCACTATATGCCATAGATTCATCATCACTACCAAATATTTGAACTGCAATAGGATGTTTTTCTCCTTCTGTATTCATCAACTGTTTTGTTTTTGTATCATTATATAGTAATGCTTTTGCACTCACCATTTCTGTAACAACCAATCCTGGTTCATACTCCTCACAAATAATTCTATATGGCCTATCAGTAAAACCAGCCATAGGACCAAGTATTATGTTATTATTTAATTCTATATCTCCTATTTTTAACATAGTTTCTCCTCACAACAAATGGGACTTTAGGTTTGTTCCCAAGTCCCACTACATAAATATCGATTTTTGTCTTCTTCCACTTATATTTAATAATAATGCTATCATTATTAAATTGCTTAATAGTGAGCTTCCACCATAGCTTACAAATGGTAATGGTACACCAGTAATCGGCAATAATCCAATGGTCATACCTATATTTTCTGTCATATGAAATAAAAAAATACCTGCAATTCCACTAGCTATCATTGCTCCCAAGTCATCCTTCGCTGTTTTAGCAACTGTAATAGCCTTTGTAATCAGAACAACATATAGAATAATTATCGCTGCTGCAAAAACAAATCCAAGTTCTTCTCCTATTACTGAGAAAATAAAGTCTGTTGATTTTGGATATAAAAAACCTAATTGAGTTTGATTACCTTTTAGATAACCCATTCCCCAAAGTTCGCCAGCTCCAATAGCCAATTTAGATTGAGTTAGATTATATCCTGCACCTCTAGGGTCTATATCTGGATTTAGAAAAACGTCAATTCTAGTTTTTGCGTGTTCTGGTAGAACAAACATATATAATAGAGGAACTGCAATTACCACTGTAAGAATTCCAGTAATTATATATGCTTTATTTATTCCTCCTGTATATAGCATTACCACAAACGCAAGTATAAAAGCCATTGCTGTACCATAGTCTGGCTGTTTAATAATTAGAGCTAAAGGTACACCAACTATTATAAATAGTAATATTAATCTAGTAATTCTATTTATCTCTCTTTTTCCACCTTTTTGCTTCATTCTAGACATAACCATTGCTAAAAACAAAATGGTAATTATTTTTGCAAATTCAGATGGCTGAATTGAAAATGATCCTAATGTAAACCAGCTAGTAGCACCTGAAATAGGTGTTGTAAACAATACTGCTACAAGAGATATTAACATCACACCATACAGTATAGGTGAAATTTTAGCAATAGTGTCATATTCCATTATTGTTATAAAAATAACAAATGGTATACTAACTACAATCCATATTATTTGTTTTGTAAACTCTGTAAGTTCTTCTTGATTAGCATTTAAATTTGCCGAGTAAATAGCAAATAATCCAATAGCCAGTAAAAATATTGTACATATCAATATTGACCAATCAATATTTTTAAATAATCTCTTTTTCATTCCTATCCTCTATACAAAACTATTCTTCCGTTTTATTTGTGTCTGTATCATCTTCTACTGAAATATTCTCAAAGAATGTTGTACTTTTCTTAGTTTCCTTTGTTTTTGTCTTTTTTTTCTTTCCTTTATTTTTATTATCTTTTTTAGGCATGTCTTTTTTTTCTTCTTGCTTAACTTTTTCTACATCATCATCATTTTCGACATTCTTAGTATCTGTTTTATCATCTTCTACTTCTTTTTCTTCTATTATTTCCTCATCTTTTTCTATAGTTTCAACTGTTGCTTCATTTTCAACTGTTGTTTCAAGTATTTCAGCATTTTCATCTTTTTCGATTATTTCGTCTTGCTTATTATCTATATTTTCAACTTTTTCTTCACTTTCTATACTACTTTCTTCATCTTTCTTATCGTCACTAATATTTGATTTTGCATCTTTATTAGTTTTCATTCTAATTTCTTTCTTTATACTCTTTATTGGAATATTAGCATATAATGCTGGTGCACCTGTAGTTCCATCGCCATTTAATTTATTAGTAAGTTTCACATCTATTTGTTCTTCATCTACATCTATATATTTCTTTATTACATCAATAATTTCTTGTTTCATTAAATCTAAAAAGTCAGCTGAAACATTTGCTCTATCTTGCATTAAAACTAAATGTAATCTCTCTTTTGCTTTTTCTTTATTTACTTTTTCTTCCTTATTTTTATCTCTCTTCTTGAAAATACTCAATAAATTATCAAACATTCTTATCCTCCATCATTATTATTTTTTGAATACGCTTTTTATCTTTCCCCATAAGCCATCTTGTTTTCTTCCTGGAATTGTAACCTCAACATTTTCTCCTAATATTCTCCTTGCAATCTCTATATAAGCTTTTCCTGATGGAGCTTTTTTGTTTGATACTGCTGGTTCTCCCTTATTAGTTTGAGTAATAATATTCTCATCTTCTGGAACAACTCCTATCAAGTCGATTGATAGGAGGTCTAGTATATCTTCTACATCCATCATTTCACCCTTTTTAACCATTTCAGGTCTTAAACGATTAATAATAAGTTATGGATTTCTAATTTCTGATGCTTCAAGTAATCCTATTATTCTATCAGCATCTCTAATCGAAGATATTTCAGCATTAGTAACAACAAGTGCTCTATTAGCACCAGATATTGCATTTTTAAATCCTTGCTCAATTCCTGCTGGGCAATCTATTAATATAAAGTCAAATTCTTCTTTCAATTTTGTAGTCAAATCTCTCATTTGTTCTTCATTTACTGCGCTCTTATCTCTAGTTTGGGCTGCTGGTAATAAAAACAAATCTGGATATCTTTTATCCTTTATAAGTGCTTGTCTAAGTTTACATTTTTCTTCTACAACATCAACAATGTCATATACTATTCTATTTTCAAGGCCCATAACGACATCGAGGTTTCTTAAACCTATATCTGTATCTACTAATACGACTTTTCTTCCTTTCATCGCTAAGGCCGCACCTAGATTGGCTGTAGTTGTAGTTTTTCCTACTCCGCCTTTTCCAGATGTTACGACTATAACTTCACCCATAACTCTCCTCCTTGCATAATCTTTTTCTATTATATTTATATTTTCATAAAAAGTCAATGAAAAAGACAAATTTATTGCAAAAATATTTCAAAATTATTACAAAAAAATGTCTTACTTTAAGTAAGACATTTTTTACGTAATATGAGAAATTAAATAATACGCTATTATACATTGCTTTCTTCAACAGCAACATTTTCTGTATCTACATCATTTGCTACTGTTGTTTCGCTTTCTATTTCTTCATTATTTTCATTATCTTCAATTAATTCTAAATTTGCAATTGAAACTTCGTAAGCCACTTTTTGTTCTACTGTTCCATCTTCATATTTCTTTTCATACATTCTTGATTGAATTCTACCAGTAATTTTAACTTCAGTTCCAACTCCCATTTTTGAGCAAAATCTTGCATTTCTTCCCCAACATATACAAGGAATATAATCTGACTTATTATAAGCTCTATTAACTGCAAGTAATAAATCTGTTATTTCTCTTCCAAATGGTGTTTGCCTATATATAGGAGCTTTGCAAATATATCCAATAAGTACTATTTCATTCGAAACGAAATCTTTGCTTGCTACTATCTCTTCTTCGCTTTCAATAAATTCTACATCTTTCGCAAATACAGTTAATATTAGTTTGTTCTTTTCTCCTTCATAACTATTATATGATCTAAATTGTCCTGAAACTTTCATTTTTTGATCAATTGCTAAGTCATCCTCTTTAAATAATCTTTCTGATATTGTTACAGGAATAATATCTGCATTTCCACTTAGACGTGGTACACTTAAATCAAAAGAATAGAATTTTTCTCCATATATCTCATGACTAAACTTCTTTTCATTTGCAACTTTACCAACTAATGTTACATTATTGTTCTCTAAAAAATTTGTTTCCAATTTTATCTTCCTCCCTTAATAATTGTTATCCAAAGTGCTTCTCTTTATTTGTAAACTAATATATATTATACAACATTTTTTCTCGTTTGTCTACATAAAATGTTAAAAAACTTTTATTTTTGTAATATTTTTGTAATATTTCTAATTTTCTCCAATTGTATTTCTTTCATTTATAGAATTATTATCACTTATTTCTATCATATTTTGATTATTATTAATTATTACATTTGATGATGTATGTAGTATTTCATTATTTTTATTAGATATGGCTACAGACATTACAAATAAAAGTGCAACTGTACTAAATGAAACCAAATAAGAAATAATTTTATCCTTGTTTATAACCATAAACATATTAATAATTCCTCCATTTAATTAATATGCTTATTTTTTAATATTATTACTAGATTAATCTATCTTTTTCTGTTTCAAATTCGCAACCACAATTTTTGCATTTTCCACCTAGTTTTATATACTTATACTTTTTAGTCTTTTTTATTTTAAACTTTAAAATATTCTTTGTGTATTTTGTTTCTCTAATCCTTCTTTCAGTTTTTACCCATGCGATACTATTCCATTTTTTACAACTTGGGCATGTTCTAGAACTACAGTCTCCTCCCCATAATACTAAAAACATGAATATACCAAATGCAACTAATACTACTATGTTCTGTAGTATAATATATATAATTCCAGCAGCAATTGCTAAAAATAAAGGTGTTATATATTGAATTATCATTCTTATTCTTGTTTCTTTTTCGTTTTCCTTTATCTCATCTTTACCTAGTTTCTTCCCTTTTTTTAATATCTCAATGTTTTTATTAAAACTATTCTTCATATCTAAACAATTCCTTTTTTCTTTTAATAATATCATAAATAACTGTTTTTAACAACCTACTAAGATATTAGCATCATAATAAAAATCCGGTTAAACCGGATTTTTAGTTTATTTGAGTTCCACCCCATTCTACTGCGACAAATCCCTTTCTTTTAGGAGTTACTATTTCTTGTTCTTTAACTTGTATAGGTTTTTCAAGACCTTTATATGTCATTAAAACTCTAATAAAGGAATCTGGCATTGGTTTTATTTCAATAGGCATATTCTTCTCAATTTCCTCTTTTGTAGCAAATCTTACATAGTTGTACTTATTACACTCTAACTTTGGTAACCAATATACAATAAATTCTTCTGCTTCTCTTTCTGATAGTCCAAGCCTAGCCAGTTTTTCCTCCAAGAAATCTATACTATCTTCTCCTTTTACTATAAACCCATCGTCTTGAATTGTATACTTATATTCATCTACACTTTCATAATAAAGTGAATATAGTTTTCTTCCACTATGTTTATATACTAGGTCTCCATTATGATTAGCTATTACCTCCCATTTATTTTTATACTTAGGATATGAGCAAGAGATTAAATCATCTCTTAGTAATTTCACAGATACATTAGTTTTTCTAGTTGGATATAAATAAATAATTGGTTTTAAAATTATAGCCTCTGGCATCTTTTTATTGACTTCATCTTCCTCAATTATTCTATTGAACTGTGAAACTGTATATGCAGACTTTGTGCTAATAGTACTTATTTTTTTCTTTGTGGGAATTACTATTACATAAGCTTTATTTGAATTATATTCATCATTAGACTCTTCATCTTGTATATACACATTCATGCAACTATTTTCATATGTGACTGCTGCTAATTGAGCATTCATAGAATTACCATTTATATTTTTGTAAAAAATAAACAAATACTTAAAATTTGAGTCAGTATACTTTTGTTTTATTTTTAATTTACTGCAAAGCTCTATATATTTATTATAATCAATTAATTCTTGACTGCATTCATCCATAAGACTAAGTATTTTTTGATTATTACTAATATACTGTAAATCATATTCACCTTTATATTCATCTTTGATAATGTAATACTCATCTCCATAATGTTGTTTTATCTCAATTGTCTCTCTCAAAGGATATTCCTTTTCGTCAATTACATTATTCATATTTTCTGTAGTACTATTTTCAGTAGAGTTATCAGGAAAAATACCGCTTTTTTTTATAATATTATCTGCCATCTCATTTTTTTCTTCTTCATTCTCAATATTACTTTTTATAATATTATTTTCTTTTATCAATAAACTCTTATTAATAACATTTATTGACAATACAATTATTGTAATTATTAATACCAAAAAGACAATTAAGATTAAAATTAAAGCTTTCAAATCTATTACTATTCTATTCTTTTCTTCCATTGTTATTCCTCCTATTATTAATAGTAGCACATTCCATTCAATATTACAATAATCCTAGTATATTTTAACAGTTTTTAGATACAATAAAAGTACAATGAAATTAAAAAAGATTTTTCTTGGTTTACTAATTGGCTTTGTTAGTGGATTTTTATCTTCTGGCGGTGGAATTTTAGCATTAATTGTCTTTTCACAAGTCTTAAAATTACCAGAAAAAGAATCTCGTGCTATGACTATATTTTGTATGTTACCCATTGTATTATCAAGTTTAATTATATATAGCGATGCTAATTTTGTGAACGTTGAATTAGGTATAATTTGTGCCATAGGTGGTTCGATTGGAGGTTTAATAGGTAGTATATTATTAGATAAAATCTCAGATAAAGCATTAAACATTATATTTATAGTTTTCTTATTATATTCATCATTTAATCTGTTTTTTTGCAAATAATATATCAAATTATGATAAAACTATGTTTTGGATTTTTAGCTGGAATCATTAGTAGCTTTGGAATTGGTGGTGGAACTATTCTTACTATTCTGCTAAGTAGTTTTCTAAGTATTAATCAAAAGGTTTCTCAAGCTACAAATTTAATTTTCTTTATTCCCACATCAATAGTATCATCTATAGTTAATATCAAAAACAAAAGGATTAACTATAAAATGTGTTTTCCTATAATAGTTGCTGGATTGATAGGTTCTATTCTAGGTTCTTTACTAGCTTTAAAAATAAATAATAACTTATTAAGAAAAATATTTGCAATTTTTCTATTTATTATTTCCATTTATGAATCAACTATTTGGTATAAAAAAAATAATAAAAGACATAATAATAAAAAACATGAAAGGAAGTAATAATATGAAATTTGTTAAAGGTATGGTAACTGGAATGGTAATATCAGCTGGAATAGCTATGGCTTATGCTGAATGTACTATGGGCACTAATAAAATGATGAAACAAGGAAAAAAAATGATGAAAAAGATGGGAATTATGTAATTAAAAAGAAGAAACCTAATTATTTGCAAATCTAGGTTTCTTCTTTTTTTAATTCTTTAGGCACTGATTTTTTAACTTTAGTTGACAATTTATATTCTTGCTCTTCGTTCCATCTCATTACTCTTATGTTTTTATATGTGTCCAAAACTTTGGCATATTTGTCATGTTCATCTTCCCATACTGTTTCTGGAATTCGATCAAATGCTTCAAACATTTTCTCTGCTTCTGCTAAATATATAACTTGCTCCTGAGGAGACATATCATCATATCTTTTTGCAAACTTATATAAGTTATCTAAATTTTCATTTGCTTTAATAAATGAAGTAAAATCTTTAACTCTTATACCTGCTTCCTGCATTTGGTTTATAGCAACAACTATTAATAAAACAATGAATATTAGCAAAATCACTATTAAAGCTAATAGTCTCATGTTAAGATTTCTCCGTTTCTCGTTTGTTTAGTATAACTATAATTATACAAAATAATTATAGCATTAAGAAATCTTATTTGCAAGTATATTATTTTTTTTCTTGAAAATCAGTCGTATCTATGTTTTCATCTGGAATAAAGTACTTAGTATCTACTATTTCATCAGGCAAATATTGCTGTTCAACCCAATGTTTTGGAAAATCATGTGGATACTTATATCCCACACCATAGCCTTCTTTCTCCATTCCCTTTGCCACAGCATTCCTAATGTGCATGGGAATTGTACCTGTATCTTTAGAATTAACATCATTTAAAGCTTTATCAATTGCTAAATAGCTAGCATTCGATTTCTTTGAATTAGCATTATATATTGCCGCTTCTGCTAGAATTATTCTTGCTTCAGGCATTCCAACCATATTAACAGCCTGCATTGCAGAATTAGCAACTACTAAAGCATTAGGATTAGCAAGTCCAACATCCTCTGCAGCAGAAATAACAATTCTTCTAGCCAAAAACATTGGATCTTCTCCTGCATTTAAAGCTCTAGCTAAGTAAAAAACTGTTGCATCAGCATCAGATCCTCTCATAGATTTAATAAAAGCTGAGATATTATCATAATGTGAATCTCCATTTTTATCAAATACTGCTTTTCTATTTTGTACACACTCCTTTGCTACTTCGTTTGTTATATGAACAAATCCATTCTTGTCTATTGGAGTAGTAAGTACTGCAACTTCTAAATTATTTAGTGCAGTTCTTACGTCTCCATTAGCAGTTTTTGCAAATTTCATCACAATGCTATCGTCAATTTTTACATTATATTCTTTCAATCCTTTTTCTTCATTTAACGCTCTTTTAAGAATTGTGTATATGTTTTTATCTGTTAACTGATTTAGTCTAAAAACCATACTTCTAGAAATTAAAGCTTTGTTTACTTCAAAATATGGATTCTCGGTTGTAGCACCAATTAGTATTACCGTTCCCTTTTCAACAAAAGGTAAAAGAGCGTCTTGTTGAAGTTTATTAAATCTATGTATTTCATCAATAAAAAGAATACACTTTCCACTAGGATTCATTAATAAGTTCTCGGCTTCCTGTATCGCATTCTTTATATCAGGAACTCCCGAAGTAACAGCATTTAGCTTCATAAACTTATATTTTGTAGTCTTACTTATTACTCTAGCAAGTGAAGTTTTTCCACATCCTGGTGGTCCCCATAAAATTATACTTGATAGTCTATCAGCCTTTATAGTCCTATATAGTATTTTGTTTTCTCCTAAAATGTCCTCTTGTCCAACATATTCTTCTAATGATTCTGGCATCATTCTATATGCTAAAGGTTTATTAGTATCTAACATCTTGTCTCCCTTCGATAAAAGTATCTATTAAAGCATCTTAAGTCCTTCTTTAATGATTTCCTCAACTTCCATTTTTTCAGTATCTATTTGTTCTAATACTTTTTCAATAGCTTTAATATTATATCCTAGAACTTGAAGTGCATCGATTGCATCTTGGGCATTTTCATTTAATTTTGCCTTGTTATCTAACTCTTCTTGTTCTGCTACAGTCTCATTTGTTTTTATCTTATCTTTTAATTCTAAAATAATTCTTTGAGCAGTCTTAGCTCCTATTCCAGGAAGTTTCTTTAATGTTACCACATCATCTGTAATTACAGCTAACGCAAATTTAGATGGTTCGATATTTGATAATATTGCTAATGCAGATTTTGCTCCTATACCACCAACGCTTATTAATAATTCAAACATCGAAAGTTCTTCATTTGTCATAAACCCATATAGACTAACATCATCTTCCATTACTCTCATATATGTGAATACTTTTATCTCATCTTCAATTTCTTTTTTTTGAATTGCACTTTCAGTCATAAAAACTTTATATCCCACACCATTTACTTCTATAACCATAAAATTACTAGCTTTTATAGCAACTCTTCCTTTTAAGAAAGCAATCATTCTTATTATTCTCCTCTTTTAAAAACTTATGTTCGTATTTTATAATTATTTTTTTCTTTTGTCAATAGTCTATAGTTGCTTTTAAGGACAAGTACATTAATCACTAGTTTTTAGTGTTTAAAATACTTGTCCCTAAAAAGAATACTTATATTCTAATCATTAAGTCACAAATTTAATAAAACTATTATATTATTTCTACGTAAGCTTTTTCAATTATTTAGGTTCACTACCAGTAATGCCATATAAATATTTACCAAACTCATCATATACATCGGATTCATATCCTTCTCTTATGCTTGGCCTTGAAAAGAACAAAGCTTCATCATCATTCGTTATATGTCCAAATACTGCAATAGTATTATCTTCAGTTTCTATTTCCTTGAGCCAAACACCATATATTAAATCATTAATTGAATTAAATCCTACTACTTTGCCATATACACACACATAATCTGTACCATTATACTTTAAATAAATGTTACTATTATTTGATCCAGTATATTCAGCAACTTTTTCATCAACTGTTTGGTTTGTTTTTGCTATTTCGTGTGATTTTCCTATAAAGTATTGTCTTAATTTTTCCAAGTCAGATAATCCTTCATTTTCTTCAATAGTTTTATCTAATAAATCTAACATATTTAAATCATTTTCCTCTGCTTCCTTATACGTTGCTGTTACGTTTTTTGTTTTCTCTATTAATCCGTTTTCTCCTAGTGCCAAGTTAATTGTTACACCTGCTAAAATAAGCAAAACAATAATCGTAACGACCAAAGCTACTAAAGTAATTCCCTCTTCTTTCACATTACTTCTTTTGTTTTTCATCTTTTTACTCCTTCATTCTAAGAATATAATTTGATATCAGCTAATCTTGTTACATACATAATTATAATAATAAATATACTGTTTTACAATATGTTTAGTTTTTTTTTACATTCTACTTGATTAAAACTTCTAAGTTTTACTAACATCTAGAATTATATCTAGATTTGAATTCTTTGTTTTTTTGTATATTATTTCTTATTTTGGAAATAATTCTATTAAATAATTGTTTGGAGGTTTTTATGGGTATTGAAAAACATACGAAAATTACAGGAAGTTCTACTGTTTCATGGAAGGATGCTATTGTAAAAACTATTCAGGAAATATCTGAAACTACTAATTACTTAACTTCTGTAAAAATCATTGATCAAAGAGCTAAAATAACTGTTGATAAAATTACAGAATACTTTGTTGATTTAGATGTAGCTTATATGGTAGATTCTGACCGATAAATAAGCTTCTTTACTATAGATTGAAAGGAGAAAAAATGAGCAGTCCTACAGATACTCCACAAGAATATCAAAAATATGTTGATAAAAAATCACCTAATTCCCCTATTCTAAAAAATTGCTTTAATGCTTTTTGAGTTGGTGGTTTAATTTGTTGCATTGGTCAACTAATATTTTTTTGTTGCACGTCTAAAGGTTTAGATAATACTTCTTCAAGCACTGTAGTTTCAATTTGTTTAATTGGTCTTTCAGCTTTTTTAACATCTATTAATGTTTTTAATAGAATTGGGAAACTTGCAGGAGCTGGTTCTCTTATCCCTATAACTGGGTTTGCAAACTCAATTGTTGCTCCTGCCATGGAATATAAGTCTGAAGGTTATGTAATGGGGGTCGGAGCTAAAATGTTTACAGTTGCCGGTCCTGTTCTAATATATGGTATATCAGCATCTGTCCTTGTTGGATTAATCGCATGTTTGTTTTAGTAATAGTCATGATTGTGGAGCACTATAATGCTCCACTGCTATTTAACTCTCATCATTACATATTATTATTAATTGGAGGTTTTATGAAAAAAATAGGAAAACATACATTACAGATGAACAATATAGTAAACATTTTAGAAACAGCATCTATAGTCGGTCCTAAAGAATCCAATGGTCCATTGGCGGAATACTTTGATAAGTGTATAGAAGATGAGTTTTGGAGTGAGAAAACATGGGAAAAAGCCGAAAGTAAATTTATTAAAGAATCATCAAGTCTTGTACTGGCTAAATCAGGGCTTTCATTTGCTGATATGGATTATGCATTTGCAGGAGACCTATTAAATCAATGTATATCATCTACTTTTGCCCTTAGAGAGAGTAATGTTCCTTTTTTTGGAATATTTGGAGCTTGTTCAACATTTGTTGAGGCTCTTTGTTTAGGTTCTGTTTTTATTGATAGTGGAGCCTGTACTAATGTACTTTGTTCAACTTCTAGCCATTTTTGTAGTGCAGAAAAACAATTTAGATTTCCTTTAGAATTAGGAAATCAAAGAACTCCAACAAGCCAATGGACAGTAACAGGCTCTGGATCAGTAATTTTAAGTAAAAATGGTAATTCACCACATATTACTCATCTAACACCCGGTGTAATTACAGACTTAGGGATAAAAGATGCTAATAATATGGGCGCCGCTATGGCTCCAGCCGCTATTTCAACACTCTGCTCTCATTTTGAAGATACTGGTAGAACCCCTGAATATTATGATGCTATTTTTACTGGTGATTTAGGATATGTTGGGAAAGATATTTTTATAGACCTTGCAAGAACTAAAGGATATAATATTGCTTCAAAATACAACGATTGTGGAGTTTTAATGTTTGACAAAGAAAAACAAGATACTCACTCTGGTGGTAGTGGCTGTGCTTGCATTGCTACAGTTTTTTCTGGATATTTGTACAAAATGCTAAAAGAACAAAAAATAAAAAAATTGCTACTGATTGCAACAGGAGCATTAATGAATGCTACATCCTCTCAGCAAGGTGAATCTATTCCTGGAATTGCTCATGCTGTCGCAGTAGAATTTTAAAAATGGAGGATACTATGAATTACTTTCAAAATATAGATTGGATGATAATGCTTAGATGTTTTATTATAGGAGGCTTAATTTGTGTATTTGGTCAAATACTTATAGATAAAACAAAACTAACCCCTGCAAGAATATTAGTTACTTATGTTACATTAGGTGCCATCCTAGGTGGATTGGGTATTTACCAGCACTTAATAGATTTCGCAGGATGTGGAGCTACAGTTCCTCTAACAGGATTTGGGGCTAATCTAGCAAAAGGTGCAATTGAAGGAGTTCAAAATCAGGGATTATTGGGTGCATTCATAGGAGGTGTCAAAGCATCTGCAGGAGGTATCTCTGCAGCAGTATTCTTTGGATATATTGCTTCCTTAATTGCAAAGCCCAAAATAAAAAAACAATAGAAACTTTGTACAATTTTCACTCAAAGTTCACACAATGGACAAAATTCATTATTATAATATAATCATATCAGTAATATAATTACTCCTATTACTGATTGATGTGAAAAACATCCCCTTTTATTTTCAAAAACGACTACCTAAGTAGTCGTTTTCTTTTTTATTTATTAACTAAATCTTTTAATGCTTTTCCTGCTTTAAATACAGGTGCCTTTGATGCTGGAATAACTATTTCTTTCATTGTTTGTGGGTTTCTTCCCTTTCTTGCAGCTCTTTTTCTAACTTCGAAAGATCCAAATCCAACTAATTGAACTTTTTCACCTTTCTTTAAGCTTTCCTTTACAGAATCAACAAATGCTTCTAAAGCTACTTCTGTTTCCTTTTTTGATTTTCCTGTCTTAGCAGCCATTGCTGCAACTAATTCAGATTTGTTCATTTAATTTTACCTCCTATTATGATACAAAAATATGTAATAGCCTAAGGCTATCTAATATTATAATACTTTATTAAACAACAAAATCCTTCTTTTTTCGACTTTTTTCTTATGGATTTTAAAAATCTTAATAGGAATTAATACTGTCAAAACTATTAAAAACACTAGTATTCCCAACCCAAATGAACCTATAAATCTTATTTTGAAGTTTTTTATACAATTTAAGTATATATAGATGATTTTTGAAATTATAATCATCATCAAACTTGCCAAACATGGTTTAAAAAAATTTATGACTGATATTCTTATATTAGTTTCTTTTATCAAACTTATTAATGAAATTGAACTTGTTACTATATGACATGCAAGTGTTGCTATAGCAGCACCTACTGCTCCTCCTATTGGTAAATCAATTCTATGTACTAGTGCTTTATTTAATACTCCTTTGACTATTACTCCTACAGTAATAGCTTTTATAGGAACACTGTTTTTACCAATTCCATTTAGAATAATATTAGTTATTTGTTCCACAGTTAAAAACAATATTTGAAAGCTACTAATTTTAAGAATACTGCCACCATCACTAGCATTTGGAAACAATATTCTTAATATTTCATTAGAAAAAACAAAGAAAATCAAAGTAGTAGGAACAGCAATAGTTAATCCCATTAAAAATGATTGATTAATTCTTTTCTCTTGAAGTTTTAATCTTCCATTTGTAGCAGCAATTGAAGGCAATAATGAAGTTACTATTGCCATATTAAATGACAGCGGTAAATTTATTAGTGCATCTATTTTACCACTAAGAATTCCATATTGTCGTTTAGCTTCCTCATAACCTATTAAACTTTGTAAATCGTTTACAATCGTTGTAGAATCAATGTTCTTAGAAATAGTAGAAATTAAAGCAGTTAAAGATATTGGAATTGCCATTATAAATATTTGCTTTATTATTTTAATTATTCTAATTTCGCTTTTATAGCTACTATTTTTTATTTCTTTTTTTACAATTTTAACCTCTACTAAGTATGCTTTATATAAAAATCCAAATTCAATCACATTTCCTAAGGTTGTTGCTAAATTACTACAAGCTGCCATCAACTCAGTGTTTGTATTTTTCAATAGAAATACTGATACTTCTATCATAATAAATGTAGTAATTGTTTTCGTAAATTGATCTAATGCTTGTGCTTGTGCTGTCTTTTTAATAGCTTCTCTACCACTAAAAAATCCCTTAAAAACTGATATAACAGAAATTAAGAAAACTGAAGGACATAATGCTATTATAGATAGTTTTGTTTCAGGCATATGTAAATAGTTATTAGCCAAAAAATTAGAATAATAGTATAAATAATAACTTCCTATTATACCAATTAAAGAAAAAATGAATAGAGCTACTTTAAATATTTTATATGCATCTCTATATTTTCCTTTGCTTGAGTACTCTGCAATAAGTTTAGATATAGCTGTAGGAATTCCGATAGCTATTAAACTCAGAAATAAAGCAAAAACTTGAAATCCTCCATTTGCTATAGCGTTTCCTTCATCCCCATATCCTTCCCTATTTGTCAAATATAATCTATAAAACAGTCCAAGTATTTTTACAATAACTTGTGATATTAATAATGAAAAAACGCTTTGTTTGAAACTCTCTTTTTTTCTTTCTTTATTCATATAAATCACCTATTAATTTATATGAGAATATTTATATTATATGTATTATTTGTTTTTCACTCTATCACTTTAGTCCGTAGAAGCAATGTCATAAAATAAAGTATTACAAATTTGCTCAAAACTCTTGTTTTTTTCGCGATTTTGTAGGATAATATAAGAGGAAAGGATTTTATCAACCATGAAGTTATTAGATAGTTTTTTAAAAATATTAAAAACTGATAGAAATACCTTTTTTACTTTTGTCTTGTCAATATGTTCAGTTTATATAATAGTTGATAGATTAATAGAATTTTTCTTGATTGTTTTTACAGGTGTAGCCTTTGAATATTGGGGACCAATAACATATGCTATTGCCTATGCTTTCCCTGTATTTGCTTTTCTATTTTCTTTTCCATCAAAATTTGTTAAACGAGATGTAGACAAAATTACACTATTTATATCGTATTGTATAACTTTATATATATTATTTATAATAATGATTACTGAGTGGATTAATAAACTATGCTGGATAGGCCTATTATCACTTCCTGGATATACAACAATAGTTACAGAATTTGCATTTTTGATAAAACCAGCATTCTCTTCAATGGCTTTATTTTTGCCACTAGCCACTTGGAGTTCATTATTTAAAAAACTTTACATGAATTTTATGCAAACGAATTTACTTCAAAAATCTTTATTTGATTTTGGTGGTATAAATCTATCAGACACCAGCATTGGTTGGGGACCATATACAAACGAAGTAAAATTTGGAACAGATAAGAAAACTGGAGCCACAGTTAAGCTTCCTGAAATTAGAAGATTTGAATCAACACTTGTCGTTGGTGTTTCTGGTGCAGGAAAAACAACATTGATTTTTGAGCCAATGGTTGCTCAAGATATTAATAAAAAGTTTTTCTTTAGGGAAACATCCAAGACATTAGCTATAGCTGCATTAAGAACTGGAATAGCAACTTTAAATGCTCCATATAATAATCAATATATCAATAAGAATTTTTCATTAAATATGCTTAAACCTGTTGAATCTAAAAAAGTACTATTTAACTCATATTTTAAGAAAATGATTTTAACAGACTCTGGTTCAAATATTATATACAAAAACTTAGGTATTACTTATATGTCTCCCGATTATGAGACAATAGGAAAAATAAAAGACGTTTGTGAGAATTTTGGACTTAGCTATAATATGATTGATCCTGATAATCCAAATTCAATCGGATTAAATCCATTTTCATTTGAAGATCCGGTTCAATCTGCATTACTGATTTCATCTGTACTAAAAGGCTTTTACTCAGATAGGAATCCTGAAGTTGAATTAGCATATAGAGAAAACTTATCAACACAAATTATAGAAAACTTAGCAATTCTTTTAAAAGTAATGTATCCTAAATTGAATAGTGGTAAAATACCAACTATTGATGATATGTTAAAATTCCTTAATAATTTTGACTTAATTGAAAAGATGTGTCAAATACTTGAGCAAGATCCTGACTTAGCATATCAATATCAAAATCAAATAGGTTATTTTAAAAAGAATTTCTATAGAAATAGTCCTAACAGAGCAGAAATGGAAAAAATAGTATCTATACCAATGTCTCAGTTAGATACTTTACTAAGATACCCTGGAGTTAAAAGAATATTATGTAATAGAACTCATAACATTAATTACGATAATGTTTTAGAAAATGGTGAAATCAATCTTGTATGTACACGTAGAGGAGATTTGGGAGAAAACGCTCATAAAGCCTTTGGATTATTCTTCCTTCTTCTAATGCAATTCTCTGTATTAAGAAGACCTGGAAATGAAAAATCTAGAATCCCCCACTTCCTATACATCGATGAATTTCCTGATTTTATATGTCCATCTACAGAATCAATTTTTACAGTATATAGAAAATATAGAATTGCAACAGTTGTGTCTGCTCAGAATCTAGATCAAATACGTGCCAAAGGTGAAAAAATGGGAAATACAATTATTGCAAACTGTTCAAATAAATTTGTATTTGGTAATAACTCACCTCAAGACAATGACTGGTGGTCAAAAGAAATTGGGCAAAAGAAAGATTGGACAATTGATCGTAAGGGATTTGACTTTTCTAGTGAAACCTATGTAGACAAAGGTAATGTTTCTCTTGACTTTAAAGATAAGCTTACAGCTGGAAAGATTCAAAAATTAGGATTTAAAACTTGTGCATATAAAGTTAGAGATTTAGGTGGTAGAATTTCAAATGGTGTTGCAAAACTTGATTTTATGGAAGAAAAATACAACGAGAAACAAAAAATAAAAACATTTGACTTCAAGAGATTTTCTAATGGAATAACTCAAGAGGATACTACAGGAAAATTTAATTTACTAAAATCTATAAACTCACATAATCCATTAGCAAATTCACATTTTTCTGATGAAGCTCAAGAAGATGGCAATCCTATAAAACTTGATACTTCAAACTTAAATTTCAATATTAACAATGATGATGCAATAACATTTACATTTAAAAAGGATAAAAAATAAACTGTCAATGTGTCAATGGGGACGTAGTTATTATGACATTAATGTCATAATAACTACGTCCCCATTGACATTGACACCCATTGACAAGCTATAATAATATTTTTGCTTCATTTTTTCTTATTTTAAATTTTCCATCTTCATTTACAAAACTATATAAAGAACTAGATAAACTATCATTATTCTGTTCTAAATCCGTCGTATAATAAAAGTTGATTTTGTCAAAATTTATCCTATTAATCGTTATTACCTTGAAAACTTCTCCCATATGAGTCATATCTTCACAAACAAATACGATTTGAGGAATTGTACTAAACTCTGAATCTCCAATAATAAAATTATCATAAAAGTCCTTCCATAGATTCATTCTATCAATTAATTGCTGTTCCCAACCCAAATTTCTTCTAATTACTTCATAGACAAAGCTATAGTTATGTTGGTTAAAATTAAAGTCTATTCTCAAAGTTGGTTTAAATTTTTTTGCTAAACTTTTTGCAGTTATTTGAGGTTTTAGTACATAGTTACTAAACGATTTGACCTTTCTCATATATGCAATTAATAGTTGATTACCAGCTAATTTTTTCTTTATCATATCTACAGGTTTTGCATTATCTGATGGTTGCCATTTACAATCAATCTCTCTTGAGTTAAGTAAGTATTTTCCCATTTTCTCCATGCAGTATACTCTAAAAATACCTTTTCCCTCACTAGAAACAAAATAATATCTAGTTAATATTTTGCTTTTTATTAGTTGATCTAATTTATTATTTAACTTATCTTGGCTTTTTATTTCAACATTTTCCATTTGTAACAATTGATAAATCTGCCTTGATGTTAAAAATTCATATTTATTTATATATTCAATTATTTTAAAATGTAAATCATTTATATGTCCCAAATTAATCTTTTGCATTATTTGATTCATAGACACATATCCATCTTTACCGTCAAATACTTTTATTTCTCCCTCTCTCATTGCAAATGGAGAGACTTTTGTTTTTATTTCATTATCATTTACCATTATTTTATTTGCCCCCTAAAAATTATTTTAATGCAAATGTATTCTTATCTAATTTAATTAAACTAGATAAGGTAAGAATAGATTTGCTAAACTCAAGAAAATGAAAAAACCAAGTGTATCAGTAGCTGTTGTTAAGAATATAGATGAAGACAGTGCAGGATCAATATGTAGCTTATCCAAAATCAATGGAATTACAAGTCCTGTTACTCCTGCAACCACTAAATTTCCAATCATAGCTAAAAATATAATTAATCCTAAATAAAAGTTTTTATATATCAAAAATACAACAATTCCTGTAATCAACCCTACTGCTGCACCATTAGCCACACCTAGTAATAGTTCTTTCCAAATTAGTTTACTTGCATCTTTTAGTTTCACATTTCCCATAGCAATATTTCTTATTATAATTGAAACTGTTTGTGTACCTGCATTTCCTCCCATACCTGTTACAATAGACATAGTTGCAGATAGTGCTACCACTTGAGCTATTGTACCTTCAAATTGCTTTACAGTCATAGATGCTAAGAATGCTGTTATTAGATTAATAAATAACCAAGGAAATCTCATTTTTAATGATTCCAATGGTGTACTATCAATCGTTTCTTCTTTATCTACACCACCCATTCTAAGTACATCTTCTGTTTGTTCTTCAATCATTACATCCATAATGTCGTCAATTGTAATAATTCCAAGCATAACCATATGCTTGTTTACAACAGGTATAACTGTTAAATCATACTTAGTAGCAAGCAAAGCAACTTCTTCTTGGTCTGTTTCAGGTTCTGCATAGACAAAATTTTTGTTAGTAATTTCTTCTATCTTCTTTTTTCCATCATCAATCAATATATCTCTTAAATCCACTGTTCCAACAAGTTTTTTCTTGTCATCAGTAACAAAAATAGTATCAAGTACTTCTGTCTTAGGAGATATTTCTTTAATTTTTTCTAGAGCACCATTAACATCTAGTGTATTTCTGATTGCTATGTATTCTGTTGTCATTATACCACCAGCGCAGTCTTCTTTATAGCCTAGCAATTGCTCGATAATAGTTCTATCTCCCTTTTTCATCAAATTGATGATAGCTTTTCTTTTGCCTGTAGGCAACATTCCTAGAATATCAACAATATCATCTTTTTGCATATAGCTAAATACTTTTAAAATCTTCTCATTAGTCAAAAACTCTATTATCCTAATTTGAGATTTCTCATCAGCTTGTTCAAGAATCATTGAAAGCTTTTCATCTGTTAAAGCTGTACATAATTTAAAAATTTGTCCATCTTCATAGTCTGATAAAGACTTAGCTATGTCTATTAATATTGTTTCGTCAGTAAGTTTTTCTACATTAATAATATTTTCCATAACTCTTATAATCCCTTCTTCTTTATTATAAAAGAATAAGTATAAAACATAAATCTAAACAATCATGTTATGAATAAAATACTAATAAATTCCTGACGTAAAATTTATTCTACTCAAAAACAAGTGATTGCTCACTTTTATATTTACACCTATTCAGTTTGTACTTATCGGAGCCTTCACTCATTAAATATCACCTCTTTTTCTTAAAACATACACAATTATTATAACATAAAAAGAATAATTTAACAAGATTTATGTAAAATAAAAAGTCTAATTATTTTTAAAGTACTAACAAAAAAAAAGATGCTTTCGCATCTTTTTTTTATTATTGAAGTTCTACTGTTGCTCCAGCATCTTCTAATTTTTTCTTTAATTCTTCTGCTTGATCTTTAGGTAATGCTTCTTTAACTGTCTTTGGAGCACCATCAACCATGTCTTTAGCATCCTTTAATCCTAAACCTGTAGCATCTTTAACTACTTTTATTACTTGGATTTTTTGAGCTCCAGCATCCTTTAATACAACATCAAAGTTGCTCTTTTCTTCAGCAGCTCCAGCTGCTGCTCCTCCAGCTGCTGGTGCAGCTGCTGCTACTGCAGAAACTCCATATTTTTCTTCAATATTTTTTACTAAATCAGCTAACTCTACTACTGTTAACTTGTCGATTGATTCTAATATATCATCAATTTTTGCCATTTTAAATTCCTCCTTATATTTTTTTTGAGTTTGGCAACTCACTTCATTTTAATAAAACTTTTTATTATTAAAATATATTAATTATTTAATTTTAAATTATTTTTCTTCTTTAACTTCAACTTTTTCTTCAACTTCTGCTTCTTTAGTCTCAGTTTTTTCTTCTTTTACTTCTTCTTTAGCTTCAGCCTTTTTTTCCTTTGCATCAGATTTTTCTTCTGCTGCTGGGCTGCCACCTTCTTCTTCTTTCTTCATTCTAACTTGATCAACAGCAACTGCAAGTTTTGCAATTGTTTGTAATAATGATCCAGCAAGTTTTGAAAGAAGTTCTTCTCTTGATGGAAGTTGTGCAAGTGTTGTTAAGTCTTCAACAGACATTGCTTTACCATCAACATATCCACCTTTGATTTTGTAATTATCGTGTTGCTTTGTAAATTTGTATATAATTTTAAGTGAGCTTAAGTAATCTTCGTCTGCAAGTACAATAGCATTAGGTCCTACAAGTATTTCATCTAACTCTTTATTTCCATTAGAATCTAAAGCTCTTCTTAAAATATTATTTTTAACAACTTTACATTTTCCATTAGCTTCTCTTAAATCTTTTCTTAATTTTGTATCATCATCAACTGATGTTCCTCTGTAGTCAACTACTAAAATTAATTTTGCAGATTTAAGTTCTTCAGCTAATTCCTTTACCATTGCTTCTTTCTTTTCTATTATAGCTTTATTTGCCATTTTTTCACCTCCTTTAGAATTTATATTTATAACGACTACTATTAATAAGTCTTTAGAAGTCGTGTATTAACTATGTTATGTCTAGAATCTAATCATATAAAAAACTCAATCTATAGCCATAGGCAAATAGATTGAGCAAATCTCATTCTAGTTTGCCTCGGTAGGACTTACTTATTGCCTACTATCTTTGGCTATAATAATATATTATTTATGTTCAATATACAATCCTGGTCCCATTGTTGTTGCCATTGCAACACTCTTAACATATTGACCCTTAGCTGCAGCTGGTTTTGCTTTAATTATAGCATTCATAATTACTTCATAGTTCTCTAATAACTTGTCTGTTCCAAAAGAAACTTTACCAAATCCTAAGTGAATAATATTATTTTTATCTAATCTATATTCAACTTTACCAGATTTAATCTCTTCTATAGCTTTTGTAACATCCATAGTTACAGTTCCTGATTTAGGGTTTGGCATTAAACCTTTTGGTCCAAGTACCTTTCCTAATCTACCTACAACACCCATCATATCTGGTGTGGCAACAACTACATCATATTCAAACCAGTTTTCATTTTGGATTTTAGGTATTAATTCTTCTGCTCCAACAAAATCAGCTCCTGCCTTTTCAGCTTCGTCTGCTTTTGGTCCTTTAGCAAATACCAATACTCTTTGTGTTTTTCCAGTTCCATTTGGAAGTACTACTGTACCTCTAACTTGTTGATCTGCATGCTTTGAGTCAACTCCTAATTTAACATGAAGTTCAACTGTTTCGTCAAACTTTGTTTTAGGCATTTTTTCGATTATATCAATGGCATCTTTTGGGCTATATAATTTTTTTGCCTCAAAAAGTTTAGCACTTTCTTGATATCTCTTTCCTTTCTTTTTCATTCTTACCTCCTTTGGTTTTAACGAGACTATTTTTAGTCTCTCCCATAAAATTAATTTAAAATAACTATATTTATTTTTTTCAGCTAATTATTCTTCAATTGTAACACCCATAGATCTAGCTGTTCCTGCAACCATTTTCATTGCAGTTTCTAAAGAAGCAGCATTTAAGTCTGGCATTTTAGCCTTAGCTATTTCTTCAACTTGTGCTTTTGTAAGTTTTGCAACTTTTTCCATATTTGGTTTTCCAGAACCTTTTTGGATTTTAGCAGCTTTCTTTATTAATACTGCCATTGGTGGTTCCTTAGTAATAAATTCAAATGATTTGTCTTTATGAACTGTAATAACAACTGGTATTATCATACCTGCTTGTTGTGCTGTTCTATCATTGAATTGTTTTACGAAATCCATAATATTAACACCACTACCTCCTAATGCTGGTCCAACTGGTGGAGCTGGTGAAGCCTTTCCTGCTGGTATTTGTAGCTTAATAATGGTATCTTTTTCTTCTTGATCTTTTCTTCCTGCCATTTTTACACCTCCTCTTTCTGATTATTCAATCAAAATTGCATTTTTTATTTGGTAAACTTCATTCAAAACTTCATTGTACCTAAGTACGCTTCAGTTTTTTCATTTGTTAGCCTCGTAAAATCCCATTTCTGATTGAATTGTAAATATTGTATATATAAGAATTATACTAACTATTAATTTGATTTTTCAACCTCTGCAAAGTCTAACTCAACTGGCGTTTCTCTACCAAACATTGATACAAGAACCTTTACTTTATGCTTTTCTTTATTTATCTCTGTAACAGTTCCAATGAAATTTTCAAATGGTCCATTAATAACTTTAACTTGATCATTTACTTCATAATCAATATTAATAGATTGAACATCAAATCCCATTTTCTTTATTTCAGATTCTGTCAAAGGAATAGGGTCAGTTCCTGAACCAACAAATCCTGTAACACCTCTTGTATTTCTAACTATATACCATGTTTGTTCAGTTACAATCATTTTGATTAATACATATCCAGGAAAAACTTTTTTTAAATTAGTTTTTCTCTTTCCATCTTTAATCTCAATTTGTTCTTCCATTGGTACTATAATATCAAAGAAAAATTCTTGTAATTCTCTGTTCTTAATTGTTTTTTCAAGGTCAGTTTTTACTTTGTTTTCATAGCCAGAATACGTATGTACAACATACCATCTAGGCTCTAAATCATACTCTTTTTGAGACATAACCTAGCCTCCTTAAAAATTACTAATTATTTATTGCTATCTTCTTCTGCACTTGTAGTATCTTCTGTCCATACTGCTTCAACTTCATTTACTAATGAATTTGATGTTTCAATTTCTGTTCCTTCATCTGTCTGCTCTGAGCTTTCTTCAGTATTCTGATCCTCAGTAGTATTCTCTTCTGAAGAAACTGTTATTGTATTCTTTAATTTTTTAGCACCTTCAACTTCAGCACTATTTAAAGACTTAAAAGCTAAATCTAATACAAAAATAATTGCAGCAACTAAAATTACCATTGAAATAACTACAACAGAGTTTTCAATTAGTTCACTTCTGCTAGGCCAAATAATTTTCTTTAATTCTGCCTTAAATTCTTTAAACCATCTATTATTTTTGTCCTTTTTTGCAGCTTTTTTAGTTGGTTTCTTTTGATTTTTGGCTTTTGGCTTTGTATTAGCGCTTTTCTTAGTTGAAACTTCTTTATTTTCTTCTTTAGTTTCAACCTTAACTTCGTCTTTAACTTCTTTTATGTCTTTTTTTACACTCTTACTATTTACTTTTTTCTTGCTTTTTGGCATTTTTATTCCCCCTTAAAGGCAATTATTTTGTTTCTTTATGTACTGTTGTTCTTTTGCAGAATTTACAATATTTTTTTAATTCTAATCTTTCAGAATTATTTTTCTTATTTTTTTCAGTAACATAATTTCTATTATGACATTCTGTACATTCTAGTGTTATATGCTCTCTTGCACCTTTGCTTGCCATCTTACTTACCTCCTCAAATTATTTTTATTGCAATTGTTTTGCTACTTCTTCTGCAAAGTTTTCTTCTTTTTTCTCTATACCTTCGCCTCTTTCAAATCTAGCAAATCTAACTACTTCTGCATTCTTTGATTTCAATAAATCCTTAACCTTCATGCTTGAGTCTTTTACAAATTCTTGATCAACTAAGCATATTTGTCCGTAGAATTTTCCTAATCTACCCATAACTATTTTTTCAGCTATAGCTTCTGGTTTTCCTTCATTAACAACTTGTGCTTTAAGAATTTCTTTTTCTTTTTCTAATCTATCAGCAGGTACATCTGATTCATTAACAAATTCAGGTTTTGCTGCTGCTATTTGCATACAGATATCTTTTCCTAATTCAGCATCATCTGCTTTCATGTCAAGTAACACACCTATCTTTCCATTTCCATGTATATAGCTTGAAAGCATTCCATCTGTTTCATATCTTTCAATTCTTCTTACACTAAGGTTTTCACCTATAGTTGCTATCTTTGATGTTAATACATCATTAACTGTTTTTCCTGATTCAGATATTGATTCTTGACTTAATAATTCATCAACATCTTTAGGATTATTCAATGCAACTTGTTTTACAACATCTGCAACGAATTTTTGGAATTCCTCATTCTTAGCAACAAAATCAGTTTCGCTATTTACTTCAACTATTGCTCCTATTTTTCCATCTTCTGAAATATATGTTTCAACTAGACCTTCAGCAGCTATTCTGTCTGATTTCTTTTGAGCCTTAAGGATTCCTCTTTCCTTTAATAAATCTATTGCTTTTTCTTCATCTCCATCAGTCTCTGTTAATACTTTTTTGCATTCCATCATTCCAGCGCCTGTCTTTTTTCTTAATTCCATAACTTGACTTGCTGTTACTGCCATTATAAATCCCTCCTATTATATTGAGCTATCAATAACTCAAATTTTTAATTATTCTTCTTCGCTTTCGCTTTCTTCAACAACTTCTTCGATGCTTTCTGGTTCTTCGCTAACATCTGCAGTCATCTCTTCTTCAATTTCAGATTCAACTTCTAGACTCTCTCCTTGTTTTCCTTCTATAATTGCATTTGCCATACAATCTGAAATTAGTTTAACTGCTCTTATTGCATCGTCGTTTCCAGGAATACAATAATCAACATCATTTGGATTACAGTTTGTATCAACTAATCCAACTAATGGAATATTTAATTTTCTAGCTTCTAATACTGCATTATGTTCCTTTTTTGGATCTATAATGAATAATAGATCTGGAAGTTCAGTCATTTCTTTGATTCCACCAAGATTTTTATTTAGTTTTTCCATTTCTTTTCTTAATAGAACTACTTCTTTTTTAGGTAATACTTCAAATGTTCCGTCTTGTTCCATTTCTTCAAGTTCTTTTAGTCTTTCAATTCTGTTTCTTATTGTTTGGAAGTTTGTTAATGTACCTCCTAACCAACGTTGATTAACATAGAACATTCCACTCTTTTCAGCTGCTTCTTTAACGCAGTCTTGAGCTTGTTTCTTTGTTCCAACAAAAAGAATTGTTTTTCCTTCTTCAGCTTGTTCTTTGATGAATTCATATGCTTCATCAATTTTCTTTGATGTCTTTTGTAAATCGATGATGTGAATTCCATTTCTAGCTTGGAATATGTATTCAGCCATACGTGGATCCCATCTTCTTGTTTGATGTCCAAAATGAACACCTGCTTCTAGTAATTGTTTCATTGCAACTACTGCCATTTTTGGTTCCTCCTTTTAGTTATTTCCTCCACAAATATCAATATATTATACAACTTAAAAATAAGCACTTATATAATATTCAATTTGTGTGTGTATTTTTCAACGTATAGTATTATATCAAAAAAAAAGCCATTTGACAAGGCTTTTTTCTTATTTTATTTGTTTTTTGGTGTACTTTTTTTATTATTAGTTTTATTTTTTGTTTGAATCTTACTTTTTATTTGTTTTTTTCTTTCATTTGTTTTCTCAACTATTCTCTTTTTTTCTGTTTCTATTGCTTTTTTCCCTTTTTGGGCTGTTCTTTCCACTTTTTCCTTACTGCGCTTTGCTGTTTCTTTAACAACTTCTTTGCTCTTCTCTGCAGTTTCTTTTATCGCTTCTTTTCCCTTTTTTGCAGTTTCTTTTACAACTTCTTTGCTTTTTTCAGCTGTTTCTCTAGCTATCTTTTTTATTCTTGCTCTAAAAGCTGTAAACTCTGGATATGCATTTACTAGTCTGTTTCCAGCAAATGTTTTTCTAAGTTCTTCTTTGACTTTGGCTGTAATTTCATCTGTATTATCTTTTGGATTTTCCATACTAATTGTTTTTGCCTTAGAAGTTACACCTGATACAACTGCCATTGATATAATAAAGTCTAGTATTAAAATAGTAGACAATGAGCTTGCTAAAATTTGCAATTCAGTTATCGAAATACTTTCTATTATATCATAAAGAAAAGGATTAAATACATATAGCACTAGCATTCCAAACACTCCAAAAGGTATTAATGTTCTAACGCATATTCTACCATTTAAGTTTAGTTTATCATTAGAATAATCCCACCATCTAGCATTAAATATCTTTTCCATAATATAGCTAGTGAAATATTCTAAAACTGCACATAATAATACTCCCATACAGAATACTGCTATTGGGCTATTAATATACTTTGTTAAAAAAATAGTAATGCCTGTACCTCCAAATCCATATATCGGGCATAAAGGACCTATCAAAAATCCTCTGTCAACTATCTTTTTCTCAATAATGGAGCATGTAACTTCCTCCACACACCATCCTGCTACTGAATAAATCATAAATAGCACAAAGTATTTTTCTATTAAAATAATGTTTTCCATAATCATTCCTTTTGTCAATTAACATCTAATTATTAAACTCAGGATAGCTATTTGCTACTGCTTTCCATGATAATAAAGAATAATCTCCCAAAGAATAGTCTGATAAATTTATACTATTTTTATTGTTATTTAATGTTGTAACAAAATTTGCATTTTTCATTTCAGCTTCTGTCATTTGAATTGCATTTATATTTGTAACATCACAACCTAAAACAGTATTTTCTAGCCAGTAAGCATTTCTAATTGTATTAATATTATTTCCAATTCCCCACGCATCAGATCCTTTTGATATTACCCCAGAATTATATGAATTTACAATTGTTCCAGATGTATTTGTTGATGTATCAGGAGACATTATACCAACAGCTATAGCATTTTGTGATTCAACATTTCCTTGATTATAGCTATTTATTACATAATAATTACTTGTTGACCCTCCAACTATTAATCCTGATGCTCTTTGGAAAGTTAAAATTTTACCTTTATTATAACAATTAAGTAAATAAATTGTGCCATTACAAACTCCCCTTGCTATTCCTCCTGCACTTCCATAATAAGTATAATCATCAACATTTGAACTGTTCAACGCTGTTGCATCTATTTCTCCTTCATTATAGGAATTAATAATCTTTATACTAGCATTTTTTGAACTAGATCCAAATCCTTCTCCTATTATTCCTCCAGCTCTTGTACCATTTGTTATTTTTCCTGTATTGTAACAATTATAAATCTCTGCTCCATAATCTGGTCTCCCAGCTAAACCAGCAATACCTATATTAGTAGTACTACTTGTTGCATTTGAAGTAATATTACCTGTATTATAGCAATTAGTGATTTTAGTATAATAATTAGCAATTGATGATTTATTATAACTTCTTCCTACAATTCCTCCTATGCAGGTTACTTCAGTGACGTTCGTAATTATTCCTGTTACATCCCCTTCATTATAGCTATCATTTACTTCCAAAGCGCCTTTTACATATCCAACAAATCCTCCTACACATTTTTTTCCTGAAACTTCTCCTGTATTGTATGAATTTGTTATTTTAATACTATTTCCCGACGCATCATCTCTACCAATCAATCCTCCTGCATTTTCACCCTTTGTATTAGTTACTTCTCCCTCATTAGAACAATTAGTAATGATAATATTTCCATTAGAAAATCCTAATAATCCACCATCATTGTTTCCCCCTGATACTTTTCCATAATTTTTACAATCTGTCAAATTTAATATTCCTGAATTAGACATATCACCACAAATTCCTCCCAAAGAATATGACGTTGATGAGGATGATATATTAGTTTCATTTATACATCTATAAATACTAGTCTCAGATTCAGTTGCATATGCTAATCCAACTATTCCCCCTATATTTGCATGTGTAGTAGATGAAACTGAGCCAGAAATCTGTAAATCACTTATGGTAGAATTTTTTATCCTAGCAAATAATCCAACAGCAGCAGTAGATGTTATGTTCTTTATATAAATATTAGATATTCTATGATTTCCACCATTAAAATCCCCACTAAATGCGTTTTCTGCTGTTTTTGCTATACATGGAAATCCTGTTCCTGTTGTTAGTTCTGTTTTTAATGGTTCTACTACATTGTTGCCGTTTATATCTCCGTAATCAGTCCTTGCTGGATTTTCGTATGAAGCATTTTCATTAAAGTCCAGATTTGCCATTAATTCAACATATTTTCCTGTAAACTTCTCTCCAGCATTAGTTCGGTTTGAAAATTTGACTAAGTCCTCAATTGTCCATATTTGATATGGATCTTCTTCAGTTCCATTTCCATTTAATAATCCCTTTTCAAACGCAACTTCTTCATAAACTGACTTAATTTTATCTTCACCTTCCATACCATATATATCTTTTAAATCTTGTAGTTCTATTGCTTGAGATTTATGCTTATTAATCAAAGTAGTAAATGTAGTTGCCAAAATAATTAGAATAAATGTTACAATTCCAAATACTATTAGCGTTATTGAACCTTTTTCACCACTTTTTACTCTCATCAATAATCCTCCTCTTTTGATTATTATATATCAGATTATTACTTTTTCTTTTTAGTTGTTTTTTTAGTAGACTTTTTCCTTCCAGTAGTTTTTCTTCTTCTAGTCACTTTTGGTTTATCACCATCAGCTGGCGGAGTCCATTTTTCACCTGGTTTTGGTTTATCCCAAGAAATATAATTGCAAGATTCTCCATCATTTTTGTTATTTGAACAAATGTAGAATTTTCTACCTCTTCTTGATTTTCTCAAATAAACTTCTGCACCACATACTGGGCAAGGCACATCAATCTTTTCTTCATAAGGTTTAATATTTCTGCAATCTGGATAACCTGGACAAGCTAAAAACTTACCATATCTACCATATTTAACAACCATCATTCTTCCACACTTTTCACATTGAACGTCACTTTCTTCATCTTTAATTTCAACATGTTCTAATTCTTTGTCTACTTTTTCCACATTTTCTTCAAAAGGTGTGTAAAAGTCTCTTATAACTTGTTTCCATTGTTCTTTTCCTTCTGCAATTTTATCAAATTGATTTTCAATGTCTGCTGTAAATTCTACATTCACAACATTTGAAAAGTTTTCTACTAGTAATTTATTAACTACTTTTCCTAATTCAGTTGGAGACAATTGTTTTTGGTATCTTTCTATATAATGTCTATCAATTATTGTTGAAATAATTGATGCATAAGTTGATGGTCTTCCAATTCCTTTTTCTTCGAGTGTTCTTACTAAACTTGCTTCTGTATACCTAGGTGGTGGCTCAGTAAAACTTTGTTTAGACTCAATCTTCTCTTTTTTTACCTCTTCTCCTTCTACTAATTCTGGAATACTTTTTTCATCATCTTCATTGTTCTTGTCATCTCTTCCTTCTATATATAATGTCATAAAACCTTTAAATGTTAGTTTTTGTCCATTTGCTTTAAAATTATATGTTTCATTATTATTTGCTATTGCATCTATCTGTGCTGATATTGTATCAAATAAAGCTGATGCCATTTGGCTTGCAATAAATCTATTATAAATAAGTCTATATAGTTTATATTGATCTGGTGTTAGAGCGTCTTTTATTTTCTCTGGCTCTAAATCTACATATGTTGGTCTAATACCTTCATGAGCATCTTGTGCTCCAGACTTAGTTTTATAGTATCTATTTTCATAGTACTTTTCACCATATTTCTCAAGAATATGTCCTCTTGCAGCTGCTCTTGCTTCTTCTGAAATTCTAGTTGAATCTGTTCTCATATATGTTATCAGACCTACACTTCCTCTATCAGGAATTCTTACACCTTCATATAAGCTTTGAGCTACACTCATGGTCTTTCTAATTGCAAATCCAAGTTTTCTTGAAGCTTCTTGTTGCATAGTACTAGTTGTAAAAGGAGGAGCTGGAGAACGTTTTCTTGTTCCTTTTTTTACCTCTGATACAATATACTTTGCATTTTTTATATCACTAAGTATTTTATCAACTTCTTCCTTATTGTGAAGTTCTATTTTATTATTATTTAAACCTGTTAATTTTGCTGTAAACTGTTCAGTTTTTTTCGATAATATGGCAAATATGTTCCAATATTCCTCTGGTACAAATGCTTCTATTTCATTTTCTCTATCTACAATCAATTTTACTGCTACAGATTGTACTCTTCCTGCAGATAAACCTCTTTTAACTTTCTTCCAAAGTATTGGGCTTATTTTGTATCCAACAATTCTGTCCATTACTCTTCTAGCTTGTTGCGCATCAGTTAAATTCATATCAATTTTTCTAGGCTCTTTTATACACTTTTGAACTGTTTCCTTAGTTATTTCATTAAATGAAACTCTGCATAAATCATCTTCCGGTATATCTAGTAAATATGCTAGGTGCCATGCAATAGCTTCTCCTTCACGATCAGGGTCAGTTGCCAAGTAAATCTTTTTTGCCTTTTTAGCTTCTTTTTTTAATTCATTTATTAAAGCTGCTTTTCCTCTTATATTTATGTACTGTGGCTCAAAATCATGTTCAATGTCAACACCTATTTTAGATTTTGGTAAGTCTCTGACATGTCCAACAGAAGCAACTACTTTGTAATTACTGTTTAAAAATTTATTTATTGTATGTGCTTTTGATGGTGACTCGACTATTATTAGTTTATCTGCCATTTTGTTCATCCTTTCTTCTTGTTCGCTCTTTCTTATACAGCTAATTGCTGCCTTATTTTATTATATACTTTCTAAAGTTTCTTTTATCTCTGTATAAATCTTATCTTCAACATTACTAATTGATAATTCTCTAGATTTATTTCCCATTTTTCTTAAGTTCTTTTCATTACTTATAAGGTTATTTATTGTATCATTTAATAACTTAGAATTCAAGTCTTTGTCTAAAATCACCTTTGCTGCGCCCTCATCTTCTAATGCTCTAGCATTATACTCTTGATGATTTTCTGCAGCAAAAGGATATGGAATCAATATTGATGGTTTTCCCATTTCTTCAAGCTCTGTTACTGTCATTGCGCCGCTTCTACATACTATTAAATCAGCAACATTCATTATTTCATCCATATTATATATATAAGGCATTATTTTTACACCTTTTAAATTATCTATATTCAAATTTTCCTCAATTAAATCTGTTTTTATACTATCATACTGGCTTGGTCCTGAAGCCCATATTACTTGGTATTTATTAAAATTCGGATTGCTTCTAACTTGGAATTTAATACTATCATCTTTTAATTTTTCCTCATGCTTAAATCTATTTATAACAATTTCTTTCATTGCTTTATTTATACTCTTTGATCCTTGACTTCCGCCAAACACCAAAACTAATGGCTTTTTGCTGTCTAATCCGTATTCATCTTTTTTTAGTTCTATTGTACTCTTATCATAGTTTAGATTCTTTCCTTTTATTGGAGTTCCAGTTACTGCAACATTAACACCACTAGGAAGTCTATCTTCTGCTTCTTTAAATCCAAGCAAAATCTTTTCTGCATCTTTTGATAAAAACTTTGTTGCCTTCCCAGGCAAAACATTACTTTCATGTATTATATAAGGGATATTTAAGCTCTTTGCAGCCGTGCACACTGAAATACAAATATATCCACCTGTTCCAATAATAAGATCTGGATTGAATTTTTTTATAATTTTTTTAGCCTGCCCTATAGAACCTATTGTTTTAAGAGCATTTTTCATATTTTCAACAGTAAGTTTCCTTGAGAAGCCATAACTATCAACTGTTTTAAGCATGTATCCAGCTCGATTTACTAAGTCGTTTTCAATTCCTCTTTTGGTTCCTATGAAAATAATCCTTGAATCAGGTTCTTCTTCTTTTATTTTGTTGGCAATCGCAATCCCTGGATTAATATGTCCTCCAGTTCCTGCTGCAGCAATTATTACTTTCAACTCTTTTTCCTTTCTACATATTGTTTTTTTATGTTCTTAGCTTTTTATTTTGAAATCTAATTCATCCTAATTATATTTTTTTAACTGAACGAGAAATATTTAATAATACTCCCACACTCCCCAATAAAATAATTAACGAAGTTCCTCCATAGCTTAAAAATGGTAGTGAAATTCCTGTATTTGGAATTGTATTTGTAACAACGGCAATATTTAATAATGCCTGAACTATTATTAAAGATGTTATTCCAATTGCAACTAAACTTCCAAACATATCACTAGCTCTAATTGCTATTAAAAATCCTCTTACTGCAAAAACTGCAAATAATACCAAAATCGCTGCACAACCTATAAAGCCCAGTTCTTCTGCTATAATTGCAAATATAAAATCATTATGAGCTTCTGGAATATATAAAAATTTCTGTTTACTCTTACCAAGACCTACTCCAAATAGTCCTCCTGAACCGATTGCATATAATCCTTGTATTGTTTGGTATGATGTTCCACTTGGATCATCAAATGGCTTTAGCCATGCAATAATTCTGTTAGTTCTAAATCCTCCAATTATTTTGTCTTTAATAAAAGGTAATGATATTACTCCTACTGATAACATTGCCAAAAACATTGTTGCATAATATTTTAATTGACATCCTGACATTAGTATTATAACCATAGTTACTAATGACATTACAACTCCAGCACTCATGTGGTTTTGTATTTTTAGAAGTACAACTATTGGAAGTCCCAATGCTATAATAGGTCGTAATGTATTTCCCCAAAAAGTATCTAGTTTATTTTTCGAATCGGTATAATACCCTGCATAATAAATAATTAATCCTATTTTTGTAATCTCTGATGGTTGGATTCTAATAACAGAAATATCTATCCACCTTTTAGCTCCATTAATCTCTACTCCTAATCCCGGAACTAGCACAGAAAATAATAGTACAAATGATATCCAATATATAATTCTATAGTATTTTTTAAAAAATTGATGTGGAAAAACTGAAAAGAAAAACATTACACCTATTCCCAAAACAGCTGCAACTGCTTGAGTTTTAACAAACTTATAGCTGTCACCATATTTAGCTAAAGCTGATGGCGCACTTGCAGAAAGAACCATTACAATTCCTAATGCTAAAAGAATTAACACTGTAATTAATAATGGCATATCTATAATGTTTGTATTCTTATTGCTTGAGGCTTTTCTTGTTTGGGTTGCTTTATTTGGCATTATTCATCCTTTCTCTTTAGACTATAAATTTGTTTTTGGATTTTTAATTAATTCAAAAACAATTCACTCTGTTTTAACTGATTTTTAAACTGCAAGTACTCCTACAATAGATGCAATCAACGTTACTAGGCTAAACATCGTTACAACTTTATTTTCATTCCATCCACTCAATTCAAAGTGATGATGTAATGGTGCCATTTTGAAAAATCTTTTTTTTGTTTTTTTGTAATAAACTACTTGAATTATAACTGATAATGTTTCTATTACTGGAATTATTGCGACAACTAATAATAATAATGGCAATTTCAAGTATAAAGCAATTCCTGCAATAGCTCCTCCTAATAATAAAGAACCTGTGTCTCCCATAAATATATGAGCTGGGTGTAAATTAAATAATAAAAATCCTAATGCACAACCTATTACTATACATCCAAAAATTGTTGTTTCTTTAACACTAAATATAATTGATATTACAGTTAAACATGTTAGTATGATTGTTGTTACACTTGTTGATAATCCATCAATTCCGTCTGTTAGATTAACAGCATTTGTGGTAGCAACAATTACTATAAGTGCAAAAGGAATATAAAGCCATACTGGTAAATCTAAATTCTTATCTAAGAATGGAATATAAATATCGCATCCATTTTTAAAAACAAATACAAGCATTCCAACATATATTACTGAAATAGCTAATAATCCTGCCATCTTTGCCCTAGGACTTATTCCATCAGTGTTTCTTAAAATTACTTTTTTAAAGTCATCTACAAATCCAACGATTCCAAATCCAATAGTTACAAATATCATAGGCAATAATCTAGTTGCTATTTCTGGTTCATCTGCTGAATAATCAAAATACAAGAATGCACTCAATATTAAGGTTGAAACTATTAAAATTATTCCTCCCATAGTAGGAGTTCCACTCTTTCCTAAATGAGATTTTGGTCCCAATTCTCTTTCTGATTGCCCAATCTTTAGTTTTCTTAAACATGGTATTATTACTATCGATATAATTGTACTAGTAACAAAAGATAGTAATAATATCTTTACTTGAAAGCTCATTATGTTATCCTTCCTCTATCTTGGTGAGCAAATCTCACCTTTTGTCTTAATAAAATTCTTATTTGTTCATTTTTTCAATTATGTTATTTATAATTTCTCTTTCATCATAATGATTTTTAACATGATTAATTTCTTGATATGTTTCATGACCTTTTCCAGCAAATACAACTATGTCTAATTTATTAGCAATATTAATTGCCTTTTCTATTGCCTCTGTCCTATCAACTACACATTCGTACTTGCCTTTTGTTTTTTTTATGCCTTCTTCTATTTCTTTAACAATTACTTCTGGATCCTCTGTACGTGGATTATCTGATGTTATAATTGTATAGTCAGCAATTTTTCCTGATATTTCTCCCATAAGTGGTCTCTTTCCTTTATCTCTGTCTCCTCCACATCCAAAAACAGAAATTACTCGACCTCTAGTATAAGATTTTACAGCTTGTAAAATACTTTGTAGGCTTTCAGGCGAATGTGCGTAGTCAATCATTAGAGTTAAACCTAACTTATTATCAACTAATTCACTTCTTCCTGGCACTCTTACTTCTTCAAGAGCACTCTTAATATTCTCTGTTGAACAACCTAATCTTTCTGCTACACAAATAGCAGCAAGACTATTATATACACTAAATCTACCTGGAATGCAAGTTTTTATTCTTTCATTTCGTCCATTTACTTTCACTCTAAAATCAACATATGAATTTGTAATTGTAATGTCTTTAGCTAATAGATCACATCCATTATCAATTCCATATGTTTTTATTTTGCAATTTGGAACTAAACCTGGAACTTTTATTGTATTTAAATCATCTGTGTTAATAAATCCCTCTTTACACATTTCAAATAATTTAACTTTTGAGTTGAAATAGTCTTCCATATTTGGATGTTCTTTTTCTCCAATATGATCCTCTGAAAAGTTAGTAAAAATGCCAATATCAAAGTAACATCCATCTACTCTATGAAGTTTTAAACTCTGAGACGAAACTTCCATCACTACTGCTTGACATCCATCTTCAACCATCTGTGAAAATAGATATTGTAAATGTATACTATCAGGTGTAGTTCTATCACTATCTTCAATCTTTTTTTCTCCACTATAAGCTGCAATAGTACCAATAAGCCCAGTCTTTATGCCTTGTTTTTCTAACACTTTTTTTATCATAAATGTTGTAGTTGTTTTTCCTTTAGTTCCAGTAACACCAATTAACTTTATCTTTCTAGATGGATTATCATAGTAATTACATGCACAAATTGCAACTGCTTTTCTAGTATCTGATGTTGCAATTAAAGTAATATTGTCTGGTATAGCAGGTACTACATCTTGTACTCTATTCTCATTTATTAATAACGCGATTGCGCCACTTTGAATAGCACTTGTTATGTATTTATGGCCATCTGTATCAAATCCTTTTATAGCAATAAATAAGTATCCTGGTTTTACTTCTCTAGAATCACTTGTGATTCCTGTTATATTTAAATCTAGATTTCCTCTTGCTTTTAATCCTTCGAGTCCTGTTAAAACACTTTTTAAATTCATATTATTTCTCCAAATTCACTCAATATATTATACTAAAATAAAAAATTATTTTCACTTTTAGTGTTAGATATTTTAACATTTTATATTATATACCTAATTTTATTAAAAAAACAAGATTATATGAAAAATAAATACATTTTTATTAATATATTTCTAACTGCTGTTTAAACAATTTATCTCTAGAAGTATAAATCATCATATTTTTATTCTTTTTAAGTATTTGTTTAACTTTCCACAATCCTAATCCATGATCTATTTTCTTTTTCTTACTCGAGAATCCTTTTTCATAAATTTTATTAATATCAATTAATGAATTTTTAAATGGATTTTCAATTATTATTAAATATCTTCTATTTAAACTATCATAAACAAACTTTATTGAAACAAATTTATCATCACATTCCATAGCAGCTTCTAAGGCATTATCTATTAATATTCCAAGTATTCTGCAAATATCGTAATCACTAACTCTTATTTTATTTAAATTAAATAGTACATCCACTTTCATTTTAATATCATTCTTTTCTGCCAACTCATACTTATTATTGATAAGATGATATATTGCAGGATTGTTAATAACATTCTGATTAATGCTTTGAGAATTATTTATGTCCTGACATTCTTTAACTATAGCATTGTACATTTCCTTTAGTCCATCCATATCATTCAGTATTATGTATCCTCCAATAGATTGCATAATATTATTAAAATCATGCTTAAAAGCTCTAACATTATCATAATTAGCTTGAAGTCTTTTATTACTACTTTCCAAATCTTCAATTCTTTTTTGTTTTTTATTCATTTTTAATATTTTATTAATTGATATAATTAAATATGATAAAAAAGCTATAACTAGTATAAAATTAACTTTTTGCATATAACTCTCCTTTTTATTTTTCCATTTTATACCAATTTGTAATATTTTTCAATAGCAAATGACAATTTTTTACAGAAATTTCAATAAAGTGAAAAAAAATGTGTTTCCGTTTATATAAAGCTAAAAAGGTAATGAATAATTCACTACCTCTTTATAGCTATTGATACTCTGAATGTGTTAATGTTGTAACACATTTTTTTCCTATTGTATAATCACCATATGTGAAACCTATTTTTAATGACTGATTTTCCTCTTCTATCAAATCTACTGTTGGATCCCATTTAATTAAAAATTGTGTTTTACAGATTCCTTTATAAGCGTCCAACTTATCCTTATTCGGTGTAATAACTGCCTATTATTACAATTAATATCAATTCAACCATTACAATAATATATTTTTTTTTCATCTTTTTCCTCAGCATAATATTATTTTACTATTTAATATAGTAAAATATATTATTCTCATTATATTTATATAAGAAGAGGCAACCTTGGGTCGCCTCTCTGCCTTAATACGTTTTATGGTTGTGCCTGAGCTAAATATTCGGTCTGATACGTATCTCCCTCATAAGTTATTGTGCCATTTGTCAGTACATAACCAGTCTCTATGTCTGAAACAGTTCCATCAATAGCTGCAGTTATTCCTTCAACTATTCCATCATAAAAATTAACAATACTTGTACTTATATTTCTTATTCCATATGTTTTTCCTATAATCACTGGAGATGACGCATCTACATTACCATCTTTATCACCAATTATTAGAGTGCTTTCATTTGAAATAGCTTGTTGATTTACTCCAATTATTGTTCCTCCAGTTATAATTACTGTTCCGGTTAAGTTTTGAATTGTACCTCTACTCAATACGCTATTATTTGCACTTCCTGTTGTCTGACTCTTAATATAAGCATTGCCTGATATTTCTACAGTTCCAGCTGTATTATAAATTGCCCCTCTACTACCTGTTGCAATAATACTTGTTCCTATAATCTTTAAGTGTCCTGTAGTTTCATTGTCAATAACAGCAAAATCTGCATTTGATGTTAAATATCCATTTGTAATAGAAAGTGTACCATTATTATCTATTACTTTATGTGTTCCTGAATTGCTTAATGTATGATTTTGTAAATCTAACACAACGTTCTTACTAGCTGAAATAACAACAGCTTCACTTGCATCTCTTAATAGTTTTATTGTTGTTTCAGTATTGTCTGGGACAGCCCTAAGTGCAGCATTAATTGATAAATACTTAACTCCATTAATCTCTGCTGTATTTGCTTCTGTCCAATGTGCATAAAATGTTACATCTTGAGTTATAATTGTGTTCTGATCAATTTGTTCACCAGAATCAGGATCTGTAAACCATCCATCAAATATAAATCCATCTCTACCTGGAGTAGGTAATGTTCCTATTGCATTATTCTCAATTACACCTCTTGTCGACTCAGAAACATTTCCTCCATTTGGATTAAACGTTACAGTAGCAGCTCTAGCCAAGTATAAAGTTTTATACGTAACAGAATCAATTACCTCAGTTGAATTAATCTTAGTATAGTCTGTTTCTATATCATTAATTCTTGTTTCGTTATCAACTGCAGCATTTTTTCCTTTTATTATTCCGTCATAAAAACCATAAGCTTTGCTACTAGTTATTCCATTTGTTACTCCTTGAATTGTAGGTGAGTTCCCATCATAGGTGCCATCCTTTGTTCCAATTACCATTGTACCTTGATTATTAACACCCGAATAACCTGTTGAAACTATAGTTCCTCCAGTTATTTTTAGTGAATTTCCGGCTACGTTTTGGTTTTGAATAACTGCCCTATTATTAGATTCTGAATATAGATATGCTGTACCAGATATTTCCAGAATTCCGCCATTATTGTATATTGCTTGTCTAGATCCAGTACCTCTTACAATAATACTTCCTCCATCCATTATCAACTTTGCACCAGACTCGTTATTTATTGCACCTTGTGCCACATCTGTTGTTATTGTACCATTAGAAATTTTAATACTACCATGATTCTCAATTACATTAGTTGAACCATTATTGCTTACTGTATAATTTTGTAGATTAAACACAATATTTTTATTAGCATTAACAATAAGATGTTCGCTTGTATTACTTAATAGTTTAATAATTGTTTCTGTGTTATCTGTAGGAACTGCATCTATAGCTTCCTGAAGAGTATCATAAAATGTTCCGTTAATTTCTGCAATACCTTGCACCCATTTAGCATATAAATTAATAGTATTTGTACCTGCTGGTGCCAAATTATTTACAGTTTGTCCATCATCATAACTTGTTCCACTACCATCAGAAGCCGTATTCCATCCGGCAAACGAATATCCATTTCTAGTAAAAGTATTTGCAACTAACCTAACGTCTTCATCATATGGAGCTTGTTGTTGAGAAGTACTCCCACTTCCATCGTTAGCATTAAATACAATTGTATAATCAATCTTAATCGAGAATCCATTGTTTAATGTTTTTGTATCTGAGAAATAAGCGATTATATTACTTACCTTATTAAAAGAAATAATAATTATAAGTATTGCTAGTATCATAAGCAGACGAGAGGTATTTTTTTTCTTTTTTGTTTTTCTTGTTCTTTTATTATTTACAAAGCGTTTACCTTTGTATCCATTTCTGTTCAAAAATTACCTCCTTTCTGCATATTTATTATTATTTTTGCATTAAAACAACCTTTTATGCTATTATATCAATAATATTCTAACAACTTTTTATTTCTCATTCAAGTTCAAAAATATGATTACTCCTTTGTAATCGCTACAGTATAAAGTGATTTGACGATTGTTACATTTTTTTTACTTTTTTTTTACTTTTTTGTAACATCTATTTTAAGTATTCTAAAACTTCTCTTAATATATTTCCCGCAAGTGGTGCTCCAACACCACCTCCTGTGTGTCCTCCCTGTCCTCTTGGATTATAAAGAGTTACAAGTATAGCAATTTTCGGCTGTTCAATAGGAGCTATTCCTATAAATGATGCAATATACTTGTTTGTATTTACGCCATCCTCAGAAGTTCCTGTTTTACCACCTACTTTTTCGCCTTCAACCTTTGCATTTTTGCCTGTTCCTTCATCTACAACAGTTTGCATCATACTTAATACATTTTTTGCAGTTTTTTCTGATATTGCTCTACCTCCTTCAACCTTTTCTATTTTTGTAACTATTCTATTCCCATTTTCATCAATATTACTATTACTAATTATCTCTTTTATTAAATGAGGTTTAACATATATACCATTGTTTCCTATTGTAGAAAGCATAGTTACCATTTGAATTGGTGTAACTTCAAATCTTTGTCCAAAAGATATTGTTCCTAGCTCAACTGGTCCAACTTTAGCTTCATCTAAGAATATTGAATTAGCTTCACCTGGAATATCAATTCCTGTTCTATTAAAAAAGCCAAATCTTCTTAAATATTTATAGTAATTTTTTACACCTATTTTTTGTCCTAAGCCAATGAAAACTGGATTGCAAGAATTCATTAATGCTTCTCGTAAGCTCTCCGAACCATGAGGTTTGTAATATCTCCAACATTTCATTTTTACACCAGCAACTTCAATATAACCATTGCATGAAAATTCACCAGCCTTATCAGGTGTTGTTATTTCTTCTTCAAGTGCTGCAGATGATGTAACAATTTTAAATGTTGAGCCTGGTTCATATGTGTCAGATATTGCTTTGTTTCTCCATAGTTTTTGCATTTGCAATGATTGTTCTTCTTTATTTAATGATTCATCAACTGCAAATGGATCATTTAAATTATAATTTGGATATCCAGCCATGGCTAAAATATCTCCATTTTGAGGATTCATTATTACCACATTTCCCCCATCTTCACAATCATTATCTATACATGCCTCTTTCAAGTATTTTTCTGCAATTGATTGTATATTAAAATCAATTGTTAATACAATGTCGTCGCCATCTGTCGGATTGTTATATTCTTCATAAGTATTATCTATTTTTTTACCACTAGCATCAGTCATTTTACTAATAGATCCTTTGTAGCCTTTTAAAATATCATCATACTGAGATTCAATCCCATTTAAGCCTTGATTATCAGTTCCGCAAAAGCCTATAACCTGTGATGCAAAATTATTATATGGGTAAAACCTTTTGGTATCTTCATCAATATTGATACCCTCTTTAATATTGTTTTCTTCCATCCACTCTCTTAATTCATTAGTTTTTTCCTTATCAACTTTTTTAGCAATATTAACAATAGATGTCCTTTTGCTAATTTTCTTTAACATTTCATCATAATCCAATTCAAATAAATCTGATAACTCCTTTGCTACTTTTTCTTTTTCTTTAATACTTATTGGATTAACAGTTATTGTCTCAACAGTAGAGCTCTTAGCTAGGACTTTTTCTTTTGTACAATCATAAATTGCTCCCCTTTTAGGATTAACATTTCTATCAGAAGTTTGCTGTTCATATGCTAGTCTTGACAACTCATCTCCACGTATAAATTGAAGAAAAGCAATTCTAGATATTAATACAATTATAATCAATATTATAATAAACATAACATTTTTCATTCTTTTCTTTATTGAAATCTTCCCAATCATAATAACTCCAAAACAATAAATTATTAAATACTATGTAAAAAACAATAAAAAAGAACTAATTTAAATATCATTTAGTTCTTTTAATAAATATTCTATGGCTTAGCTTTAGGTGTATATACAAAGAAAAAACTGATTATTTACTCATAGAGTTATAATCAGTTTATCTTATATTAAATATATCTTTTAAAAGCTTGCTCCACCAAGTTTCAAGTTCATCCTCTGACTGTGTATCTATTGATGATTCTACATAATCAGATTTGTCCAAGTTAATGTATACTTTCTGATTGTTATCTAATTTTTGCATACCTAGTTTTTCTTTTGCTTCTTGCTCTATATTATTAATGTTAGTTCCTTGCTCAATGCTAACCTTTAATTGTTGATTTGATTTTTGCAATTCAGCAAGTTCTCCCTTTAAAGACTCTTTTTCAGTAAAACTACTATTAATCACGGCATATCGATAACTTATTGTTAATAAAATTGCAAAACCTGTAAATAAATAGAAAATGTTTGTTAAATTTTTCTTTGTTTGTTTTGCTTTGCTTTGTTGTTGCTTTTTAGCTCTAATCTTATTTTCATTTTTTACCTGTTTTGTTTCTTTTACTGATGTATCCTCAAATGTAGGTTCTATTTTTCTAGGGCTAGTATCATAATTATAGTAGTCTATCATAAGTTATCTCACCTCTTTTCTCTTATTGTTTTTCTCTTCTTTCAAAAATTCTTAATTTTGCACTTTTTGATCTAGAATTTTCTCTCTTTTCTTTATCAGTTGCTTCTATCGGTTTTTTATTTATTATTTTTCCAAGAGATTTATAATTACATACACAATATGGTAAGTCCTTTGGACACGTACATTTTCCTTGTGCTTCAATAAATGCTTCTTTTACTGCTCTATCCTCCAAAGAATGGAATGTTATTATACAAAGTCTTCCACCTTCTTTTAAACATTCAATCGAGTTAATAACTGTATTATATAGTGGTTTTATTTCATCATTTACTTCTATTCTAATTGCTTGAAAGGTTCTCTTTGCAGGATGTCCATCCTTAGAATATGGTTTTGATTTTTCTATTATTTGAACCAATTCTTTAGTAGTTTTTATTTCTTTAATCTTTCTAGCTTTGCAAATATTACGTGCAATAGCTTTAGAAAAGTGTTCTTCTCCATACTTGTATATGATATCTGAAAGTTCTGTTTCACTGTAATTATTTATAATATCATATGCCGATTTTTCTTGAGACCTATCCATTCTCATATCAAGCAGATCATCACTGTTATAGCTAAAGCCTCTACTCTTTTCATCTAGTTGATAAGATGAAACACCCAAATCAAGTAGTATTCCATCAACCTTTTGTATATTTAGTTCTTCTAATATTTCTTTTATATTATCATGATTTCCGTGAATTAATTTAAAATTATTAAAATCTTTAAGATTATTCGATGCTGCTTTCAAAGCTTCTTCATCTCTATCAATTCCCACCAACGTGCCATTACCAGATAGTTTCTCTATGATTCTTCGACTATGACCTGCTCCACCAATAGTTCCATCCACATAGATTCCATCTGGTTTTATATTAAGTCCTTCAATAGATTCTTCTAGTAATACTGGAATATGATTAAATTCCAAAATATCACCCCTTATGTAACAAAATACTAAAAAGTTGGCATATATCAACATATGCCAACTTTTTTCGTCATTAGTTCGCATAATATACATGTCATCTTTTGTAAATTCTTTTGTTTAACTCAAACATCTTTTGTAAGAGTTTTCTTTTGTTAAGAGTTTGTTTTAATCTTTTGTAACTTTTTTCTTTAGTTAAAACTTTACATACGTTTTATCTTTTGTTTGCTTTTTTCTTTTGTACATTTTTAATTAATCTTTTGTTAGTTTCTTCTTTTGTATATTTATATAAACTTTATAAAAAGTATTATATCAAATACCAAGTACACCTAAGTTAGCCATATTTTCTGCAATTTGTTCAGCAGAAAGATTTTCACTACTATTGTATTTTTTCCATTCTTCCTTGTTCCATATTTCAATACGTGTTCCAACTCCAGTAATTACTGTTTCTTTATCAAGTGATGCATATTCTCGTAAATTGCTTGGTATCAAAAATCTACCTTGTTTATCAACTACTTCTTCAACAGCACCTGATAGAAAAAATCTTACAAAATCTCTGGCATTTTTGTTTGTTAATGGCAAAGTTTTTAGTTTTTCTTCAAAGTTGCTCCACTCAGATTGTGAAAATCCGAATAAACAACCATCTAATCCTTTAGTGATTATGAACTTTTCTCCTAAATCCTCTCTAATTTTAGCTGGTAAAATCATTCTTCCTTTAACGTCTAGAGAGTGCTCATATTCTCCAATAAGCAATATCGTTCACCTCCCACCACTTTTCACCACTTTGTTCCACTTCAGTTACATTGTAATACAACAAAATAAAAAATGCAATAGTTTTTATAAAAAATTTTTTGTTTTTTATATAAACTATTGCTAATCACTATTTATACTTGATTATAGCGTTTTATTTTTTTGTCCACAGCTCCGCTTTTCGAGAAACTTTGTTTCTCTGCTCTCGCTGTGAAGCATAACTCTAAAGCTCACTTTGTTCGCTAAGAGTTATGCTTTCTTCGATCTATGACATATGTACTGCCAAAAATTGTTTTTGCTAAATGCTTTACAGCTGCTCCCGCTTCTCCAATTTCAAGAGTGTTTTTAAATCTCTCACATGTAACCTCAACTGCACCAATAGATAAAGATGTTAAAGGAAATTGTTCAATTATTCCTCTTCTATTTTCTACTTCTATGTATCCTCTCTCGTTATCCTGCTCGGTAAAGTACTTGTTAACTTGCTTATCAAATTCAGCTATAATATTCTGGCATATTCTTTCATAATCTTCGGTTTCAACTATAGCTATAAAATCATCTCCTCCAATATGCCCTACAAAATTTTCATCTTTTTCATCATTTAAAACATTTTTTGTAATTATTCTGGCAGTAAATTTGATGATTTCATCTCCCTTTGAAAATCCATATGTATCATTATAAGCCTTGAAGTTGTCTAAATCTAAGTATAGCATTGCAAATCTTTTGTTATTTACAAGTCTTTTTTTCATTTCAGCCTGTATCTGTACGTTTCCTGGTAGTCCAGTTAAAGGACTTACCATTCTATTTGTATTTAACAGTCTTAATATATTCTTAATACTATAATATAATATTTGATCATTTATTGGCGATTGTAAGTACATTTCTACGTCATTTTTTAATACATCTATTACATGTTCTGTTTCAGTATTTGATGAAATTACAATTATAGGAGTTTTTATTGTATCAACATTATCTCTAATTTCTTTGCAAATATCTATAATGCTTTGACCTTCCGTTAGTGAGTCTTCATTAATTACTAAAACTTCAGGTATATATCTCAATATTTTTTGAAAATTTTCAATTGAATGTTGCTTTATTCTAATTCCCTTGTCTTTCTTGAAATCGAGAGCCAATTCTTCTTTTAAGCCTTCGCTATCATCCAATAAATATATATTTTTCATTTTTTCACACCCTTCTTATATATTAGCACTAATTTCCTTTGTCGCTTTTAATCCATTAACATTTATAGCAGTTGCACTTATTTCGTGAGTTCCAACATCAACTGGAATTTTAGCAGTTATCTCTTTATTATTTTCAGTATCCTGCTCGGTTGTGTTACCATCAATTGTTACTTCTAGTTTTTTTATTCCTTCATCATCTTTAACATTTACAACAATATTATTTCCTTCTGTTGAAATTGATACCTCTGGCTTGGTGTCTCCAATTATAGACTTATTAATTGTTGTTCTATTGTCTTCGCCATCCACTGCTATCACTGTTAATTCATTCTTTCCTTGCATAACTTCTATTTCAATTTGAGCTTCTTTTTGATCTTGTTGCATCTCATATTTAAAATCTTCACCATCGTTCCATCTATATGTTACATAAGCTAGTTTTGTTTCATCAGCTATAGATATAATAAGTTTTGTGCCAGAACCTGCTATGTCTATCGTTGGTTTTGTTACATCTGTACTTTCATAAATATACTGTCTCTGATAGCGTGTTTTATTTCCATAACAATCAACTACTGTCATAATAAGAATATTATTTCCATTTGGAACATCTATTGTATGAATTAGTTTAGATGTTCCATTACTCTTAATTTCAGTATCTTCACCATCATTCCACCTGTACTTCATTTCTTTAATTGGTTGCTGAGTTTCAACAGTAATAGTTACTTCTTTTCCCATTTTTTCCAGACTTACTGTTGGAATGTCTTTTGGTTTATTATCACTCAAATTTAATGCATATACAGAATTAGCTATAATACCAATTCCAAACAAGATAATAATTATTGCAAAAACCCTCGTAATCGTATCAATGCTTAGTTTTTCATAAACTTGATTTTTTTGATAATAGTATTTATTATAATTCTTTTGTTTGTCGATGTAATTTGAATTATAGTTATTTTGCCTATTTCTATAATTTGAATTATAATTCTGCTGTTGATTTCTTCCATTATAGTAATAATTATTATGATACTTATTATTATTCTTTTTATTAGGCTCTTTGTCATGATTTGATAAAATCTGGTTCATTACTACATAATCCTTTGTTTTTTAGATATATTATTTACATTTTGTATTATAACATACACATTTTTTAATGTAAAGTTACAATACATATTTCCTGATTAGCAATACTCCTATTCCAACAATAACTAACACTATTGCAATGCCTCCTATAATTATCATTTTTTTATTCTGTTCTCCTGCAACAGCAGTAATTGCTACAGATGCACTTTTGATGTCATCTTCTGCATCTTCTTTATTATTTGGATTAGAATCATTATCTTCCGAATTTGATTCGTTTAATACTTCTGTGATTTCAGCAATATTTGTCTTCACCCCTATATTGCTTTCTTCATTATTCCATGTAAGAATAATGTCAACTGTCTTCGTCTCTCCTGGTTTAATAACCTGAGTTTTTAATTGGTTTGTTGTAATCAAGCCATCTTTTTCTTTCCACTTAACATTATCTGCTTGGTTGAATTTTAACCCATCTGGTAAAAAGTCTGTTATTTCTGATGCTGTTCCATCAATTTCACCTTCGTTAGTTATTTCTATTAAGAACTTATATTTTATAATTGTATTTTCTAAGTCTTTATCAGTAATTGAAACATTAATTACTGAATCTTGACTATTTGGACTTGTCGACTCCGTTTTGTTTGCTTTTTCTTGTCCTTCTTCTATTGTCATTACTTCATCAACTTTCATATTTAAAGATAAGTCAAAAATCTTTATATAGATTTTTTCTTCATCTTGATCATCTTCACCATCTTGCCAACTATTTGGTGAAGAGTCTATGTCGCTTACTTTTCCTCCATCTGCATCAGTAGTTTTAATAATCTGAGCTTGTGATATAACAGTTCTGTCTCCTTCGGGTTTAGAGTTCTTAACTCTTAGTGATACTTTTATATCTTTATAATTAAATTCTTCTTCGCTATTAAAAGCTTTTATAAGATTTTTATTTTCTTCATCGCTTTCTTTTCTAGCTAGATAGTTACTTTTTAAGTATGTTGCTTTTTCTATATCATCTGTCTTTTTTCCATTTTGATCATACATTTTCCAACTGTACTTTTGGTTTGTTTCGTTATCTGGTATAAATTCCATACCTTCTGGAATATTATTACCTATCTGAGCTGCGTATCCATCCTGGGTTCCTTCGTTATAAACTCTAATCGTATATGTTATAATATCATTTTTGCAAACTTTGATTGCTTCTTTGTTATGGTTATAATTAAATGTTGTATTTAGTTTATTATCTACATTCTCTCCATAGTTTGATGTATCTACTTCTGGAATTCTATCTGTTATTTCTTTTCCATTAACATCAGTTATGAAATATCTTAATGCAAAATCAAACTTTTCTAGTATAATTTTATCAAAATCATCATCATCTTCCTGCCCTTTATAGTAGTAATTGCTATCTGATAATTCAGCCTTATTAGATTCATTTCCTCTATAATTTTCTAGATCCTTATCTGAAGGTATTGACACATTTGATTTATTGTCTCTATCAGCAAGATTAGCAGAGTTGCTACTTTTATTTATTTCAGTTACGCTAGTTATTTCTCTTAAAGCAGGAGCTGTACTTTTAACTTTGCACTTTAATTTAAGTTCTTTATAATTTAGCTTGTCTGATTGATTATCAAACGACTTTATAATATTGTCTTCATCATTTTCTTTAGAAAACAAAGTAGATTTTAAAGTTCTTTGAGTTACATCTGTAGTATCAATTATCCATCCGTTCTTTGCATTAAATTCATCATTTACGTATTCCAAATCTTCTGGCAAATGATGCATTATTTCATCAACATATCCGTCAATTTGACCTTCATTATATATCCTTATTGTATAGGTTATTATATCTCCAGCTTCTACACTAACAGGTGATTTTGATCCATTGTAGTTTGCTGTACCTCCCCCGCCTAAAATTGGTGATACATCAACTTTTGGTTCTCTTTCATATTGGATCATATTTCCTGTTGTGTCTTGTACTTCAGATATAAATGTTTTAAGTGCCAAGTCAAAGTATTTTCCTACTACAATTATTTCCTCATAGTCATCATCATCTTCATATCCTTTACCTTCACTTGACGTTCCAGGATTGTAATCATTTCTTTGTTCTCCAGTTAAGCTATTTATGTTTGAATCTCTATCAGGCGTGTTTTCTAAATTAGAACTGCTTATAATCTCTGCAATTGCCTTTAATGATGTATCTGTTGTTTGCGTAGTAGATTTAACTCTACACTCTAAATTTATATCCTTGTAATCTACTTTATATTCATCTTCATTTACAGTTTCAATTGGTTTTAGTTCTTTATCACTTAAATAATTCGAAATTAGAATACTACTGTTTTCTTCATATTTATTCCATTTGAATTCTTTATTTATTTCACTATCTTCTATGAATTCTAAACCTTCCGGCAAAAATTCAACAATCATATCTGCATTTCCGCTAATTTGACCTTCATTGTAAACTCTAATTGTTAATAATACTTTATCTCCTGTAGCAACAGATAGTCCATTTTTTTTGGTTTTCTTTACAAGAGTTGTTCCGCTATCTAATGTTGATTTACCCTCTGCTAAGTCTTTTAAATCAGTCTTCTTGTATTCTGGTTCTCTTGATTTTTCAGGTTTAACATCATTTACCGTATTAACAAATTGTCTTAAAGCTAAATCAAAGCTAGTCTTAAGAATAGACTTAGAATCAAATTCACTATTCTTTTTTGATTCATTTTTTATAAAAACAATTGGCTCACTACTTCTAATTGTATTTGCATTTGTACTCCAATAAGTAATCTTCTTAGTATTATAATTTGTATCAACTTTAATGTTTATGCTATTTGCGGATGTTGTTGTTGGTACTGAAATATAAAAGTTCTTTCCTAAATTAGAAACAATTTTATCATTAATATTATTTCCTACTAATTCTTGTTTTGAATCTTCTCCTAATAATTTTACATCTCTTATTTCACTTTTTCCATCACTTATAGATACATTTAATGTGCAATTAGCTTGTGCTAATGAAATGTTATATGGTCCTATTACATAATTTTCGCCATATACTTCTGCACGAGCACCTTCTTTATTAAAGATGATTGGTGATTTTGCTATTTCGTTCTGATAATTATATCCATTTTCTGTAGCTGTTTTAGCACCATCAATTAAATATCTATATAGTTTATTAATTGGACTTTCGCCATTTTGAAGATTCATTTCGCTCAAATTAATTGCATTTGTTAAATCATTTGATACATATAATTGTAAATAGTCTGTTGGATGATATTCACCAACCTGGTTTGTATAATACCATATTGCAGACTGTTGTATCGATTCAATTATATCTTTTTCTATATCCTCTGGATTATACTTCTCTATTTCATATTTTTTAAAAATATTTGCTTCTAGCCCAGCAGATGCCAACAATGCTTGTTTAGAAAGATCATTTTCTGGAATGCACATATTATTCATAATCCATGCCAAAGCATTATATGTATTGATATCTGATGGTAAATTAGATTTATATGCATTATTTATTCTTCTGTATTCTCCCCAGTCAAAATATTGATTATACTTTTCTACCTTTTGTGTATTATTCGCTGAAGAAATACCTGTTCCATTTTTTATTGAATAAATTCCTGTTCCATTATTAGATACTTTTTCTACAGTTCCTTGGTTATTTGTTTGTACTATTTTAGCAATAGGTTTTACTGAGTTTGTAGTTGTTACAAAATAGTATCCTGTTTTTCTTCTCTCTGCTTTATTGTGTAGTGCAAAGTTTTTTCCAGCTGTATCTACAGAAGCATAGTTAGTATTACTTAAAAATATTAAAATTGGAATTAATAATAAAAATATTTTTAATTTTATCTTCATCGTATAAACGCTTTCTCCCTAGTTAAATATAATAATTCTCATTTATTATATATAAACAACTTTCAAAAGTCAATAGAAATTATGGTAAATGAAAAAAGCAAAACTCCTTCCATTTTAATCCACAGTTTACCAAATAGCTAAATTAGACCGTGTATTTTAATTTCATTATGTTTTCCATAATTTAGTGCTTCAAAAAGAGGGCAACTATTAGCCGCCCTCTAATTAATTATATTTATTAAACTACATATTTCTTAATAAAGAATACGCTTGCTCCAATTATTAATACTACTCCACTTGCTACTGCAATATATGTTGGTGCAGAACCTGTAACTACTGTTAATGCTACTGGTGCATCATCTATATCATCTTCTCCGTCTTTCTTATTATTTGGAGTAGAATCTATATCAGGTGTATTACTATCATTTTTGTCTTCGCTTATTTCTGCAACATTAACCATAACTCCCATGTTCTTCTCATCATTTATCCATGTAAGTAGTACATCTATTGTAGCTGATTGTCCTGGTTGTAATAATGTATCTTTTAATTGGTCTGTAACAATCTTTCCGTTTTCTTCTTTCCACTTTGGATTGTCTGCTTGATTAAATCTAAGTCCTTTTGGAATGTAGTCTGATATTTCTGTAGCATAGCCTGCTATCTCACCTTCGTTTGTTATTCTAATGCTATATCTAAATTTTACAACTGTATTGTCAAGTCTCTTTTTGTTCAATTCAACTTTTACTATAGATTCTGGATCATCTTCTGCTTTATGTCCTGTTTCCATTTCTTTTTGTTGTCCGTCTTCAATTACTATAGCATGTGTTACCCATTTTCTAAGTGCTAAGTCAAAGTATTTTACATAGATGTGTTCAACATCTTGGTCATCTTCTCCCTCATTCCACTTATCTGGTGTTGAATCTATATCATTAATATCGTTTCCATTTTTATCTGTATGCTTAGATATTTGAGCTTTGTTTGTAATAATTCTATCAGATGTATTTGGTTCGATAACTTTAAATGCTACCTTTACATCTTTGTGATCAGGTTCTTGCATTCCAGTTGTAAATGCTTTTAATAGATTATCTGAAGAATTAGATTTTTTCTCTAGATATTTTGTTGTTATAAATTCTGCTTTTGAAACATCTGTTGTCTCATTTCCATTTTTATCTAGTAATTTCCATCCATATTCTTTATTAATACTATTATCAGGTAAGAATTCTAGTCCTTCTGGAATGTCATCTTTTATTACTGAAGCATATCCATCTGTAGATCCCTCATTATATACTCTAATCGTATAAGTAACTACATCATTTTGTTCAACCTTTACAGGTTCTTTTGTATGAGTATATGTGAATGTTGTTACTTCTTTTCCATTAACTACTGTTCCATATTTAGAAGTATCAACTTTTGGTGCTCTGTTTGTAATTTCTTCATTTTTGCCATTATGATTTACCCCTGTAATAAACTTTCTTAAAGCTAAGTCAAATTTTACAAGTTTTAAATCTTCATAGTCATCATCATCTTGCTCACCTTTTCCTCTTTCAGAATCAGGTGCATTATACTTGCTTGTGTCTATTTCCTCTGGTTGTGAATCTACATCAGGTGCATTTTCGTCATTCTTATATTCTGTAATTGCTGCAATATTTCTTAGGTTATGATTTTCAATCTTTGTTGCAACAACTTTACAAACTACATCTATTGAAACTGATTCAAGTTTTTTAGTTGATTTGTCAAATGCTTTTATCTCTGAATCTTTTAATTTTGTTGTTGTAAGTTTTCTTGTTGCTTCATCATATTCCCATCCATTGTTTTTATTTGTTGAATTATCTTTAATAAATTCTAATCCTGATGGTAGATAATCTGTTATCTTTGTTGCATATCCATTAATCTCACCTTCATTGTATACTCTTATTGTATATGTTACTATATCTCCTGTAGAAACTTCAATAGGTGTTTTAGAATGATCTTTTTCTGCAGTTTTACCTCCATCAAATGTTGCTGTACCACCGGCTAATTTGTTAAGCTCTTCTGCTGTTATTTGTGGTTCTCTTGATTCTACTGTTTTACCTTCAATTTTAGTAATATATTTTCTTAATGCCAAGTCGAATATCTTGCTTTCCATTGTTAGATTTTCATAGTCATCATCATCTTGCTCACCTTTTCCTTGTGGAGTACTTGATGTAGGATAACTACTATCATTTTTTGGATTCTCGCTAGGATTTGAATCGATATCATCTCCATCATCTCCTGTAATTGCTGCAATATTTCTCAAGTTAAATCCGTTTACTTTTGTAGCAACAACTTTACATTCGATTTGAATATCTTCGTATCTTGGTATATGGAACAATCCTGTTTCATTATTATTAGGATTATAATCTACTGGATGAATAGTTTTATCTGCTAATATTGTTGTTTTTACAACCTTTCCATTTGCAGTCCATCCATTATCAAGGTTGACTTTACTTTGTCCATTTCCTGTTCCTGGTTCTATAAATTCAAGGCCATCTGGTAAATAATCAGTAATCTCTGTTGCTTTTCCATCAACATTACCCTCATTATATACTCTTATTGTATATATAACAGTATCACCTGTTGAAACTTGTAGTGCTTGTTTTGAATGAATTTTGTTTGAAGTTGTTCCATTGTCTAATCCCCATGTAGCAGTTGGTGGGACTATTTCTAATTCAGGCTCTCTTGATTCTATTTGTTTCTCTGTTCCATTTTTATCAACTATCTTTGTAATAAATTTTCTTAATGCTAAATCGTATACTGCATGTCTTATTTTAATTTTTTCAAAGTCATCATCATCTTCTTGTCCTGGATAATATATTTGTTTGCTTAAGTCTGTCTCACTTGTTGTTCCCTTATAGTCATTGCTGTTCTTATCTACGTTTGGATTTTTTCCTGGTTCTGAATCAACATCTTTTGTTACTTCTTCTCCAGACTCATTTACTTGTTTTGATATCCAAGCGATATTTGTTAAATCTTTTCCATTGCTTGATTCATATGTTGCTGTAACTTTACATTTTATTGTTATTGTTTCATGTCCATTTCCATTTTCCTGTAATGAACCTTCTGAATATGCTGGTAAATTAGCATTGTTTGCATCTCCAGATTTTCTCTTTAATTTTATAATGTTATTTGTTTCATCATAACTTCCATCTAGTTCAAAATGTCCATCTGTTATTTCTACAAATTCAAGTCCTTCTGGCAACTGATCAGTAATTTGTGTAGCTCTACCTGCTACTTCTCCTTCATTGTAAATTCTTAAATTGTAGTAAACAATACTTCCTGTTTCAACTTCTATTGCATCTTTGCTATGTTTATAAATAGCTGTTGTTCCAGTAGAATTCTTTAATGGTGATTCATCAACCTCTATTCTCCTATATGTTGCATTAGTCATATCACCACTGGATGTTGCTACTGCTGATATCCATTTTCTTAAAGCTAAGTCTAATTCTTTATTTACAGGATTAATAACTAATTTTTCAAAATCATCATCATCTTCTTGTCCTTTGTAGTAGTATGTTGTATCTGATAAATCTGATTTATTTCCATTTCCAGTGTAATTAGCCATATTGTCTTTATTAACATCTGGGAAATGACTATTAGCTGAAGGAATTGAGTCTCTATCTTTTCCAGATTGATTTGTAATTGTTTCACCAGTAGAAGCATTAATTTCTTCCGAAATCCATGCAACATTTGTTAATACTTTTTTTGATGTTGTATCTGCAGTTGCTGATACTGTACATTTTATTTCAATTTCATCATAGTCTAGTGTAGTTCCATAAGGTGCTATATTGTTAGTTCCTGTTGTTGATAAAACAACTCTATTGTTTGTTGCATCATTTTGAATTGTATAAGTATTTCCCTTAGTAGATCTAACTGTACCTGATGATTGTAGTGTAACACCTGTAGGTAATTGATCTATAATTTTAGTAGCTCTACCTATAGCTGAACCTTCGTTATATATTCTAAGTTTGTATGTTACTATATCTCCTGTTTCAACTGAAACTGGATCTTTTCTATGTTTATATGTTGCTGTTGTTCCACTTGTTAATGAAGATGTATCTGCATCTGGAGTTCTGTTTATATTAGCAATTGTTTTCTCTGTTCCACTACTATTTGTAACTTTAGTAATAAACTTTCTTAAAGCTAAGTCAAATACTGGTGGTGGTGGTGTTATGCTATATGATTCATCATTATTTTTATCTACTGTTTCAATTATTGCAACAGGTTGTCCATTACTTGCCCAATAATATGTTATTGTCTTTTCTGCATATTTTGCTGTAATAGATAACTTAACACTTGATGCTGCATCTGCAATTGGAACTGTTATATAAAAGTCTGAGCCAAAGCTTCCAACTATTCTTTCTGTGTTATTGCTTCCCGTTAAAGCTGTTCCGTTTGCATCAGTAACAGTTGCGCTTGTAATTGTATTAGTTCCATCTGTAATTGTTGCATTAAATGTAGTGTAATCCTTTGATGCACTCTTGCTTATTTGATAAGGTCCTATTATATATTTTGTTCCATCACTGCTAAGTTTAGAAGTAGGTGCTGTTGCTGAAGTAAATCCTTTAACATAAGTTAATGGTTTTTCAGTAGCAGATGAATAATCATAACTTCCTTTTGTTTTGGCAGTATCTACAAGATATTTGTATAATTTCTTAGCTGGATCCATTCCTGACATATCATCTTCAAAAACTTGTGTATGTGACGATGGATTTCCAACATTAAGAACAAAATCTGCTGGTTCTACCGTATGGAATTCTCCAGATGGGTTTGTAAAATACCATAAAGCAGCTTGTTGTACTGATTCAATAATGTCATTAACCTTTGTTTCATTAAATCCTGAGCCACTGAATGATACATTAGCTTTAGATAAAAGTGCACTTTTTGAATCCGAATCACTTGGCACACAAATATTATCTAATAACCACATGATTTTTGGATAGTTCTCAGTTGTCCATTTATAATATGTTCCTGTTATTTCACTTGGATTTCTCATATTAAATTTATGTTCATATTGAACAACAGTACTAGTGTTTCCTGAGCCAAATCCTTGTCCACCTTTAATACAATAAATAGCTTCATTATAGCTACTCTCTATTTGTGAACTACCTGCAATGTCATTAGATTTAACGATTTTGATTGCAGGTACACCAAATGTTGTAGATTCAGATGTTTCTATTGCATAATAATTTGATGTATTAGAATTTGATTTTCTACTATTACTCTTTTTATATAACATTAAATATGGACCATTAGTTACTTCTGCAAAACTCATGGTTTCCATTATAATTAATGCTGGTAGTAATAATAATACCGTTTTTAATAACCCTTTAATTCTCTTCATTTTTTATATCTCCATTTTTTATTATTTATAATCATGGTTTGAAGTCACAATATATGATTATATTCTCATACTCTTTTATTATACTACAAAAAAGAAATAAAATCAAGGTTTTTCGCCTTTTTTTATTGTATATTTTTTCATTTTTTCCTATTCTTTGAAAAAGAAATAATTAAGCTTTATTTTATAAGAAATATAGACAGTTATGGTAAAAAAAATGTGGAAAATTGGAACTTTTCCATTCTCCACATTTTTCACTTTTTCAAAGTTATTATTAATTATTAAAAAATGCTTTATATGCATTGTAAGCAGAATAAATATCTACCTTGCTTGTTACCTCATATGGAGCATGCATTGAAAGTACTGGAACTCCGCAATCTATAACGTCTACTCCCTTGTTTGCTAGAATATATGCAATAGTACCTCCTCCACCTTGATCAACCTTTCCTAATTCAGAAAACTGATAATTAACATTGTTTTCATTAAATATTTTTCTTATAAATGCTACAAATTCTGCATTTGCATCAGAAGCGTTATATTTACCACCTGATCCAGTGTATTTGTTAACAGATACTCCATGACTCAATTTACCGTCATTTGTTAAATCATGTGCAGCAACATATAGTGGATCAACAGCTGCATCCACATCAGCAGATAACATTCTTGAATTACAGAAAACCTTATCTAAAAGATTTGGTCTATTTACCATTAACTTATTTAGCAATTCTGCAACAAATGTATCAAATACATTTGATTGCATTCCTGTATTTCCCATACTTCCTATTTCTTCTTTGTCTGAAAATAAGCATATTGCTGTTCTTTCAGGATTGTTTGTTTCTAATATAGCTCTAAGTGATGTGTATACACATACTTTATCATCTTGGCCGTAAGCTGCTACCATACTTTCATCAAAGCCTAGAGTTCTTGCCTTAAATGCTGGAACAATTTCTAATTCACTACTTGCAAAGTCATCTTCTGTTATTCCATATTTACTATTTAGAATTTTCATTATATTCTTTTTAACTTTTTCCTTGCATTCATTATCTTCTTCACTATCAGCAATATTTCCAATTAGAAGGTCTAATTTTTCACCTTCGATAGCCTCATTCAATTTTTTCTGTGATTGTTCTCTTGCTAAATGAGGTAATAAATCTGTTATTACAAATACTGGATCTGACTCTTCTTCTCCAATTGAAACTTTTACTTTTTCTCCATTTGTCTTAACAATCACTCCATGAATAGCTAAAGGTATTGCAGTCCATTGATATTTTTTAATTCCTCCATAATAGTGAGTATTAAAATATGCTAAGCCTTTGTCCTCGTAAAGTGGACTTGGCTTTAAGTCTAATCTAGGTGAATCAGCGTGAGCTCCTATAATATTAATTCCCTCTTCAATGTCCTTGCTTCCAATGACAGCCATATATAAATTCTTTTCTCTATTTACATAGAATACTTTATCTCCTGGATGCAATTCAGAATACTCATTTAATTCTTTAAAACCATTTTGTTTTGCAATTTCTGTAGCATTAGCTACAATCTCTCTTTCTGTTTTTGATTTATTTAAGAACTTCATATACTCATCAGAAAAATCAAATACTATTTTCTTGTTTTCTTCATTTAGTTCTTCCCATCCAGACTTATCTTTTTTTAATAAATCACTCATTTTGTCCTCCATTCTTACAATAAATAATACTATTTATTATATCTATTTTTTATGCTAATATTCTTATATCATAAATCATTAAATTTGCAAATAGTTATCTTTTATTTTTTTTCATTTTGTATAATCGAATAACTATTATCACACTAAAAATAGCAATGCATAAATATTTTATTTTTGTATTTTTACTTTTTACTACTGATGCTTGTTTTTGTTGAGTCATAACTGTTTGTAAAATATTTAGACTATCATTATTTATATTTTGATTTATTATTTCTATTATTCTTTCTGCTATAAGTTTATGACCTTCAGCATTAGGATGTGGATCCATGTTAATTTCAAAATTTACAAATGAAGTATTTGCATTAGCATTTGTTAATCTTGGATTTTCAGAATTAAAACCATCAAATATCTTTGCTATTTTATACTCTTTTTCATTATAACTTCTTGCCCAAAGTATTTCATTCATTTTCATAATCGAATCATTTGCAACATTTCCAAGCTCATAATCTCCTATCTTTATTCCATAATATGGATTATAAAATTCTGTTACAATTATTGATGCATTAGGATTTATTTTTTTAATATAGTTAACTAATTTATCCCAGTATTCTTCATATACTCCTATGCTTATATCAATTTGTTCTTTATACTGACTGCTTTCAAAGTAGTTATACATTTTTTTTGCCATATCATATCTTTTACTAATTGACGCTTTTGTAAACGCTTCTTGTATTTCAGAAAAAAAATCTGTATCATTTGAATCTATACCAGTAACGTTAGATAATCCTCCTGCAGCTACTTGAAGTAATTCATTTGAGCCAATTGAAATTGTAATTAAATCTGCATTCTTTATTTCATTTGTGTATACACTTTTTTGAATTATAGAATAGTATTTTTTGCATGTAATTCCTGAGATAGATAAGTTTTTGTAATTTGTGTTTTCTATATTAAGTTCATTTTTTACAATCTGAGCATACCTACTCTCAGTATCTTCAAGACCATAGCCATATGCTATACTATCTCCTATCGCCAAATAATTAACAGTTTTTGAATAGACTTTTTCAATACAGGTTAATTGAATTATTATAACAGCTAATAACAAATAAACAATTCTTTTTATTCTTAACAATTTAAAAACTCCTTAATGAAAATATAATTCTATTATTTTCATTAAAGAGTTAAATCATACATTTTGTTTAAATTTTATTCATCCCACTTAATTGCTTTAAGTCCATATATATTTCCAAATGGAGATCCAGCAATTGAGTTTTCAGGCTTATGTATTATTACTTCTCTTAAGCTAGTAGCATTTACAAAAGCTGTAGGAGATATTTTTTCAACTGTACTTGGTATTTCTATTCTTTCTAATCCATAGCAAAAATTGAATGAACTTCCAATTTCTTTAATTTTATTATTAAACTCTATTTCTTTTAATTTAGTATGATTATGAAATGCACTATTTCCTATAATTTCAACATCTTCATCAAGTTTATATTTTCCATCAACTTTATAAAGAACAGTAACAAGTGTTTTACCATCTTTGCTATAAATAGATCCATCTTTAGTTTTATAATATGGATTATTTTCATCAATTGTTAATGTACCTCTATAATCAGTATATAGAAAAATAGCACTAATATAATTTACATTTTTCCCAATACTTATATTGTTTAAATAAACACATGAATCAAACACTTGCCCATTAATCGCCTTTACCGAATCAGGAATAACTACACTTTCTACTTTTGATGCACCTTTAAAAGAAAAACTATTTAAAGTCAGTACGGTGTTACTTATTGTAATATTTTTGTCTTTAGAATAACAAAACAATAATGTCTTTTTATCTTTTGATAATAAACAATTATTTTCTGTGCAGAATATTTCATTCTCACTATCGACCTCTATTTCTTCTATCTCTTTTGAAAAGTTTTGTGATGTGCCTATTTCTATAACAGTTTTTGGAATAACAATTTTTTTAATATTAGAATATGAATTTAAGCTGATTTTAAAAGTCTTAACTCCATTTGGAATTGTGAATGTAGTACAATTTCTTAAAATACTTGGAGAAACAAATAGTATTTCAGTCCCGTCTGCCTTGATTAGCATGCCACTTTCATACCTATAGAAAGTATTACTTTCTAAATTTATTTCTGACAATTTTGTATCTCCACCAAATGTTGCTTGATCTATATTATTAACACTCGCAGGTATAGTTACTCTTTCTAAATTTATGCATCCACTAAGGGCTGAGGCCCAAATTCTTTCCAAGTTTTCTGGTAATGTAATTTGCTTTAGATTTGTACAACTATTAAATACTCCTGTTTTTAATTCTATTAAATTAGATGGCAATACCACATTATCTAAGCTTGAGCAATAAATCATTGCATATGCATCTATATTTGTTATACTGTTTGGAAATACTATTTCTTTTAAATTAATGCAGCTATTAAATGCATTATTCTCAATATTCTCAACTCCTTCTAGCATTATAACTCTTTCCAATGTTGTATTATTTCTAAAAGCATTAATTCCTATAGTTTTTACTGTTCCAGGAATTATTATTGTTTTAAGACCCTCTACGTTTGCGAAAGCCCCTTCTCCAATTCTTGTTACATTTTCCGGCACAGTTAATGTTCCATTTTCATCTACTAACATTAAGTTTGTATCAGCTGACATCAATTCCCCATCTATTATTATATATGGATTAACTTCTATGTCTAAACTATTTGCTATTTTTATAAGCTTTCTATCTTGTGTATTAATTAGTAATTTTCCTTTTATTATTTCCATTATATCAAGATATTCATCACTTATTGTTGGTATTACATCTTTTATATTTGCTTCTTCTTCATTCTCTTTAGTATTATAAAAAAGATTATTCTTTCCAGATGTTAAACTTCCTTCATAGAAATCATAATTCTCTATGGTTTTATTGGCTTTAAACATTTCTAGTTGCTCTTTATATCCGCTTAATTCTGCACTTATTTTTGATGTACTAGCATGATCAAATAATCCATTATTACCTGTTACCATTGAAATACTCATTCCTGCCAATATTAGTAGAACAATAATTGTAACTACTAAAGCAATCAAAGTAATACCTTCAGTTCTATTTCTGTGGTCTCTTTTCATATGTACCTCCACTAATAAGATTTGTGAAAATAACTTTCATATTTATTTCAAATTCATTTTTGCAAAATAAATCATTATTTATTGTATTAGTTATTAATCCGTTTTTCAATAACTAAACAATTTGTAATAATTATTTATCACTATTAATTCAAGTCATTTCAAGTTTTTTTACATTTTTGTGACATTTTCTTTCCATAAAAAAAACAAGGGATCATTCCCTTGCTTTGTTTGGTTGCGGGGGTAGGACTCGAACCTACGACCTCTGGGTTATGAGCCCAGCGAGCTGCCAACTGCTCCACCCCGCGATGTATAAAATTGACATTTGACTTTTCTAGTATAACACCACCAAAGCCAAATGTCAATGTTTTTTCAATAATTTGTGCAATTAATCATTCTATTATTCATTCCTAATATAATTTATAAAAGTATAATCTAATCCCACTTTTTCACACTCTTTTCCTTTTTCTTGACTTTCAATTTTCCACACACTATCATCTATTTGTGGAAAACTAACGTCTCCCTCAAACTCTTTATCTATTAATGTAATGTATAGTTTTTTACAGCGAGGCATTAATTGTTTGTATACCATTGCACCTCCTATAACAAAGCATTCTTCTTCACTTTCTTCAAATGCTTTAAGGTCTTCTAAAGAATGTACAATTTCTATATCATTTCCATTTTCAACAGTTTCATTTTCTTGTGCAATAACAATATTTCTCCTATTAGGTAACGCTTTTCCAATAGATTCAAATGTTCTCTTTCCCATTATTACAGTATGTCCACTTGTTATTTTTTTAAATCTCTTTAGGTCTTCTGGGATATTCCATATTAAGCTATTATTACTTCCTATAACATAATTCTTTGCAATTGCAACTATTATACTTAACATTGCTTTTCTCCTTCCTCTTATTAACTATTATTAAATCTTTAATACATCATATTTCTTTATCTTTGTTAAGAAATATGGTATCATTTGCTTAAATATATTATTCTGCAACTGGAATCTTTCCTAGTTTAACATCATGATTGTATTCATAATCTTTTATTTCAAAGTCTTCTACTTTGTATTCATAAAAGTCTCTACTGTTACCATTAATTATTAATTTAGGAGTACATTCTACTGTTTCCGCTTCTAATAGTTTCTCCACTAGAGGTATGTGTCTATCATATATATGACAATCTCCTATGTTGTGCGTAAGAGTACCTACTTTTAGTCCACAAATTTTAGCAAATAAGCTCTGAAGTGCTGCATATTGCATCACATTCCATCCGTTAGCTGCCAACATATCCTGTGAACGTTGGTTTAATATCAAATGTAACTTTCCTTCTTTTACAAGCCACTGTGTTCCATAGACGCATGGTTCTAGAGCCATATCTTTTAGTTCTGAATGATTAAAAATATTTGTCATTATTCTTCTACTCGACGGATCATTTTTTAATAGGTAAAGAACAAAATCTACTTGATCCATTGTCTGAATTCCATCTTTAGTTTTAAACTCATATTTTTTTCCCATTTGATATCCATAGGCTTTTCCAATTGTTCCATCTTCCCTTGCCCATTGATCCCATATGTGTGAGTTTAAATCTTCTATTCTATTAGATTTTTTTTGCCAAATCCAAAGAACTTCATCAATTGCTCTATAAATTGTTTTGGAATTATTTCTTAGTGTAATCATTGGGAATTCTTTTTCAACGTCATATTTATTACTAACTCCAACAATAGAAAAATAATTTGCTTCTGTTCCATCTTCCCATCTCGTTCTTACATTTGTTCCCTCAGATGAGTATCCATTTTCAAGTATTTCTTTGCATGTTTCTATAAAGTTTTTGTCTGCTTGCGTCATTTTATTACCTCCTTTATTCAATGTTTTCATTTGATATTTCTTCTATGTCATTTTTAACAACATTACTTGTTGTCTCACTCTTTGTATTATTTGTACTCGTGGTATTGTTTTGGCTTGGTCGACTGTCGATATCAGTAGCATTTTCTTTGGTCTTGTTTTCATTTGTAATTGTAGGATTTGATTTATCAGGCACTATTTTATTTGTTGCATTGTCCAGTATTTCATTTTTTGTGGTAATTGTATTTTCAACAACATCATCAACCATATTCATCGTACTTTTTTCCAATTCTTGTGGATCTATTGCATCAATTTCATTAGTTATGCCTTGAATTATTTCGTTTAATACTTTCTTTGTGTCATCTACCTTCTTAGAAGAATTGCTCTGTTCACTACCTCCATGTATACTACAATATCCAGGAATATTGTTAGTTAAATAATACTCTGTATATGTGTGTTCGCAATTCTTTCTGGCTAATTTTCCAGAATCTGAGCATACTTTGTAACTTACAACATTGTCTAGAAAACCAGTTGGCATTTCAAATCTAGCACTCGCCTTCCCTGTGTGAATTCTTGACATTACATTTGCCCATATCAATCCTGCTGGATTTCTGTTATTAAATTCAATTGTTTTGTTTTGATCATATCCAAACCAACATGCTGCTGTATAATATGGTGTAAAACCGCATAGCCATTTATCATAATCTTCATCAGTAGTTCCTGTTTTTGCTGCAACATCAACTCCATTTATTTTGCAATATACTGCTGTTCCATATGTTCCTTCAACTGGTTGTGTTAATAATTTTTTTAGTACGAATGCTACACTTTTTGAAAACACTCTTCTCTTTTTTTGTTTTGACTTTAATAAAGTATTGTTACTACTATCCGTGATTTTAGTATAAAAAGTTGGTTCTATGTATTTTCCATCGTTTGAAATTGTATTATATGCAGCAGCCATTTGAAGAGGAGTTATTCCCTTTTCCAATCCTCCCAATGCTAATCCTAGAGCTTCATCATTTTTGGTTAATGTAGTTATTCCCATTCTTTTTAGATATCTTATTGATCTTTTAGGAGTCACTTTTTCCATGATTTCTACAAAAGGAATATTTTGTGATGATTCCAATGCTCTTCTAACAGTTACTTTTCCTAAGGATTTTCCAAAGTCTCTAGGTGCATATCCATTTCCAAAGTCTCTTTGTGTATCATCACATATTGTTGTTGCATTAATAATACTTTTGCTTATGGCAGGTACTAATACTGATAATGGCTTAATTGACGAACCTGTCTGTCTAACACTTTGAGTTGCTCTATTTAATGATCTTGCATTTGTCTTTTCTCCTAATCCACCAACGCAACCTAATACTCTTCCTGTTGATGGTTCTAAAATTACTATTGCTGCTTGTGATTTTTCAGCACCAGATGTAATACTGTACTTGCTTTTCTTACATTCATTTTCAGCTTCTTTTTGAATTCTAGAATCAACAGTACTATATATTTTTAATCCGGCCATCTCAATGTAATTAGTTGCAAAAGTTTCAGATATATGGTATTTTTTCTTAATGTCATTTATGCATTCATTTAACGTTGCATCACTATGATAAGAGTATACTCCTGTCCCAGAATTAATTGATCCTTTATTAAATTTTAAACCATTTTCAACTTCTTTAACTGCAGAGTCAAATTCTTCTTCTGCTATGTATCCTAATTCTTTCATTTTGTTTAATACAGTTTTCGTTCTTTTACCTATTCTTTCCTTGTTGTTTCCTTCAAATGGGTTATAGGAATTTGGCGAATTATTTATTCCTGCAAGAAAAGCACACTCTGCTAAAGATAAGTTTTCAACTTTTTCATTAAAGTAATAATTTGCTCCTGCACCAACGCCATAGATGTTTGGTCCAGTATAAATAATATTCAAGTAAAAACCTAAAACCTCATCTTTACTTAAGAAAGTTTCAACTTGACATGCTCTAAACCATTCAGTAACTTTTCTACTAATACTACTTTTTGAATCACCTGTAATATTTTTGACCAATTGTTGTGTGATAGTACTTCCTCCATAAGATGATTTTCCAAAGTGTATAATATATGAGCCAATAGCTCCTACTGTTCTTTTTAAATCTATTCCACCATGTTTGTAAAATCTCTCATCTTCAATTGAAACATAAGCATCTTTTAAGTCTTGAGGAATAATATTGTATTCCTTATGTACTTTCTTTTTTTCTGTTCCAATAGTTGCAATAGTTTCATTATTATTATCTACTATTATCGAATTTTTTTGCTGAGCCATTTCTGTAACAATTTTTTTCCATGAATGAGCTTTTACTGCAAAAAAAACCGCAAAAATGATTATGCAAAATACTAATACAGTTATAACTTTTTTTGCAATTACAAAAGTTCTTTTTTCTTGTTCTTGTTGTTCCAATTCTTCAGCTTTATATATTTTAGTTTCATCATCTATTCTTAATCTTCTTCGGTGCAATTTGTTAGATTTTTTATCTCTTTCTTTCAAATTTACCTCCACATAAATGTTCAAAAAGATTATATATTATTTTAATAATTATTTCAATAGTGAAAGATTTAATAATAGTTGACATATTATGAAATTCTAATCCACCTATCTTAAACAATTCAAAAGCTATTATATATTTACTCTTAAAAAGAAGAAGGAGATGTTTCACACACCTCCTTTTTCTTCTTTTAAAATCCCATTGCTTTCGCTGCTATTTGTTGTAGTTGTTTTGCAGTTGTTGCATTTACATCACTTGCCTTTATTCCAACAGGTGATTCTCCAAATATTGCAGCATATATACAACATGCATTCAAGTATTGTCCAGCTACAGTAGGATGTCTATCATCAGTATATAAAGATATACCCGGATGCTTATTACTGCAACTTATAAATGCATTTCCTGAATAAACAACTTTTCCTCCATAAGAATTTCTTATCGAATTAAAGTTTGAATTTGCAACATTTTGCGTACCTTGACTTGAACTCTTTACTACCCATGTTGAATTATAAATTGGAACTACATTTTTATTGCTATTATTTTTTGTATAATTTATTAAGTTATAGCAACCAGATTTTATAATTGATACATTCCCTACTGATGTGTCTGTTTGTTCTTGCATAACTATGTAATCCCATCTTCTACTTCTAATCTGACTCTTTACTGTATCGTATGTTGATAATGTGTATAATGTTCTTCCTCCATATGATGGTATTCTTTCGGCATGTACACTTTTACCTGCTGCATTTGCTAATTTTTGAAATCTTTGATTTATATTATTTGCATATGTCTTACTATTTCCAATAAACAATACATTTATTGTAGTTGCTTTTACATTTATAGTGCAAGTTGCTTTTTTGCCATTTACTGTTTTTGCTGTTATAGTTACTGTTCCTGCTTTGTGTGCTGTTATTTTTCCATTATCATCTACTGTTGCTGTTTTCGTATCACTACTACTCCATATTACTTTCTTATTTGTGGCTGTATTTGGTAATACTGTTGCTGATAAAGTAGCTGTTTTTGTTTTATTTAAATCTATTGTTATAGACGATTTATTAGTTGTAATTGATGTTGGACTTGTTGTTACAGTTATTTTACTTGTTGCAACTTTATTGTTTACTGTTTTCGCTGTTATAGTTGCAGTTCCATTTTTCTTTGCTGTAACTTTTCCGTTTTTGTCTACTTCTGCTATTGATGTATTACTACTACTCCATGTTATTGTTTTATTTTGGGCTGTACTTGGTTCTACTGTTGCTGTTAACTGTGCTGTTTTTGTCCCGCTCATGTCTAGATTTACACTTGTTTTGTTTAGTTCTACACTTTTTGGACTTGTTGTAACAAGTATTTTACATTCTTTGCTTATATTTGTTCCTTCTATTGCAGCAGTTATTTTTGTCTCTCCATTTTTCAAGCCTGTTATTGTTGCAGTCCCTCCTGATACACTCATATAAACTATATTACTATTTCCATTTGTCCATTTTATCTTCTTATTACTAGCTGTGGCTGGTTCTACCTCTGCTGTTAGTTTTATTGATTTTGTTCCACTCATGTCTAGGCTTACGTTTGTTTTGCTTA
>JAFWNQ010000011.1 GCA_017510245.1 Clostridia bacterium
GTGGCAAAGCCACTTTCCTAATAATAAAATGGCGACCCGGAACGGGCTCGAACCGTCGACCTCTAGCGTGACAGGCTAGCATTCTAAACCAACTGAACTACCGGGCCATAAATAAATGGTGGTCGCTATAGGGCTCGAACCTATGACCCCCTGCTTGTAAGGCAGGTGCTCTAGCCAACTGAGCTAAGCGACCATATTTATCTGACTTTTTAAGTATACTAAATTATTTGCTAAATGTCAACTGTTTTTTCGAAATTTTGTAATTTTTAAGTCAATTATTTCTTATATATCTGTTTTTTATAATGTCATATAACACTCTTTTTGTTAAGTTTTAAATTAATTCAAATATAATTTATGAACCTAAGTTGTTACACATATAGTTTAATAACTTAGGTTCATATTTATTGATTTATTGTTAATTATTCTTAAGAATATCTTTAGCCTTTTCTAGCTGTGCATCATTTTCCTCATCTAGCTTGCCATCAAAAGAATATCCATCTTCTTCGTTAACTTCAACATCTGGTTCTATTCCTGTTTTATTTATTGAGCTATGATTTGGAGTATAGTATTCATTTGTTGTTATTTTTAATCCACTGCCATCAGATAAAGAGTATAGTGATTGTATTACACCTTTTCCATATGTAGTAACTCCTACTACTTTTGAATTATCTACTTTGTCTTTAAAAATACCTGCAAGTATTTCTGATGCACTTGCTGAATATCCATTTACCAATAGAACTGTATTTATATTAATCTCTCTGTCATTTTTAGCTTCTGTAGTTTCTTCATTTCCATTTTTATCAGATTGAATTAATAGTTTTTCACCTTTATTAGTAAAGTAATCACCTATTTGTACAGCTTCGTCGACTATTCCTCCACCATTATTTCTTAAATCAATAATTAAACTATTGATTCCTTGTGATTTCAATTTGTCATATTCCTCTTTGAATTGTTTAGATACATCTCCTTCAAAACTAGAAATATAAATATATCCAATATTATTGTTTAGCAACTTTCCTTCTACATTCTTTACAATAATGCTTTTTCTTACAATATCAAGTTTTACTTCTTCTCCATTTCTAATAAATGTAATTTTAACTATAGTGCCTTCTTTTCCCTTGACCATACTAGGTAATTCTTTAAAGTCCTCAACAGTTACTTCTTTTCCATCTACATTTTTAATTAGATCTCCTGCCTGAACTCCAGCCTTTTCTGCTGGTGAGTCTTTCATTACTTCGTGTATTCTTACATATCCAGCTTCTTTGTCTTCTGCCATATATACACCTATGCCAACATAGTTTCCTAACGTTTCTTCAGTAAGTTCTTCCATTTCCTCTTTTGTATAATAGGCACTATATTCATCATCTAGTCCAGCAATATATCCTTTAATAGCATATTCTTTTAACTTATTTTCATCAACATCACCTATAAAATTACTATTTATTTTATCTTTAATCACTTTAAGTTTTGTAGTAAGTGCATCTGATTCAAGAGCATTTCCAATTATTTTTTCATTTTTATTGTTTCTTTCATCTTTAGCCACTTCCTTATTATCTATTCTGCCATAAAGCCAAAGAGTTGTTACAACAAAAGTAATTAAAGCCGTAAGTATTATTGTCATAATCTTCTTAATATTATCCTGATTTTTCTTTTTCATTAATTCCTCCTATTTCTTTACAATTTTATTATATTCTAATGTGATGAAGACAAATATTTTTTAGGATCAACTGCTACTCCATTTTCTCTGACTTCAAAATGAACATGTGGGCCAGTTGAGTTACCTGTAGAACCAACTTTCATTATTTCCTGTCCTTTTGTAACTTGTGAACCAACTCCTAGCTCTGGAATGAATGCACTTCCATGACCATATAGAGTTACTATTTTTATTCCCTCGTCATTTGTTCCATGGTCGATCATTACAGTATTTCCATATCCACCCATCCAGCTATAGTATATAATTACACCATCTGTTGCAGCATAAACTGGGCTTCCCATACTTGCACCAATATCTATACCAGCATGATTTTTTACAATTCCCTGTATAGGATGTAATCTGCTTCCAAAAGGTGAAGTAATATAGGCAGATGTATATGTTGGCCACACCATTTCACCACCAGAGTAAAATAATTCATATGTTGAACTACTAATTGATGCACTAATTAAATTATTTATTTCATCTTGTTGTTTTTTATAACTATCTATTTGAGATAAAAGGTGTTGCTCACTATCATCCAAACTAGCTTTTTCATTTTCAAGTATTGTTTTTGTATTTGCTAATATTACAGATTGAGTTTCTGCATTGTTTTTTGTTAATTTCATCTTTACTTTTTTTTCATTTAGTTCATTTGCTAACTTTTCAATCTTTTGTTTTTGTTCATTCAGCTGATCTAAAGACTGCATATCATATTTTGTAATTGACTCAATCATAAAATAATTTGATATAAATTCAATAATATCTTTAGAACCTAACAAAACATCTAAATAATTGTTAGTTCCTCGTTTATATATTTCAACAAGCCTTTCTTTTAATAGCCTATCTTTTTTTATATACTTGCTTTGAATAGCAGATAAACTTTTTTCAGATTCTTTAACTTGTTGTTGCAATTCATCATATTTTGAATTAACTTCATCAAGCTGTTTTTGATAATTTGAAATCTTATCTTGCAAATTCTGTATATTTATCATTTTAGATGAAAGTTCACCTTGAACATATGTTAGTTGGTCACTCGCCGTTGTTAATTGTTCTTGTACTTGATTTCTTTGTTCTTGTAAGGTTAAAGCTCTTACAGAATTGTTTTCAGCTTCATTTGTAGTTCCATTTGCAGTTTGATTTTCCTCAGCAAAAATAGACGTAGTAAAAGAGAGGATTATTAATATAATCATAACTGTATTGAATATCTTTTGTTTGCTCATGATTCTATCTATTCCTCCCTTTCTATATTATTGATTATAAAGATAAATAATTTAATGGATCTACTCTACATCCCGAACTACTTCCTCCACTTCTTACTTCAAAATGTAAATGAGGTCCTGTCGATATACCTGTATTTCCTGAAACAGCTATTTGTTGTCCTCTTGAAACTGATGAGCCAGAGCTAACTAAATACTGAGACAAATGCGCATAACAAGTATACAATTCTCCTCTTGATCTATGCCAAATCATTATGAAATTACCATATCCTGAAACATAAGTAGCTGTTACTACAACTCCGCTTTCAGCAGCATATACTGGTTGGTAACTTACTCCAATATCAATAGCACCATGATTGGTAGATGCTCCTGCAGTTGGCTGTGCTCTTCTACCATAATATGATGTTATGTATGAATAAGATGCATATCTTGAAGGTAATGGCCATCCTAATGACCCAGATCCTCTGCCTCCTGAACTATAGCTTGTTCCTGAACTTGAACTGCTTGAACTACTTGATGAAGATGATGATCTTTTTGCAGCTTCAACTTGTCTCCTGATTTCAGCATCTGCACTAGCTATTGCAGAATTAAATTTATCAATTTCTGCTTGCTTAGCTTTCTCATCTGCAGTTAGTTGACTCACTCTAGCATCTTTTTCTGCTTTCTTAGCTGCTAATTGTTGATTCTTGGCTTCTTTTTCTTCCTTTATCGTATCAACCTGTTTTTTTTGTTCTTCTAATTCTTTTTTCTTTTCTTCTAATTCACCTTTTTCAGCAGTAATCTGATTTATTAAATTAGTATCTGCATCTGCAATTTCTTTAACGGCATCATAGCTTGCAATCATATCAATATAATTACTTGAACCAAGTAATACATCTAAATATGAAATATTACCATTTTTGTACATAGCAACAAGTCTTGTTTTTAAAAGCTCTTGTTTTGCCTCAATGTCTTTTTCCTTTTCTTCAATTTCACTTTCCTTAGTAGAAATAGAATTATTAAGTTCATCAAGTTGACTTTGTAAACCATCTATTTCTGCTTGAACAGCGCTCATTTGACTGCTTATTTCTGATACCTCTTCCATTGCGCTTTTCTTTTCACTTTGTATACTATTAAGCTGAGCTTGTGCCTCACTTTTTCCTGCCTCTGCCTGACTCTTACTTTTGTTCAATGAGTCTACGCTTGCAGCTAGTACCTTAATATTATATGTACTTAATAATATTGATATTAAAAGTACACACAGTATTTTCCTCTTCATATTTTATTATAACTCCTCTCTTCATCTGTAAATTGCTTTTTAGTTGTTTTTAATAGCTTTTGTACAAATGAATGATTTTATCAAGTCTTCATAAAAAGATGTTTCTTATACTTTTAAGTATTTCCTCATAGAAATTGTACTTCCTAGTACACCAATTCCTGTTCCAAGAATTAAGTATACTATTAAAACTTTAATAAATAAATCAGTAAATCCAAATAATGAAATTGATAGTGATTTCATTACTGATGATTCTAGTATTTTGCTTAATGTTGCTTCATAAGTAATAGCAACAATTCCAATTGTAATAAAAGCTGAAATAATACCAATAATAATACCTTCTACAATAAATGGTCCTCTTATAAAGCTATTAGTAGCTCCTACATACTTCATTATTGATATTTCTCTTCTTCTTGCATATACTGTTAATTTTATTGTATATGAGATGATAAAAATTGAAATTATGATAAGTAATGTAAGAAGTACTAATGTAATATTTTGAATTGACTTTGCAACTCTAGATAGATTAGCAATTGTGTCATTATCAGTACTTATCTCTTCAACAGGATCTAATTTTAGTATTTTATCTTGCACTTCCTTATTTTTACTCAAATCAGTTAGAGTTACAAAATATGAAGCAGGAAATGGATTATCCTCATCATATCCCACAATCAAGTCTTGATGTTCTCCCAATATAGATTTCATTGATGCAAGAGCATCTTCTTTTGAATAAAATTTAACTGTACTAACATTTTCAATCTGTTGTATCTTGTTTTTTAAATCATCTATTTCACTTTCACTTGCATCATCTTTTATTATAACTCTCATTCCTTGTTGACTCTCTACTTGCCTCATAACATAGTTAACATTTTCTCCAAGTAAGTAGAATACACCAAACATAAACATTGTTGCACACATAATTATAATTGATGCGCTTGTCATTTTTTTCTGTTTAAAAACACTTTTAAAACCTTCTGATATTAAATATCCAAAACTATTATATCTCACCGTCATACCCACCTTTTTCATCTCTTATTATATTACCTTGATCAATGCGAATAACTCTCTTTTTCATTTTATCAACTATATCTTTGGCATGTGTTGCCACAACTACTGTAGTTCCTCTTAAATTGATATCATTTAAAAGTCCCATAATATCCCATGCTGTATTAGGGTCTAAGTTTCCTGTTGGTTCATCTGCAATAAGCATTGCTGGATTGTTAACAATAGCTCTTGCTAGTGCAACTCTTTGTTGTTCACCACCAGATAATTCATTTGGATATACTTTTGCTTTTTCACTAAGTCCAACTAGTGATAGTACCATTGGTACCTGTCTTCTTATGTGCTTTGGTGTAGCTTTTACAACATACATTGCAAATGCAACATTTTCATATACTGTTTTGTCTGGCAAAAGTCTAAAATCCTGAAAAACAACGCCCATACTTCTTCTAAGATATGGCACTCTACTAGGTTTTAAAAATGTTGTATCTTTTCCATTAATAATAATTTTTCCTGAAGTAGGTTCTTCTTCCTTTAAAATAAGCTTTATCATTGTTGATTTTCCAGAGCCTGAGCTTCCTACTAAAAAGGCAAATTCTCCCTTGTTAATCTTAAAATTAGCATTATGAATTGCTTCTGTATCTCCCGTTTCGTACTTCTTACTAACGTTTCTAAACTCTATCATTTTCTATTTTTATCCTTCCAGATTTTTTCATTTTTAATCAAAATTTATCTACAATTTTTTACAATATATATCATAACAATAAATAATATTATTTGCAAGTCTATTTTTGAATTTTTTTAAGAAATTATTGGGTATTTTTAAGACAATTATTGTTTCTATTAGCTAGCTGCTTAATAGGAATTTTTCAGTAAGTATAGTTACTTTTTTATTGATTAATACTTAACTAATTGCTTTCTCCAATTAAGCAGTTATGCATTATTTTACACTACAAAGTTTCTAAAGACTGAATTGCATTTTTATATTGCATATAAAAGATATTTTTATCATTTAATATAATTGAATTTTCTAAATCCCCTATAATAGTTGACGCTTTTTCTAAATCACGTTTTCTATTATCATTGTCATCTATTATATTAGTCATTTCATTTATAATGGATTTAGCTTTTGATATACTTTCGCTCATTTCTTTCCATTTATTCTCTTCATTAGCTAATATATAAGCATTTAAAATAGCAGATTTACTCATATAGGTATTTATCAAAAACGAATCATTTGTTACTGCCATTGCATAGTTAGGTAGTTGTGAGTATAAATTATAAAAATTAACTAAAGCACTATTTTTATCTTTGTTATTAATTGATTGTGCAATTCCATTTAAATCTAAATTAAACTTGTTAATATACTCATCTTGAATATTCAGTTTTTTCAAATCCATTTTAACTGTAGGCCAAACAGAGTACAAATTCTCATAAATATATGTTATTTCATCCCAGTTAATACTATCATCCTCTGTTTCAGTTAATGAATTATTTGGAACTGCTTGTGATACTGAGATTTGATTTGAATTATTATCTGCATTTTTTAAAGATGTGTTTTCTTTACTCTCCTTATCACTTTGCTCAGAATTTTCCATTTGTTCTTTATCTTGCTGCTCAGCTCCACTACTTTTTTCTTTTTGTTTATCTCTTTCATTAGATTTATTATCTCCTCCTTCTTCAGGCTTATTAATAGTTTTTGTATATACTTTATATCTTACAACAGATATATTATTTAATTTGTTCATCGCCTCAATTACAGACGAATCAAGATAATCAATTTCACTTATAATTTTTTTATTTAAACTACCATCCTTAGATTCATTTTGATTTGCAAATACTTTCATATAAATTAGTATACTTGATAGAGCTATGCAAATAAAAGTTAATATAATTGAAAAAAATTTAAAATATTGTTTTCTCATAATTTTTCCTTTCAAAAAGAACTCATACTTAGTATGAGTTCTTTTATATTTATTTATTCAATTAGCTATTCTGTTTCAAATTTTAATTCTCTTGTCATTAGTCTCTTAGTTGCCTCTTTTGGGTCTAGTCCATTAAATAAAACTTCATTAGCTGCATTTACAATTGGCATATCAACCTCATATTTTTCAGCTAGTTTTTTCGCTGTTTCAATATTGTCAATACTCTCTATTGTTGCATTAATCTCTTTTCTAGTTTCTTCAATAGATAAACCTTTTGCTATAAGTTTTCCAGCTCTTCTATTCCTACTTTCATCACTTGAACATGTTAGAATAAGGTCTCCCAATCCAGATAGTCCGAAAAAGGTTTCACTTTTTGCACCCATTTTTACTCCGAGCCTTGAAATCTCTGCTAGTCCTCTGGTTACAAGAGCAGACTGCGAATTAGTTCCAAATTCTAGTCCTACAGCAACTCCCATGCAAAATGCAATAACATTTTTTAAAGCTCCACCTACTTCAACTCCTATAACATCATTTGATTTATATATTCTCATAGTTTCATTTGAAAGAAGTTTTGAAACTTCATCTAATAGTTCATTATCCTCTGATGAAAGTAGTATCGCTGTAGGCATATGGTTTGCTACTTCTGCAGCAAAACTTGGTCCAGATAATGTTGCTACTCTAACTTCAGGCAACTCATCCTTAAAAACCTTATCTAGTGTTGATAATGATGAATCTTCAAATCCCTTTGAGCAAATGATTACTGGTTTGCTTCCAACATATTTCTTATATTCATTAAAAGTATTTCTAGAAAATTTTGAAGGTGTTACATGAAATATAAAATCTGCATTTTCGACAACTTCTTTATAATCATTTGAACATATAACATTTTCTTGTATTTTTATATCTTTAAGATAACTACTTTTATGTTCATTATTAATCAAATCACTTTCTTCTTTTGTGAAAGACCATACTTTCACATTGTTTCCCAGTTCAGCCATATGATTAGATAAAGCCAATCCCCAGCTTCCACTTCCTATAACAGCAATATTCTTTCCCATTATATTAATAACCTTTCATCAAATTATTTCTTAAAACTTAGTTTGTTCTCTTTTCCCTCAATTATTCTTTTTACATTTTCTCTATGATTAAATATTACTATTACAGCCATAATTAATCCAAATATTATATATCCAAAGTGAAAAGATTCTACCAAGAAATTCTGATTTAAAAATAGGCATAACACTGGAAATAATATAGCTGCTGCAATAGAACCAACAGAAACAATTCTAGTAATAGCCATTATAATTAAGGCAAATGTTAAGCAAATTAGTCCTATTTTCCAGTTAATCATTAAAAGTACTCCTAATGAAGTAGCTACCCCTTTTCCACCTTTAAAATTAAAGAATACTGGAAATGTATGGCCTATTACAACCAAGACACCTGCTGCCTGAACAAGCATTGCTCTAGTTCTATCGTCAGCTTTTACAATTACACCTATTAAAAGTGCTATTGCGATTGCAACAACTCCCTTTAAAATATCGCAAATTAATGTTAATATCGCTATTCCCTTTCCTGCCGTTCTTAATACATTTGTTGATCCTGCATTTCCACTACCCTTTTCTCGTACATCAAAACCTGCAAATTTTTTCGTATAAATAACTGAGAAGCTAATGCTACCTATAAGGTATGCAATAATAGATGTTATAACTAATGCTACCATAATCTCTCCTTTCTTTTATTTATATTTTAATTATCTGACTTATCACTACGCTCTCTTATCAAAAGTCTTATTGGTGTCCCTTTAAATCCAAATTCCTGTCTTAGCTTATTTATTATATACCTTTGATATGAAAAATGGAATAGTTTTTTACTATTTACAAATACAGCAAACGCTGGAGGTTTTATTCCTACTTGAGTTATATAGAATACTTTAAGTCTTCTACCTTTGTCAGTTGGAGGTTGAACCATAGATACAGCTTCTGCTAATAATTCATTTAATACTGACGTAGAAATCCTCATTTCATTATTTTTATTGACTTCATTGATTAATTCAAATAGTTTTTCCACTCTTTTTCCAGTTTTAGCGGAAATAAAGATAATTGGTGCATATTCCAAATATGATAATTTTTGATAAACTTCTTTTTGATATTTTTCTAGTGTTCCATTTTCTTTTTCATATTCATCCCATTTATTAATTGCAATTATTATCGCTCTTCCTGCTTCATGAGCCTTTCCAGCAATTTTAGCATCTTGTTCTGTAACCCCATCATTTGCATCTATCATTAAAATACATACATCAGCTCTTTCTATTGAAATATCAGTACGTAACACACTATACTTTTCAATCTTTTCTTCTATCTTACTATGTCTTCTTAATCCTGCTGTATCAATAAAAACGTATTTTCCATACTGATTCTCAAATTTAGAATCTATCGCATCACGTGTTGTGCCAGCAATATCGCTTACTATCAGCCTATTCTCTCCTAAAATCTTATTAATCAATGATGACTTTCCAACATTTGGCTTACCTATTACAGCCACTTTAATTTCATTTTCATCTTCATCATTTTCAACTTCAGGTAGTTCATCATAAATAATATCAAGCAAGTCTCCAATTCCTCTTCGATTTGCTGCTGATATTGGATGTGGTTCTCCTATACCTAAATTATAAAACTCATAAATTTCATTTTCATATTTTTTGAAGTCATCTACTTTATTGCATACAAGAATAACATTCTTTTTAGATTTTTTTAGTATTAATGCAATGTCCTTATCTGTGCTAGTTATTCCTGTTTTTATATCAGTAATAAATACTACTACATCTGCCATCTCTATTGCTAATTGTGCTTGAAGTTTCATTTGTTCGCCTATTACATCTGTAGCTTCTTCTTCAATACCACCTGTATCAATCAAGGTAAATGATTTTCCCTTCCATTCTGTATCACCATATATTCTGTCTCTCGTAACGCCAGGTGTGTCTTCAACAATAGATTTTCTTTCTCCAATCAGATGATTAAATAAAGTAGATTTTCCAACATTTGGTTTACCTATTATTGCTACTATTGGTTTCATCTCTATCACTTTCCTTTATTTCTTTATGTTTCTATTTTACTATAATTTTTGCCATTTTTCAACATTTTAACATTATTTATTTTTTATATTTTCTTATTTGTATTAATTATAAAAGAAAAATATTGTACTAAGAAAAAGTACAATATTTTTCTTTATATTATAAACTTTATAGCATTAGCGGAACTCTTCAAGCATTTTTGAAATATGCTTTTTTATTTTAATGTTACTGTTCCATCTTGACTAACATCAAAGTGCAATGTTGGAATTGAAACAACAACACGGAATCTTTTATATATTTCGTATACTGTTCCATTAGATAAACAAAAACTCACTGTGTCTAAATGACCATTATCTCCAACTTGCCTTAAGTGGTAATATGCATAACTACCTCCATTTCTGATACATCTTGATGCCAAATAATAAGATCCATTAGTAGCACTTTTAAATAATTCTTGACCTATCCCAGATGTTGCAAATTTACTTAAATTGGATAACATTGCTTGGGTTCTATTATAATATCCAAAATAAGTATAATTATATTCCATATCTGTCGCTGGATTTAAATCACCATCTATTTGTCTTTGTATTCCAGAGTCATTTTTTATTAAGTGTCCAGGATTCTCATCATATAGAGAATTATTCACTATAATCTGCTTTTCACTATTTGCAGTATATAATGCTGGATAATACTTATTTGTTGGACTAAATTTTCGTTGTCCAACATTCCCTTCATTCCATACTTTTAATCCACTATTTGAGTCGCTTGGAGCATTCTTAATAAAAGTATCATTCCAACTCCAATTTTCTCCTTCATTCACCTGTTCTGCAGCTTTTTTTATATCTGTTAATCTCAAAGCATGAACTCTGCTTGAATCTACCCCAAACTGTTCTGAATTAGTAAATAGTTTAGTACTAAGTTCATTTAAATAATACAAACAATTGTCATACCCACCTGAATCTTTAAATGTAACTGGTGCACTTGTTACATCACTAACCAAATTTAGTCCATTTGAATCTGCACTTAGTACATACCACTTTAAATCTCTAGCTCCTAAAGAAGTTTGTGTAAATGTCTGATCTGCAACTCCTCCATTATATATTCCTTCAATGGTAATGCTTGTTGAAGTTTCTGAAGGTATATAGCTGAGTTCTTGTAAACTTCCATTTTTTATTCTATTGGTTATTTTTTCTATGTCTACAACAGATAATCCTGTTCTATTTTTTGCATCTAAATTTGTTACCATTTCATCAACTTCTTCTGATGTCTCTTCTTTATTTGTTTTATATGTTTTAATGTTGTCTTTAGTTGCATTTAATACATCAACCTCGTCAAAACTCATCAATAATACAGTAGAAAGTATTAATAAAATGATAATTGTTATTACGAGAACTGCTAAAGTGATGCCTTTTTCTTCCTTTACAAAATCTTTTGTTTTTTTCATTTACTCTATTCTCCTTTAGTATTAAATAGATAATTAAGTTTTATCATAATATGTATTCAAAGTCAATATTTTCTTGTAATTCAGTTGCGTCTTCCATAACCAATTCACATTTATTTTCTTCTTCATTCTTTTCTTCTTTATTATTTGTATTATTATTATCTTGATTATCTTCTTTAAATTCTATACTATCTTTTACAGAATCTATTTCATTCTCAATATTTACCTTTTTATCTATAGCATCTTCGTATGTTTCCTCAAATGGATTTATTTCTGTTTCTTCAATACTAGTCTCATAATTACCAATTGCACTATTATTATAATAATTGATTATTGCACTTAAGTTGTTTGAACTTAAAAAATATTTGTTGTTATAATAATCTACATCTTGTTGTGTAATTTTTATATAATTAGATTCCTCTTCTAAATTTAGCTTCTGTAAATCCTCTATATTTTCAAAATCATTATTATCTGTATTTCTTACTATAGTATCGCAGTTTATAAAAAAATCATTATTATGCGACTGAATTATTCTTGCCATATCTCTATTTACATTTCTAATAGTATATCCTGTGATAAAATATAATCTTCTTGCATTATAGCTTTTATTTCCAGATATGTTTATTTCAACTCCATTATTATTTTTTATTGTGTGAAATACGAATTCTGCTGATTTGTATTTATTAGATCTTGCTTCATATCCCCATCCACGTCCACAATTAATTGATGTATTATTGCTAAAGTCAAATCCTTTTATTTCACCTTCATAACCTGTATTTTTATTATAACAAAATACTTCTAATGTGTATGTACAATTAATAAAAACATTATTTCTACAAATATTGTTATAAAATCCTGTTTCAACTACATTAGATTGAATAGTATATCCTGCATCATAGACGTTTCTTATTATGCAGTTTTCAACTATAGTGTTTTCTAATTGATTCCAAAATTCTATTCCATTTCCGTATCTAGTAAAAGAACTTTCAATTTGAACACTTCCACCAATATTTTGTATAATGCAATTCTTTATTTGAACATTCTTTACTTCATTTTCTCCTTTTGCTATTCCATGTGCACCGGTATCTTGTATTATTATTCCATCCATGATAGTATTGGATTTTATTTTCACTAAATTGTTTCTTGAAGGTAATCTTATTTTTCCCAAACTCATCAGTGCATTTTTTGAAGCTTTTACATATATAAATTCATTTTCACAATAGAAATCAAATTCATTTTCAAGTTTAGATATTTCTTGCTTTCTATTTCCATATATATTTCCTTGATCATCTTCTATAAATCCAATGTTATATGGTTCTTTATAATTATTTCCCAGTCCTGAGAAATTAGAAATCTCTGATAAGTTGAGCTTATATATATCATCTTTAACTTTTACCCATGCATCAGTATTATCTAGTATATGAGCTCCACTTATAATTGGTTTTTGGCCTGTACCATAATTTCCAATATATACTCTACTATTATCATCCGCTTCTATACTAAACTTTATATCTCCATAAAATGTATCACCACATTTTAGAAGCACTTTTTCATTGTTATAAAAAGTTTTTGAATTAGCAGTTTCTAATGACATTGGATTATTAGCACTAGTTCCAATTTTAGATTTTCCATTTGATGAAACATAGTACGTTCTTGGTTCAAAACTTCTATTGTTTGTTATCTTATTGGTAAAATATCCTTCTTCTTCGTTGCTATCTATTCTAGCATAAGTATAATCACTGATTTTTTTATCTATAAAAGATGTTCCATTACCTCCTACTAGACTATTGCATTCTAAAAACATATTAATTGATTCTGTCTCACTATTTAGTTCAAAAAACTCTGTAGCATAAATAGTTCTTAAATTATGACATAAAGCAAACATTCTGTATGTGTTTGTTACTTTATTAGTTTCAAAACTACTTATATCTAATTCTTCTAGTTTTTCACAATTATTAAACATTGCATACATAGATTCAACATTAGATGTATTAAAACTCTCTATTTCGATTCTTTCAAGATTAGTACAATTATTAAACATATATCTCATACTACCAACATTACCAGTATTGAAACTATTTAGATTAAGCTGAATTAGATTTGAGCAGTTTTCAAACATTGAAGTCATAGAAGTTACTTTTTCTGTATTCCATTTTTTCAATTCAAGATTTTGCAAAGAACGACAGTTTCCAAACATGTTTGACATTGTTTTTACATTACTAGTTTCAAAATTACTTACATCTAAAATTGTTAGTTTTTCACAATTGTTGAACATATAGTACATATTTGTTACTCTTGATGTATTAAATCTACTAACGTCTAGTTCTGTTAGATTTGAACAATTATTGAACATTGCTCGCATTGAAATAGATTTACTTGTATTAAGTTTATAAATGTTTTCAATTACAGATAAATTATTACATCCATTAAACCAGTAAGCTGTTGTAAGAGGCCTAATATTATTCAAAATTACAACCTTATTGATTTTAAAATTATCCTTTGTCCACATAGAGTTTTTTCCTAATAGTGAATTATCTTGATTATCGTAGTCATCTATTAGTTTTCCTTCATATTCAAAGTTAGGGGTACTATTTAGTACCAAGGTATACATACCATTCATATAATACAATTTTGCATATACTCCACTATATATATCAATGTTTTCTTTTTTTATTAGATTACTTTCATCGTATTTTGCATTTACATTTTTATTTAATGAAATTGAGAATACAATGAATAAAATAAATGCTGTAGCTATTTTTACTGATTTTTTCATAAATTCTTTCCTTTTTTATTTAGAGGTAGCTAAATGTTTTAATTATTTTTCAGGCTGTGTCTGAACTCCCTTAACTAATACATTAAAAGAGAAATCATCTGCCTTTGCACTGTCATCTGTATCTTTTTCATCATTTTCATCTGTTGTTTTATCATTCCAATCAGTTTCATAATCCCATGCCCATTCAACAGTTTTTACAATTGTTTTATCTGTTTCATCAGCATCAAAATGTCCTGAAAGTGCAGACTCAGTTTCTTCAATAGTTTTACATTGAACGCCATCCACTATAAAGTAAAGATTTTCTGGTTTATTAACAATATCCTTAAACTCAGTGTAATAATCTACTCCTGTTTCAGTTCCATTGGCATTTATGTTTATATCAAATGATCCGCTTGTACCTGGTGCAATTAGTCCATTTGAGATTGTTTTAGCATCATATGATTCTTCACCTAAATCAAGTGTTCCTATTTCTTTGTTTTGCCCATTAACTAAGAATGACCAGTTTGCTATTCTTAAGCTTCCTGTACCTGTTATATTGGATATATACTTTGCAAATACAAATCCACTTATTCCAATTACAGACACAGCTATTGCTGAAGCAATTAAAATTGTACTTTTTCTTTTCTTGTTCATACTTAAACTCCTTTCAATTTTTAGCTACCTCTGTTTATGTAAATATTATTTAAAATAATATTTGCCTAGTTAGTGTTTTAACTTTATATAAGAAAATCCTATAGCTATCATCAAAAAAGATATGTAGGTTAATAAATCACTACCTGTCCTAGGTAATTTTTCTTTTATAAAGTCATTTTTTTCTTTTTCCCAATTCAAACTAATGTCAAAAGTAATTTCATCCTTATCTATTGGTGGACAATCTTCTCCTTCATATTCCCATTTCCAGTAGATTCTTTTTAATTCTTTTGTTGTATTTTTCCTTTGTATTCCTGTTATTTCTAAGTTTTCTAGATTTACTATTTTATTATCTACAATAAATTCTAAGTTTTTGGGTTTGTTTTTTAGATTAGAAAATTCTATGATATAATTAATGTTTGAATAATAGTTTTCAAGATTGATTTCGATATCAAAATATCCAGATTCACCTGGTTGTATTTTTCTATTTTCATTTAGATTTACTTTTTTAGTTTTTTGATTTTCTGAAAAAAAACTTTCTTTGATTCCAATTGTAAAGTATAAACAGTTTTCATTTTTTGCATATGCCTTACAAAAAAACATTAGAAATAAAATGGTGGTAAACACCATTGTTCTTGTTAATAATCTCATTTTTCTTCCTTTTGATTTTTTTAGATATAAAAATTTGATAAAAATTATTTGAATTAAAATTGTGATTTTGATTATAAAACTTTTTCCATTTTTTGTCAATAGTTTTTTTCAAAAAATAAAAAAAGTGGCCAAATATGTTTTATATTATACATACATAGCTACTTATTTTTGAATTTTTAATATTAAGTTTTTATTCATTTATATAATTAAAGAATCTTTGTACTTTTGTTTTTGAATTACTTGAATCTATAAATTGGATTGTTCCTTTATGGGTAGATTCACTAACTAAATCATTATCTTCTAAGACTTTTTTTAGATGCTTAGCTAAATTAGGAGCTCCATTAAAGAACTGAACATTTCCAAGGACATCTTTTATCTCACTCTGCACAAGTGGGTAGTGAGTACATCCTAAAACAACATTCTCATATTTTCCTCTATAATCTGCCAAATTCTCTTCAAGGTATGATTTTATTTTTACTTTATTCCCCTCTTCAATAACATCTGCTAGTCCCTTACACTCTAGCAAATGTGTCTTTTTGTTGTCATATTTTTCATATAGCCTATGAAACTTTTCACTCTCAATTGTTCCCTTTGTAGCCATTACTAAAGTTGTTTTGTCATAGGCTAGATCATGAACCATTTTATAAGCTGGTTCTATAGCTATAAATATTTGTTCAGGATAATGTTTTCTTAAATAATTTACAGCTTTTGCACTCGCTGTATTGCATGCAATTACTATTGCTTTTACATTTTTTTCAATAAACTCTTTTACTATATTGTCACATATATCTATAATTGTTTCATCAGATTTGTCTCCATAAGGATTATTTATTGAATCACTATAAAATAAATAGTTTTCGTTTGGCAACAATTTTAGAATTTCTTTTAAAACTGTCGCTCCTCCTATTCCAGAGTCAAAAACTCCTATACATTCATTTTTCTTCATTGTTTCAACCTCTATAATCGTATATGATTTTCTTTTAAAATAATATTATTTCCAATTGCATCTACTTCAAAGTATACTCCATCTGGAATACCATCATCATTAATATTTTCAATTAAAGAACCTACAATATTGTATTGTACATCATCTTCTAATATCTGCTTAGACCAATGCTGATGTCCTGTAAATACTCCTATAATATTATCATTTTCTCTTATTATTCTTTTTATTGCATCTCGATTTTTCAATAAAGCTCCATCGTGATCTTCTTCAAACCAATAGTTTCCTTTAAAATCATCTTCTGCTAATCCATAATGAGTAAATAAAATAGTTGGTTTTGATGTTTTTTTAACGTCTTTTTCTAGCCACTCAATATCTTTTTCTGACATAAACTGAGTTTTAAATATCCCTCCATGTTCATGCCCTAGTTCATTTCTTACCTCTGTCGATAATAAAATCAAATGATATCCTTCAATATCTACTGAAAAATTAGCATTATCATATCCTAGTATTTCCTCGACTTCTTTTCTTGATTTCATCATTTTTAAATCGTGATTCCCTATACAAGTGTAGAAAGGAACTTCTATTTCATTTAGTTTTTTCCATATGAACTTCATGTTTTTTATATCATCATCATGATTAAGCGTGTCTTGAATAATGTCTCCCAAGCATATACATACATCTGGCTTAATCTCATTATTAATTCTATCAATTAGTTCATCTAACAATGGTAGACAATAGTCTGTTAGTTTTCTAGTTCCATGATATTTTCTGTCTAGATAGTGTACATCTGAAAAAACAACTAATTTCAATTTTATCTCCTCTCATGTGTTAGTATTATTATACTATTTAATTAACTACTATGCAAAATGTGTATGCTTAGTTTTCCATTTTCTTAATGCTATTTGAAGCCAAAAACTATAAATACCCAATGTTATTATAGTAAGTATTAGCCATTTAATCCAATTTCCAAATAGTTGCAAAGCAGTTCCATCAAATCTTAGTCTCTTTCCATCAACAACAGTATGCTTTGCTTCCCATCCATACACCATGCAGTATGCCCAAGGAAAACATATTCCTAGAGTTATTGTAGTTATAATACCTCCTAATAATTTCCAACCTATTAATTGCAATAATCCTCCATCAAAATACGATTTTTCTTCCATTATTCATTACTCCTTTTATTTATTCAAAACTTTCAGCAACTTTCTCTAATAAATCTCTAATTTCCAAGTGTTGTGGACAAATACTTTCACACAAGCCACATTTAATACATTGTGATGCTTTTCCATGTCCATCTTGTGTATGCACATTATAATAGTATCCTGCATTCCAATCTTTAAATTGAATCTTTGCATTATAACAAGAAAATAGGTCTGGTATTGAAATTTTCATTGGACAACCCTCTGTACAATATCTACAAACAGTACAAGGAATTCCTCCCATATTTCTTAATAATTCTCCAACTTTTAATACCGCTTCCATCTCTTTTTCGTCTAACTCTTTAAAGTCTTTCATATAATCAACATTATCTTTAAGTTGTTCAAAATTACTCATTCCAGATAATACTTTAAACATTCCATCAAAGCTTGCAGCAAATCTCACTGCATAACTTGCATAGCTATTTTTATTTCCTAATTCATCTAAAATCTTTTTGGCTTCCTCTGGAAGATTTACTAGTCCTCCACCCTTAACAGGTTCCATTACTAATACTGGCTTATTATGTTTTCTACAAACTTCATATACTTTCTTTGATTGAACACTTGCAGATTCATAGTCAACATAGTTAAACTGAATTTGGACAATTTCAACTTCTGGATGTTCACTTATTATTTGCTCTAACATTTCTGCATTATCATGAAATGATATTCCTAAATGTTTAATCTTTCCTTCATCTTTTAGTTTCAAGCATTCTTCATATGCATTAGTATCTTTAAAATGTTGATATGTATTTCTATCTTGTGCATGCATTAAATAGTAATCAAAATAATCTACTCCACAAGTTTTTAATTGTTTTTCCATAAACGGTTTAATCTCTTTTTGTGAATTAAAATATGGTTTTGTTAATTTGTCTGTTAGTACAAAGCTTTCTCTTGGATATCTTTTAGCGACGCATTCTCTAACAGCAACTTCGCTCTCTCCATTTAAGTATCCATGTGCTGTATCAAAATAGTTGAATCCTTGTTCCATGTAGTAATCAACCATTTTGTTAACTTCTTCATAGTCTACTTCGTTTCCATTCATTGGAAGCCTCATAAAACCAAATCCCAACTTTTTTTCCATAATAAACTCCTTGACTAATATAATATCACATTTTGTCAAAATTTTCAATTGATAAACTTAAAAATCCATAATTGTTATTATGGATTTTTAAGTTTTGTTATTATTATGATTTTTGTGTTTCTACACTTCTTTTCTCAATTTAGATTCTCCTTAGCCTTAATGCATTTGCTACTACTGTCAAGCTACTAAGGGTCATTGTCAAAGAGGCTATCATTGGGTTAAGTAATATTCCTATCTTATTTAATAATCCGCAAGCTATTGGTATCATTAAAAGATTGTAGAAAAAAGCCCAAAATAAGTTTTGCTTTATATTTTTAATAGTTTTATAGCTTATATAGATTAAATCATTTATTTTTTCAATATTACTGTTCATCAAGATAACATTTGCAGAATCAATTGCAATATCTGTACCATTTGAAATTGATACTCCTACATCTGCTGTTACAAGGCTTATACTATCATTAATTCCATCACCGCACATCATTACTAAGCCTTCTTTTTGTAGGTCTTTAATTTTTTCAGCTTTCTCTTTTGGCTTAACATTTGCTATTACTCTATCTATCCCTATTTCGCTTGCAATATGATTTGCAGTTTTTTCATTATCACCAGTTAGCATTATCACATTAATATTATTCTCTTTTAATTTCTTTATTGTTTGTTTAATATTATCTCTAAGTGTATCTTTAACACCTATTAAAGCAACCAGTTCATTGTTCTTCGCAACGAATAAAATACTATTACCTTTTTCAGTCAATTCTGTTACATCTTTATCATTTATAGTGTTTATTTTATTTTCTTTCATCAGTTTTTTATTACCAATATAGAACTCTTCATCTTTTATTTTAGCATAAACTCCATATCCAGGTATTGCTCTAAAATCTTTAACTTCTTCTATCTCTATATTATTATCTATAGCATAGTTTGTAATAGCCCAAGCTATTGGGTGTTCTGATTTTTTCTCAATACTAGCAGTCTTTTTTAATACTTCTTCTTCACTTTCGCTTGAGTAAGTATATATTTTTGAGATGCTTAATGTTCCATTTGTAAGTGTTCCCGTCTTGTCAAATACTATATTTTTTATTTTGTGAGCATTCTCTAATGCTTCACTTGTTTTTATCAAAATACCTTTTTGGCTTGAAATCCCTGAAGCAATTACTATTGCAAGTGGTGTTGCTAGTCCTAAGCTACATGGACATGCAACAACTAGTATTGATACAAATATATTTACTGAAAAGGCAAAATCCTTAGTAATCAAAAGCCAAATTATAAAAGATATTATTGAAATCATTATAATAGCTGGTACAAAGTATCCACTTATTTTATCTGCAATTCTTGCTATAGGAGCCTTTGTATTTGTTGCTTCAGAAACCATTTTAACTATTTCCGAAACTGTAGAGTTTCTTCCTATTTTTTCTGCTTTATATTTTATAGTTCCATCATAATTGATACTGCCAGCCACCACATTTGAATCTTTCTCTTTTTTTGCAGGTACACTTTCTCCTGTAATAAAGGATTCGTCCATATGTGTTGCTCCATCTATAACCACTCCGTCTACTGCAACTTTTTCTCCTGGTTTACATATTACGATATCTCCTTTTTTTATTTCGTCAATTGTAACTTCAACTTCTTTTTCATTTTTTATTATTGTTGCATTTTTGGGAGTTATAGTAACTAATTTTTGTAAAGCCTCTTTTGTCTTATTTTTATTGTTGTTTTCTACAAATTTTCCTATTTCAATAAAGAACAATACCATTGTAACCGAGTCAAAATATAGGTTATGTACATAAGATACATTTCCATTTATAATCTTTATAATTCCATAGATACTATAAGAAAAACTCGCTATTACACCTATAGTAACAAGTGTATCCATATTTGGAGTGTTATGAATTAAGTTTTTTGTTCCATTTTTTATAATATGAAATCCTAAAACTATTGATAATAGTGAAAGTATAAATAAACTAATTCCATAATTCATTGGATTTCTTTCCATGTTCAAAGTTGGAATAGATGGTAATCCTATCATATGCGACATAGATATATAAAAAGTAATAATTGTTATTATTGTCATAACAATAAGCTTGTACTTTTTCATAGAATTTTTCTTTTGTTCTTTGTCAAAAGTATCAATTCCTAAGCTCTCAAAACCTGCTTTTTTTACAAAACTATTTAAGTCATCAATAGTTAGTTTTGAATTATCATATTCTATACTAGCATTATTCATTACTAGATTTACACTTGCAGATTTTATACCATCTTGTTTATTCAAATATTTTTCTAATCCGTTTGAACATGCAGAACATGTCATACCACCAATGGCTAGTACAATCTTTTTCATTTTCTCACTCCTTATTAATCATGATTCTTTCAACTCTCATTTTTAGTTCATACTTATTTCTTAAATCTGCGATTTCTTTCATCATTTCAGATTTATGGTGCAAGTCTAATGCTTCTTGATTTTTCCATCTGTCAATTAACATTACAGTTTCAGTATCTTCCATTGGAAAAAAATACTCATATCTTTCATTTCCTTCTTCCGCTCTTACTCTTTCTACTATTCCACTTGATACCATTTCTTCAGCAAATTTTCTTGCTGAGCCATTTTTACCTGTATAATATATATTAACCACTAAACTCATTTTTTCTCCTTTTTTATACTCCTAACATTTTTTTTATTCCCATGTTTGCAATTTCAAACAATGAATAATATTCATAGTGAACATTTGCTTTTTCCATTGCTTCTCTTTTTTTATCAGTAACTACCGCATATGGATATATTCCTATCATAAATGGAAAAAATGTATATATAAATTTTTCTACTTCCTTATCACCCATTTCTTTAAAAAACTTAATTAAGCACTTTTTTACTATTTCTATTGTTTTTCCATAAGCTTTCTTGAATTCAGTAACACATTCTATACTACTATTTTCCTCCATTTCATACATATTTACTGAAATAAGCTTTAGCAGATTAATTCTTTTTTCTAAGCTATGTGCTAATTCATCTGAAAATTCTATTTTAGATAATTTTTCTTTTTTAAGAATTCTGTTTAAATCTTCCATCCATTTATAGTATTCTTTTGTAACTAATGCTAAAAATATTTCTTCTTTAGTATTAAAGTAATTATAAATTGATGGTCTTGAAAAGGATGTTTTTTCACTAATTAGTTTTATTGTTATTTCTTTAAAACTAGTATTCTTATATAACTCTTCACATGAATTTATAATTTCTTCTTTTCTAACATTTTCAGTTTCTTTGCTCATATTGTTCTCCATTATCTGTTTAATCAACAATTCTTTATTATCATCTAGTTTATATCACTTTTCTGACACCGTGTCAATATGGTAATTAAAAGAAATAGAGTAGATTGTATTCTATCTACTCTATTGTTAACTATGTTTAATTCTAAATATAACTATTTACTAGTTTGTTTATTTAATTTGCCCAATCCCAAGAATTTTAAAATCTTGCTAAATATAGATTCTTTTTTATATTCTGTAATTTGTTTTTCCGTCTCTATATTCTGTTTTTTTGTATTATTCACAGTTTTTTCTTTCTTATCTGCTATCTCTTTAAATATATCAGTATTATAGTCTTTCTGGATGTAAGTTTTTCTTTCATTAACAATGCGAGAATACTCTTTCTTTTTCTCGTCATCCCACCACCAATTACGACAAATAGTACCTAAAATACCTTTTGTTTCAACTTTTATGTTCATTTCATTAATTGGCTTAGAATAATCTAGTTCTGCTTTATAATCTTTTGCAGCATTTTCTTTTAAGTAGTTAATAAATTTAGTAGGAATAAGTTTTACTTTTTCAGTATCACTATGTTCCAAAATATCTAAAACTTCAACCGCTGCCTCACTATAAGCTCTTGTCATAACAATTACCTCCTTAATTAATACTATCTATTAGTTCCATCACCCGAATCTTGATTTCCTATATCTTTTCCATCTCTTCCTAAAATATCATTTCTAACCACTTCATCAAATACATCAGAAGCTCTCCTTGCTTCTTCATCATCCGCAAGTTGTGCTGGAGTCATTTCAGGATCTATAACTGGTTGATCTAATTCATCTGGTTGATCTTGTTGTGCTGGTTCATCTGGTTGATCTTGTTGTGCTGGTTCATCTGGTCGATCTTGTTGTTCTGGTTCGTCCGGCTGATCTGGTTCATCCAATCCAAATTTTCTTGATACTTCATCTACATCAATTTCTTCGCTCAAATATTCATTGACTTTTTCTATGGCCTGCATTATTTGTGCTCTATCCTTCTCTTTTTCTTCATCAGATAGCTCCTCATAAGGTCTTGCTAGTTCAGGCTTTCCAGTTTCCGGATCAAACACCCAGTCATTTCTTCCTAGCCAAGCATCATGGACTCTAGCTGACATTTCTTCAATTCTACGTCTAGCATATAAAATAGAACCATGTCTAGCAACTTCATCAAATACAAGTCCTACCGCAACTCTTGCAGCTTCTAAATTCTCGAATTGCCAGTTTGAAGGTAATTCATCAAAGCTTAAATTAGCTATATCTACATCATCAGTTCCATGCTCTTGATTCCACCTTTCATCTTTTGATTTTTTCATTCTTGGTTCATATGTACCATCTTCTCTTCTTCTTGTTTCTCTCCAAGCTTCATGCAAATCTGAGGCCATAGAATAACTTAATGCTTCGACTACTCTCTCGTTTTCTTTTAATCTTCCATACATATATTCAAAATCGTAATTTGCATATAGAGGTCTTCCTATCGATAATTGTGCCATAGCATTTTCAATAGCAAATCTAGCTAATTGTGATGAATCAAACTGTGAAAGATCTTCTCCATTTTCGCATACTATAAATGAGTTTCCAACAACAAAATTGTTTCTTCCACCATCCCAGCTATCTCTTCCTATTCTATATTGGGCATTTGCTGGTCTAGGTTTATACCCATTTTGTTCTAATAATTCTATTAATCGTCTTGTTGCGTCTGGATCTATATCCAGTTGATCATCATAATAATTACATTGACCTATTACACCTAGTAATCTCATAATTTCACTTTCATCTAAATCAGTTCTTCCTGAATTTCTATCAACAAAATTTTGACAAAGCTTTGTAATTTTTCTTCCTGCTTCCTCCTTTTTTTCAGCTCGTCTTTGAGCTTGATGTTTTTCAAATTCTTCTTCTGCTCTACGCTTTTGCTCAGCATATTCTGTCCAAACATCTCCTTCTTCAGGAACTGTAAATGTTACAAAATTAAATTCTCCAGTAACAATTTCTCCATTTCCTCTCATTTCTTCTAATCTCTCTATAAAGCTATAAATACTTTCCCCCGGATTTGCTTTAACTACTCTCACAATATTAACCCCTCCTAGTTTTTTTTTATTATATCATAAAAGTTTTTTTTTTATTAGCTCTTTGCAAATTGTAATATAAAATTAATCAATTTGTAAAAAAAAAGACCTAACTCATAATCTAGCTAGGTCAATATCTCTTAATTTTCTTGTATAATATACTCATTAATATCTGGTTCAATAAATACTGAATCTTCTACTTTATTAAATTCATATTCTCTTTCATAAACTATACCATCTGTAGTCTCTTTTAATAATAATCCAGTATCTTTTTCAACAGTATATTGGCATTTATCACCGACTAAAAAATAAGGTGAAATTAAATTATCTATTACATAGCAAGCCTTATCTTTATAATTTTTACTTCTAATAAATGCCACTGAACCAAGCATGAATCTTTGCCATTTTGTATCAAATTTAGCAATATTTGCTACTTGCACAGTCATACTTCCCAAATTTAATTTTGCTGTTTTGCTTTCTCCAGTTTCAACAAACTGATCATTCTTTTCTCCTATTTTATAATTAGACATTTTTATATTATCTTTATTCATAATTGCAACTTCTTTATCATCTTTTCTATAGTAATTTACATTTACCTGATCTGATTCTGTTTTCATGTACATATTATTACTTTCAACATATTTAGCAACATTTTCATTTATCTTACTAAGTATAATATAATTTCTAATTGCATGAATCATAAATAATACTAATACAACTAATATTGATATTCCAACTACTTTTAATACTTTCTTCATCAAAATCACTCCTCTCTTTTGTGCATTTCAACTATCCTAAGTTCTTTTTATAATTCTTAAATCTTTGTCTTTGCGTAATAATTATAATTTATTATGCTTTTAGTAATATACATATATTATAAACTTTTTTGCACTCAAATTCAAATTTAATCAATTATAAATGGTTCACTATAGACTTTGTCATATTGTTGACTATAATTATTTTTAACTATTCTATAAGTTCCACTTTCTAATTTTCCATACATTTCTGTCCATTTACAATTTATTTCAGTTATTCCACTTTCATTTGGCATCATAGCAATTTCAATCCATGTAACTTCTGCCTTTTGTGGAACCAGTTCCCATTTATCATCTTTTTTTACTTCTACTAAAAAATCTACTCCCCATGAAATAGGGTTATCATTTATGTCAGTAATTATAATCGTTGCACTTTCATTTGTTAATGTTCCCTCTTTGATTATAATATTTACTTTATTTACATCCCAGTTGCCTACTGTAGTTATATCTACAGTAGCATTTATAGTTTTATTTTCTGCTATATCATTTACAAGTTTATTCTCTGAATTATTTCTTTTAGGAATTGGAGCATTATAATCTATAGAATTAATTAGAGAACTTTGATAAACTCCATCATATATTACATTAAAAGGAAAATATTTTGAAGCTACATTTATACTATATTCATTATTATCTTTATCTATAAAAACCACATTCCAACAATCAAAATGATTGGTATAAACTATATCTTTATATTCTAACCACATATTAATTTTTTTAGTATAATTTACTGCAACCTGTTTTGCTATAAATATAGGAATAATTCCACTAATCCATAGTCCACTGAAAATCATAAATACTAAAACAACAGCAGTTAAAACAATTTTTTTCTTACTCATAACTATTTTCTCCTATTTTTGTTACATTATATCACAATAAAGATTCAATAAAAAGTCATGCATATAATAAAAAAAATCATCAAACTTATAGTTCGATGATTTTTTTATGGCTCCTCGTACTGGGCTCGAACCAGTGACCTATCGGTTAACAGCCGAGCGCTCTACCAACTGAGCTAACGAGGAATATAAAAATCTGGCAATACCTATTTTCCAGGAAGGGTAACCCTCGAGTATCGTCGGCATAA
>JAFWNQ010000012.1 GCA_017510245.1 Clostridia bacterium
TACATGAATTAAAAAGCAATATCGGAGCTACACAAAAGAAAAAAAGAGTAGGACGTGGACCAGGTAGTGGTCTTGGTAAAACAAGTGGTCGCGGACAAAAAGGACAAAAAGCTCGTAGTGGAGCAAGTATCAATCCAGTATTCGAAGGTGGACAATTACCTTTATATAGAAGAATCCCTAAAAGAGGATTTAGTAATGCTAAATTCAAAACTATTTATGCTACTATAAACGTAGGAGAATTAAATAAATTTGAAAATGGTACAGTAATTACCCCAGCTTTATTAAAAGATACAGGATTAGTTAAAAAACAATACAATGGAATAAAAGTATTAGGAAATGGAAAATTAGAAAAGAAAATAACAATTCAGGCTAATAAATTTTCAACTAGTGCTTTAGAAAAGATAAAAGAGGCAGGAAGTAAAGCCGAGGTGATTTAAGGATGTTTAAGTCAATGAAGGAATTATTTACTTCAGGAAATAAAGATTTACGTCATAGAATATATTTTACCTTAGCTTGCTTAACAATTTTTATCTTAGGAATTTCAATTAGAGTTCCAGGAACTGAAGATTTAACAAAGAATTTAGGTTTTTTAGAGTTAATCAACACAATAGGTGGAGGGGCACTTAAAAATTTCTCGATATTTGCATTAGGAGTAATGCCTTATATTACTGCCTCAATTATTACTCAATTATTACAAATGGATATATTCCCTTATTTTACTGAGTTAGCAAAACAAGGGCATACTGGTAGACAAAAGATTAATCAGATTACTAGATATATGGGAATTGCCTTTGCCTTTATTGAGGGATATGCCTTTGCCTTTGCCTTTTTAGGGAAAACAGGAGATCCAATGCAATATATGTATATTGCAACCATTCTAACAGCAGGAACATCTTTACTACTATGGATGGGAGATCAAATGACTCAAAAAGGAATTGGAAATGGTACAAGTTTAATTATTATGGCAGGAATCATTGCCACGTTACCACAAATGTTTATAACAGCATTTACAAGTTTGGTAATAGTAGATGGGACAACTCAAGTAATGGCTTTAGGAATAATAAAGTTTATCTTATTTGCTCTAGTATACTTTGGTATTATTATAGGAATGATTTTTGTTCAAGAATCAGAAAGAAGAATTCCTATTCAATATGCCAATAAATCAACAAGTGCCTATGGAGCAAGTCAAAGCTTTATGCCTATAAAAATTAATTCAGCAGGAGTTATACCAGTTATTTTTGCATCAAGTTTATTATCTATTCCAAGTATTATTGCACAAGTAATAAAAAAGGATAGTGTAACTTTATTCGTACAAAAATATTTAACGTATACAACACCAGTTGGATTTATATTATATGTAGTATTTATATTCTTCTTTGCTTATTTCTACACATTTATTCAATTAAAACCAGAAGAATTTGCAAAGAATTTACAAGATAATGGTGGATATATTCCAGGAATTAGACCAGGTGAAGAAACAAAACAATATGTAACTAAAATCTTAACTCGGCTAACAGTTCTTGGAGCAACATTCTTAGTAATTATTGCTGGACTTCCAATCTTATTTTCACAAGTTACGAGTTTACCAACATCAGTAACAATTGGAGGAACAGGATTACTAATTGTTGTTGGAGTAGCACTTGAAACATATAAGCAATTAGAAGGTAGTATACTAACAAGAAGCTATAAGAGAGGATATAGTAGAAGGTAATATATGAAAAATATAATGTTTATAGCACCACCTGCTGCAGGAAAAGGAACACAAGCAGAATTAGTAGTAGAAAAGTATGGAATTCCCCATATCTCTACAGGAAATATTCTAAGGGAGATTTCAAAAGAAGATAGTGAAATCGGAAAATATGTTCAAGAAACTCTAGCAAGTGGGAAATTAGTAAAAGATGACATTACTTATCAATTGATTGAAGAAAGATTAAAAAAAGAAGATTGTCAAAATGGTTATATTATTGATGGATTTCCAAGGAATATAGAACAAGCTTATGAATATGATAAAATATTAAAAAGATTGGGATATGAAGTAGGAAATGTAATATACATTAATGTTGATAAAAATATTCTTGAAAAGAGAATTACAGGTAGAAGAATCTGTGAAAACTGTAATACAATTTATAATATCAATGATGAAAATAATTCTCCTCAAGTAGAATCAATTTGTGATAACTGCGGTGGAAAATTATATCAAAGAAGTGATGACAATCTAGAAGCATTTGAAACAAGATATCAAATGTATGAAGAAAAGACCCAACCAATAATTGACTATTATAAAAAGAAAAATGTATTAATAGAAATTGATGGAAATGACTCAGTTGAAAATATATTTGTAAAAATTGATAATGTTATAAAAGAGTAATGTATCAAAATAGTATCAAAAAAGAAGGCTTTAAAACCTTCTTCAAAAGATACACATAAAATCTTACACAGGAGAGTGAAAAGATGGCTAAGGAAGGTACGATTGAAATAGAAGGAAAAGTTCTCGAAGTTATTCCAGGAGGAAAATTTAAAGTAGAACTGGAGAATGGACACATTGTGGAAGCTCATGTTTCTGGTAAAATACGAATGAATTATATCCGTATTTTAGCAGGAGATACCGTAATGATAGAACTTTCTCCTTATGACTTAACACATGGGCGTATCACTTATCGAAAATAATAAGTGAAAATAATAACCTATCGTAATTAATAGGAGGTAAAAAAATATGAAAGTAAAAGCATCAGTAAAACCAATTTGCGAAAAATGTAAAATAGTAAGACGCAAAGGAAAAATAAGAATTATTTGTGAAAATCCAAAACACAAACAAGTTCAAGGTTAAAATTTAGGAGGTGTATTTGAATGGCACGTATTAAAGGAGTAGATATTCCAAACGATAAACATATCTGCATTTCACTAACTTATATCTACGGAATTGGAAGAAGTTTAGGAAAGCAAATTTGTGAAAAAGTAGGAATTGATCCAACAACAAAAACAAAAGATGTAGGGCAAGATGACTTAATCAAGATTCGTGATGAAATCAATAAACATTTAACAGAAGGAGACTTACGTCGTGAAGTTAATATGAACATCAAAACAAAGATGGAAATTAACTCTTATGAAGGAAGTCGTCATAAAAAAGGATTACCTGTAAGAGGACAAAGAACTAATCGCAATGCTCGTACTCGTAAGGGTAAAGGAAAAGTTGTAGCAAATAAGAAAAAAGTTTAGTTAAATAAAAAAAGGAGGTAATACTTATGGCATATAAAACAAGAAAGAAAAAAGTAAAAAAGAATGTACCAGAAGGTATAGCACATATTCATTCAACTTTTAATAACACAATTACAACAATAACAGATAAAGATGGAAATGTAATAAGCTGGGCATCATCTGGTGCTATTGGTTTTAAAGGAAGTAAAAAATCAACTCCATTCGCTGCTGGAATGGCTGCAGA
>JAFWNQ010000013.1 GCA_017510245.1 Clostridia bacterium
GTAAAGTGATAGTCACAACAAGTCCAACTGGATTGAAGTTAAATAAAACAAGTGTAAATTTAGACCTAAGTGGAACAAAAACAACAAAACTTACAGCAGAAGTAGAGCCAGCTACATCAAGTAATAAAAAGATAAAATGGACAAATGGAAATGGCAATGTAGTAAATATGAGTACTTCAGGAGGAACAGCAACAATAACAGGCATAAAAAATGGTGAGACAACAATAACAGCGAAAATAGAGGGAACAAACATAAGTCAGAAATGCAAAGTAATTGTTACAACAAGTCCTCAAAGTATAAAACTAAATAAAACAAATATTACTTTAGACAAAGATAAAACTATAACATTAACAGCAACAGTAAATCCAAGTACATCAATAAATAAAAACGTAATATGGAGTAGTAGTAACACATCAGTAGCAACAGTGGATAAAAATGGAAAAGTAATATCAAAAAAGGGTGGTACTGCAATAATAACAGCAAAAACAGTAAATGGAAAAACAGCAACATGTAAAGTAACAGTAAGAGCGGGCTATTGGGAAATAAAGAACAATAAATATATATATCACTACTTAGATGGAACATCAAAAGAATGGACTGTATCTGAATATATAGCTTGGAATAAATTAAAAGATCAAAAAGTTAAAGCACTTGATCCCAAAGCATATAAAAGAAGTGGAAATAAAATATACTATGCAGGAATGTGGCAAAGATATTATTGCCTTGATGAAACAGCAAATAGAATAGCGGAAAAAAATGGTGGGTCACCATATGCAGTAACAGTAGATATAGATAGAAAACATGAATCTATTTTCAAAAATAATGGTACAAATGAAAAGCCAATATGGGAGCCAATAAAATCTTCTAGATGTAGAGTAGGTGGTAAATGGAAAAACTTTAACAACGGTAAGGGAACAAATGATCCTAGATATTATAAAAAAGATACATTAACTCCAATAGGATTATACTACACTAATGGTAACCATAGTAACATTGCAGTTGAATCATACTGGAAAGGCAAACCTCCTTATTGGGTTGGATTTGGAATTAATTATAAATGGTTTGATGATGGATGTTGTAAGGATGACTATCTTCATAACAGTGCATTTGATTTATACAATGGACCTGGTACTGGTGGATGTGTTGCTGTAGGAGAAGAACTTTCAAAATGGATATACTATAACTGTGGACGTGGTACACCTATATTGATATGGTAAGAAATAAGAAAGAGTTATAAAAGATAGCTAATTAAAAGAACAACATAAGGAGCATTTTTATAAGGGCAAAACTTATTAAAAATGCTCCTTATGTTATTTATATGACATATTTTGGAATTCTTTGATACACCCGTAATGTAAAAATGGTGAAATAGGAATACTAGAGATTGAATACTGATTTGTTAAAGTTTAAATTGAAAAAATCCAATTTGTATGATAATATATTAGTAATAGTTCATAATTCTACAAGGATGTATTTAAATATAAGGATAAAAACAATTATATAAAATCACAAACTTGTTTGAATGCAAAGAAGAGAATTAAAAAAATGAGATTAATAGTTAGATTAGTTAGAAATATGATATAAAATAAATGGGGGAACTAGTAAAGTGAAAAAGAAAAATTTGATAAAATATGTTGTAATAATTACTATTGTTTGGGCTTGTTTTTTAGTTAATAATAATTCATATGCATTAGAAGATCCAGATAGTTATTCTGAATTATACAAACAATATCTTGAATTAAGTGATGAAGAAAAAGCAAAAGTAGAAGTTATACCAGAAAAATACAGTACTCCTTTTCAAAGTAAAGGAACAAAATCTTTATTAAAAAACACTGATATGCCAAGTAGTTATAATCTTGCTGATCACTATGAATTTAAGGTTGAAAACCAGGGAGAAGAAGGCAATTGTTGGACTTTTGCATCAATAGAAACCTTAGAATCATATCTTCAAATACATGGATATGGTCTTTTTGATTTTTCTGAAAACCATTTGAATTATATAGAATCAGATTTATTTACTGAAAGTGATGCGAATAGAGAAGTAAATACAGGTGGTAATTATACTGAATTTCAAGACTATATGTATAAAAAACTAGGACCTGTTGATGAAAAAGATTTTCCATATTATGAAGATGAAAAAGAAAGCAATTATAAAGAGTATTCTAAAGAAGAATTGCCTAGTCTATTAGATATAACTCCCAAAGCATATATTGGAGAATTTGAAGAATTTCCAAGTGTTAATAAAGTCTCAAATGATTATTCTGATGCTGAATTAACAGAATTCAGAAATCAAGTAAAAAAGCATATCATAGACAATGGAGCTCTATTCACATCAATTATTGCACCTACTTATTTTACAGGAGAATTTTATAATGATGAAACTAATTCTGCATATTTTCCAAATATGAATGATTATAGATTCTATGATCATTCACATGCAGTTGCAATTATAGGCTGGGATGATAATTATTCTAAGGAAAATTTCTGCGAAGAAAATAGGCCTGAACATGATGGAGCATACATAGCAATAAATTCATGGGGAAAAGATTTTGGAGAAAATGGACTTTATCATATATCTTATGATGATGTTTATGTTGAAATGAGTTTATTTGGAGTAAAAGAAGCTGTAACTGATGTATCACAATTTTCTAATACAAAGACTTTTAATATAAAAGACAAAAACCTTTATGATGCATTAAAAAGAAATATAGGTAGAAAAATAACAGGATACAATGATGAAAAGCAAGAAATAACAATGATATCTGGATTATTAAATCAAATCACATATTTTGATTTGTCAGATTCTAATATTTCTGACTTATCAGGAATAGAAAATTTTACAAGTTTAGATAATTTACAATTAGAATATAATAATATTTCAGATATTAGTCCTTTGAAAGCATTACATAAGCTTACAAGTATAGATTTGAGCCATAATAACCTTACTTCCATACCATCAGAAATTAAAGATAGTGAAATTATGCAATTATCACTTAATTATAATCCAATTGCAGATTTTTCTGGATTACAATTAGCAAAGTCTATAACAAATCTTCAATTAGAAGGAACTAGTATAACCCAAAACGATTTAGTATATTTAAAAAATCTACATATTGTTAGCTTAAATTTAGCAAATACTTCAATAAAAGATTTTTCTGATTTGAAAAATTTAGATAATGATAAACCAGAGGATAGGGATGTGTATTTACAAACATTAAGTGTTAGTCATATTGACAATATAATTTGTGAAAGCATCCCAGAAGTTTCGACATTAGATATATCATTTTCTAATATAGACTCTAGTAAATTTGCCCAAATACCATTAGAAAAAATGATTAATCTTAACATATCTTATACAGATATTACAGATTTAAGTATGCTAGAAGGAAACAAATTGTATATGATTGACTTATCAGGAAATAAAAACATTAACAATTTAGATAAAATAAAAAATGTTGCTTCTATCACATATAAAAATGGAGGGATAACTGACTTATCAATTTTTAATGACTTTGAAGCATCTGAATTATATTTATCAGAAAATGAAATAACAGATTATTCCGTAATAGATCAAAATGAAAATGTTTATATACTAGATTTATCTTATAATAATATTTCTGATATTTCTTACATAGATGGAAAACAAATCTTTCTTGAAGGAAATTATATTATGCCAAGGGCTTGGATTCCATACAATGTTAGATCAATAAAAAAGCAAACATATATAGAATCTTTAAAAGTAGATATAACAAGAGATAATATTTTTCAAGATATTGCTGCAAATTTAAGTGAATTTCACGAAAATGGTATTAATTTTCAGATAACAAATGCAACCATTGATTATGATAAAAAAATATTTAAAATTGATGACTATGATAAAGATGTAGTAATAAAATTCTTAAATGGAAATTTTGAAGGAAGCTCAATTACATATAAAATAGAAAGAATAGAAGGATCTGAAATTTCTTATATATTTTTAGATAGAAGTAAAATTAAAAATATATATTTAGAAGGCGACAGCATTAGTAAAAATGATATTACTGTTTATGCATATTATGACAATGATAGTTGTAATGAGATAGCAGATTATACGATTGAAGGCGGTGACAGTTTAATTGTAGGAGAAAATGAAATAATAATTAAAAAAGATAATTTTGAAAACTATATATCAGCATTTGCAGTTCCAAAAGATAGTGTTATAGAACTAAATTTTGAAAATAAAGACATATATTCTTCTGTCTTAAATCAACTAAAAGAAATGGAAAAAGAAAGGATTTTTTATCCAGATTATTATGATCATACTTATATAATTGTTGATAGTAATGACTCAAAACAAAAAATATTAATGCTAAAAGAAGCTCTAATGGATATTTCATATCTAAATATTAGCAATGATGAAATAACAAAAATAGATGATATTAAACAATTAAAAGGTTTATCAGGAATTAGTTTAAATGGGAAAAATATTGAAGATATTTCTGCATTAAAAACAATTAAATCTTATTTAGACTCTAGGGATGATTTGATGGACTATGAGAAATATATTGGATTGTCTTTAAAAAATAATGAGAAGATAACAAGCATAGATGATAATATTTATAACTCTTTAACACTAAATAATACTAAAATTGAATCAATTAATAGTTTGACTAACTTAAAATCTATACAGTTTACTGGAAACAAAATGCTGGAAATGGATAATCTAGTAGACAAATTAAGAATAATAAATATAAGTGTAAAAACAAGTAAAGAAGATACAGATAAAGATGAAGAAGGAAATATTATTCTTCCAAAAATAATTAAAACATACAAAGATAAAGGTTTTGAAATAAATGCAACTATATATGATAAGCTAAGAGATGAGCATTATATTAATTCAGCTGATACAACAAACTTAGAATTAAAAGAATTAAATGGTAATATAATAATTGATTATAATGATTTAAAGGAATTAGAATATAATGGAATAGAACAATACATAGAAGTAAATATTGTCGATAATAATTATGAATATGCTGACTTTAGCTTTAAGTATTTAATAGACTATAAAGTATTTGATTCTTTAGAATTAGAAAAAAAAGAACCAATTGAAATTGAAGAAGATTCAATTCCTGACTTATCTGATGTAGTTATTTATAAAGTATACTCTAATAAAGAGAAAGAGAAAATTACTGATTTTGAATATGATAAAAATCCTGTTAATGAAGATATTAAGTCAATAGAAATATCATATTCTGAAGATGGAATTACAAAGACTATAAATGTTCCAATTACAGTTACTGAACATATGCATGAATGGGGAGAATGGATAGTTACAAAAGAGCCTACTGAAAACGAAGAAGGTCAAAAAGAAAGAGTATGCTTAAAAAATAAAAATCATAAAGAAATTGCCACAATAGATAAACTACCAGAGATTCAATATAAAATAATTGAAGGAGCAGATCAAACAATTAAAGATGATACAAGCAAAGATTTAATAATAAAAATCAATGGAGATTATGAATTATTTGATAAACTATATATTGACAAAAAAGAAGTTGACACAAATAATTATAGAGTTTCCAAAGAAAATACTCTAATTACAATTTCATCAGATTTTTTAAACACTTTAAGTGCTGGTATGCATTCGGTAAGAGCAACATATATAAATGATAAAGAAGTTACAACCACATTAACAATTGCTAAAAATGAAACTAATAGTGATGATAATAAAAACAATAACGAGACAGAAAATAAGAATGAGATGATAAAAACAAATAATAATATCACAACAAACTCTCCAAAAACAGAAGATAATATAATGATATATGTTTTTATGCTTGTACTTAGTATGGTAGGCTTAATTGGAACAGGAATTTATATAAAAAAAATAGAACTATAAAAATACAGGTATAAGTGGGATAGACATATCTATCATAACAAAAAGACTTCTTAATTTGTTTTCACTACAAAATATATTTTCATTTAATACCACATAGAGACATCAAAATAGCTGGATTTTTCTAGAAATTTATGATATAATATTGTGAAAACAAAAAAGGAAAGAATATATATGGGATTTGAAGAAGAATTTTTTGAAATATTAAAACAAAGTGCAATTAAAAGAAGAGATGATTATTTGGCTAGATATGGAAATGAAGAAGAAATGAAACCAGGTGATAAATCTTTTTATAGAATAAATTACAAGAATACTACTAGAGTGGCATTAAGAAGATTTAATGATAAGATTAACTGTGGCGGATATGCTTTAGAAATTGATGAGCGTATGTATCCAAATGAATCAACATTAAGCAGATATGTCTCAAGCATTTTAGAGACTTTTGACTTTGTAAGACTGATCGGAGATGAACCATTAAAAGATGATGAGTATTTAGTCTTTTATAGACTATGAAAAAAATAAAGGAATAAACAGAGGTCATCATTTTATAAAAGTTGAAGATGACGGATTAGTAATAGAAAAGAATGGATATGGACAACCAAGAATTTTTGATGGATGGCATAAAAGATATGAAGGAAGTCCTGAAGTTGCATTTGCAGTAAAAAAAGATCATGATCATTATTTTAAACATGGAGATGAAGTAATTGAACTAAAACAAGGATTAGACTTTAGCGAAACAGTTTCAAAAGCTATTGAAGAAAGATCAAATTGTTTTTCGTATCATTGTCACAACTATAGACTTAAGAGGAATAAAAATGGTGAAATAATAGTTGTAAATGATAATGGGGAAAGGATTGCAGGTGTATTTTCAAATGGAGATGGTATATCAGTTAGTGTTGATGATGATAAAAATGAATATGTAGAAAACTTAACTGGACCAGTGCAGCCTATAATACAAAATGGAAGGATGATTAATTTAAGAGAATTTAGAACCAGAAGAACCAGAAGAGTCAAAAGTGAAAAAGGAGATAACAATAGATAAAGTGTTAATGAGATATTAAGGAAAATTCCTGTAAAAACTTGACTTTTAGCACAAAAATAGGTATAATAATATTGTACATAAAAGAGATAGCAAGAGTGGAAGCCAATTCCACTCTTTACTTGTGTAATTAAATAATAGTAGGAAGGAAAAATAATGACTAGCACAGAAAGTAAAGTTGAAAAAATAGTTAAGCCGGTTATTGAAAAACTAGGTTATGTACTATATGATGTCATTTATGAAAAAGAAGGAAAGGATAATTATTTAAGAATATTTATAGACAAAGATGGAATAATCAGCATAAATGACTGTGAAAATGTTAATAATGCTATAACAGATATTTTAGATGAGAATGATATAATTAAGAATTCATACATGTTAGAAGTATCATCTCCTGGAATAGAAAAAAGGCTTAGAAGTGATGAACATTTAGAACAAAACATTGATAAGAAAATTGAAATACACACATTTAAAAATGATGAAAGCACAAATTCAAAAATAATATTAGGATTTTTAAAAGGTTTCGACAACGATTATGTAAAAATAGATGTTACAGAAAATGATAAACTAAGGACAATAAGTATTAATAAGAAAAACATTTCAAAAATAACAACAGTATATGATTGGGAGGTATAATATAAAATGAAGAGAAAAGCTAAGAAGATTGAAAAAAGAGGCATTGACACAAAGGAACTACTTGAAGCAATGGATGAATTAGAAAAAACTCAGGGGGTTAAAAAGGAAGTTTTAATGGAATCTATTGAACAAGCTTTAGTACTTGCATATAAAAGAAACTTCGAATGCTCAGATGAGAACATTAAAGTTGAGCTAAACAAAGGTGATGGACAAATGCATGTTTATCAGCTTAAAGACATAGTTAAAAAAGTTGAAGATGATAAAAAAGAAATATCTTTAAAAGATGCCAAAAAAGTTGATAAGAATTTTAAAGAAGGTGATGTTGCTCAGATTGAGCTAATTCCAAAAGAATTTGGTCGAATTGCAGCTCAGACAGCAAAACAAGTAATAACACAGAAAATTAGAGAAGCTTCTAGAGATGTTATTTTTACAGAATTTGCAGGTAAAAAGGGAGAAATTGTTACAGGTTTAGTTCAAAAGGCAGATAATAGAGTAGTAATAATGGATCTTGGTAAGATTGAAGGAATTATGCCTAAAAAGGAGCAAATTCCAACTGAAAAGTATAATGTTAATGATAAAGTTAAAGCTTGTATTATTAGTGTTGAAAAAGGTGTTAAAGGATCAACACAAATTATTCTTTCAAGATCAAGTATTGATTTTGTTAAAAAGTTATTTGAAATAGAAATTCCAGAAATATATGAAGGCGTAATAGAAATAAAGAGTATTTCAAGAGATGCTGGTTCAAGAAGTAAAGTAGCTGTATACTCTCCAAATCCAAATATAGATCCTGTAGGATCATGTGTTGGACAAAAAGGGATTCGTATTCAAAATATTATTAATGAATTAAATGGAGAAAAAATTGATGTTATAGAATGGAATGAAGATCCATCAATATTTATTTCTGTAGCTTTAGCTCCAGCAAAAGTATTAGCTGTTGATGTAAGAGAGGATGAAGAAGGAAGATTTGCTCAGGTTATAGTACCAGATGATCAATTATCATTAGCTATAGGTAAGGCTGGCCAAAATGCTAAGTTAGCAGCTAAACTTACCGAATGGAAAATAGACATTAAGAGTGAATCTCAGTTTAGAAAGATGTTAGAAGAAGCTGAACTAGGTGAAGAAGACTCTGAAGAAATAATAGAAGAGAATTTTGAAAATGATTCATCTGATGATATAGATGAATAAGATGAAAGAATTAGAATAAAGTTATAATAAGTTGTAAAGGGGCAAAGTATTGAATATATTTAATGAAATTTTAACAAGAAATGATTTTATTAAAGAGGAGGTGATTTAATGGGAAAGAAAAAAGTATATGAATTAGCAAAAGAATTAGATATTAATAGTAAAGAATTAATTTCTATAGCAAAAAAACTAGGAATTGAATTAAAAAGTCACCTAAGTACATTAGAAGATAATGATGTGGAAAAAATTAAGAATAGTGCTAATAAAAAAGAAAATACAAAACCTCCTAAAAAGGAAAAAGAGGATATTAAAACTACTGGACAGGTAATTATTAGAAGAAAAGTTATTGTTGATGAAGAAGATATTAAGAAACAAGAACAACCTAAATCTAGTAAAGAAGGAATAGGCTTTACAGAAAGACGAAACAAAGATTTCAATATTGTTTATAGAGAAAAACCAACAAGGCCAATGACTGTTAGTGAGTTATTTGGAATTAAGCCTAAAAATAATAAAAAGGAAGTTGAAAAGCCTAAAGTAGAGAAAAAAGTAGAAGAAAAGCCAAATACTGAGGCTGTTAAAGAAGTAAAAACTGAGGAAAAAACTAAGGCGACAAAAGTTGAAAATGAAGTTAAGACTCAAAAACAAGTAAAAACTGAATTCAACAGAAACAATAATAACTTCCAAAATGGCTATCAAAGAGGTAATAATTACAACAATAGAAACAACAATAATATAAGAAATAATAATAACAATAACTTTAATAGAAATAATAATGTTAATTTTAACAGAAATAGAAATAATAATAACAATAATAATAGTAGCTTTAATAATAGAGATTCATTCAATAATAGGACAGGATTTAATAGTAATCGTCGACTTCAAAATAGGCAAAATGAAGAACCAATAACAACTGAATTCCTAGAAAAAGAAAATCAAAGAGATTATACATCTAAATTTATTGATAAACAAAAAGCAAATAGAAATTTTGAAGAGAAAAAGAAGAATACTAAATCTAGAAGATTTTCTCAAAATGATAATTTTAGTGAAGACAGATTAAGAGATTTAAAACAGGTGAAGAATCTTTCTAATATGTTTGGTGACCAAGAAGGTGGAATGCTTGACTATTATGATTTATCAAATAATAAGGGAAATAGAAGAAGAAAAACAAAGAAAAATTCTAGTAGTACAAAGCAGCAAATATTTGAACTAAAAGAGATTACTATACCTGAAAATATTTCTGTTAAAGATTTGGCTACAGAATTAAAGAAGACAAGTGCGGACGTTTTAAAGAAACTTATGGAATTAGGTATTATGGCAAATCTAAATCAAGAGTTGGATTTTGATACATCATATTTAGTTGCCGATAGTTTTGGAGTAACAGCAAATAAAAAAGAAGTTATCAGTGATGAAGACATTTTATTTGATGATTCTGAGGATAAGGAAGAAGATTTAGAAAAGAGACCTCCTGTTGTTGTAGTAATGGGACACGTAGACCATGGAAAAACTTCTCTATTAGATGCAATTAGAAATACTAATGTTATTGAAGGAGAGGCTGGTGGAATTACACAGCATATAGGTGCATATAAGGTAAAAGTTAATGATAGAGAAATAACATTTTTAGATACCCCAGGACATGAAGCTTTTACTAGTATGCGTGCAAGAGGAGCTCAGATAACAGATATTGCAATATTAATTGTTGCAGCAGATGATGGAGTAATGCCTCAAACAATTGAAGCTATAAACCATGCAAAAGCAGCAGAAATACCAATAATAGTAGCTATTAATAAAATTGATTTACCAGGTGCAAATGTTGAGAAAGTAAAACAAGAATTAATGAAATATGAACTAGTACCAGAAGAATGGGGGGGAGATACAATTTTTGTACCAATCTCAGCTAGACAAAATATCAATATTGATAATTTACTAGAAATGGTGTTATTACAGGCTGATATATTAGAACTAAAAGCAAATCCAAATAGACAATCAAAGGGTACAGTTATTGAAGCAAGACTTGATAGAACACAAGGACCAGTTGCAGCATTATTAGTACAAAGAGGAACACTAAATGTTGGAGATACTATAATAGTTGGATCTTCAATAGGTAGAATAAGAACAATGACTAATGATAAAGGCAAGAACGTAAAAGTTGCCGGACCATCAACTCCAGTTAGGGTTACAGGATTAAAGACTTTACCTGAAGCAGGTGATACATTCTACGAAGTTAAGAATGAGAAAGTTGCAAAACATCTTATTGAACAAAGAAAACTGGAAAATAGAGAAAAAACAATTGCAAATGATAATTTAGTAACACTAGACAATTTATTCCAAAAACTTGAAAGTGAAGGATTAAAACAACTTAATATAATTGTTAAAACTGATGTTCAAGGTACTGCTGAAGCATTAAAAACATCTCTTGAAAAATTGTCTAATGAAGAGGTAAGAGTAAAAGTATTGCATGCAACTGCAGGTGGAGTTACAGAAACAGATATAGACTTAGCAAAAGCAGCAAATGCAATAGTAATAGCATTTAATGTAAGACCAGTAGGAGCAGCACAGAAAAAAGCAGAATTAGAGCAAGTTGAAATTAAGCAATATTCAATTATTTACCAAGTACTAGAAGATGTAGAAGATGCAATGAAAGGAATGTTAGAACCAGAATACAGAGAAGTAAATATTGGAAATGCTGAGGTTAGACAAACATTCAAAGTTTCAAATGTTGGAACAATTGCAGGATGCTATGTAATAGATGGTAAAGTTGAAAGAAATGCAGGTGTTAGAGTAATTAGAGAAGGTGTTGTAATACATGATGGAAAACTTGTTTCACTAAAAAGATTTAAGGATGATGCAAAAGAAGTATCTAAAGGATTTGAATGTGGTATGCAAATTGAAGATTATGATGATATTAAAGTTGGAGATACTATAGAAGCATATATACAAGAAGAAATAAAAAGATAGTAAATACATTTATTTCTATTAAAGTTAAAAATGTTATAATGTTATAATATTAAAATATTAAAATATTAAAACTTTACTGTCGGTACTTATGAGGCTACAAAAATTGGCGATAAATATTGGCTTTTCACTATATCTAAATATGCCAATTTTTGAGCCAGAATTGAAAGAGCCTCTAATCGCCCTAAGTTACACTCAGGCTGAGTGCTGCGCGTTTTCTAATTTTAAATTATAATATTCAACTCGATAAGTTTTGAAGCAAAAAACTATTAAATCAATACATAGAATAAGTTGTATTGTATAATGAGAGCAATAGAAAGGAAATTTTATGGGAAGCAATCCAAACAGATTGGCTAGAATAAATGAAGAATTAAAAAAAGAAATAAGCCAAGTTATCAACTACGAACTTAATAATTCAAATGTGACTGGAATGATAAGTGTAACAAGAGTCAAAATATCACCAGACTTAAGATATGCAAAAGTATATGTTAGTATTTTTCAATCTAAAAATGTAGTAAAAACATTGGAAGGATTAAAAAAATCTGAAGGATTTATAAGATCAAGAATAGCAAATACAATAAATTTAAGAACTACACCAGAACTAGTATTTGTACACGATGATTCAGAAGAACAAGGTGCAAGGATCGACAAAATATTGAGAGAATTAAACGAAAACAAATAAAGTCAAAGAAATCTGCCAAAAGTGAAAAGAATTATTATAAAAGTAATAGATGAAATATATATCATAGTGAATAATGATATTTGACTATTTTGGCATAAGGAAAGGAAGAAACTGATGTCAACATTAGATGAAATTAAAAATAAAATAGAAGATGCAGAAAAAATAGCATTACTTGTACATGAGAACCCGGATGGAGATGCTATCGGATCAGGTTTAGCAATGTACTTATCGTTGAAGAGATTAGATAAAGATGTAGAACTAATTATTCCAAAATACCCAAGAGTTTTTACAAATTTACCTCATATAGAAGAGGTTAAAGAAACTGGAAGTTATGATAAGTATGATTTAGCTATATCATTAGACTGTGCAACAATTAAATTATTAAATGGATGGGTTAATTATTTTGAAGATGCAAATGACAGAATAGTTATAGACCACCACAGTTCAAATGAAATGTTTGGTGATATTAATTTTGTAGAACCAACATCTCCAGCTTGTTGCCAAACTTTGTATCAAATGTTTAAATTTTATAACTGGGAAGTAGATAATGAAATAGGAACATGTTTAATGGCTGGAATTATAACAGATACAGGTGGATTCCAATATTCTGGAGTATCTAAAGAAACTTTTGAAATAGTATCAGAATTAATTGAATTAGGAGTTAATATCCCTAAGCTATATAAACAATTGTTATCTACCAACACAAAAACTAGTTTTGAATTAAGAAAATTAGCAATGGATAGAATGGAGTTTCTTGAGGACGGTAAGATTACATTTACATATATAACAATAGAAGATGAAGAAAAAATAAATGCTGAAAACGGTGACTATGAAGGTATTGTTAATGAAGGAAGAAATATTGAAGGAGTTGAAGTATCAATATTCTTACATGAGCAAAATGATGGATTCAAAGCATCACTTAGAGCTAATGAGTATGTGAATGTTTCAGACGTATGTCTAATGTTTGGTGGAGGAGGACATCCAAGAGCAGCAGGTGCTAAATTCCAAGGAACACCTCAAGAAATAAAAGAGAAAATAGTTCAAGAAGTAAAAAGACAATTAAAATAGACATGTGCAGACTTGGGGACGTCCATTAAAAGTCTAAGTCAATGGAGAAGCCATTGGGGACGGAGAATTATGGTAATAAAAACCTAAATCATGAAAATAAACAAAACACTTGACTATTATAGGGTTAGATAGTATAATTAGTATTGTAAAATTTAATAAATATGTTATCAAGAGTGGACGAGAGAATCGGCTCAATGACTCCACAGCAACCTACAAAAAGGTGCTAATACCGACAAAGCAAAAGCTTTGAATGATGACTATAATAAAGTCTAAATTGAGCTTTGCTTTTGCAAAGCTTTTTTTGATAGCATTAGAAAGGAATAAAAGATGAAACAATTATTTACGTCAGAAAGCGTAACAGAAGGACATCCAGATAAACTTTGTGATTACATATCAGATAGCGTATTGGATGCATGCTTAGAACAAGATAAGTATTCAAGAGTAGCTTGTGAAACAATGGCTGGAAAAGGACAAATAGTAGTTACAGGTGAAATTACAACCAATGCGGAAATAGACATTGAAAAAATAGTAAGAAATACACTAAAAGAAATTGGATATGACAATGAAAAAACAGATATTGATTACAGAAAATGTAAAGTGTTAATAAATATCTCAAAACAATCATCAGATATTGCTTTAGGTGTAGACAAATCTTATGAAGACAAAAAAGGGGAAAAAGTAAAATCTGGTGGAGCAGGAGACCAAGGATTAATGTTTGGATATGCATCAAATGAAACAGAAGATTATATGCCAATGCCAATTTACTTAGCACACAAATTATCAAAAAGATTAAGTGAAGTTAGAAGGAATGGGGAAATTAATTATTTAAGACCAGATGGAAAGACACAAGTAACAGTTGAATACAAAAAGAATAAACCAGTAAGAATAGATACTATTGTAGTATCAACACAACATTTAGCTAATGCAGACTTAGAAACATTAAAAAAAGATATAATTGAAAAAGTTATAAAAAATGAAATACCTGAAGAGCTGTTAGATGATGAAACAAAATATTATATAAATCCAACTGGTAGATTTGTTACTGGTGGACCTTTGGGAGATAGTGGATTAACTGGTAGAAAAATAATAGTGGATACTTATGGTGGAATGGCTAGACATGGAGGAGGAGCCTTTTCGGGAAAGGATCCAACAAAAGTAGATAGGTCAGCTGCATATATGGCTAGATATATTGCCAAAAACATAGTAGCTAATGGATATGCTGAAAAATGTGAAATTCAAATATCTTATGCAATTGGAGTTGCAAAACCTGTATCTATATTAGTAGAAACCTTCGGAACTGGAAAAATGAGTAATGAAGAACTAGCACAACTAATATACAAAAATTTTGATTTGACGCCAGAAGGAATTATCGAAACATTAGACCTACGACGTCCTATATATAAAGAAACAACTAACTATGGACATTTTGGAAAATCTAATATGCCTTGGGAACAAATCATTAAAATTGAATTATAATAATCTAAATATCAAGTAAATTTGACTTTTCATAACCAATGTGTTAACATAATTATATGTCGACTTAGGAGGTTGAAATGGATAAACTGAAAATCCACTACTTTAAAATGCGGCAACAAAACCTTGCAAGAGAGATTTCTGAAGAGCTGGGAGACGTAGATTATAGCATCACATTCATTCAGCACTATTCAACAAATGGACAAGAGGAAGGAAAAATTGATGTTGACCAAATCATCATTCCTGAAAGCATTTGTCCAAGCAGAAAGTCTAGAATAATTGTAAGCATGTACTTTGCGAGTGAATATGATCAAAAACTCATTGAGAGAATGCTACACAGATGGTTTAAGGTAATTAAGGGGAAGGAGTGGTTTAACATTACATATTCAGTGAATCTGAATTCAATCTAAGCTTGAGAGTCTACTATAATCAAGCTAAAAAAGGTAAAACTAGGCTATAGTTTTCAAATGTAGCCTAGTTTTACGTTAAAAAACATAGAAACTCTTGACAATAAATCTGTAAAAATAATATTATTATAAATAATAAAAATTAATTAATAATTCAAAAGAAAAAGGAGAATAAAAATGAGAAAGATGGATACTAAAGAGTATACTCGGAAGAATGATGGATAATATAAGAGATAAAAATAGTATTTCAGGTATTACTTTGATTGCACTTGTTGTAACTGTGATTGTCTTATTAGTTTTGGCTCGGAGTAAGTATTAATCTAGTAAAGCGGAAATAATGGAATTATGGAACGCACTAAAGATGCCAGAAGGAAAAATGAAGAAGCTCAAGTAAGAGAAAGAATAGAACTTGCTTATCACTCTGCACTAATAAAGGATAGTAAAGAAAAGAGAAATCAACTAACTAATAGAACGTTGCAAGAAGAATTAGAAAATGAGTTTAAAGATAAAACAGTTAATATAACACCTAACGAAGATAATACACAATGGATTATATCAGTTGACAATGTTGATGTTACTGTTGAAGCTGGGATAACAATTTTGCTTAAAGATAAAAATGGTCTTAAAATTGCTTCAACAAATGAAACCACTCCATGGATACCTACATCTAATACAGAAATAACTAATAATGACTTAAGTAAAGGTTTAACAATAAAAGATGATAATGAGAATGAATGGGTATGGATTGAAGTACCTAAAAGTTTAATATCAGGTGCTAATACTGATGAAGAGATTAAAGCAGCATTAGAGAATTATTTATATGAACAAAACGCAAAAGGAGAAAGTACTCCTTTAATAACTATAGGGAAAACAAGTAGTAGTAATAAAACTACAACAAAAGGATTCATAGATACAAATCATAATGGGACAGGCCTAACGGATGAACAATATTCAGAAAAATACAGCAAAATGTTAAGGAGTATACAAGAAAATGGAGGTTTTTATATAGGGAAATATGAAGTAGGATATGAGGATACAAATCATAGAACTAAGTCTAATAAAGAGAATACAACCAATATACCTGTAATAAAAGCTGATGCATATCCATATAATTGGGTAACAAATGAGCAAGCAGAGAGACTATCAGAAACTCTAACTACAGGAATGGCAAGTACAACAGATGAAAAAGCAGGATTATTGTTTGGAATACAGTGGGATTTAGTACTAAAATATTTAAGTGAAAAAGGTGTTTTATCAAAGTCAAATATAACATCAAATAGTCAAGAATGGGGAAACTTCAAAGGTGAATTTAGTCTAAATCAAACAACCACACATGGACATAAAGGAACACTATCAACAGATAGTTTAAAAACAATATATTGGGAACCTATAACAAGCTCATATACGCACCCAGATGATTTAGACGTATTAAGTGCCGGTGCAACAGAAAGAAATGGAAAACTAAATATTTATGATTTATCAGGGAATATGTTTGAATGGACACTAGAGAATACTTCTCGTGAAACGATTCCTTGTGTAGATAGAGGAGGATCATTCAGTTATACAGGTTCTGGTACTCCGGTATCTTATCGTGACAATCTTAGTCCGACTGCTAGTTACCACGATGTTGGATTCCGTGCAACGCTGTTTTAGATGTTTTATTACATTATTATAGTGCATTTTTATATTAAGTGTTAGATTCAAAAAAAGATTTCTTATAAGAAATCTTTTTTTGAAAGGTGAATTTGTGATAAAGAGCTGAAAACTAACAAACTTGTGCTATATATAAGATATAAGCAAGTTAATAAGTGTAAAAATATACTACTTTCAAATAAATAATATTCTTTATTTAAAACATAAAACTGTTCAATAAAATAGACCAAACTACTTTAAATTTAGATAAAAATGTAGTATAATATATATGTAGAGAGGTGGTAATATGGATGTATTTTGGATTATTATTTTTCTTGTTTTAGTTTTTATAGAATTAATTACAGTGAATTTAGTTACTATATGGTTTGCGATAGGAGCTATTGCCAGTTTTGCAGTTACATATTTGACTGATAGTATTACAATTCAAGTTTTAGTTTTTATTGTTGTTAGTACAGTTTCTTTATTAGCAACTAGAGGAATTATTAACAAAGTAAAAGCTAACAAATTTGAAGCTACAAATCTAGATAGAGTAATTGGAAAAATTGGAATAGTTACTGAGGAAATAACCAAATTAGAACCAGGAGAAGTAAAAGTTGATGGAAAAAAATGGAGTGCAATATCATCCAAAAAACTAAGCATTGGTAGTAAGGTTGAAATACTATCTATAGAAGGCGTTAAACTAAAAGTAAAAGAAGTAAAGGAGGAATAGTAAAATGTTTTTTATAGTATTAATTATTGTTTTAGTAATTATTGTACTTGGAGTTAAAATAATACCACAATCAAAAGCAAAAGTAATTGAAAGACTAGGAAGCTATCATGAGACTCTTCAAACAGGTGTACACTATGTTATTCCAATTATTGATAGAATAGCTAATGATGTATCATTAAAGGAAATGGTTAAGGATTTTCCACCACAACCAGTTATTACTAAAGATAATGTAACAATGCAAATAGACACTGTAGTTTATTTTCAAATAACAGATCCAAAATTATATACATATGGTGTAGAAAACCCAATCAATGCAATAGAAAACCTAACTGCCACAACACTACGTAATATCATTGGAGAATTAGAATTAGATCAGACTTTAACAAGCCGTGATATCATTAATTCTAAGATGAGAAGTATTCTTGATGAAGCAACTGACCCATGGGGAATAAAGGTTAATAGAGTTGAAGTAAAGAATATTATTCCACCAAGAGACATTCAAGAAGCAATGGAAAAACAAATGCGTGCAGAACGTGAAAGACGTGAAAAAATTCTTCAAGCAGAAGGTGAAAAGAAAGCTGCAATTTTAATAGCAGAAGGTGAAAAAGAAAGCGCTATTTTAAGAGCAGATGCTAAACGCGAAACACATATTCGTGAAGCTGAAGGTGAAGCACAAGCTATTATTAAAGTTAGTGAAGCAAATGCAGAAGCTTTAAAACTACTAAAAGAAGCAAAAGCTGATGAATCTGTATTAAAATTAAAGAGCTATGAAGCAATGGTTGATGTAGCTAAAGGAAACTCTACAAAAATAATTGTTCCTAGTAATTTACAAAACTTAGTGACAGCAGGCGAAATTATAGCAGATTCTATTAATTCTACAAAGAAAAACAATAAATAGACTTGTTAGACTTTGGGACGTCCATTAAGTGTCTAATATGAAAAAAAAATCTATATTTTGAAAATAAGTATTTATTCTCAAAATGTAGATTTTTTTATTATTTTATTCATCATTACTAATAATTAATATAAAAAATATATTATTCATAATTTTTTTTTTTGACTTTTAATGGACGTCCCAAAGTTTTACAATTTGGAGCAATTTCGAAACAGGTATGCGAAAAATACATATACTTTGTTTCAAGCTCTCTTATATAATTCGATTTATTATCTTTAATTTAACATAACTTTTATATTTTTGTCAAGAGGATTAAAATTGATATGTGCTCAGAAATTAATTTAATTCGAGATTTTGAAAGAGAAAATCACACTTTGCTAGATGCTGAAAAGCAAGTGAAAAAAGAAGATAGAGAAAAAGAATGTATTTTGGAGAGATAAGAAAAAGCTCATTATTGAAATGAGCTCCTACAAATTACCTATATCGTTAAAATTACTTAAACAACATTAATCTGGATAGTATGATACTAATTTCCAGGTGTTTCCACCAGCATCTAAAATATCTATGTAAATCGGGCTGTATGGATCATTAGGGTCATCATCGTATCCAAATCCGTTCCTCGCACAAATTCATTAACCAACGAGAATCAAGGAAAGATTCTTCATCAACGGAAGTGAGGGTAGAAGGTAATGATACGCTAGTTGCAGCAGTACCATAAAAGCCCCATTTAGGAATACTTGTGATTGATTCACCAATTGTTATAGAAGTAAGATTATCAATCAGATAATCTTGTAGATCACCAGTCGGCATATACTCGCGATATGTTTCACCGTTCCCAAGAACTTACATAATGGAAGAAACCGTTCCAAGGGGCTGGTGCGTAATTGGACCCAGAATTATCCTCAATTTCAGGAATAGGTCCTGAACCTATTATCTCAAGTTCTCCGTTAGAATAAAGTTTTGCAATGATTTGCCCTACAATCTCATTTTCAGAAGTTAAAGAGTAATTAGAATCCATATCTTCATATCCTGATTCATCTTCATATCTGAATTCAAAACTATTTTTTAATGATTCATCTTTAAAATATGGATTACTCCAGTTAGAACCATTATATACCCAAGCTATTTTCCATTCTCTTTCTCCGATTGTTCCATCTTCATTTATTGTATAGTTTAATCCATTAAATGTTACTGTAACAGGAAAATCATTTCCATCTACAGTAGCACCTATTGATTGAAGGTTCTTTTTTAATTCTGTCAAATTTAAACTTGCCTCACCATCAAAGCTTCCTAATATTTGAAGTTGTATTTGTTCTTTTGCTGATGCCTCATTTGTTTCTGTTTTTGCATCTGTTGCTTTCTGTAAAATGCCGTTATCTCCAGATAGCATTGAAATACTGATTCCGAGCTAAGATTAGAAGGACAATAATTGTAATTACTAAAGCTATCAAAGTTATACCATTACTGCTATTTAGCTCCTTTCTCTTAAAATTTTTCATAAATAAAAACTTCCTTTCTTTAGTTGATTTGAATACTCCATATTTATTTTAGAATATACTTCTTTTGTAACATTTATAGTTATTAAATACTCATTTTTATATTAGGAATATTTAAATAAAACTCTTAATAAATTTTCTTCGATTTTTATTATCACACAAATTTTAAGAAATTACAATAGTAATTTAATAATTAGTTTAATTAGATTTTAATAAGTTTTGTAGTGTTAAGTTATTTTGTATTTAACTTTATAATTTATATATAAATAATTTTTATATTATTAATTACTATAAAGAGGAAGTTGTTGTTATGACTTCTATGGAGTTAGTTGATCTTAATACCAAATGGTATAGATATAAAAATAATTTAACACAAGAAGATTAGGCTAATAATACAAATTTCAAAATGGCTTATATTAGTATTATAGAAACAGGAAATGCTAATTTAACTTGTAAAAATATTGATTTTATAGCAAAATCATTTAATATAAAACCCGAATTATTATTTCGCAAGGAAACTGCAAAACTAGCTAAAAAATACCAGTTAGAGTTGATATGTATAGAAAAAATCAATTAAAATAGTAATTGATTTTTTCTATTATTATAAGATTCAATTTATTCTATTAAAAAAATACAATGCTACTTGACTTTGCTCTTGATTATTTTCATCCCCATTATTTTAGCCATAACATTTTCAAAAAGAACTCTAGCGATTACACTAGAGTTCGAATTTTTTTCTTTTGGAGCGGGTAGCGGGAATCGAACCCGCGCTAAAAGGTCGGAAGCATTTCATTCTACCACTAAATTATACCCGCATATTTATTTATATTATACTTCTTTGATAGAAGTTTTGCAACTTTTGATTATAAATTGACAAGAAAAAGAACAAAGAATAGTTTGATAATTTACATAATTTGTGATATAATATATGTAAGGTATCAGTTTATGTCTCCTCCTTAAAAACATCTAGAGAAGGCATAAGGACGATTGTCTAGGAGGTATTGTATGTTCGTAACGTACAGATCAGAGGACAACCCCTCATTTCCAGCCGTGGCAGAGGAAATCGCTCGTTTCATGAGCGAGAAGCTCGGAATGGAAGTACCCGCCAATGCTGTTAAGTGGGAGGCTTGCATGAATGCCTACTCGCTTTACTCAGCCATCTTCGAGACCACCGATGGTGACATCACCGGTATCATGGTCAAGAAGACGGGAGAAGTACTGGAGGTGGTTGAAATCTAGTAGAGATGCGATGACCTGCCAGGATGGCACGCTTGGAATTCTTGAATTTCAAAGCGTGCCATCTTGGATATATATAATATTTGCAAAACTATGATTATTAGAATAAATACTAGCAAAAAAGAGGCAATTTATATGATTTAGTGCAAATGTTGTTAAAAAAATGTTAAAATAGTTGATAATACTAAAAATATATATTATAATAAAAATGTAAGAAGGATGTTAGTTATGGAAATTATAATAAATGTATGTGAATTTGATAATAGACATCAAGTATGGAGTGAAAATCACCCATACTTATTAGTCTTGAAGTAGATTTATATAAAGAATTTTATAGATATAGAAAGAAGCTAATAGATGTATGAGTGATAAAAAGAAAAAATCAACTTATACATCTATTTTTGTATGGTAAGAAAGGAAGTATAAATATGGAAAGAAAATACTATAGAAGAAAGAGCGAAAAATCATGGCAGTACAGGAGTGCAAAGCATAGGCATCAAAAAAAAAGATTAAATAATAATATAAAGGAGATTAATTATGGAAGATTATAAAATATTAAAAAAATTAGTTAGTTTTAATACAATAAAGGATAAAGAGAATAAAGGAATACTTAATTATATTGAGGACTATTTAATAAAACTTGGATTCAAAACTGAAAGTAAAACTAAAAATCTAGTAATGAGTATAGGTGAAAATCCTAAATTAGGATTTTTAGGTCATACAGATACAGTTGAATATATAGAAGAATTCAAAAATCCATTTACATTAATAAAAAAGGAAAAATATTTATATGGACTTGGAACTTGTGATATGAAAGGTGGAATAGCAGCAATATTAGATGCTGTTTCAAAAATTGACTTTGAAAAAATTAAAAGTGGAATGAAATTATATTTTACATTTGATGAAGAAATAGGTTTTGGAGGAACATATGAATTATTGGAAAAAGGAGAAAAATTTCCTGAATACATGATATTTGGAGAACCAACAAACAATGAAGTATTGACTGGAAGCAAAGGGCTTCTAGAATATGAATTATATTTTAAAGGAAAGAAAGCACACTCAAGTAATCCACAGAAAGGAATTAGTGCTAATTTGAATGCTGTAAAGTTTTTATATGAATTAAATGAATTCTATGAAAAAGAAATAAAAATAAAAAAAGAAGAAAGTTTTGAAATTCCTTATACAACTATGAATGTAGGACTAATAAATGGAGGAAGTGCTAAAAATTCAGTACCAGCACAATGTAATATAAGTATTGATTTTCGTATTGCAAACGAAAATCATCCTAAATTGATAATAAATAAGATAGAAGATTTAGCAAATAAATACAAAGCAGAGATAAACATAATTGAGAATATAAAGCCATTTATTGATAAAATAGATTTCTTAAATTATATAAAAACCGCTAATTTCATAACAGAGGCAAGTTTTATACAGAAATCAAAACGCATTATTTTGGGTGTAGGACCAGTTACGGCACATGAAGTAAATGAACACATTACTACAAATAGTTATAAAAAACTTGTCGAACAATATAAAGAATTGATTTTTAAAATATGTAATTAGGAAATTGATGAAAAAGCACATTATGTGATATACTGAAGAAAAAGTAAGTCTAAGGAGGATAAATATGAAATGCGAACTAATTAACTTTCTAGCAGATGATGGTGTCAAACTGGATGGATTTATAAAAAGATGCAATGAAAAAACTGACAATGTTTTGATTTCAATCCATGGTATGACAAGCAACTGTTTTAAGAAGAGAGACAGGATAATAGCAAATTACATTGAAAAATTAGGAATAGATATGATAGGATTTAACAATAGAGGGAGTGACATTGTAAGGTATATAAGGTATAGTGATGAAAGCAAAGCTATAGCAGGTACTGCATATGAGAATATTGAAGATTCATATTATGATATAGTTGGAGCAATAAAGTATGCTATGCAACAAGGATATAAAAATATATATTTACATGGGCATAGCTTAGGATGTACTAAAATTATTTATTCTTACAATAGAATGAAGAAGAATAAGGAATTTTGCATAGAATATGTTAAAGGAATAATGCTTATTTCATTGGTTGATGTTGCAAATTTGCTAAGAAAACATACCAAAAAGGAATTTATGGATTATGCTGAAAACAAAGAAGCTGAAGGAAAAGAATTGGAGTTAATGCCTGCCAAAGCATTTTTTCATCCGATTTCAGTAAAAACATTCTTAAAATATACAAAGTATATGGAATGCATAAATTTTGCACAGTTCTCAGATGAGAATAATGATTTTGAAGTAATTAATAGCATTGATATTCCATTATTTATGCGATGGGGAAATGTTAAAGAAATGATAGAAAGAGAAGCGGATAATCAGGTACAATTTATGAATAAGAAAATCATTAATCCCCAAAAAGACATAAATTTTATAGATGGAGCAAATCACTCTTTTGATGGAAAAGAGGAGATTTTAGCAAGTCAAATTTGTGATTTTCTTAAAAAGTACAATTAACTGGAGTATTTGTTCATGAATCTTTATGTATATCATGGTATTATACAAAAATAATATAAAAAATGAAAGCTGGTCTACGTCGCATTTGCTACGTAGACCAGCTTTCGCTCGAGGATGAATGTTATTGTAATAGATCCTCATAAAGTCTAACTATTCCAACTCCAACAAAGGTAACTCCATACAGTGGACAGATGAAAAACAAAAATCCACCAACAAAAAGGAGTTCAATATCAACTAAAGGCCGAATATGAAGCAAATAGTTGAGCGGACCTGCTGGAGAGAAAACGTAGTGCAAAAATAGAAGAATAACTCCAATGAATAGTTCAAAAACGTGTGCCTTAAAGTACTTCTTTTGCATTTTTTCCTCGATTCTGGTTTGAGTGGGAATAATCTAAAGAATTCCCAAATTTCAAAAATACGGTATTTTAATTATAACATATTTTGTTAATAATTACAAATTTGGTTGACAATTACAACCTAATATGATAAAATTGGAAATGATTTTCAAATTACAAGGAGATGTTATGAAAAAACTATATAGAACCGAGCAGAAAAAAATTATATATGATTTTCTTTTTGATAATGAAGATAAATTTGTGAGTGCTGAAGACATACTTGATTTTTTGAAAAAAAATAATCAGGAAGTAGGACTTACAACTATTTATAGATATTTGAATTATCTAGAAGAGAATAATAGTGTGAGAACTGAGATAAGAAATCACACAAAGTATTTTCAATACATCACAGATGAATGCTGTAAACACTTTCATCTGAAATGTAAAAAATGTGGAAAAACAGTTCATCTGGATTGTAAAGAATTTGAAGATGTAAATGAACATATAATAAATGAACATAAATTCAAAATTGACCATAACACAATAATTTATGGCATTTGTGAAAAATGTTGTTGATAAGGAGATTATTAATGAAAATAAGAAAGATAGTTTTTAGTATAATTGCATTTGCTATAATAGGATTGCTAGTATTCTTTTTATTATATGGTAGCAAGAAAAAAGAAATTAATAGTGAACAAAAAGTAAAATTGGTATCTAGTAATTTTGCTAGTTATGATTTTTTAAGAGCAATCACAAAAGGTAATAATAACATTGAATTAGTATTCTTGATTGGACCGGGTAAAGAGGCTCACAGCTATGATCCAACAGCACAAGATCTAATTAAAATTGGTAATGCGGATTTATTTGTTTACATTGGTGGAGAAATGGAAAAATGGGCTGATAAAGTTTTAGAATCAATGAATGACAAAAATGTTAATATTATGTGTATTGCTGATTTTGCAGATACGATAAAAGAGCAAGAAGTTGATGGTGCAGAAGAAGAGAAAGAGAAAGAGGAGGAAGAAGAAGGAGCTTTTGATGAACATATTTGGAGTTCACCCAATAATGCAATAAAGATGATAAATGCTTTAGAAGAAAAAATGGAAGAAATTGATGCTGAAAACTCAGATTTGTATCGTAAAAACGCAGATGAGTATATAAATGAAATACATGAAGTAGACAATAGAATTCAAAGCATCATAGATAATAAAAAAAGAGATAGACTTATATTTGGAGACAAAATGCCGATGCAGTATTTTATAAACTATTATAACTTAAAAGTGAGTGCTGCTTTCTCAGGATGTAGTACTGAAACTGAGCCATCAGCTAGTACAATAACATATTTAGAAAAGATAGTAAAAGAACAACAAATCCCAGTAGTTTTATATATAGAACTAAATAACGGGAGAGTAGCAAAAACAATAGCTAATGAAACAGGAGCAGAAGCTTTACAAATACAAACATTGCATAATGTAAGCTTAGATGATTTTAATAATGGAGAAACATGGATAAGTTTAATGAATAGAAACATAGAAGTACTTAGTAAGGCATTACAATAAGAATTAAGATAATAAATAGCTGACTAAACTTAATAATTCTATTTTAAATTCATACAAAAATAATATGAAAGGAATTGAAAATGAATTTAATTGAAGTTAGAAAACTAAATTATAGTTATCCAACTAAAAAGAATACACTGAAAAATATTAGCTTTGAAGTTGAAGAAGGAAGCATTACATGTATTGTTGGAGAAAATGGATCTGGAAAAAGCACATTGATTAAGTGTATTCTAGGATTGATAAAAGGATACACTGGTGAGATTTCCAAGGATACTACTATTGGATATTTACCACAGAAAAGTGCAATTCAATCAAGTTTTCCTGCAACAATAGAAGAGGTTGTTTTATCTGGAACTATATCTAGAAATGTTAGAAGTATTTTTTATAAAAAAGATGATAAAGAAGTTGCAAATGAAATAATGAAGAAATTAAGAATTTATGATATTAGAAAAAAAAGCTTTTCAGATTTATCAGGAGGGCAACAACAAAGAGTTTTAATTGCAAGGAGCTTATGTGCAAGCAAAAAATTAATTATTTTAGATGAACCAACAAATGGACTTGATCCAAGCATTGCAATTCAAATCTATAAATTACTTAGTGATTTAAGAAAAAAAGAGGGATTGACTGTTTTAATGGTTTCACACGATATTGAAAGAGCACTAAAATATGCTGATAAAGTAATAGAAATAAAAAATGGACAGATATCATATGAGGGACAACCTTCGGAATATAAGCTAGGAGGTGAAAAAAATGTTTAGCACAGTAGTTGAAATGATGTCTCATGTATTTATTCAAAGGGCAATTTTAGTTGGAATACTTGTAAGTTTGTGTGCTGCATTACTAGGTGTCAGTTTAGTTTTGAAAAGGTATAGCATGATTGGAGATGGTCTTTCTCATGTTGGATTTGGAATAATGACAGTTTCATCCGCAATTGGAGTTGCAACTCCACTATATATTGCTATTCCGGGAGTAACAGTTTGTGCAATACTACTATTAAAAATAGGAAACAGTAAAAAGATAAAAAGTGATAGTAGTATCGCTTTAATCTCAAGCACAGCATTAGCTATAGGTGTTGCTGTTACATCAGTTACAACAGGTATGAATACTGATATATGTAACTTTATGTTCGGAAGCATCTTAGCAATGAGCAAAAGTGATGTAATGATAAGCGTAATTGTAAGTATTATTGTTGCTATTTTATTTATAATCTATTATAGAAAACTATTTGCTGTAACTTTTGATGAAGAATTTGCAAAAGCAAGTGGTCTTAAGTCTAATAGATATACAAGTCTAATTGCAGTTCTTACTGCATTAATAATAGTAGTAGGAATGAGAATGATGGGCGTAATGTTGATTAGCAGTATAATTATTTTTCCTGCACTTACATCAATGAGAGTTTTTAAATCTTTTAAAAGTGTTGTAATTAGTTCAGGAGCTGTTAGTGTTATTTCTTTTCTAGTAGGAATATATCTTGCTTATATATATAATATAAGCACAGGGGCAACAATAGTACTTGTTAATCTAATGCTATTTATTTTATTTTCAATTATAGAAAAAATAATACATGAATAGAAGAATGTTAGTATCTATGGAAAGGAATGATATTAAAATGAAAAAAATACTATGGATTGTCTTGTTATTAATTATAATTGGAGGAAGCATTGTATTCTTAACACTGAAACCTAAAGCCGCAAGTGAGAATAATGATACAAATGGAATTGAATTCAATAAAAGTAACAATAATGAGAATAATGAAACTGAACAATCAGAAAATAGTAAAGAGTATAGCAAAATAGAACTATCAGATGGAATTCTATATGCTGTAGATGGAGAACAATTAAAATCTGATTTTGTTTTAGGAGATAATTATTTTGATACTACAATAAGTGATATGTATGTAAATCCAGAAGATTACTATGATATGAACATTGAAATTGAAGGTATGTACCTTACAGACGGAACATATACTTCTGTTGGAAGATATTCTACATCAAGCTTATGTGCTTATTGCCCAGCAGGTTATTCTTTTATAGAATACCAGCTAGATGGAGAAATAGATAAAGAATTAAAAGCGGAAGAAGACTGGATTAAAGTTATAGGAAAACTAAGGAAAGGTAATGATGAATCATCCTTTTACCAGGATTATTTTTATATTGAAGCTTTAAATATAGAGATAATGAATAATAAAGGAAATGATACGGTAAATAATTAATAAAAATGAATTTGTTGCTTTAAGAAAGGATTAATAACAATGAATAAGTATGTTTGTAAAATAGCAACAAAAGATGAAATAATTGAGAAATTCAATTATGAAATAGAAAAACATCCAAATGATAATAGATGGTCAATATGGAAAAATGAGGCATTGCAATGGTATAAACAAGGAAAAATAATTGTATATATTGGAATTCTAAATGGAGAAATTATTACCGAAGCTACTGCAATAATAGATAAGACAGCAGTTCAAAATGCAGGCGAAAAAATGGACGATGATGAATTAGTAAATAGTACTATGGCATATTTAAGTGCTTTTAGAACTAAAGCTGAATATGAAGGCAAGGGATATTTTTCAAGACTATACAAGTATATGGAGAATGATCTAAAAGGTAAAGGATACAAGCGTCTTTCACTTGGAGTCGAGCCAAAAGAAGTTAGAAATATGAAAATTTATTTCAATTGGGGCTTTGACAGATTCATAAAAACTGCATATGAAACATATCCACCAAAAAATGATTATGTTGATGAAGAAAGCATTTTAGTTAATTATTATTATAAAGATTTAGAAGATGTTGCAAAAATATATAAATTGAAATATAATAAGAGTACAAAAAAAGGTGGAGGAAAGAAAATGAGAAAAATAGTATTTTATAGATGTAATGAATGTGGTAAAATTGAATGTGTGATTGATGGAGAAAACAAAGAATTGATGTGTTGCGGAAAGCCAATGGAAGAATTAAAACCAAATACAGTAGATGCAGCAGTTGAAAAACACGTTCCAGTATACGAAGAAGATGGTGATATGATAAAAGTAAAAGTAGGTGATGTAGAGCATCCTATGACAGAAGAGCATTATATTATGTGGATAGCTTACTTTGATAATAGCAAAGTATTCTTGAAAAGGTTAAATCCAACAGATAAACCAGAAGCTGAATTTAAAAAGACAGATTTATTTGAAATATATGCATTTTGCAATTTACATGGACTTTGGAAAAAATAGGGGTTGACAATTATGTAAATTATGGTATAATAGTATTATATTGAATAAAGTGAGTATGTATAGATTTTTAAATCGAGCTACATAGAAGTTTAAAACTTTACACGTTAATAATAACGGAGTCACGATTAAAATGTTAATCGTGGCTCTGTTTGTTTTAAATTAAGATTAAATCCATAATTGAAGAATACTAAAGGGGGATAAGAAAATGGAAAAAAATAATGTAATTGAAGTTGAAAATTTGAAGAAAAATTTTATAGTTAAGCAAAAGGAAAAGGGATTTAAAGGAAGTTTAAAGTCAATATTTAAACCAAAACTAAAAGTTGTAAAAGCTGTTAATAATATTAGCTTTAATGTTGAAGAGGGAGAGATGTTAGCTTTTATTGGTCCAAATGGTGCAGGAAAATCTACAACAATAAAAATGTTAACAGGAATATTGTACCCTGATAGTGGCAGAATTAAAGTACTTAATATTGATCCAACAAAACAGAGAAAAAAGTTAGCATATAAAATAGGAACTGTGTTTGGACAAAAGGAACAATTATGGATGCATCTAACTCCATATGATAATTTTAAATTCTTTGGAGCTATATATGACTTATCTAAAGAAGAAACAGAAAAAAGAATTGAAGAGATCAATAGTTTGTTTGATCTAAGCAAATTTATTAATACACCAGTAAGAAATCTAAGTTTAGGACAAAGAATATTATGTGAAATCGCAGCATCTCTAATACATAAACCTAGAATACTATTTTTAGATGAGCCAACAATTGGTCTAGATCCTGTTGTAAAGGAATCAATTAGAAAACTAATTAAAAAAATGAATAAAGAATACAAAACTACTATTTTTTTGACAAGTCATGATATCTCAGATATAGAAAAATTATGTAAGAGAGTGATAATTGTTAATAATGGAAAAATAGTTTTAGACGATCAATTAATAAATTTAAAGAAACAAGAAGGCACTTTAGAAGAGATTATTAGTAAAATTTATAAAGGAGAAAAAACAAAATGAGAAAATATACAGTGATATACATGGCTAATTTAATGAGTAACTTACAGTATATGGCTAATATTATTATTAATTCGCTAGGATTTATAGTTCATATATTTATTTTCTTTCATGTTTGGAATTATATATATGAAAATCCAGCAGAATTGATTTATGGTTTTAGTAAGACTCAAATGGTATGGTATGTAACTATTACAGAAATAATTTTTTGTAGTGTAGCAGGAAGGAGAATGGTAAGAACAATTTGTAATGAAGTTAGAAGTGGAAATGTTGCCTACAATATTAATAAACCATATAGTTATGTAGGATATATAATGTTTAGCAATTTAGGAGAAGTAACAATTAGACTAGTTTTTTACGTAATGATTGGTTTAGGATTAGGTATTACATTTTTAGGAAGTATACCAACAATAACAATAATTGAGGGAATAGTAATTGCAATATCGTGGATTCTATCGATAATAATTAATATGTTATTTCTAACTTTTATTGGATTACTTGCTTTTATTATGGAAGATTCTAATCCGATGTATTGGTTATACAGCAAAATGCAACTTATTTTTGGAATTGTATTTCCATTAGAGTTCTTCCCAACAGCTATACAGCCTATAATTAAAATTAGTCCAATATTTGTTACTAGCTATGGACCAGCTAAATTATTTATTGACTTTAATTGGAGATTTGCAATAATTGTTATTCTTGCACAAATAGCTTATTTGCTAATAAGTTTGGGTCTTTGTAAACTGATGTACATGAAAGGGGTGAAAAAACTAAATGTTAATGGAGGTTAAAAATCAAATAAACGTTACACTAAAATCTATTAAGTATTCTATTATGAAGGAGATGTTGAATAAAGGAACATTCCTAATGAATATATTTTTTATGATTTTGAATGATGCAAGTTTTATTATTCAATGGATTATAATATACAACATAAAAGAAGATGTTGGAGGTTATACATTTAACCAAGTATTACTACTATGGGGAATAGCAGCAGGTATTTTTGGTGTTTCAAGGTTTTTGTTTAAAAATGCTTTTCATTTATCAGATTTTATTACAAATGGAAAACTTGATAGTTACTTAGTACAACCTAAAAATGTTTTGCTTGCAGTAATTAGTTCTTCTTCTGATTCTTCAGCACTGGGAGATATATTTTATGGATATATTCTGGTATTTCTTAGTGGATTTACTGTTATAAAGTTTTTGCTATTTACACTTTTTATGATTACAGGGGCAATAATAGTAACAGATATCGCTATAATATTAGGAAGTTTAAGCTTTTGGATTAATAGAAGTGATATTTTAGCAGACACAGGAAATGGTTTAATGACTAATTTTGCAACATATCCTGATGGAATATTTAAAGGAAGCGCAAGAGCAATGCTATATTCTATTATTCCAGTTGGAGTTACTGTATATATGCCTGTTCAAGTATTAACTTCATTTAACTATAGTATGTTTTTTATAATAAATGTAATCACATTAATACTTACATTTTTTACTTTTTTTATTTTTTATAAAGGATTAAGGAAATATAGTTCAAGTAACTTAATGTTTTCAAAAATATAGAAAGTGGGATTATTTTTTAATTCCCACTTCTATTACTTTATAACAATATTGACCATCTGGGCGACAAGTTTACTTAGATATATCAATTATTTTCTAATTTAGTAAAAAAATGTTGCTTTTTTTTATTTATTTGATATAATATAAACATCTGAATTAGGGAGGATAAGAGATGAAAAAGATACTGTTTAATGTACTAGTAATCATCTATGTAGTAATTGCAATATTTACGACAATGTGCTTATTAAATTACAATGAGTACAAGGTTTCACAATTTGGAGATAAAACACTAGTTATCATTGATAAGGATGAAGAAGGTATAGATTATAAAAAAGGAGACTTAGTAATTGTTGATAAAAAGGGGTATGAGTCAGCGAATGAAGGAGATACCTTAATTTTCTATGAAAATGATGGAATAAAAATTACTAAGATATTAAAGAAAAATGACTTTGGGGATGCAGGAATAACATTTACAATTGATGGAAATTATCAGGTTGTTCATGAAAATGTTATTGGAATAGCTAAAAATGCAAAAGTTATTAGTAAGGTTGGAGGAATATTAGGCTTACTTCAATCAAAATGGGGCTTTTTATTCTTGATAGTATTCCCTTCACTTTTAGCATTTTTACATCAAGTATATGAACTAATACTTGAATTATCTAATAAAGAATAATATCAAAGGAATAAGTATGAAGAAAACATGGTTTTTAGTAGGAGCACTCATGTTGCTAATTACAACATATGAAATAATAAGTTCATATGCGAAGTATACATCGGAAGCTACTGGAACAATAGAAAAAAATGCTGGAGCATGGATGATTAAAGTAAATGATAGTAATATTGCTACCGGCAATTTGGAAACAACATTTAATATTGATAGTTTAACATATCCATCTAATGATTTAGTGGCTGAGAATAAAATAGCACCATCATCTAGTGGATATTTTGATGTAGAGATAGATGCAACTGGTAGTAGTGTAGCTGTTAGATATGATATAACACTAGACACGGCACAAATGAATATTAGCGAAGGAATACATTTTCAAAATGCTTACAAAGTTGTAAATAATTCTGAAGTTTCAGAAGGAATTATAAGAACTGGCGCAAATACATATTCTGGAATAATATCTTTGAACAGCATACAAAATGGTGAAAAATGTAAATTACGTTTTTATATAGGTTGGGATGAAGATGAGTCTGGAGAGTCAGATGAAAACGACTCAGTATTAGGTCATTTAAAAGATATTTCAACATCTCTGCCAGTTGAAGTTGTTGTTACACAGTATTTAGGAGAAGAAATATCTTAATCTTTGGAGAAAATATGGATTTAATAAACAAAATAGTAAAAATTTTTTTTAATATAATACTATCATTAACTGTATTAATATTTATAATTGTAGTTTATAACTTTTTTCAAATTGAAATTCTAAAGAAAGACTATACTGCTTTTTTTGGATATACTTCATTTGAAGTAGTAAGTGGAAGCATGTCAGAAACAATAGAAATAGATGATTTGGTAATAGTTAAAATAACAGATGACTTGCAAGAAAATGACATAATCTCTTTTAAAGATAATGATGAAATAATAACACATAGACTAATTAAAATTGATGAAAATACACTTTATACAAAAGGAGATGCTAATAACTCAGAAGATAAAACAATAGATAAATCTCAAGTTATTGGAAAAGTAATAAAAGTATTACCCAGATTTGGAATTTGGGTAAAAGTTTTTTCAGACACAAAAGTTATAATATCGATAATTATAACATTATTGCTATTTGGATTTGCAATAGAGAAAGAAGAGAATAAAGATATAACTGATTCAAAAGAAAAAAAATCTTTATATAGGTTTATGAGAAATAGGAGAGAAAAGAAGAATGGGAAGAGCGAGGAGAAGGGAGAAAGCTAGAGCATTATATAAAAAAATTGCTTTCTTTATTATATCTATATTGCTAATCATAACTACAATTAGATTTACCCTGTCCAGATACAGATCAAGAGGACATTCAGATGCAAATGTAGATTTGGCTTTTTACTTATTTAAAGAAGAAAGTATATCTCAAGAACTAAAACTGGAAAGCATTCTGCCTAGGGAGTTGCCCTATGTATATGACTTATATGTAGCAAATCACGATGATACAGATAGAACAGAAACATCAATTCAGTATACAATACAAATAATGACAACAACTAATTTACCATTAAATTTTAGTGTCTATAAGGATGATAACACTGAAGAAGACCTTGTAACAGGTATAGAAACAAGAACAGATACTGATGGAACATATTATAAATTCATAGATGTTCAAGGAGGAAGCTTTGGATTCAGAAACGATGAAGAAGCTACATATAAACTTCATGTAACATTTCCTAAAATATATAATCAGTCAGAATATGAAGGCATAGTAGAATATGTTAAAATTACGATAAAATCTAATCAAAAGTTAGAATAATAAAAAGGAAGAGAAGTGGATAAAAATATTTCAAATAAAAAGAAGAAAAGAAAATCAAGAAGAAGACATAAACAACCTAATTTTATATTGATACTAATAGTATTTGTTATAGCTATATTTCTTATGCCTAAATTTATATCAACAGCGAAGTATATTTATAATGTAGTACATGAACATTATTTATCTTCAAAAGACTTTTTCTTCACAAGTGATAAATTGAGTATAAATCACACAGAATATGAAATAACAAATAACTGGTCTGGAGCAGAAACCTATGTAATTACTGTTAACATGAGTAGTAAAGAAAATGATATGGCATATACAGAATCTGATATTAAGTATCAGATTTCATATACTTGCTCAGATAATATTAGTTGCACTTTAAATAAAAATGAAGGAACTATAGTAGGAACTGATAATAATGGGGTTAATGAAGACTACTTTACTGCTAGTATAAATCCTGCTGGAGGAACTGCACTAGCTGAAGGTGAAGTTGCATGGATTGAATTAACTGCTACATCTACAGAGCCATATACTCAAACGTTGACTGGAAAACTTATACTTGAAGTTGGTTCAGCAGAAATAACCTATGAAATAATTGATTCTGAAAATCAACCATATTTAACAGTTAATATAACAAATTCACAGAGTGTTGGAACAGATGTAACATTATCTTATAGTCCTAATACACTATTGTTAGATATGACAAGTAGATTTAGACTAAATTCTAATAATCACGGAGATGAAACAATAAACGGTTATAGCTATTATAATAGCATAACATCATATGTAGAATCATTGAGCACAACTTCAGTTAAGTTTTACAAAAAAGATCCAACACAAAACTATTCATATACTAACGGATCTAGTGGTACACCAGTAATAACATTAACGCATTAGTATGGAGGTCGTATGACAACAAATTTAATGGAACAATATTTAAATATTACAAAACTCTTTATTAAGGAGTTTACAAAGCTTTTCCTAGAAGAAGAATATAAAGAAGATATTTCGAAAGAATTTATATCAGCATATATAGATTCTAGAATATATAATTATAGTGGAAATAATGAAAAGTTTTTTTATAAAAGAATTTACCAGAACTTAATAAACATTAAAAATGAACTAATTGGTAAACTTGATAAGAATTTAGAAAAAGCTATAGAAGATAATCTAAGAATTTATCAATTTGTATTCTACATTGATGGAGTTAGACCAATTGGTGATTTAAATGAGTTTGTAAAACTAATATGTGAAAAGAGAAAAGAAATAATAGATAAAAATGAAACAAAAGATACAAACTTATCATTTAATAGATTGATAAAGAAATATAATGAAGATAAAGAAAAGTTTTTTAAGAATTATGAAACTACAGATTTTTCTCTTGAAATAGAAAAATACATTTTAGTTGATGATACATATAAAGCAAAGCTTAAATACAATTTTAGAATTCCATATATATATAGTCAAAAAGTAATAGATGAAGTGTACAATAGTGGAACAGTTAATGAGGACAAATTGATTATAGAATATACTTTACTAACTCTAAACTGTATAAAAGAGATTAATAATGGAAATTTTACTACAAAGTATTTAGTCGAATTTGCAAATACTCTTTTTGACAAAAGTAACAAAATAAAACAATCGCTTAGAGTTCTTAATAATCAAGCAATACAGGAAAAAATAATTCTAAAAGTTAATTATGCTGATTATGAAGAAAATAAGGAACTTTTCTATGAGTTAATAAAGGAAGGATTTAAATTTGCAATTATAATTGATAATTCATTTAAAGCAGATATGATAAATCTAAAAAAACTAAACATGTTTGACTATTTATTAGTGCCAGAAAAAAGTGAAAACTACTATGACATAAAGTATTATGAGAATAACATTACAAATATTGTAATATATGATGTATGATAAAGAGGTGTATATATGGATACATTTTTGAGATTTTTATATGAACTAATAAACCAAATAGTATCAGGGATATTCTCGATTTTTAAAGGATTCATTGAAGGATTTAAACAAATTTTTAATTTTACTGCATTCTACAATTTAGTAACACACTATAAAAATGACTTTTCAGGTCCAGAATGGTTATTAGTAGCTATAACAGTGTTATTTATGATAGTGTTATATGGAGGAACTCTATTCCTAATTGTATTTGGAATAAAAAAACTAATAAAGAGAATTAAACCTATAAACAAAGGCGAATTATTAAATGAAGTAGATGAGCTAAACAAAAAAGTAATAAAACTATCTAAAGAAAAAGACGAGATATTAGCAATGAAAGTTTCCCAACTTGGATTAAAACCAGATCAGCCATTAGAAGGTGATGAAACTGTAGAAGGCGAGGCACAAGAAGGTGAAGAAGCAGTTGGAGAAAATGGAATAAGATTTTCTAAATTAAATCTAATAGATATGGAGTATGCTGACTACAAAATAAAGAACTATGGAAATTCTTTTGACTTACCAGAGCTATGTGATAATTTTAGAAATTTTGCAGCATCTAAATTAAAACTATTTTATAAAGAAAGACTTATTAGAACATTTGTGGCAGGTCTAGCATCAACAAGACTAGTTATTCTACAAGGTATCTCAGGTACTGGTAAAACATCTCTTGCTTATGCTTGGGGAAAGTTTATGAAACAAGATTCTTGCGTAGCATCAGTTCAACCATCTTGGAGAGATAGAACTGACTTGTTTGGATATTTTAATGAATTTACAAAGAAATTTAATGAAACAGAATTGTTAAAAGAGATGTATATAGCCGACTATACTGATGATGTTTATACAGTAATACTAGACGAGATGAACTTATCACGTGTTGAGTATTATTTTGCTGAAATGCTATCAATACTTGAAATGCCAGACAAGAAAGAATGGATAATTGAAATTGTTCCAAACACATGGGCAAGTGATCCAAAGAAATTAATACAAGGAAAAATACAAGTACCACCGAATATGTGGTATATTGGAACAATTAATAATGATGATTCAACATTTGCTGTAACAGATAAGGTGTATGATAGAGCAATGCCTATAGATATTAATGAAAAGGGAGAACCTTTCACACCAGATGATATTGATGCACAGAATATTAACTATTCATATTTAGATAAACTGTTTACTGAAGCAATGGAAAATTTTGAAATATCTCAAGAAACACTAGATAAGATAGAAAAAATGGATGACTTTGTTATCAAGCACTTCAGAATTGCTTTTGGTAACCGTATTGTTGCACATATGAAAAAGTTTGTTCCAGTATATGTAGCATGTGGTGGAACAGAAGTAGAAGGGGTAGATTACTTTATAGCTAAAAAGATTCTAAGAAAATTTGAACAATTAAATATGGCATTAATTAGAGATGAAATTGATGGATACATAAAGTTTTTAGATGATACATTTGGAAAGGGAGCAATGGCAGAATGCATTGAATACTTATTAAGACTTAAGAAGATGGCATAGGAGGAGCATTTAATGAGAGAACTTGAAGTTACGAATTTATATGATAGTATTGATGAACAAAGACTGGAAGATTTCAATAGCAAATTGGATTCTAGCATGAGGGTTAAAACTGATTACTTTAAGGATGATAATGATTTTGAATGGGTAGATAAATTTGAACAATTATTACCTTATATAGAAAAGATACTTAGAAATCCAAAAAGATTTATTACAACAGAAGAAGAAATTGTAAAAATTGAATCAGCAAAGAAAGTTGGAGTTGAAACAGTAAAACATCTTGCAAAGCATACTAATTATATACAAGATATTGATGAAGAATCAGGAGATGTAATACCATCAAAACTATTGAATGTATTAAAAGAAGAAACATTTAATACATATGAAAATAGATTTATTTATACATTAATTCAAAGAGTTAGAGACTTTATAAAAAAACGTAAAGATAATATAAAAAGTAATCCACGACTTAAGGATAATAAAAAGGTTGAGTATACAAGTTCAACAATGGTTGGAGAAGAAAAAATTAATGTTAATATTCAATTAAATACTGACCTTGACACTAAAACTGAGGTAGATAAAAGAATACTAGAAAGAATCAAAAAGATAGAAGACAATGTTAAAGACATGCAATATACTGAAGTTTATAAAGAATTAGAAAAAGAAGGAGTGCCACTTGTTACTCCACCAATAAAGAAAACTAATGTAATATTGAAAAATGTTAATTTCCAATATGCTATGACATTATGGGATTACGTTAATGAAAATATTAGTAAAAAGGATAATCCAGTAAAAAAGAATAAAGATTATATGGAAAAAGGATCAATAAAAGGTTTGATTGATGAGACTTTTTTACTTGAGTATTTAACAGTAAATAATATTAATAAGGATGAAGAATTTATTAAAGATGCAAAGGAAAAAACCTTAAGTAGAATGTTAGATAAAATTATTGACTTGAATCCTGAATTAACAAAAAAGGAATTACAAGAAAAACTAGGTTTAGAATTTGATAAAGCAATAGAAAGAAGAATTGCTACAAAGAATGACATAGAAAAAATATTCAGAAAATATTTAAACAGATATCTTGAAAAAGTATAATATGGAGAAAATATGATGATAAAAATAATAAAGGGAATTTGGGCAGTAATTAGAGCAATATTGTCTGTACTATTAGTAATACTATTGGCAATAGTTCTTACGCAAAGATTAACAAATAACAAAAATGCTGTTTTAGGATTTAGAATTTTTACTGTTGTTACAGAAAGTATGGTTCCACAGTTTGAAGTAGGAGATGCTATTTTTACTAAACAAATTCAACCTTCTGAAATAAAAGTAGGAGATGATGTTACTTATATAGGTACAGAGGGAAGCTTTAAAGATAAAATAGTAACTCACAAAGTTATTAAAGCAGAGAAGAATGAGGAAGGTAAATACATATTTGTAACTAAAGGAATTGCAAATGAAAAGGAAGATCCTGAAATAAATGAAACACAGATTTATGGAAAAGTATTATATAAAATAAGAAGCATTTCGTATATTAATAGAGTAATTGGTAATCTATATGGAATGTACTTTGCAATATTTATCCCATTAGGAATAATAATGTTTATAGAGTATGCTGGTTATAAAAAGGACTTAAAAGATGAGCTTGAAGAAGAAAATGAAGAGGACGAAGAATTAGAAGAAAATAAGATAGATAAGCATAAAGAGAGAAGAATGGAAAGACGAAAAAAAAGGAGAGAAAAAAGGAGTAATAAAGAAAAGTAATAATACTTGTATGAATCACTAAAGAAAGGAGGCATGGGTATTAAATGAATAAAAAAAGAAAAGAAAAGCTTTCAAGAAGACAAAGAAGAATAAAAAAAAGAGTTACATTTAGAACTTTATTTTTACTAGCTATAACCCTAATTTTTAATACCTATGCATGGTTCCTATATATAACTACTGTTTCTTCTAGCATTACTGCCCATGTTGAAGCGTGGCATGTTGAATTCAAAGTTGATGATGATGTGGTTGAGAAAGAATTACCTATTGTTGTTGAACACGCATATCCTGGAATGCAAGACGTTGAAAAAACAATAGATATAATAAATGGAGGAGAAAGAAGTGCTGATATTCAGTACATAATAAAACATGTAAGAATCTTTGATACATTGTATGTGGCTACTGACCAGCTTGAATCTGGCGAATCAGTTCCAGCAGGTGCGGAAACTTCTACTTCCAGCGGACTTATTTCAAAGATACAGAATGATTATCCTTTTTCTATTACAATATCGACAAGTGACGGCACAATTGCTGCATCAGAGCAGGGAAGCCTTACTGTTACGTTTACGTGGCAATATGAATCAGGTGATGATGCTACTGATACTGATTATGGAACAGAGGCGTATACTTATTATCAAGACAATCCTGGAAGTGATGCAATAGAAATATTACTAAAACTAACAGTAACACAACATGAAGACTAGTATAAAGGTTTTTGTAAAAAGAAATAACATATTAACAAATGATTATACTTATATAAAAACGTAAAAAAAGAAATGTGAAGAGGACTTAATAAAAAGTTCATTACACATTTCTTTTTTTACGTTTTTATGCTGTTAACTGCTCAAAAACAATATTTGCTTCTATTACTGCCTTGCCATTACTAATGGCAATTGCTGTATCTTCAATGTCATTAAGTGTTTCTGTATCGTGGTCATCATTCCAAGTGACATAAACTCTAATTGTTGAAGAATTAACTGAACTTGCTGAACTACCAACTATACTGGTTTGATCTGAAGTTAAGTAGGTGATGTTTTCTTGAAGTCCTGGATAAGAGTATCCTGCAACTTTTACATCTGAAATATCATTTACACTAGTGCCAGAAACAGTAATCGTATATTTAAAAGCTAATGAAATATTAGATGAATCAATTACTAAATCAAAATATCCCATAGCACTTGGAACTATATAGTCTGGATCATAGTAATCATTTTCTGAAAATATTAAGTTTAGAGTTTGACTAAAATCAGAATTCTGAATAATATCCTGATTATTTAATAGAATTTTCCAACCGTCAATTGCAAAATTAGCATTTGAATCAATTGACGATAAATATTTTGCATAAGTAGACCTAATTATTAATAATGAAATAATTAACCAAACAAATGCAAAAAATAGTATTATTTTTTTCTTCATAAGAGTACTTTTCCTTTCTAACAATGCTGAGTAGCATACAAAAGTATTAATAATCTAACTAATTTATATTATAACATATTTAGACAAAATAAAAAGAAATATTACAGAAATGTTAAAAATATGTAAAAATAATGCAAAGAAAATGTAAAAACTTTGTAATTGTATTACTCAATACAATATGCTATACTTTGTATAAATCAATATTGTATATATTGTTTATTCACAAAAAAAGTTGGTGTTACACATGCAAGAAAATCAAGAAAACCATAGTGTTGACAATCTAAAGAAAGACAATGTCGAAAAAGGAAAAAAAATATCTGAGAAAAGAGAAACAAGGAAGAAAGCAAAAAAAATATCAGATATAGGAGAAAGAACAAAAAAACTGAAGAATATCCTTATAATAATGCTACTATTCTTATTAATACTTTACTTTGTTTTAAGAATAGCTTATGAAACAGGAAGGTTTACAGTAGTTCTTGATTCTTCATCAGATATGAAAGGCGCTTTGGTAATGTATGCAAACAAAAACGAAAAACTAACTAGAAGAACATTACAAGCAGATGTTTTAGATTTTATGACTAACATTTCAGGGGATTGGATACCAGAAAACATTAATGATGAGGCAGATGGTGGACACAATGGGGAAAACTATATTGCATATACATTCTATATTGAAAATATGGCTGACGAAACAATTCATTATTGGTATAGAATTTATATTGATGATATAGTAAGAAATGTTGATAAAGCAATTAGAGTAGCAGTTTACTTGAATGGTGAAAAAACAGTATATGCAAAAGCAAACAGTAGAACATCCGAACCTGAAAAAGATACAGTAGCATTTAAAGATGAAGAAAATGTTATGTTGGTTCAAAGGAGAGATTTTAAATCTAAGGATGTAGACAAATTTACTGTTGTAATATGGGTTGAAGGTGATGATCCTGATTGCATAGATGACCTGATCGGTGGAGAAATGAAAATGCACATGACCATAACTGAAGAACATATTAAACAAGAATAAACTTAAGGAAAAAGGAGAAAAAAATGGGAAGAAGAAGTAGAAAAAGTAAGAGAAGATTAAATTCTATGTTTTTAGCAGTATTGCTATCAGCAGTTATGCTAATAGTAACAACATATGCATGGTTTTCTTCAAACAGAACAGTTTCAATTGAAGGAATTACAGCAAAAGTTGCAGCAGCAAATGGCCTACAAATATCGTTGGATGGTGCAAACTGGGGCTCAAGTGTTACAGTAAATACAACTACACTTGCAGCAGCAGATGACTATAATGACTATGTATTTCCAAATGAATTACATCCAGTATCAACAACAGGGACAACGCTTGATTCAGGAGATGTTAGTTTCTTTGCTGGATTAGTTAGCTCAGATGGATCAAAATTAACAAGTGCAGCACAGGCTGGTGCAGCAGATAATTTTATAGTATTCGATGTATATTTAAAAAATGCATCATCACAAACTTCAGATAATTTACAATTAGATACAAATACAGAAGTTAAATTAGGTGCTACAGAAGGAAAAGAGGGTGTAAGAGACACGGGTCTTGAGAATAGTGTTAGAACTGGATTCTTATTATATCCAACAACAGCACAATTTACAGCAGCTCAATCAGCTATAGCATCATTAGGTGGAGATAGCCCATTAGTAGGAATTTGGGAACCTAACTACAATAAACATATTTTGGAAGTTGCAACTAATGACCCAAGAGTTGAAGAATCAACAACTAGTGATTTTAAAACTTTAGGATTATTAAATGCTGGTTCAGGAACACTAACTGGAATTGATGGAACTGATGATACAGACTTTATGGCAGAAACAAAGACAATAAGAACTGATGCTAAATTAACTGCACCTGTAAACCTTACAGCTGTAGATGAGACTGGAACTCAGTTTTCACTACCAGGAAATACAATTTCTAGAATGAGAGTATATATATGGTTAGAAGGACAAGATCCAGACTGTATAGACACAGCATCAACTGGTAAATATTTAGACTTCTTAATTAATTTAGCGAAGCCAACAGTTTAGTAAATGAATTATATATAAAGATAAGGAGTGGAGTGAAAGATAATATAAATAATTATAGAGTCTTTCACTTCCATTTTGAATTTTAATACAATTATGAAAATAAATATATGATGTTTATTTTCATAATTGTGTTAGAGGAAATGAGAAAATAAGATGAACGATATAAATTATAATGAATTGAATAATGAAGAACTACTTGATATGTATATAAAACTTAAAGATTTTATTTCTTTTCTAAATGATGAGATAGAAAATAGTGAGGTGGAAAAATAGTATAAAATGAAAAAAGAATTAGGAGCATTAGAAAAACTAAATAATCAAATTGACGTTGATAAAGAAGTTCTATCTGTTCTACCTAAAAATAATAAAAGGAATTTACAAGCATATAAAAACAAGGCTGATGAAATAAAACATGAATATGTAAATCTCTATGATAATGTTATTTTAGAACTAAAGAGAAGGACAATTAAGATTAAATCCATTGAGATAGATCCTAAGATTGAACAATTAGAAAATCAAATTAAGGAAATGGATAATGTTAAATTACTTGATAATAATATTACTTCTTTTGAAAAAATGGAATTAGAGGAAGTTCTTTATACACTAAAAAGATTTTATAAGAATAATCTAGAACTAGTAAATGAAGCAATTGTTGCCTGCTTAGATAAATTTAGAATGGCAGGGATTAATTTAAGACAAGAAGACTTTGACTATAGTATATATACAAATGAATATATGAGAGTATTTTTAGATGATATGAGAAAGGGAGACATTAATTCTTCTCGAATTAAAGATACATTTGAACAAATATATTGGAAATGCTCAGATATTATAATTCATATAGAACTAAACTTTAGAAGTTTATATTTTAAATATGAAAAACAAATAAACAAATACTTCTCTGATATTAGTAAAGATAATATAAAGAGAATTGGACTTAATGAAAAAGAGGCAATTGAAAGATATAATGCATTGCAAAGCCAATTATTAGAGTTAAAAAATAGAGACACTTCATTAATTGTAGAAAGATTTTTAAAAAATGAAAAAAATCCAAAAGATTATGAAGAATCAAGTATAGAAAAGAATTATAAAAAATTAATTGGTAAAGATGTAAATGAATTGACTCCTGAAGAGCTTGTAGAAATTAATAAAAATATATACAGACTTCAAAATAGCTTATATGAATATAAACATTATTTAGAATTTAAGTATATATATGATGATGCAATAGAGGTATACAAAGATAATGAAAAATATAAAAACCTATATAACCAAAAGTATAAACAAATTAAAAAATTAGAGTCAAAATTACGTAAAGCTAATAATAGGTTAAAAAAATATGAAAACCATATTGGAATTTTAAAAAAGATATTTAAAAGAAATACTAATAGGTTGGAAGAAGCAAATATAGATATAAACAGCATTATTTTACAGTTAAGAGATGAATATAGAAAACTTGAAGAATACAAAACAAAAAATATCATTTCTACTGTGTTAAATGATGGATCTACTATTTATGATGTTCTTATATTAGTATGTCAATTTCATAATTTTTTGGTTGACAGTATTATAAAGCAGAATCCCGATATAACTCAAGAAAACATTGAAGAAAGTATTAAGAAATATAATAGTTTTGTAAAATATCCTAGAATTACAATTATAAACAATATTAATATTAATGAAGATAAGAATATGGTTTTAATGATTAAGGATAAGTACAATTTATGTAATCTTAATATTGAAAAGGGTGATTTAGATGTGGATAATTTGCCAAATCTAATAACTACAGTTAATAATATATGTGACAGTAATTATATAAAAAATAGTAGTATTTCTGTTGATGAAATAAAATTTGTTTTGCAGAGTGAAAAGATACTAATTGAAAACAACAAGATATAGAAAGAGAAAGGATATTTATTTTTAAAGAAAATGACAATACAAAAGAATGGAGATATTAAATTATTAAAAGCAATTATAGTTTATCTTGCATATATAATAATTGTACCTTTTATCATATATGATGTATATCTAATTGCACACAAAATTATGAATCCAAATTCTTCTCCTGAAATATTTGGAATGAAAACATTTAATATTATTTCAGGGAGTATGGAACCTAATATAAGTGTTGATGATATAGTAATTACAAAAAAGTGTGATAAGCTGGATATTCAATTGAATGATATTATCACATATAGAGCTGAAGGAGAAACTATAACACATAGAGTTATCAATATAGAATTTATTAATAATAAAGTCTACTATACAACAAAGGGTGATTCTAATGAAGTGGCTGATTTAAAAAAAGTAGAGTATAGTCAAATAGAAGGTAAATATGTTGGAAGAATACCAAAGATAGGAAAGATATTTATTTTCTTTAAGAATAGTATAAACTTTTTTATAACTTTAACAATTCTATTCTTATGCTACTTATGGCAGAGGAAAAGTATAAAAAAGAAGATTTTAAGAAAAGAAAAGAGAATTAAATTTGAAAGAAAAATGAGTTACACTAAATAGTGTAACTCATTTTATAGTGAAATTTATTTTTTTAATGGTAAATCATATTTAATTTTAAAACATGAGAATTTATCTAATTCATTATCATCTAAACAATCTAAATAAATATCTAATTCATCCAAATCCTTACAAGCAGAAATGATAGCAGGATTTAAATCGGATTGAAACATTAATTCGAATCCTAACTCAATGGCTTCTTTTAAAGAACCTTTTTCTTTCTTTTTAATTAATTGAAAAGCTTCTCTAAATCTAGACTTAATTGGATTTTTGTATGTCTCCATAGGAACGACATACTCTTTTTCAATAATCTCTTCTAAACTAGAATACTTATTACTTGATTTTAATTTTTCCTTTATATCATCAAGCTTATAAGGAAGAATTACTTTTTTATTAGAATCTGAAATAATTAAAGTATCATTATCTGATAAAGTATAGGTACTATCAATAATACTTGTTTCTGCTATATCATCATCTTGCTTAACGACTTTTTTATCTTCAGAAGATATATCATCATTATTCTGATCTGAATTATTATTTGCATCAGAATTATTATTGTTTTCAGCTGGAGAATTTTCAATAATTGTTTCTGCTTTTGCTTTTGCATTTGAAGAAGTCTTTTTTTGTTCAACTTTATCAAGTTCTTTAGTGATTTGAACTTCAGGCTCTATAGTTTCTTCAACGATATTATCATTATTTTCTGATAAAGAAGTAGAAGTGTGTGATAGTATGCTAGAATCAAAGCTTTCATCAGTAAAATTAATAATTCCACTTTCAGCTACTAGATTTACTTCACTATTTGATATTTCTATTTCTATAAAATCATCACTTTTTGATACTTTAGAAACTTTGGTAATAGGTGATAATTCTAATTTTTCATTTGTGATAATTTTATAATTTGATTTTATTTTTGCAATGTATAAGATATCACCATTGCTTGAATTTGAAATTTGAACACCTGATGTTTTTAATGATAAATTAAAACTTTCATCTTTAATATGTATGCTTGCAACTTCATTTTTAAATGAAATCTTATAATTTTCTTGAACTGTTGAAATTACTAAACTATCAGTTTCCTTTTTAGGAAAGAAACATAATAGATCTGAAGCATATACATCAACATTTTTTTTGATAAAATCAAATTCTGATTTTGTTTTTTGACTACTTGAAGAAGAATATGTAATATCAAGGAAAGAACAAGGCTTTAAAATATCATTTTTATATTTGTTTAGATTTGCTGAAATCTTTATATCTTCTTTGGAAGCAATGTTTTCAAAGTTAGTAATTGTTTGATAAAGAAGACTTTGAAGCAATTCAATATCATTATTTGTTTTTAATACTAGAGCATTATAAGTATTAATGTCTTTTGCGCTAAGTTTAAATTGCTTTTCTAATAAGTCTAAAGCATCATTTAAAGAATCTATACCTTCAACAATTGAATCAATTTGTTCAAGTGAACTTGTCAAATTATTCAAAAACATTGTTTTAATGTATTCATTATCTATTTGTAATTCTTTAAATTCAGCAATATAAGAAGATAAAGAATTCTTAATATCTTTTTCATAAATAATATATTCATTTACAAGCTTTTTTTCAGCATGTACCAATGCTTTAACATTTGTTTTTTTTTGAATTTTGTAGCATGTTAACATGTTCCTTTCTTTGGTAAAAAATAACTCAAAAAAATTATAACATAAAAAATAAAAAATGACTATAAAAAAATAAAAAAAAGTTATAAATTTTGTAGAAAAAAGAAAATAATATGCTATAATATAAATGGAAAATTGTAAAACTTAAGAGGAGAAAAAATGATTTATAGAAAATCTTTATATAATAAAAAATTAAATAAAAGAAGAATGATAACAGTTATAACATTTGGAATAGTTTTTTTAATATCTACTATAGCATACTATTTTGTTAGCCTATCATCAGCACAGAATGTATTAAAAGCTATGGTATATGTTATAGATGAAGAAGCAGAAGTTGAAATAACCAACTATGAGTTGAAGGTTCCTGAGGAATCTGGAGAATACATTGCTAATTTTGAAATGTACCAAAATGGATTTAAGATAAAAAAATATACTGTTACTACAGAAAAAGAATTCAATGATATTAAAAGTAAATACGAAGGAGGAGATGTAGTAACAAATGAGAATGAAACAGATGAGACAAGTAAAAATGAAGATACTAACATAGAAAATAATTCTACTGATGAAATACAAAAAGAGAGTGAAGAAACAAATGATGAAGAAAAGAAGATAGAAATAACAAGCGGAGAAAAATATGAATTAACAACAAGAGAGATAGAACAAAAAAAGATTTATCTTATAGCACAATATGACTATAAAGAACAAAAAGGAGAAAAACTATACAATAAAGTCTTATCAAATACAGCAAATAATAATAGTATTAGTATTACTGGCTATATGCCAAAAGACTCAACGATAAAAGTTAACGAAGTTGAAAAAACAGGTGTTGAGGACATAATTAAAGGTAATTTCCAAGATGTAAATAAAAATGTAAATTTGGAATCTGCTTATGATATAAAAATTGTTTCAAAAGGAAATGAATATGAACCAGAAGATTTTGGTGAAAGCGTAAAAGTTTCAATTACTGGGATTGATGGAAAAACCATTAATGTTTGGCATGTAAAAGATGACAACACAGTTGAAATGATGGAATCATATAACAAAAATGATAGTGTATCTTTTAAAAGTGATAGCTTCTCAATTTATGGAGTTGAAGTAGTAGAAGAAGAGGAAAAGGTAGAAGAAACTGACGAATCATTTCAAATCAATAATAGTATAAAAGCAGCGCCTAGAAGAGCTCCAGCAAGAAATCTGCCTGATAGTATATTAGAAATTGACGATTATACATCAGACTACTATTATTATTTAGGACAAAATTACACATCTGACATTTCAGGAGAAAACCAAGAAATCTATTCAGAAAGTGATATGGCTAGAGTTACAGTTAATTATTACGGCTTTGCAGAAGGAGAAACCGATGCAGAACGTAAAGGAAGAATATCATTTGATGAAACACAAGACATAGTTAAGAATATTAGATGCTTACCGATTGTTAATGGTAGTGTTTCAATAGAGTTAATGGATAATCCGTTTATGGATAAGCCAACAGGATATGGATTTGGAGGTTGGACTTCGTCAGCAGGGCAAATCAGTAAGGATTCCCACACCAATGTTCAAACATTGACAGTAAGTACATCTGGAGATATAGTAGTTAATGTTTATGCGAATTGGCAAGAAGCCACAGTCGTTTATGTAAATGGAGAAGATGGAAATGATAATCTAAATGATGGATTAACAGAAGATAAACCATTTGGATCATGGGAGGCTGCATTTAAATATATTTCATCTCATAACAAAAGTGATAGAGAAAAAAATATCATAGTAGTAACTGGAGATTTAGATACGAGTATAAATTATACAAGACCAATAACTCAGAGAATAGCTAAACCAGCAGATGTAACGTTTACTTCTTCAACAACAGTTATTACTGGCACTGAAGTGGTTTTAGCAACTAATACTGGCAACAATGGAAATGCAATAACTGCATCTGGGTCAGGTGTTGTAAATACGCAATTAAGCACAAATGAATTACCACCTGATGAAATAAAGTGGGTAATAACAGTTTCTGGAAATGGAAATAATGCTAGATATACTATATATAATCCTGCAACTAATATGTATTTAGCTTGCAGTAGTAGTGGTGTTTTATCTATGAGTTCAACAGCAACACAGTTTAGATATAACAATAGAAGATTTTATTATACTGGAACTAGATACTCATATTATTTGAGGTATACAAATGGAAGTTGGACTACATCAACTAGTTCATATAATGGGCAACAGTTTTATTTTTTAACATATACAGCTGTTGTAGATGAAAATGCAGAAGAAATAATTACTACAACAAGAGGGAGTCTAGCTGCTAATACATATTATTCAACAAGTCAAAATATACCTGTAACTGTAACTAGCTTATATAATCATACTGATTATAGGAGTGATGCTACAATTGATCTTACAACCTCAAATTATGATGATTTTGACATTCGTGCTGACTTTCAAATGAACCATGTTAAAATAAATGCTAGTGGGTATACTACAAATAATGATGGAACAACTTTTTCTACATCATATCCTTGGCTTACCGGATATGCACATAATGTTAGAATAGGAAGAGGAATCCAATGTGCAAATACACAAACTGCAGGATGCACTTTTGCAAATGTAATTGGAGGTGCAACTTCAGTAACTAATAACTATAATAATGCATACAAACTAGTAGTGGAATCAGGAAAATACTCTTCTATTCAAGGATTCAATAGAAATGGAGCAAACAACTCATATTATGGAACAGTATTCCTTACCTTAGGAAATGATATTGATAGAAAAGATGCAAGTAATGACGACCTATCTGTATATAACATAACAACAATTAATTCAGGTGGTGGAACAAATGGAAAATCTAATATTAGAGAAAAGGCCTGGCTAATAAATGTTAAAAGTGGAAAGTTTGGTACAGATTTTTTTGATACAAATGGAGCAAATAATGTTGATAGTGCTTATGCAGGAATATATATGGGCGGATATGGAGCCTCTTCTTCAAATACAGTAAGAGATATTAGTGATAGATATATGATTGTAGAGGGAGGATTAATTGCCAATATAATTGGCGGACTTAAAACTACATCTAATTCTGGAGTTCTAACAAAATTTTATATGAAAGGTGGGGAAGCCTATAACATTGTTGGTGGAGCTGGTGTTTCAGCTACTTATGAAGATCGATTTATCCAAATAACAGGAGGAAAAGTTAGATATAGTGTAAGTGGTGGATCAAATGGTGTTTATGCTTCAAGTACTACAAATAATGGAAAGCTTAATGGTGATACATTAGTATATGTTGGAGGAACAGCTCAGATTGGTACAGATGCAACATTATCTTCAACTGTTTATGGAGTTAAGGCAGGATGTGTATTAGGTGCAGGTAATGGTAACTATGATTATCGTAATAGTGGTGCTGGACAAGTATATACTACACATATTTTAGTAAATGATAGTGCTCATATATTAAATAGTGTATATGGTGGTGGAAACTACGGAATAGTAGGAACAAGTGGTTCAACTACGGGTAATACAAAAATAGATATAATGGGAGGCACAATAGATCAAAATGTATATGGAGGTGCTAATCAAAATAATATTTATGGTTCTACAACAATAAATGTTTCAGGAGGGCAAGTTAAAGGTGCAGTATATGGAGGTTCAAACTCTGAAGGTACAATTTCAACAACATCAAACATAAATGTAACTGGTGGAACTCTTGGAGAAGAATCAAATGGTGCAGATGAAGTATTATTTGGTGGAGGCTATGGTGCTTCAACTATAGTAACAAATGATGCAACTGTTAATATATTTGACACAGATGATAATGTTAATATATATGGAAGCTGTTATGGAGGAAGCTCTTTAGGGAGAATGTCTCAGAATGTTACTGTTACAATAAAGGATGATCCTTCAATAGAGAATACAATTAACATTGTAGGAAATGTTTTTGCTGGAGGAAAGGGAAATGCTGGAAATGCAGCAACTATTAATGGTGATGCCACATTATTAGTGGATGGTAATTCTCTATCACAAGCAAGTGTATTTGGTGGAAATGATATTAATGGTGTAACAAATGGAGATATAACTGTAAAAATAGGAGAACACTACAGTTCACAAGTATTAAATGTGTATGGTGGTGGTAATGAAGATGATACTGGTACAGAAGCTGATACCGTAAAAGTGTATTTGCTAGATTATGCAAATGTTACAAATGCTTTTAATGGTGGAAAATCTGCTAATTTAACTACTGGAGGAGTATCAGATACTACAAGAGCCATCTATTTAAGGATTGGACATGCTCAAAACATTTTTGGTGGATCAGATACTTCAGGAACAGTTACTGCAAGTCATGTATATATTGAATCTGGAACTGCAGATAATGTATATGGTGGAAATAATGAAGGTGGAACAACAACTACCTCGTATGTATATATTACAGGAGGAACAACAACAAATGTATATGGAGGGGGATATTTAGCTACTACTCCAACAACAAATGTTAGTCTTACAGGAGGAACAATTACTAATGGATTTGGTGGAGGAAATGCTGCTAACGTTGGAACAGCAAATATAACTCTAAACGGAACAAACTCTACAAATATATATGGAGGTTCAAATTCTTCAGGAACAGTTACAAAGGCAAATGTTACAATTACATCTGGAGCAGCTACTAATGTGTTTGGTGGAAATAATGCAGGTGGAGACACTGTGGATACCGATGTATTGATAACCTCTCAAGTTAAAAATGTATATGGTGGTGGAAATGAAGCCATTACTTCAGGAAATACAAATTTAAGATTAACTAATGCAAACATTACTGGAGATGCTTATGGAGGTGGTAATGGTGCTGCAGCTGTAGTAGTAGGAAATAGTACTACTTTAGTTGAAGGGACTACTAGAATTGCAGATGATCTTTTTGGTGGAGGAAATGCAGCTGCTAATGGAAATCTTACAAATACTTCAGCTGTTGTAACAACTCTTATAACTGGAGGAACAATTGTAGGAGATGTTTATGGTGCTGCAAATACATCTGTTGTAAATGGTAATACATTTGTAAAAATAGGAACAGTAGCGGTTAATAATAATACAATGATAAAGGGAACTATAAATATTGGGGGAACAGTATTTGGAGGAGGAAAGTCAAATAGTGCAGGTTCAGAAACTTATGACTTCTCTTTCGAAAGTGTTACTGGAGATGCAAATATAGATATAGATGCAACTGGATATGATGATGGAACATATTCATTCAATATAGGCAAAAGTGTATTTGGATCTGGAAATGCAGCTAAAATTTCTGGATACGGAATAGTAAATATTACTAATTATGGAACTGCAAGTAGTGTTAAAGAAAATGTATCAATACAAAGAGCAACTACAGTTACATTAAATAATTGCCATATGTATTTAGAAGGAACAACTGATACAACAAATGAAATTGCAACTGCTGTTTATACTTTTAATAGAATAGATGATTTAATAATAAAGAATAATACAACATTATATTTGGAAAGTGGTGTAAATATTGTTTCTAAGATGGAAAGTTTAAACTCTTCAGGCGCAAAAGAAACAGTAACAATTGGGGACAATGGAATAACAAACCAAAATGTAAATAATAAAATATATGTTGCTCAAGGTAGAAATATAATATTAAGAACTGAAGCAGGAACTGATGGAGAAGTATATGGAATGGCTTTTGTTGGACTGTTTAAAGGATCAACGAATCGTGAGTTTGGCATATATGGAAGCTCTTATACACAAGGAAGTTCGATTTCAAGTGAAGTGGCAGATTTGTTTAACAGAAACTCTTATGTACAGGGAAAACATTATAATAATCATAATATTAAGGCAGATGGATTTTATACAAACTATAATGATAATGGTGTAGTAAAAGTAGACTATATTACTCCAACACCAGAAGATGCAACATATTATCAGTGGATTATGGGAGAAAAATCAACAGACATTTATTATGAAGACATAGAATTAATTGCTACAAAATATGCTACAACAGCTACATATGTGCTAAACTTGAATGGTTTAAGCTATCCTAATATGACGATAAATGTAGTAGGATTTGATGTTTCAGAATTAACAGGAAACATTACACTAAATGATCCAGGCACTATTCCAAATATTGCATCAACTGCACAAGAAGCTGATTCAAAATTTGGACTAACTATGACAACAGGTAATAATGGATGGCAGACAAAAGGAACAACAATGTTCTTGAACAATAATGATGTTCAGGCAGGATATGATGGAAAATTGCAGTATTTGAGTGACAACTCAACAACAACACCAACTTTTAGTTTATATATGGCCCATTCAAAAAATATTAGTACTACGTCAAACTTAGGAAAAGTAACTATTAAGCTAGAAGCTATATACGAGGAAAATGAAGAAATAAAAATTAAAAATGTATTTATTGTTTTAAAACTTACTACAAATAATACTTTACAAATGGGAACAGATTACTATGAAGGTGCAATTACACCTGGAAAAGAGTATAGTATATTCCCAACAACGACAACTACAATTACGCAAAACAGTTCATTCTCAGCTTATTATTCATTATATTTAAATAATTATAGTACAACAGATTATTATGAGGGGTTTGTCGGACACTATTATCATTCTTTACAATCAACATGTGTTTTGCCAGAAAATACGAAAATTACATTGATTGATATGTCAGGAACTAGCGTTAAATATTATTATTACATAGTTTCTCAGCAGGATGAGGCTGATAGTAAAAAAGTATATAATTTTACTGATTTTTGGTGTATGGATAGTACAGATGAAAAGTATAGTGCAGATGGAAGTTACTATAACCCAAATACAGATCTACTGTATGAAGAATACATTGTTCAAGTTGATTTTGAAGATATAGAATTACAAGATAATCTTGAATCAAACAGCTTAGTTGTTCAATTAAGAGATGCCTATGATGATACAGTAACTCTAACAGTAAACACATCAACATACCCAATGTTATTTAGTGTATATGCTGATATAGATGTTGATTCAAGCTTGAGCTTAACAACTGATAAAACAGTAATATATATGGGTGCTTCAGTAAAATTAGACATTGAGAGTAATTACAGCTTTAACAAGAACAATAACTCTGATGTTGTATATGAGACAACTCATATAGAAGATCAACTTGGAATTAGAATTACAGTTTCATCAGGAAGTGAATTTTTAACATCTGCTGATTTGGAAGGAATATATATTACATATAAAGGACTAAACTATTTCCCAAGATCAGATGGATCTTATCGAATAAAAGTGGCAGATGCGGTATCAAATGTACTAGCAAGTATGACATTTAATACTGAAAACGGTAAACTTGATACTGGAACTTATACGATTACAGCACAATCATTTGGATCAATAGATGGTACATATTTCTCAACAGCTATTGCCTCAGATTCAAAAAACATCCAAGTGGTTAGTACTAATTATGGTTTCTCAGTTAATCTAGATTCAAATTCTGTACTGGTAGATAAGAGTACTGGAAAGAATAAAAACGATTCAAATGACTTAAACTTTAGTATTGGGTATTCAGGAGGATTTGAAAGTCCAAGAATAACAGTTGCATTGTATAGAAGAAAGTATGATCAGGTATATAGCTATGAGTATCTAAAAATACCACTAACTGATTATGTAACAAATACATTAACTACTACAGATACAGAAAATGAGTACTTAGTTACAAATTTAGTTAGAAATCAACAGAATTATACTTTGACCTTAAAAAACTCTGGACTAATGACGGGAACATATAAAATAGTGTTTACTTTATATGATGGACAGAATAAGATTTCTAATATGGATAAAACAATAATTATAAAATAAAACAAAAGAATAAGTTTATAGAACTATATAAGAAAAATGTAAATATGATTATTAAGTATTTATATATCAATAATAACTTAAAATACAGACTATTATCCTTTTCTTATTGGTTAATAGTCTGTATTATAGTATAAAAGGAAAGTCTTTCAAGATAATCCTAAAAATGGAGATATGTGATGAAAAGAAAACATAATACTACAAGAAAAGAAAAGGGGATAACATTAATAGCCTTGGTAGTTACAATAATAGCAATAATTATATTAGCAGTAATTTCTTTAAGTAGTTTAATGGGAGAAAATGGATTGATTACTAATTCTAGATTTGCAAGTTTTTCAACAGAAGTAAAAGAACTAGAAGAGAGAGCAAAACTAAAGCTGATAATGGGAGAGGAAGAATACTCAGGGTCTATCAATGAATTATTAGATGAAGAAAATCCATACAACACAAAGTTAATAATTCAAGACAATGAATTGAAATACTTATCAAGTGGAATAACTACAGAAGAAGAAGGATGGCTAATTAAACTTGGGATAGGAAAGGCCGATGATTATTTTAAAGTTGAATTCGATTCAGCAGGTGGAACAGAAATTGAATCACAATCAATAAGATCGGGAAAACTAGCTGAAAAGCCAAACAATCCTATTAAAGCAGGGCACGAATTCATAGGATGGTATTATTTGAAAGAAAGTGGAACTGAATCTAATCCAACATATGAGGAGAAAGAATTTGATTTTAATAGTATAATAGCAAAAGACTATTCATTATACGCCAAGTATGAAGGTGAGGCAATTATGGTTAAAGCGAGTAGTCAATATTTCTGGAGTTGCAAATCTGAAATTACTGAAATACTTTTTACAGGTGATAGCTCAGATATTCCAACAAATGTTAAAGAAAGTTGGAATGTTAGTACTAATAGTAGTAATCCTGGAGAAATAAAAGCTTATTTGGAGGATACAACTAATAGACTTGTAATACACAGTGATAAAACAATATATGCAAATCCAAATATGAATGACTTTTTTAGATATTTCTCAAATGTTAGCTCAATTACTTTTAAAAATTTTAATACAAGCAAAGTTAAACTATTGAGATCAACTTTTTTAGGATGCTCTAAAATAGAAAATTTAGATTTAAAAGCTTTTGATACTTCTAAAGTAACAAATATGTATAACATATTTTATGGGTGTTCAAGTTTAACATCAATAGATTTGAGCAGTTTTAATACGTCAAGAGTAACAACAATGTATGGAATGTTTAAAAATTGTACTGTTTTAAGAACACTGGATATTACAAATTTTGAAACTCCAAATGTCAAATCTTTAAGAACGATGTTTGATGGATGTAATGATTTAGAATCAATAGACTTAAGTAGCTTTGATACTAGTAAAGTTACTGATGTATATAAAATGTTTAATGTCTGTAAAAATATTAAAGTAATAGATATAAGTAATTTTGATACTAGCAAAGTTACATACATGGCTGCTATGTTTTATAATTGTCCAAAACTTACAACAATTTATGCTAGTGATAAGTTTTCTACAGAGAGTATTGATGGAGATAGTGGATACATTTTTAGATATAATAATTCTCTTGTGGGAGGAAACGGAACGAGGTTTAGTTCTTCACATACAGATAAAGAATATGCTAGGCTTGACAAAGGATCTGAAGAGCCAGGTTACTTTACATTAAAACAATAGGAAAAAGGAATTTGGATAAGAAATGATAATAAAGGAGAAATTGTTGATATGAAAAACAAAAGACTTAGTAAAAAAGAAAAGGGAATAACACTAGTGGCATTAGTAGTTACAATTATTGTTTTATTGATATTAGCTGGAATATCAATAAAAATGATATTTGGCAATAATAATATAATTAACAAAACAAAGGACGCAGCAGAAATATATGCAAATACTGAAGAAAACGATATAACTAGATTGAAGGAATCAAAAAAAGAAATATTAGAATTAACTGGTCATAAATTATCAACAGAAGAAGAATTAGATGCATTAAAGAATAATGGAATAAAGGAATTAACTGACAAAGAAATTAAAAATGACTATTTAAAAAATAATAACAGAATAAAAGGAGTAATCACAGGAGATGTACCACTTACAGAAGAAATGACATACATAACTGGAAATAAAGAAACTGGAGTTGTAGTGTCAATAGATGGTAGTGAATTTGTATGGGTTCCTGTGGATAATATAAACAATATGGCAATGTGCAAACAACATAGTGGAACATCTAATTGCAATTTAGAATTTAACAGCGAAAAAACAGAGCTACAATGTACAAATCATAACAACTCAACTGATATATGTGGAAAACTGTATGCTTTATCTATATCTGAAGGATTTAATGCATCCTTATCTAATCAAACATTTGGCTTTAATAATGCACAAGTTAATGCTCAAAATAGTCACCATTTTAGAGAACCAGATTTATTAAATGCACAAGATACCCAAGTAAGTATTGATGAGTTAAAGGCAGAGTTTAAAAAAATGTGTATATCGGTTGCAAAATATAAAGGATTTTATGTTGCTAGATATGAACTTGGAATAGAGAATGGCAATCCTGTATCTAAAAATGCAGATACGAATCCTAATGTGACTACAACAGATGCAACTAAAAATGATACACCTGAATGGTATGGATTATATCAAAAAGAAAAAGAAATGTTTAATAGTACTGATAAAAATGTTCAAAGTTCAATGATGTGGGGATGCCAATATGATGCAATGTATATATGGATGGGAGATGATGCTAATGAACAAGTAGGAGACAGGCGAAATACTAGTCAAATAACTGGTAAGAAATCTGATGATATAATAAAAAATGTATATGACTTATTTGGATGTAACTTTGAAACAACTCTAGAAGCAGATACAATGTATGATAAAAATGATAGAAAATACTATTATGCTCGAATTAGTAGAGGCGGTAACTTTGAAAAAGACTATAAACCAACGAATAGAGCATTATCATACACAAGTAATAAGTTTTCAGGTCGACCATCTATTTATATAAAATAATATAATACCAAGATAAGAAGTGGTAAAGATTACACTTCTTATTTTGTTATATAGAAAGACAATTAACAATTTATAACAAAAAAAGTTGACATAAGAAATGAAAAATGTTATAATATATAAAGTGTAAGGGAGTAATTACCTTTTATAGGAACAAGGTCAACAACCGACATAGAGTCTGGCTTTGTTTTAAATATGAGACTTACTGAGATGTATGCTGTAAGTCTTTTTTGGTGGAAAAAAGACTTGCTTGATACAAATTAAGTAGGTCTTTTTTTGAGAGGAACAGTATAAGAAAGGAGAAAAAGTATTATGTAAAAAATTATAATTACATAATCATTAGCAATATAACTAAGGAAGTAAAAAATAATAAAATTTAGTAAAAAGAAAGGATAGAAAAAAATGAAATATTTAGATAAAGGAAAAAAACTAAGCAAAATAATAAATGAATACTTATTTGAACTTAGAGTTAAAAGGATGTTTAGAAAAAAAATAGAAAAAAAACCAAATTTGAGAAGAAGATTAGTATTAGCAATATGTGGAATAGCTGCTGGACTAGCATTAGGATTAGGAATAAAGAATATTGCAGATGGAATTGAACAAAGATCTCTACCACCAATGGAGCAAATGGAAAAAACACCAGAAGAGGTTCAAAATCTTGGATTTAGTTCGCAAGAGCAGTTTGAAGAATTTAAAAGTATATCTGAGAATTTAGAAAGACAAGATTTAACAGAATCAGAAGTAGAAGAATTAAAAGAGAGATTAATTAGATTTCAGTTAGAAGTAGTAAAAGAAAGATTATCAGAAGCAGACTATGAAAGGAGAAAAGAATTATTTGATACAAATTTTTTACCAGGAAGTGAATCTCTTACACCTATAAGTAACGATGAAATAGTACTTAGACAACTAAACTTGGACCATGGAGAATATGTATATGTAATAGCTTTTAAGAATCCTAGTTCAACACATATAGATGCAAATGGAATAGGTGATAAAGATGTTGTCTTCACAAGTGCAAATGGAGAAATTGATAGTAGGATTTGCAGTTTTATTGATCAAATAGTTATGCTACAATCTTCTCACCCAAGTCAAGAGGAATTACAAAAAGCATTAAGCAAGACAGAAGCTTTTATTATTGGAAGAATAACTCTTGAAGATGGAAGACAATTAGTATTCTCAGATGATCCTGAAATAATACAAGCAATAGCTGATATGAAAAATAGAGAAGAAGAAGGTGAGATTGATTCTCAACTTTCTCCAGAAGAGGCAGTAGATTATTCAGACGCAATTGATCAAGCTATGCAAGAAATTCAAGATGATATGACTAGAGGCGAAGGTGATGAACCTAGTCATCCTGTGCACGACAATGTAGATGATGGTGACAGATAGTCTATATAAAACTATTCAATTAAAGTAAAAAATGGTTTCTGCATTTGCAGAAACCATTTTTGGTATAATTAGAAAGTTATTATACTAATTCTCGATATTATTAATTTTTATTACATAAAACTTAGAGCGGACGAACAGTTTAACGTGGATCTTGCATTTTCTTTAGTTTTTTATATTTGGAAAAATATCAGCTATAGATCTTTTAAAGGATATTTAATATTATTAGATTGTAATAGCTAACACTAATAGAATTATTGCACATAAAAATAAATTATGTTATTATATAACCATAAAAATAGGTGGAGAAAACAATGTATTATACATATATGATTAGATGTGAGGATAATTCATTATATACAGGTTATACAAGTGATATTGAAAAAAGAATGAAGGCTCATTTTGGAAAAGCTAAGATTGCTGCGAAATACACAAAGTCACACAAACCTGTTAAGCTAGAAGCAACGTGGAAAACAAAAGAAAAATCCAATGCATGTAAACTTGAATATTATATCAAGAAATTAAATAAAATTGAAAAAGAAGATATTATAGAAGGATCAAGAATAAGCAAATATTTAAAAGGAAAAGTAGACTGTAGAAGATTTGTTAGGTTTAACTTAAATTATGAAAATAATAAATAAGGAGATAAATATGGATAGACATAAAAAGATAATTAAAACAAGCATTTTAGGAATTATAGTAAATATAGTTTTAGTAATTTTCAAAGCAACAATTGGACTAATAGTAAACTCTATTGCTATTATATTAGATGCAGTGAATAACTTGACTGATGCGATATCATCTATTGTAACAATAGTGGGAACAAAACTGGCAAATAAAAAACCAGATAAAGAGCATCCATATGGACATGGGAGAATTGAATACTTTACTTCTGTTATTGTTGCATTTATTGTTTTAATAGCAGGAATAGCCGCACTTAAAGAATCAGTAGAAAAAATAATTAATCCTGGAGATATTGATTATTCGATTACATCATTATTAATAATTGCTGTAGCAGTACTAGTGAAATTCTTTTTGGGAGGATATGTTAAGAAAGTAGGCAAAGAGGTAAATTCTCAAAGCTTAGTAGCATCTGGAGAAGATGCTTTTATGGATTCGATACTTTCATTTTCAACATTAGTTGCAGGTATTATTAATTACATTTGGAAATTAAGTTTAGAAGGATATTTAGGTGTAATAATTGCTATTTTTATTATTAAATCAGCAATAGAAATGCTTAAGGAAACATTAAACATTATGATAGGAGAAAGAGCAGATAAAGAATTAACAGATAAGCTTAAAGAGAAAATATGCTCTTATGATGAAGTTCAAGGTGCATATGATTTATCACTTCACAATTACGGACCATCGAAAAGTATTGCAGGTGTACATATTCAAGTTAGAGATGATATGACTGCAAAAGAAATACATGCACTTACTAAGAAAATTACAATTGATATATATAATGAATTTGGCATAATAACAACAATTGGAATATATGCAGCAAACGAAAATGGTGAATTTAGCGAAATAAAAAGAGAACTAAATAGAATAGTGAAAGAGTATAAAGATATTAAGCAAGTACATGGATTTTATGTAGATGAAAAAAATAGTAAGATATACTTTGATTTGATATTTGATTTTGAGTGTGAAAATATTGAAGAGATTAAAGAAAAAATAATTAGTAGACTAAAAGAAAAATATACAAAATTCGACTTTGTTGTTATACTAGATGATGATATAAGTGATTAAAATAGGAGAAAAAAGTGTTAATAAAAAAGATAACTACAGATGTTCTTCGCAGAAAGTTTTTTTGCGAAGAACAAATTCCATTTATTGAAATTAAAAATGAAGAAAACAATATAATAAATATCCATAAAGACGAAACATATCAAAAGTGGATGGGACTAGGTGGAGCTTTAACAGGATCTACAATATATAATTTTAATAAATTGAGCTTAGAAAAACAGGATAAATTACTAGATGATTATTATAAAGGGCTGAATTATAATTATTTGAGACTACCAATAGGATCAACTGACTTTTCGCCTAAGCCTGTGGATGATTATACAGTAGATTTTGATGATAATATAAGAATAATTAATAGAATAAAAGAAAAAAAAGATATTAAAATCTTAGCCACACCATGGAGTCCCCCAAAAAAATATAAAGACAATTCATCATTATATGGAGGAAAGCTTCTAAAACAATTTTATGGTGAATATGCTAATTATTTAGTAAACTTCATAAAAGATTATGAATTTGCTAATATAAAGATTGATTATTTATCAATTCAAAATGAACCATTTGTCAATCAAAGATGGGAATCATGCACCTTTAGTATTAATGAAATGAAAGATTTTATTTATAATTACCTAATACCAAAATTAAAGAACACTAAAATAGTTTTATGGGATCACAATAAAGACAATTTATATAATATATTTAAAAGACTTTATGAAAAGAATAGCAAGATTATAGGTGTTGGATTTCATTGGTATACAGGAGGATTTTATGAAGAACTGGACTTAATAAGAAAGAATTATCCTAAAATTATATTATTTGAAACAGAGATGTGTTGTGGATTTTCTCGATATAAACCTAGAAAATGGATAAAAGATAGTGAATATTACATAAACGAAATAATAAATGGAATTAATAATGGACTAAATGTTTTTATAGATTGGAACATATTATTAAATTATCATGGAGGACCAAATCATAAATTCAATAATTGTAAGAGTCCTATAATTCTAAACAAATGGGGAAACGATTACATAAAAACCCCTATTTACTATTATTTAAAGCACATAGGAATAGCCAATAAAGGAACAGTATTAAAAACAAGTTCATACAGCAGAAATGAAGAACTGGAAGTTGTAGCTATTCAAAATGAAAAGACATATATAACTGTACTAAATCAAAGTAAAGATAAAAAAAGAATAAACATAAGAATTGGAGACAACATGATAAAAGACAATATAGAAAAGCATAGTATAGTAACATATATCTGTAATTAATGTGCAATTATGCAATTAGGGACGTCCTTTTTCTGCACATTTGTGCAAAAAGGGACACCCCTTTAACTAGTTACATGAAGAACTAGTTCAAAATTGCTAATATAATAATAAATATAAATATTAATAGTATTGCAGATTTACATAAAATGTGATATAATATAATTACCTATTAATCCAATGTCCTCATTAGGTAATACACCAAGCGAAGACATTGACGACTGTCGGAGGGCGACATGAATATGTACGTAAGGTACAATGGGGGAAAAGATGGCTATTACAGCTATTCTGACCCCAAGACTCTGGTAAAAGGGCAAATCTACAAGGTAAGCAAAATCTGTGTTGACAGGTTTGATACAAAGGTTATTCTTGAAGGAATAGAAGGTAGGTTTAATTCAATCTGGTTTGACCAGCTTCCAACCTTCTTTGCATTCTCGAAGGAAACTCCCCGTCTGGGATACCGTTTGTATCTTACACGTTTTGAGGTATTGAAGAAAGCTAATGGGGAAATGGCTACATTTCCACGGAAGCAACTTACCACACATGTAAGGGTGGTTGATTATCTGGGAAGCAACACTTACCAGATGATTACTGCCAATACCTGTTACATTGTGCAGGTGCTGGATATTTAGCAACTGCTAAAAGAGAAAAATCGTTTTACTCAAAGAAGACATTGACGACTATCGGAGGGTGACATGAACAACAGCACTTACATCAGGTACAAGGGAGCTTGTGGAATCTACAGTGTTTGCTCTGACCCGAGTGTACTGACAAAGGGTCAAATCTATAAGCTCATTGATGTTAAGGCTCACGAGTGGGGAACCAGTCTTGTGCTTGAAGATGTGGAGGGAGAATTTGACTCCACGTGGTTTGAGCCTGTAGCAACATTCTTGGGGTTTGTGGAGACCGTTCCCAAAATCGGCGATAAGCTTCGGGTAGAGAGGATGGAACGATTGAAGGACTACAAGGGAGTGACAAGGATAATTCCGAGCGTGTATTGGAGCACTCCAGCACGCTACGTGGAAATCCTTGGACCTTCCACGTACAAGGTAGTTACAGACAACACTGTCTACATTGTACAGGTGCTGTAGTCAATGCAATTGGGGACGCCCCTTTTCTGCACATTTGTGCAGAAAAGGGGCGTCCCTAATTGCACTAATTGTATATATTGTTCTTGATTAATATTTTTGAGTGTGCTATAATTCAAATGTTGTAAAAACAGAGAAGGAGAAACGTATGAATATTATTGGTAAAATAGCTACAGAATTAAACATAAGAGAAAATCAAGTTGAAAAAACTGTTGAATTGATTGATGAAGGAAATACAATTCCTTTTATCGCAAGATATAGAAAGGAAGTTACTGGTAATTTAAGCGATGAAACTCTTCGTGATTTGAATGACAGACTAACATATTTAAGAAATCTTGAAAAGAGAAAAGAAGAGGTTAAAAATTCAATTGAAAATCAAGGAAAACTCACTGAAGAAATAGTTGCAGAATTAGAAAAAGCAGAAACTCTAGCAGAAGTTGAAGATATATATAGACCATATAAGCAAAAGAAAAAAACGAGAGGAACTACTGCTAAAGCAAAAGGATTAGAAGAGTTAGCAAATAATATTCTGGAACAATCTAATGATGTACCGATATATGAAGAGGCAAAAAAATATATAAAAATTGAAGAAGTAGAAGATGCTCTAAAAGTTGAGACACCTGAAGATGCACTTAGTGGAGCTAAAGATATAATAGCAGAGCAAATCTCAGATGATACAGAATTTAGAAGAATGATAAAGAAAATATATTATAGAGAAGGTATAGTAGAAACAACTGCAACAAACCCAGAGGAGAAAAGTACATATAATATGTATTATTCATTTGGGGAGAAAATATCTACAATACCTAGTCATAGAATTCTTGCTATTAATAGAGGAGAAAAAGAAGAGTTTTTAAAAGTTAAAATAACTAAACCAGAAGAGAAGATACTATATAATTTAGCTAAAAAGACAATAAAAGATTATAAGTACACAAACAATCTAAATATGGATATGAAAGTTGATGAGATTAGCTCTTACATTTCAAGAGAAGATTTACTATTCCAGGCAATTAAAGATGGATGGAAGAGACTAATTGAACCATCTGTTGATAGAGAAATAAGAAATGATTTGACTGAAAAAGCTGATGAAAAAGCTATAAAGGTATTTGGCAAGAATGCTAAACAATTATTATTAGGTGCTCCGCTAAAAGGATTAACAGTTTTAGGATTTGATCCTGCATATAGGACAGGTTGTAAATTAGCTACAATAGATGAAACTGGAAAAGTTTTGGGAACAGGTGTCATATATCCTACAGAACCACAAAATGATATTGAAGGTTCTAAAAAAACACTATTCAAAATGTTTGATGAATACAATATAGATATGGTTGCAATTGGAAATGGAACAGCATCTAGGGAATCAGAGCAATTTGTATCTGATACAATAAAAGAATATAAAGAGAAAAAAGGAAAAGAGATTTATTATGTTATAGTTAGTGAAGCTGGAGCATCTGTTTATTCTGCTTCAAAACTAGCTACAGAGGAATATCCAGATTTGAATGTATCAATAAGAGGAGCAATTTCAATAGCTAGAAGATTACAGGATCCTCTTGCTGAATTTGTTAAGATAGATCCAAAGGCTATTGGAATAGGTCAGTATCAACATGATGTTAACCAAAAGAAATTATCGGAGAGTTTAACAAATGTTGTAGAAGATGCGGTTAATGAGGTTGGGGTAGATGTTAATACAGCAACACCATCTTTACTTTCTTATGTATCAGGAATTAACTCTGGAATAGCTAAAAATATAGTTAAATATAGAGAAGAAAATGGAAAGTTTACTGAGAGAAAACAATTACTAAAAGTTCCTAAATTAGGAAAGGTTGCTTTTGAACAATGTTCTGGATTTATGAGGGTGCCAGAAGGAAAGAATCCATTAGAAATAACTGCTGTTCACCCAGAAAGCTATGATGCTACTGAAAAGCTAATTAATAAGTTAGGATATAAAAAAGAGGACTTATTAGATAAAGAAAAGATAGTAAACATGCGTAATGATTTAGCAAAGCTTGATGTTAAGAAAACAGCACAAGAATTAGAAATAGGAGATATTACTCTAGAAGACATAATAAAGGAACTTTCAAAACCAGGTAGAGATGTGCGTGATGAAATGCCTAAACCTGTGTTTAGATCAGATGTTCTTAAGTTTGAAGACTTACAAATAGGTCAAGAATTAACTGGAACTGTAAGAAATATTACTGATTTTGGTGCTTTTGTAGATGTTGGTGTAAAACATGATGGACTAGTTCATATTTCAGAAATGAGTGATAAATATGTAAGGAACCCATCTGAAATAGTTTCTATAGGTGATGTTGTGAAAGTTAAAGTAATAGACATTGACCAAGAAAGACAAAAAGTTAAATTGTCAATGAAATAATAAAAAGCATCAATCAACTTAAAGATATATATTAACTCATAAAAAAGAAAGTATCATTGGGCTACTTTCTTTTTTGCTTTAATTAGATATGAATCAATCTTACTTTCTTTATATATGGTAGAATATAATCAAAAATAGTTGACTGTTTTTAGCAAAATGATATGTTATTTCTTGACTATATAGGATAATTAATATATATTGCATATATATGATTTTTATGCATAAACAAATAAAAAGAGGAGCGAAATAATGGATAAATATTTTGAATTGGTTAGGAAAGAATTGATTTCATATTCAGAAGAAAGCATTGCAAAACTAAGTGTAAAATTAAATCCTACAATTGATGAAAATAGTATACTGGGAATTAGGGTTGGAGATATAAGAAAAATAGCAAAAAGGATTTCAAAAGATAATTGGGAGCTTTATCTAAGTGAAACAAAAAATATTTCAGATAGATATTTTGAAGAAGTCCTATTAGAAGGATTAGTTATTGCATATGCAAAAATAGGGTTAGATGAAAAACTAAAGCTTATTAAAGAATTTATACCTAATATTACAAGTTGGGCAATAAACGATTCTTTTTGTCCAACAATAAAAATTAAGAAAAACGAACTTAATAAATTGTGGAAATTCATACAAGAATATTTAGAATCTGAAAATCAATATGAAGTTCGATTTGCTGTAATAATGATGTTAGATAATTTTATAATAGATGAATATATTGATAGTGTAATAGAAAAACTAGACAAAGTTAGTAATGAAGGATACTATGCAAAAATGGCTGTTGCCTGGACTATGGCCGAAGTAGGAATTAAATTTAATGATAAAGCTATGAGATATTTAAAAGGAAAAAATAATTTGGATACATTTACATATAACAAAACTTTACAAAAGATGTGTGAATCATATAGAATATCTGATGAACAGAAAAAAGAACTAAAAAAAATGAAAAGATAATTATAAATAGCTGAAAAACTGTTTTATAAATATAAATATTGGGGGCATAAAATGGAAAATGAAGAAGAAATAATAGAAAAAATTATTACTGCAATTGAGGAAAATGATGAAAAGAAGATAATTGAAATAATTAAAATGATATCTAAGGATTTTGATTTTCGAAAATATGATTGGATTTCTGAGATTTTTTCTAGTTCAAGATTGGATTCAGATACAAAATTTAAGTTTTGCTTGATGGCAATTGATTTAAAAGACAATGAAGAGGCAGACATTAATAATTTTTTCTGTAGACAAGTAGTTCCAGATTTGTTATTAAGATGCATTAGAGACAATGAGGAAGAGTTTTCAAAATTAGTTTCTGAAAATGAAGAAATGCAAGAATTATTAATAAAATACATAAGGGAGTATCCTGATGATGCAATTGTGATTTGGCATAAGGTGTCAAGTTTACCACTAGTTAAGCAAAGAATACTTGAAGATGAAGAGTTTGTAGCAAGTAAGATGGGAGAATATGAAGATTTCTTTAAAAATTTACCTCAAGATTATGCACACTTAATTTGTTATTATAATGCTCAAGCTAATGAATATGAATTTGAGATGTTAAAATCTTTATATGGTAAATATATAGGTAGTATAACTGGAGATGAAGATCAATCATTATTAGTTGCTCTTCATTATATTCTTGAAAAAAGAAATAAAATGGGAGTTAGTCCAAGAATTGCAATGCAACCTATGAGATTTTACATAAAAAGAATAATGGAAGATAAGGAGTTCAATAAAGAAGTAGAGATAATTGAAAAAAAATCAAACATGAATTTTGTGTCTACTATTTCTTTTATATCGAATTATTATAGCACAGAATTATATAGAGAATTATTAGATATAGATTCTATTGATGATGATTTGAGAGAAAAATTAGAGTATTTATCAAAAGTTGACAAAGTTATTAAAATAGAAAAATTGTCAGATTTAACAAATGTAAGTTTAGACGAATTAGAAATGATGGAAAAAGAACCAATTGTTGTCTCAGGTTTAGTCACTTCAGGTGGTCCTACATCAAGAATACTATCTAGTATATTTCCAGATAGTGCAAATAGAGAAATTAGAAGCATCAAAAGAGACGGAAGTACAAGAAAACTGGTTGTTGGAAATCAAGAAAGTCATGAGAGCAAGGTTGAAGAAATCTATGAAGATGATATAGAATTCCCAGATGATTGTACTACGGCTTGGCAACGTTCTATTGAATGTGCTAAGCAATTGTCAGCAATAACTTTAGTTATAGAATCTGAACAATGTCATTTATACATGCCTAGTAATATTACTGACGAGCAAAATGAAGTACTGATGAAATTGCTCGAATCAACAGAAGAAAGAGGAAGATTTGGAGTTGCTGTATATGACAAGGATGGAGATAGAATTTATATTTCTGGAATAGAGCTATTAGATAGAGAGGATACAAGAAACTTTATACAAAGATTAAATGAAAGGAACTTACAAAATAGTAAGGATGAAGGAATAATTCAAGTTTTACCAGATATAAACATTAATAGCGATGGACAAGAAAATGAAATATAAAGAACAAAACATTATAAATCTAAAATAGAAAAAAGGAAGGAGCCCCACAGGTGTGGGGCTCCTCCTGGCAGAACCTGCTGCCGGTCAAGTCTAGTCGAGCACGTGCGTCTCGGCAAACTCTTGGGCACCGATACGGTAGCCCTTGCCGGACTCCTCGTCCTCTACGAGGAATACGTCTCCATCGTAGAGATCGGTATAGCTAGGTACACCGTCGGTCCAGCTCAAAGGGAGCTGGCAGGGCAGGTGGTCATCACCACAGAGAAGATCCTGGGTGATGACTACAACCTTTCGGTTGGGAACCGAAGGGGCCATGCTGGGCACGACAGATGTCGTAGCCTCAAAGAGAGGCTGAAGCTCAGCAAGCTGCTCAGCGGTGAGCTCGTCTTCCAGGTTGACGGGGTTGCTAAGCAACCCATCAATCTTGTTGGAAGCGGGGCAGTACATATCGTACTGTCCACCTATGAGCACCTTGCCTCCGATTACTCGGACAACCAGGGTTAGATCCTGGTTATAGACGATGCCCGTGGGGTTCTCCTTGGTGGAGACCACCACGTTTCCGTCCTCGTCGTGCCAGATCACTCCGGCAACGTCCTTGAGGTCTCCGACTCGGCCAAGGCCGATGGTCAGGACAGGGAGCTTGGTTGCTCCGCGGACGTTGCTGGAGTTGATGATGGACAGGTTCTGCTCGTACTTCTCAGCCATGATATTTCCTTTCTCTAAGATGTCTTCCCAAGTTGTCTCATGGCTTTCAACAACTTAGCGTGATATTATTATACCATATATAGACAAAAAAGTCAACATAAAATCAGAAGATTATGGAAACTATATTGCGATTCACAGCTTATGATACTTTATATGACTATCATAATATGACTACCATAAGCTGTGAATTTAAGTAAAAATAAAACATATAGATAAGTATGCATAATAATTATCATTAATCTGTATACAATACATAGTGAAAGGACGTGATGATTATTATGAGTTCATTTTGGATTGAATCAACAAAAGATAATGGAAAAAGTAAAATAATAACCCAAAACTATAATGTAGATGTATGTATAATAGGCGCTGGAATGGCAGGATTAAGTATAGGGTATTATTTATCAAAAAAAGGAATAAAAGTATTAATAGTAGACAAGAAAAGTGAAATTGGAGCTGCTACGTCAGGAAATACAACTGCTAAAATAACTTTACAGCATAATTTAATATATGACTATCTAATAAATGAATTTGGTGAAGACTTTGCACTTAAATATTATGAATCAAATAAACAAGCAATTTCAAATATAAAGCAAATAATTGAAGACGAGAAAATTGATTGTGATTTTGAATATGTACCAAACTATGTATATACTACAGATGTAGAGGAAATTCTAAAAATTGAAAAAGAAGTTGATGCAATAAATATGCTAGAGAATAAACTTACTAAAGAAAAACCCGCGAAATTTATAACAGAAAGTGAATTGCCTTTCAAAATAACAGCTGGAATCAAACTTGAAAACCAGTCACAATTTCATCCAAGAAAGTATATGTTTGGATTAGTAAAAGCTATTGAAAAATATAATGGAATGATTTTTACAGATTCATTAGTAACTGATGTAAAAAGAGAAAGTGATGGATATATTACCTGTGTGAATAAAAATACAATAAAATCAAAATATGTTGTATTAGCATCACACTATCCATTTATAAATTTTCCTGGATTGTATTTTTCAAAAATGTATCAAGTAACATCATACTCAATTGCTATTGAATTAGAGAATAATACTATAACTGGAATGTATATTAGTTCGAATGAACCAACTCTTTCATTTAGAACAGCAAAATATGGAAACAAAAAGTTATTGATTGTGGCAGGAGGTAATCATAAAACAGGTTTTTCTCCTGATAGTGATGAAAATTATGGATATAGATTTCTAGAAAACCAAATTAATAAACTTTTTCCAAAAGCAAAAACATTATATAGATGGAATACTAAAGATTGCATAACACTTGATAAAATTCCGTATATTGGAGAGTTTTCTTTTTTTAAAACTAATATGTATGTAGCCACAGGTTTTAATAAATGGGGAATGACAGCATCAAATATTGCTGGAAACATAATAACAGATAGCATAATAGGAAATATTAACAAATATGCAGAAATATATGACTCTACTAGAATAGAGCCGATTAAAAATAAAGAAGAAGTTACTAATATGGCGAAACAAGTCGTGAACTCTTATATTAATAATAGAATTAAGATACCAAAAGAAGACTTATCAGCAATAAAAAAAGACAATGGTGGAATTATAAAAATAGATGGAAAAAGTGTAGGAATTTACAAAAGCATACAAGGAGACATATTTGCGGTAAATCCAACTTGTACTCATTTAGGTTGTCTACTTACTTGGAATAATGTAGACAAAACGTGGGATTGTCCATGTCATGGATCAAGATTTGATTTCACAGGAAAAAATATTTATGATCCTGCATTAAAAGATTTAGAAATAATGAGTTTGGATTAGAAGAACCTTTATTATTAAGCACTTTTATGATATAATAGATAAAGTGATTAATAATAAGGAGAAAAAATGAATAGTAAAGATAATAAAAATATTATTTTAGACTATGAGCAAGTTGAAGATAGATTAAAAGAAATAATAGGGCTAGGGGTAATAAAGAAAGAGGAGGATTTAGGAGAGACTACTTTTGGATTACCAATTCATCATTATACATTAGGAAATGGAAAAAAGGAAATTGTAATTACTGGAGCAACACATGGATGTGAAATAATATCTACTGACTTTGTTCTACATCTAATGGAGCAACTATCAAATCAAGAATATAGCGAAGGAATTGACTTAAATAAATATAGAATTCATTTTATTCCTATGCTAAATCCAGAGGGCTATTTAATATCTACTTCTGCAATAAGACAAATTATTCCAAGAGAAATGTCATCTGAAGAAGCGGAAAAGCTTTGCAAAGATTATTATTTAAGATATAGGAATGATGATGCTGAAGCTATAAAAAGAAATAAAAGAAATGCAGAGCTTAAAAAGGAACTAGAGGAAGCGGAAAGACAAGAAAATAATGATGAAATAGATAGGCTAAAACAAGAAATTGAAGCAACTTTACCTGACAGAAATCCAGAAAAATTAAAAAGCTTTCAACAAATGTTCCAAGAAGTAGATTATACATGTATACCTGAAAAATATGCTGGGATCAGACAAAGAGTTAAAGAAATATTAGAAAAATATCCAGACATACCTAAAGGAATACTTCAAATATGGAGTGCAAATGCAAATGGTATAGATCCTCAAGCAAACTGTGAATATAATGATGTTGTAGCTAGGATAATGAGTGGAGAACTAGGAAAAGATGGACAAGTATTTAAAAACAATTTAAGATACAGTAATATTAACTCAATTCACCCAGGACCAATAAATTGTGGCTATGATCCAGAAAGTGGATTTAAGCTTGAGCCTGAGATTAAGGCGATATCAGACTTATTGATAGAATTATCTGAAAAAGGAACTTTACACTCATATTTTAATTACCATGGGACAGGAGGAGTCTTATACCAAAGACCAATGAATGTGCCTGATAATATAGACATTTCTTCTAATGAAATATGGACTAGAACTCTTGATAATTTTGTTTTCTCTAATTTCTATTCAAGAAGAACATATAAAAATGCACAAGACAAAGAGAATTCTAGATATAGAATACTAACTGGTAAAGGTAATGGAAGAGCAACAAGTTCTAATGATATATTTAGAATAAAATATCCAAGAGACATATTAATAGAGCTTTCAGGTATGGGAGGAAATCCAATAGGCCCATATGGAGACTTAAACGGTAATTATAGAAATCTAATAGATAGTAACTTAGATGCTTTTAAATTTGCTATTCAATATGCAGATGTATCAGAAAAGATTTCACAGGCAAGCTATCAAATGTTTCATGATAGAATAAAAGATAAAGTTCCAGAAGATATTGTTCAACAAATGTATTCAATAATGAGAACTGCATCGAATATTACTATGAGCTGGCTAGAGAGATTTGGAAGACAAACAAGAAGTGAAGTATTAAGTCAATTATCAAAAAGAAAAGAAAAACATATAATGGATAGATAAAAACAAGGTCAATTCGAGACCTTGTTTTTATCTTATGAATCACTACTAAAGCTTCAAAGAAATAGTATAATAGTATTACAACATTATTACTTTTTTATTACAGAAAAGAACAAAATATTGTTTTTAGTAATTGATGTATGATATTATTAATATGAAATTTTATAATTACCTTTAATAACATATACTACTTTGAAAATAAATCAATTGTTAGTAAAATGCAAATAAGTTTAAAACAAAGGAGGAACTAATGAAAAAAGAAAAGAATAATTTAGGAATAACCCTAATTGCACTAGTTGTTACTATTATTGTATTATTAATACTAGCAGGAGTAACAATAAACATAGTTGCAGGAAATAATTCATTATTAGATAAGGCAAAAACATCAAGAGAATATACAGAAAAGGCTCAAATAATAGAAACAGCGCAAATTGATATTATGGGAAGACAAGCTGAAAAAAGAGGAGAAATATCAGAAGAAGATTTGATAGAAATACTAACATCAGATGATTATAATACAAAAGGAACACTATCAGATAATGGTGAAGAGTCAGTATTAGATAAGATACTAACAACTAAAGATGGTAAATATCAAATTAAAGTATCTGATATATATAATGGATCATTTGCAAAAACAGCTTTAAGTCTATCTCAACTTAAAACAAAAATAGAGAAACAGAGTGAAGACTGTATGATAGATGAAGAAGGAAATATCATGCCAATAAGTGTATGGAGATATCAAATAACAGGAGAAGATACTTGCAAGATATTTGGAGAAGAAGAAATGTACGGTGGACCAGGACAAGATGCTTTACTATATGGATATGGAAGATATAATTATCTAACTGGAGAATTTGACAATACTGAATACAAAATTCCAGTATATATTTGGATAGAAGATAAAAGCTATTTAGTAAATGAATGGGGAGATTATTGTTTTTCTTTTTTACCATTTAGTGAAATAAGTATTCCTTCACATGTTGAAAAACTTCGGAACTAGTACTTTCAATAATAACATAAGTGAAATAACAATACCAAGTACTGTCAAAACAATGGATGCTACATTTATGTATGGTAGTGGTTTTAAAAAAATAGTTTTGGAGAATAATATAGATACAATATCTAATTATATGTTTTCAGGTTGTAGTAATTTAGAAGAAATAGAAATACCAAATAGTGTTAAATACATCGGAACTGCAGCTTTTTATCAATGTGCAAAATTAAAGAATTTGGACTTAAAAAACTTCGAAACTATTGGAGAATTTGCATTTTACGGATGTACTTTACTGGAAAATGTAGAACTAAACGAAGGATTGACTGAGATTAAAGAACAATCATTTCAAAAAACTGGACTAAAAAGTATTACAATACCATCAAGAGTAACCAAAATTGGTTTTTCTGCATTTTCTGAATGTGTAGCTCTTAAATCTGTATCTTTATCAGAGGGATTGATCGAACTAGATGGGTTTTGTTTTAGTGATTGTAGCCAATTAGAATCTATTGATTTACCATCGTCATTAAAAATTCTTGGTTATTCACCATTTAAAGGATGTGCTGCTATTAATTCTTTAATCCTTCCAGATGGCATAGAGGAAATAGGATATGAAACTTTTGTTGGATTAGGAATAAATAGCATAACAATTCCATCAAGTGTTCAAACAATGGGAGGTTCTGTGTTTTCAGGTTGGACTAACCAACAAACAATTAATATTAATTTAAAACAAAGTGAAATACCTTCTGGGTGGCAAAGTGGAAATGCTGGAAATCAATCATTTAAAAATTGGAACAATAACTGCTACGCAACAATCAATTATTTACCAGAGTAATGCAAAAATTAGAATTATAAGGTAATGCAAGAAAAAGACTAGTTTAATAGTTTCTACTGTTACTTTTAGTATAAGCATAAATAGACAATAAAAAACTTGATTTTTTAATAATTTATTGATAAATTATTTTGACTAATATATTAGAATTATAATCAGGAGGCACAAATGAAATTAGAAAAGAGAAACTCAGGAATAACATTAGTTTCTTTAGTGGTAACAATAATAGTTTTATTAATTTTAGCTGGAATATCGATTCGTTTAGCAAGTAATAATGGAATAATAGGCAAGAGTAAAACAGCAAAAGAGATTGCGGATAAGACAGATGTAATAGAAGTAGCACAACTAGATATTATGAAAGTAAGGGTAAAGAATGGCGGAAGTTTATCAGAACAAGAACTAATTGATATATTAACATCAAGTGATTACCACACGGAAGGAACTTTATCAGATAATGATGAGGAATCAGTATTAGATAAAATTTTGACAACCAAGGATGGAAAATATCAGATAAGAGTATCAGAAATATATGATGGAAAATTAACAAAATCAGCACCAAGCTTAGCCTCATTAAAGACAAAAGTTGAGAAGCAAAGTGAAGATTGCATGATAGATGAAGATGGTAATATTATACCTATAAGTGTATGGAGATATATTATAACAGGTGAAGATACATGCATCATAGAAGGATATGAAGATCAAGATTATGGTGGAGCAGCAGGTAATGCATATAGTGGAGAAATAATAGAAGGACATTTAGAATACGATATACCAGTTTTTATAAAAGAAAACAATAGAACATACAAAGTTAATGGACTGGGGTTAGGAGCATTATGGTGTTTATCAATAGAAGATATAGAGATACCTAATACGATAGAAACAATTGGGCAAGAAGTATTTTCAGGGTGTAATAAACTAAAAAGTATTGATATAAAAGAAAATGTTAGGGAGATAGGAAGATATTCATTTAGCGGTTGTAGCTCTTTAACAGAAGTTAATCTACCTAGTAGTCTGAAGGAGATTAGTGAAGGAATGTTTAATAGATGCAGTAATTTAGAAACAATAGAGATTCCTAAATCAGTTGAAGTAATACGCCATAGAGCATTTATTTATTGTGAGAATTTAAAAAACGTGGAGCTCCCAGACAACTTAAGAATGATAGAAGGTCAGGCTTTTTGGGATTGCAAAAAAATTGAAGAACTAATCATTCCTGAGAAAGTTGAAGGCATTGGCTATAGTGCTTTTGCATACTGTAATAGTATTAGTGAAATAACAATTCCAAATAGTGTAACCACAATGCAAGAGTGGGTATTCGAAGGGTGGACTGATTCTCAAGTGGTGAATATTAATTTTAAGAGAAGTGAATTACCAGATGGATGGGAAGATGTGTGGAATTACAGTCATACTAGACATTTTGGATGGTATGTTGATAGCCAAGCGATATTTAACTATTTACCAGAGTGATAGAATTTTTAATCTTTAAAACAAGCACTTTCATCATAAGTTATTGCAATATAAAAAATGTTTATTATAAAAAATGGAAGTTTAGTATGAAAAAAAGAATACTTATTATATGTATCATAATAATATCAATAATATTAGCACTAAGTTTGTTTTTCGAATTTAGTGCTAATTATGATATTCAAAAACAAAATGTAAGTATTATTGCAAATAAAGATGATTTCCTAAGAATAAAAAAAGAAATAGATGTAAATAACAATGAAAAAGTGATAAAAAGTTATGGAAAGATAAAAAGTAGAGCAGATGAAATAGTAAATGAACCATTATGCAGATATGAGATTGATGAAGGCAATAGAATGATTGAGGTATCAAGAAAATGCAAAGAAACCATTGAAATACTTGGGTTTGTTACAAAGGTTAATGAAATAGATAATGAAACAAAAAACTCTAAATATATTGATCGAGCAGTAGAGGAACTGAAAAATGTTTCTTGTTTTAAGGATTGGCATCCAGAGCATTTTTTAGATACAGCAGAAATGACATATAGTGTTTCCCTTGGATACAATTGGTTTTACGACTATTTAACACCAGAAGAAAGAGAATTAATTGAAAATGCAATAATTAATAAAGGATTACTTCCAGGGATTTCAACAGAGAATATAGGAAAATTTGTTTACAAAAAAGATAATTGGAATCAAGTATGCAACAGTTCCTTGGCTATTGGTGCAATAGCATTACAGAATCTTAATAAAGAAATTGAAGTTTCTGAAAAAAACACAGATTTTAGCTTTCAAACTCAGTATCTAAAAATAAACAGAGAAGCAATAAATGATAATAAATATAGAATAACGATTAATAAACTTTGTGACGCCATAGTAAAAAGAGCAATTGATACAATACCATTATCATATGAAGAAATGCAAGATGGAGCATATGAAGAAGGAATTACATACTGGGAATATGGGTGTTCATATCTTACAAATTTCTTAGCAACTGCAAACATAAACTATAATGGTACATTTGGATTAATAAAAGATGATATCTTTAAAAATACAATCTTATATCCAGTATATATGACTGGAAAATCATCCAATTACTTACCTCAATGCAAAATGTTTAATTATGGTGATGCAGATGATATAATAGTAAACACAGCATGCTCAACGTGGCTAGCTAATAAATACTATAAAGATGAAAAACTAGCACAAATTATAAATTGGTATCAAGAGAACTATTTTGATGCACAGAATGTATATCAACTGTTATGGCAGAATTATGATTTTTCACTAGATAAAATAGAACAAGAAGAAAAAGAAAGAATTCTGAATAGTATAAATGATAAAAGATATGATGGAACTGAAACAGCAATACTACAAAGCAGTATTATAGATAAAAAGGGATTCTATATTGCTACTAAAGTTGGAAATAATTCTAAAACAAATCATTCAGACTTAGATGAAGGATCTTTTGTATTAGATGCTAAGGGCAGCAGATGGATTGATGATTTAGGAAAAGAGTATTATAATGTATATAAATACTGGGATAAAGCTTATACAAGGTGGACTTACTATAAAAAAAGGACAGAAAGCCATTCTACAGTTAATCTAAATGCTGAGAATCAAAGAACAGATGCGAGTTGTAAAATAATAGATTTTAATAGTAATAGTGCTAATTCAAGTGTTTCTTTGGATATTTCTAATGCTTATAGTTATAATGAAAATGATAGTAATACTATAATTAGAAAGATAGTTTTAGATAAAAAACACAATAGAGTTACAATTGATGACAACATAAATTTACGAAAAGAACAAGATATTTATGATATGTTTAATATTTCAAAAAATACTGTAATAAAATTACAAAATGACAACAAAACAGCTGTACTTACGAAAGAAGTTTTACAAGAAGACGGAACATATCAAGAAGAAACACTAAAAATGGATATAGTAAATTCTAATTATCATTGGATAGTATTACCTAAGAAACCTATTAATAATGATTTAACTGATTTAACCAAAAACAAAGACTTTAAATATAACGTAGAAAACAAAGATGAAGAGAAACTATGTATAAAGATTGAAAAAGGTAAAAATGAGAATATAAGAGTTGAGATATATTAAAGGAGAACAAATTTTGAAGAAAAAGATTTCTAAAAGAACAGTCTGTATAATAATTATATATTTGGTTGCCTTAGTAATATTTAATATTCATATTGAGCAATACCAAAAATATATACAAGAATTTCCAGATGAATTGTCACATGTTGCTTATATAGCATATTTAAAACAAACAGGAAAAATAATTCCAAGATTTGAGGATATGAAAGAAACAGAAAAATATAAGATACATCTAAAGGAATATAAAATGTTAATGAGGGAGGAAAACAAACCAAATCTTGATGATTTATCACATATAGAAACAAATTTTTTTGAAGATTCTACGAATCACCTTGGACATCCTCCTTTATATTATCATATTATGAATATTTTTAACTTAGTTAAAGTGAAAGACGAAATTATAACGTATAATCTAAAAGCATTAAGAAATATATCTCAAGTAATTAGCAATATAGCCTTAATAATAGTATTTGCATTAGCATTTAAAAACCTAAAGAGTATAAAAGCTAATTTTGCATTTTCGATTATACTGGTAAATATACCATTATTGCCATATGTTTCAGGAGCAGTATCTAATGATGTATTATCACTTTTAGGACTTAGTATTTTTATATGTGGATTAAGCAATATTGTGAAAGAAAAGAGAGATTATTTAACATATTTCTTATTGTCAATAGGGACTTTCATTTGCATGTTGAATAAGATTACTACAGGAGTGTTCATAGTTGTTGCACTTCTTATTGTAGTGATATACCTAATCATCAAAGAGAAAAATCTAAAATTTATAATATGTAAGGAATTTGCTATTACAATTCCAATATATTTATGCATAGCATTATATTATTTGACAGTAATAAAAAGATATGGAACAATATATCCGGGGATTCCAGTAATTAATCCTGAATACTACAAAAAAACATCATTTTATAATGACACTATATATAAACCAGCGTATACTTTAAAAATGTATTCAAAAATGTATTGGAATAATTTTGTAAATTATTGGGCTGGATATAATTATGGAGAATTATTTCCAAAACATAGCTTAATAAAAAGTCTAGTTAGCTTAAGTATGTTTATACTACCAATTATTTACCTAGTAGTAGAAAAAATTAGAAAAAGCAAAATAGATATTGCAAATCTATCTGTTTGTATTGGAGTATATATCGCTATAATTATACAGTTTTTTAGACAGTTTATTGAATTTAAAACTGTAAGTGGATATTTAGGAGGATACCATTCAAGATATTATTTATGTGCCATGCCTTCATTTGTGTATTTACTATGCAGAATAATAGATAAAGAATCAAATAATAGTATTATAAGAGTTTTAATTATTTTTGGAACAATAGTTTATGCAGGTGCAATGCAATTGATGTTATACATGTAAAGGAGAGAATATGAAGCTGATAATTCAAATACCTTGTTATAACGAAGAAGAAAATTTAGCAAAGGTTATAGATGAATTGCCAAAGAAAATCGAGGGAATAGATATAATAGAATATATGGTAATAAATGATGGAAGCACTGATAAAACTAAAAAGATAGCTGAGAGAAAAGGAATCCATCATATAATAAATGTTTTTCCTAATAAGGGATTAGCGAATACATTTACTACTGGAATTGATCATGCTCTGAAGAATGGAGCTGATATAATAGTTAATATAGACGGAGATCATCAATATTCAGGAAAAGATGTAAAAAAATTAGTCAAACCTATAATAGAGGGGAAAGCAGATATTGTTATAGGAGAAAGACAAATAGAAAAGTTCTCTCCATTAAAAAGATTTCTACAAAGATTGGGAAGTTTAATTATTAGATTTGTTTCAAAAACTAAAGTAAATGATGCACCAAGTGGATTTAGAGCATATTCAAGGGAAGAAGCTTTGAAATTGAATGTATATAATCAGTTTACATATACATTAGAGACAATAATACAGGCAGGTAGCAACAAAGTAAAAATAGAAAATGTAAAAATAGAATCATTTCCTAATACTAGAGAATCAAGGCTTTTCAAAAATGAATTTCAATATATATACAAATCATCAGCAAATGTAATAAAATCATTGTTTATATACAAGCCTATAAGAATATGGGGAATAGCTAGTATTATTTTTTTTGTTATTACTATTACATTTTTTTTGATATGTGGAGTAAATTCTATTATACCATATGCATTTTTAACCTTTACCATAATTTTTGCTGTTAGCTCAATGCAGAGCATATCAATACAAGCAAATAGAAAACAATTAGAAAGAATACAGTATTATTTAAAAAAGGAAAACTATAACAATAATGGAAAATAAAAAAGTTTTATATGTTACAACTAAAAATATTGATTACATAAGAAACGCTCAGATTATTAGAATGCTAAAAAAACAATATTCAGATGTCGAAATACTGTTTTCAAAAAGAAAAAACTATTACATAAGAATTATAGAAGTTAACATTAAGCTGATTATGAAAAAAAGAAAAAAATATGATATTGTTTTTTATGGTTTTTTGCCTCAACTTATTTTTAGTTGTTTTTATAAAAAGAAAAATAGTGAACAAAAAATAGTTGCTGATTTTATTATAAGCTTATATGATGTTTTAGTTTTTGATAGAAAAAAGGTAAAGAAGAATTCTATATTTGCAATGTTACTAAAAAAGATAGATCAGAGAATCATAAGCAAATCAGATATTGTATATACAGATACTAATACTCAAGCTAGGTATTTTAAAAGCTTATTTAGAATAGATAATAATAAACTGAAAGTAGTGTACTTTGAATCAAATGATTTAATATACAAAAAAGAAGTAAAAGGTATAGAGAAAAGAGACAATGAATTTAGAGTTCTTTGGTTTGGAACAGTTTTACCTCTTCAGGGACTTAATACTATTTTAAAATCGGCAGAACTATTAGAACAAAAAGATAATATAAAGTTTTATATTATAGGAAATCTTAAAAGAATAAAAACGAAAAATTATAAAAATGTTACTTTTATAAACTGGATTGCTCAAGAAAAATTGGCCGAATATATAAAAAGTGCTGATTTATGTTTGGCAGGACACTTCAGTGGAGAAATTGAAAGAGCAAACAGAGTTATACCAGGAAAGGCATACATATATCATAGTATGGGTAAAAAAATGATATTAGGTGAAAGCGAAGCTAATAGGGAAAAATTCAATGAAAATTTCCAAGATATTTTTTATGTAAAAAGAGGAAATCCAGAAGAATTAGCTAAAAAAATTGAAGAGATTTCAATAATGAAATAAGGTTAGAAGTAATTAAGAATGTCTTTAATGTTTATATATTTACTAAAGCATTATAGAGAGGAGAATAAAATGGAGTATAGTTATGAAACACAAAATACATGTTCTAAGGAAATTAGATTTAAACTTGAAGGAAATGTTGTAAAAGATGTAAAGTTTCTTTATGGTGGCTGCCCTGGTAATTTGCAAGCTGTTCCAAGGCTAGTTGAAGGAATGACAGTTGAAGAGATTGAAGAAAAACTTGGTGGAATACAATGTGGATATAGGGGAACTTCTTGCGCAGACCAATTAGTACAAGCAGTGAAGAAAGCATATAATGAGTCAAAAAATATAGCATAACAAAAGCAAAGAAGAGTAGTGAGGCACTACTCTTCTTTGCTAATGGTAGCAGATAAATTATTAATCTGCCATTGGTTCCCTTCTACGTGTTTTACTGAGTTATTCTCCCTTCTATACAGACAGCTAATCTGGACTATCAAAAAGATCAATTTGAATATTGCTCATAGATTTGTACTCTTCCAGAAGTTTGTCCTGTTCTTTGATTTGCTTATAGAGTTCTTGAATTTTCTCATCTTGTTGCTTGGCAAGATTGTGTAGTTTCGATAGAGTTTGATCCTGCTTAATCATAACATAGAGGCTGAGACTGAGAACAAATGTAATCCAAAGATGCCAGTAAAACATAAGAACCTCCTAAAATAGGTAATAAACTATTATATTTTATCACATTTATTTGTTTTTTTCAATTATAACGATATATATATATAATTTTTTTTAAACTCACTGGTCAAAAAGAAAATTCTACAATACATTTGTGATATAATACAAAAAAATATTAAGAGGTGTTAATATGGATAACGTATTATATGATTGTAAAGATTATCAAGACATAAGGGAAATAATAGATGAAATTTATGAAAGATTTCCTAATAATATAGCTTTCACAGTTAAGGAAAAGAAAGATGGAAAGACTAGTTTAAAAGATATTACATATAAAACTTTTAAAAATCAAATAGACTATCTAGGAACAGCTCTAATAGATATGGGATTAAAAGATGAAAAAATAGCAGTTATTGGTAAAAACAGATATGAATGGGCAGTTTCTTATTATGGAGTTATTAATGGAGCTGGAATTGTGGTGCCTTTAGACAAAGGACTACCAGAAATAGAAACTGAAACATCTTTGATTAGGTCTGGAGCTAAAGCTATTATCTGTGAAGAAACTCAGTTAGAATATATAAAAGATATAAAGAAAAGAGGAAAAACTGAGTTAAAAACAATAATATGCATGGACAAAGTTAAGGACAAAGATATTTACTATTTCTATGATTTAATAAATAATGGAGAGAAACTAGTAGAAAAGAAAAAGGACAGAAGATTTATAGATGCAAAAATAGATAAAGATGCATTGGCTACAATTATTTTTACATCTGGAACGACATCAGCACCAAAAGCAGTTGCTTTATCACATTATAATATTGCACAAGTTGTATATGGATTAGACAGAATGGAAAAAATCTATGATGATGATACCAACTTCTGTATTTTACCTTTTCATCATACATTTGGATCAACTGGATTGTTATTTATGATGAGCAATGGGTCTAGAAATGTATTTTGTGATGGACTTCGACATATTCAAAGTAATATAGTTGAATATGGAGTAAGTGTTTTTATAGCAGTACCACTATTAATAGAATCAATGGATAAAAAGATATGGCAAGCAATTGAAAAACAAGGAAAAACAAAATTAGTGAAAGTAGCAATGAAAGTTAGCAATTTTCTTATGAAATTACATATAGACATTAGAAAGAAAGTTTTTAAAGACATACATGAACAATTAGGAGGAAAACTAAGATTTATTGTTAATGGAGCAGCAGCTTTGGACAAAAATGTTTGCAAGGATTTTTATGCATGGGGATTTGACATAGTACAAGGATATGGACTTACAGAAACATCACCAGTGCTATCTGGTGAAAACTTGGAGAAATTCAGATTTGGTTCAATTGGAATGGCTATGAGTAATGTAGAGATAAAAATAGATAATCCAGATGAAAATGGAATAGGTGAGCTGATTGCACGAGGACCAAATGTTATGCTTGGATACTATGATGATGAGGAGGCAACAAAGGAAATAATTAAAGATGGTTGGATATATACAGGTGATTTAGCATATAAGGACAAAGATGGATTCATTTTTATTACAGGAAGAAAGAAAAATGTAATAGTATTAAAGAATGGTAAGAATATTTTCCCAGAAGAACTAGAACAAGTAATTAATAAAAGACCTTATGTTATAGAAAGTATGGTATTTGGTTATCCTAAGGGAGATGATTTTGTAGTTTCTTGCAAAGTAGTATATGACAAAGATTATATGAAAGATGAATTAAAACTGGAAGATGAAGATGAGATACAAAAATACATTTGGAAAGAAATAAAAGAAATAAATAAAGATATGCCACAATATAAACATATTAAAAAGTTGTACATTTCTGATGAAGAAATGGTTAAAACAAGTACAGCTAAAATTAAGAGATTCCAAGAAATAGATAAAATAATAGAAAATGATATATAGAAAAACGTCATATAGGGGGATAAAATGGATAAAGAAAAGAATATTGCAATTATTTTGTGCTTTATTATTGGAATAATATTGATGTCACTAGGAGTATTTCAAATTATAAAGACACATAGCTATTCTAAAACAACAGGGGAATTCACATATAGTGAAGAGCCTAAAAAAGAATCTAATCCTAATTATTACATATGGCATTATAAGTTTACTGTCAATAATACTACTTATTTTACAAAATCTAAAACAGAATTTGTAAGAAAACCAGCTTCTAATAAAATAACAATCTATTATGATTCTACAAATCCAGAAAAAAATAAATTAGCTAATGATTATACTAGTTATTATTTGATTATTATTGGACTAATTTTCTCAAGTGTAATATGTTTTTATTCTAAAACAAAAGTTGAAGAAGAAAATGAAGAAACAAATGCAAGAAATGATGCAAAAAAAATGGGATGGTTTATCTTATTATTCATTGGGGGATTTTTCTTTATTATTCTTAGTGAATATGAATTTAGAATCACCGCAATGTTATTATCTATGTTTATACCTACTATACTACTTATTGCTTTTCTCATGATTGGTGTCAAACTTTTAATAAATGCATATAATCCAAATCATATATTTAAATATGAGTACAAAGATGGAACAAAAGCAGTTATTGATAGTTCTGATAATAATACGAGTAATGATGAATTAGCTAGTAGAGTTAATGATGTATTAAGCAGTGAAGAAACGAAAAATAAGGTATTTTTTATAAAAGGCATTATTCAGATTGCTATAGGGTCTTTTATATGTTTTATATATTCTATTCCAGCACTTATGGTTTTATTGGATATGCTTGGCAAGATTAATGGTTCTTATAAAATAGATGGTAAAGAAGTTACAGCAATCCAGTTTTTAAAATACACAACACTAGGATTTGGATTATTTTTCTTAATCCCTGGAATTATCTTAATAGTTTCTGGAATAAAAAAAATAAATAACAAAAGGCTGTAGAAAAATAGAAATATTACAGAAAATAATTAAGTAATGAAACAAAAAAGAAAAGTCATCTTTGACTTTTCTTTTTTGTTTCATTTTAAAGTATTTTTAATAACATTAATTACTTCAGATTTCATTATCTTATAATCAATTCTAGGGTGTTTATGATATACAACTTCATGACAATAGTTATCAATTATTCCATACGCAATATGAACTTTTTCTAAAGGATGGTCTATAATTATATTATTACTTTTTAATAATTCAACTATTTTTTCCGTCATCTCAAATTCTGATTGTTTAAAAATCTTAGCAACATCATCATCTAGATGAGACATAGCCATAAGCTCTTCATGAGCCTTCTTTGTAATTTTATGATTATCTATAAAGCTATTGATAGTTTTATCAATTACTTCATCAATGTTATCTAATTTTAATTCTTGATTTTTAATTACTGATAGCATAGGAAACATTATTGAATTAGAATAGTTTCTAACACCCTCAATAAAAATCTCCTTTTTATCATTAAAATACTGATATATAATACCAGTGGAAACTCCAGCATACTTAGCTATATCAGGAGTGGATACGTTAAAATATCCTTTTTCACATATAAGTTCAAAGCCTTTTTCAACAATTCTATCTTTTTTTTCAATAGCACTTTTGTGCTTAGGAATTCTAACCTCAGACATGATTTTGACCTCCAAAATATATTATACAAGGAAATTATTAATAAATCAATAAAATATAAGAATAAAGTGACATAAAGCCTTAAAGTAAATATTAAATTATGGTAACATATTAATACTTTTCTTTGCTGTAAGGCAGTACTTTTTAGTATGGAAGGTACATATTATCATTTTGGGAAAATAAAGTCAAATATAGTTAAGTATATTTTAAAAGATTATTGACTTTAATTATAATAAGAAGTATAATGTTTTAAAATATGAAAAAAGTTTCATATAAAAGGAGGATCAATGAAAGAATTAATAAAATTTAAAAATGTAAAGAAAACATATAAAACTGGTGAAAAGACATTTAATGCATTAGATGGCGCAAGCTTTAATATAAATAAGGGTGAACTTGTAGTTATTCTAGGGCCATCTGGTGCAGGCAAGTCAACTATATTAAATTTGCTTGGTGGTATGGATAAAGCTACATCTGGTGACATAATTATAGATGGGGAAAATATTGCAAAATACAATGATAAACAACTTACAAACTATAGAGCTGAGAATATTGGCTTTATTTTTCAATTCTATAATATATTACCCACATTAACTGTTTTAGAAAATGTTGAAATAGTAAATGATATTGTAAAAGAACCTAAAGATGCTACTGAAATATTGAAAGAAGTAGGTTTAGATAAACATGCCAATAGATTTCCTAATCAACTTTCTGGGGGGGAACAGCAAAGAGTTAGTATAGCCAGAGCAGTTGCGAAAAAACCTTTATTACTATTATGTGATGAGCCAACTGGTGCTCTAGATTCTAAAACTGGAGTTGAAATTTTAAAACTACTAAAAACACAATGTGAGAGTAATAATGGAGATAATACTGTAGTAATAGTTACTCACAATAGTTTAATAGCTGAAATAGCTAATAGAGTAATTAAAATAAAGAATGGAAAAGTTGAAAGTAATAATATTAATAAAACTCCTAAGAAAATAGAAGAAATAGAATGGTAAGTTTTATCGATTAGTAGAAATAAAAAATTGAGCTTTAGAATAAGCTCACACAGAGGAGCAAACAATATGAAATACAATAAATAAGTGTAATTGCATAAGTAAGGGGGATTTTTATGACTAAACTAACTAAAAAAATGATTAGAGATATAAAGCTTAATTTATCTCAATTTATTACAATATTTTTAATGGTAATGATTGGAGTAATGGCTTATTCAGGTATAGAAGCATATATGAATGGAATGATTAATGCTGCTGATAAGTTTTATTCTGAAAACAATTTACAAGATTTAAATATAATGGGAATAGGCTTTTCTAAGGAAAATTTGGATAAGATAAAAGATATAAATAATGTAAAAAATGCAGAAAGAAAATTAGTATTAAATGCAATTAACAGTTATGATAACGATAAAGGATATCTAATTTCTTTTATAGAATCAAATGAAATATCAAAGTTTTATGTTTCGGAGGGTGAAGAATTTGATGTAAATAAATCTGGAGTATGGCTTGATAAGTTTTATGCTGATGAAAACAATCTACATGTTGGAGACAAAATAAAATTCAAGTATGATAGTTTAGAATTAGAAGAAAAGATTTTGGGAACCATTCAAGTTCCTGACCATTTATATGATGTAAAAGATGAATCCGAATTATTACCAAACCGTGAGATTTATGGATTTGCGTATGTATCTGTGAATGAAATTCCTGAGAGTTATATAAAAAGTGAAGTAATGAAAAATATGAATATAGAGGATGAAACTATATTTGATATGTATGTAAAAGACTTTAACTACAAAGAATATATTCCTTATAATTATATTATGGTAGATGTTGATAATACGGAAGAGATTAGTCAAGTTAAAAAAGAAATAGAAGATACTATAGAAAATGCATTAGCTATAATAAATATTGAAGATACTCCATCTTATCAAATGTATCAAGGAGAAATAGATGAAGGAAAAGCATATGTAGGTGTATTTTCAGGTCTATTCTTGTTTATAGCTGTGCTTTCAGTAATAACAACAATGACTAGGGTAATTAATAAACAAAGAATACAAATAGGTACACTAAAAGCTTTAGGATTTAAAGACTTTAGAGTACTTACACATTATGTAGGATATGGCTTTTGGGTATCGCTACTTGGGGCTTTGTGTGGATTAATTGCAGGTAGATTTTTTATAGGTGAAGTATTCTTGGGAATGGAAATGGATTATTTTGAGGTACCAAATGGAGTTCCTATAATAACTATTCAAAGCTATATTGTTGCAGGATTAGTAACGTTAGGTATTTCACTAGTTACATACTTGACTTGCAGAAAACAGTTAAGAGAAAATCCTGCTGAGACATTAAGACTTGAATTGCCAAAGGTAAAATCTAATAGTTTGAATATAACAACTAAGGGCTTTTTTAAAGAAACAGGATTTTCTACAAAGTGGAACATAAGAGATATAGTTCGCAATAAAATAAGAACTATAACAGGTATTGCAGGTATAACTGGGTGCTGTTTATTAATAGTATGTGCATTAGGCATGCTTAATAGTATGAACTATTTTATAGAATTACAGTTTGAAGACTTATATAATTTTAATTATAAGCTATCACTGAAAGAAGATATATCTGATGAAGATACAAAAGAATTAGAAGATAAATATGGTGCAAATACATCAAAGACATTAGGAATAGAAATAAAAGATAAAGATGGTAATAGAAATTCAAATAATATATTTGTTTATGATGCAAATGAATATGTTAGATTTCATGATGATAAGGATAATTACATAAATATTGACAATGACGGAGGAATATATGTAACTTATAAGTTAGCTGAGACAAAAGGATATAAGTTGGGAGATATAATTAATTGGCATATATATGGAGACAACAACTATTATGAATCTGAAATTGTTGGATTCAATAGAGATCCACAAAATCAAAATGTTACAATGACCAGGAATTATTTAGAAAGCTTGGGAATAGAATATAAACCTGATACAATATACACTAATTTAGATTTATCCAATAATAAAGATATACAAAATGTAGAATCGGTTCAAGATATTAATACTTTGAAAGATAGTATATCAGAAATGCTTAGTATGATGAAATCAATGATAATTATAATAATAGGAGTTGCTGTAGTACTAGGGGTTGTAATAATATATAATATGGGAGTTCTTTCTTATAGTGAAAAACAATATCAATTTGCAACATTAAAAGTATTAGGATTTACCGATAAAAAAATAAAAAGCATATTTATAAAACAGAACAATTGGATTGCAATTATTTCAATAATTCTGGGGCTTCCTGGAGGAAACTATTTAACAGATTGGCTCTTTAAGGCTGCAATAGATGAACAATACGATTTTGGAACTCATATTAATGTTGAAACCTATATAATAGCTGCAATTGGAACATATCTAGTATCATATTTAGTGTCAAAAATACTTTCAAAGAAAATAGAAAAAATAGATATGGTTTCAAGTTTGAAAAGTAATGAATAATTATGTTGCGCATTTCTAATTGATATGATAAAATTTTCATAGAAAGAAGGCTGTGTATGAATAAAGAAGTAAAGAATAAACTAATACAAATAGTTTTATCAGCTATTTCCTTTATAATTGCTGTAATTATAGAAAGAAATATGAACCTGCCTATGTGGGAGAATTTATTGGTATTTTTGGTACCATATTTAATTGCTGGATATGATGTGCTAAAAGAAGCCGTTGAGAGTATTTTAGAAGGGGAATTTCTAGGAGAAGACTTTTTAATGACTATCGCAACTGTAGGTGCATTAGCAATAGGATTCTTACCAAATACAGAATCACAATTTGCTGAAGCGGTTTTTGTAATGTTGTTTTTTAAGATTGGAGAACTTTTTGAGGAAATTGCAGAAGAAAAAAGCGAAAAAGCAATTTCTGAGCTAATGAACATTAGACCAGACTATGCAAATATCGAAAAAAATGGAAAACTAAAAAAGGTAAAACCTGAATCAATTGAAGTAGGTGATATAATTGTAGTAAAACCTGGTGAAAGAATACCTTTAGATGGCATTATAAAAGATGGAAAAAGTAGTTTAAATACAGTTGCATTAACAGGAGAGAGTATTCCAAGAGATGTTAATGAGGGAGATACTGCAAATTCAGGATGTATTAACTTATCAAGCTTAATTAAAATCAAAGTTACAAAAATATTTGAAGAGTCTACTGCTTCTAAAATAATAGATTTAGTTGAAAATGCTGCTGAAAACAAATCACAAAGTGAAAAGTTTATTACTAAGTTTTCAAAGTATTATACTCCTGTAGTTGTTGTGACAGCTCTTGTTCTAGCATTTATTCCACCAATTATTTTGGGAAACTTTTCGATATGGCTAACAAGAGCATTAACTTTTTTAGTAGTATCATGTCCTTGTGCACTAGTGATTTCTGTACCATTAACATTTTTTGGAGGAATAGGTTGTGCTTCTAAAAAGGGAATACTTATTAAAGGAGCTAATTATATAGAAAAGCTTTCTAAAGTAAAAACAGTTGTGTTTGATAAGACAGGAACTTTAACAGAAGGTGTATTTGAAGTTACTGCTGTACATCCTGAAATATATGATGAAAACAAACTATTGCATTTAGCAGCACACGTTGAAAGATATTCAACACATCCTATTGCGCTTTCTCTAAAAGAAGCTTATGAACATGAAGATGATGATTGCTCAGTTTCAGAAATAAAGGAATATTCAGGAAATGGTATTAAAGCTAAAGTGAATGAGGATATTGTTTATGTTGGAAATTCAAAAATGATGAATGAAATAGGAATAAAATGGAAAAAGTGCAAACACTCAGGCACAATAGTTCATGTTGCTATTAATGATGAATATTTAGGCCATATAGTAATTTCTGACAGAATAAAAGAAGAAGCAACTGAAACAGTAAGAGAAATTAGAAAAAACAAAATAGGAACAATAATGCTTACTGGTGATCAGGAGAATGTTGCAAAAGCAGTTGCTGAAAAAATAGGAATTGATAAATACTATTCTGAGCTTCTTCCACAAGATAAGGTGTCTAAATTGGAAGAAGTAATTAGTACTAACAAAGAATATACTGCATTTGTTGGTGATGGAATAAATGATGCACCTGTTTTAGCAAGATCTGATATAGGAATTGGAATGGGAGGAATTGGATCTGATGCGGCAATAGAAGCAGCAAATGTTGTTATAATGGATGATAAAGTGTCAAAAATCTGTAAAGCAATTGAGATTTCTAGAAGAACTCTTATGATTGCTAAAGAAAATATTGTATTTGCAATAGGAATTAAAATACTTGTATTGATACTTGCATCATTAGGACTTGCAACTATGTGGATGGCAGTGTTTGCTGATGTGGGTGTAACAGTAATTGCAGTTATCAATGCAATGAGAACTTTATATAAATAGTACATAGGTTAATAAAAAGTATATAGTGGGGATGTTTCTAAATTCTTATAAATGTGAGTTTAGAAACATTCTTTTTTATATAACAAAGTATTATTCTTTTATGATGAGATTAAGTATTATTGTATTAAATTAAGATTGTTTAAAATATGCTTTTTTAAATTATATTGTATTGAAAATTGATAGTTATTGTGGTAAAATTTTTGATATACACAATGGAGGAATAGTAAATGAAATATAATAGATTAATTTTTTCTACAAAAAATCAAGGAAAATTAGAGCAGGTAAGGAATTTACTAATAATTAATAATGTAGAAGGTATAGATATTATCTCAGAAAAAGATGTTGGATTTTTAGACGAAGTAATAGAAGATGGAAAAACTTTTGAAGAAAACTCAGAAAAAAAAGCAAGAACATTATATAATTATTGTATTGAAAACAATATTAATTTAGACAATACAGTAATTTTTGCAGATGATTCAGGTTTGTGCATTGATAAATTGGATGGAGCACCAGGAATTTATTCTGCTAGGTTTGCTGGAGAAGGTGCTACTGATGATGAAAAAAGAGAAGAAATAATGAATGTTATGAAAGAGTATGAAACTACAGAAGATAGATCTGCTAGTTTTGTAACTGTGATGACTGGAATACTACCTAATGGAGAAAAAATAGTTTCAAGGGGTGAATGCAAAGGAAGTGTAACAAAGGAGATTGGAAAAACATTTAGTAAGTTAACATACAATCCAATATTTGTACCAGCAGGATTTGAGAAGCCAATATCAGAAATGAATGAAGAAGAGTTTAAACTTGTTCCTCACCATAGAGAGATGGCTTTAATGGGGTTAATAAGACAGATATTATAATACTTGAAAAAAAATAATAACTGTGTTAAATTATTTATAAAGTTTACCAAGGAGGAATTGGTGTTGAAGAATAATGAAAAAGGTATCACTTTAGCTATGCTAGTAGTTACGATAATAGTAATGCTTATATTGGCAGGGGTAACATTAAAAGAACTATCAGAAGATGGCGTTGTTTATGAAGTAAAAAATGCAACACAAAACCAACAAAAAACAATAGATGATGAACAAAAAAAGATGGATGAAGAAAAAAATGAGCAATTAAAAGATTGGGGATTTTAGTAAATGTATAGCTTTTTTGTTGATGATGAAAATATAGTGGATAATTATGCTTACGTTGAGGGAGATGACTATAATCACATTAAAAATGCATTGAGAATGAAAGAAGGCGAAATAATAAAGATATGCAATAAAAAAAATGGGGACAGTTTTAAAACAAAGATTGAAAAGATAACTGATACAGAAATACAATGTGCTATTATTGAAAAAATGGATTCAACAGAGTCGAGTGTCAAAGTTGTTATATATCAAGGTTTACCAAAATCAGATAAAATGGAATACATAATTCAAAAGTCTGTTGAATTAGGAGTATACAGCATTGTTCCAGTTGAGATGAAATATTGTATAGCCAAAATGAAAAATCATGAAAAGAAAACTAAAAGGTGGAATTTAATTTCTGAGGCTGCTGCAAAGCAAAGCAAGAGGAGTATTATTCCAAAAATAGAAAATGTTATTGATATAAAAAAGTTATGTGAGGAAATAAAAAAATATGATTTATCAATTGTGGCCTATGAAAAGGAAAATAAAAAAAGCATAAAAGAATTAATTTCAAATAAGAATAAATTAAAAGCAATTGCTATAGTGATTGGCCCAGAAGGTGGAATTGACGAATCAGAGGTTGAAATGTTAGAAAAAAATGGAGCTGTATGTGCAACCTTAGGAAAAAGAATTTTAAGAACGGAAACTGCTTCAAGTGCAATATTAAGTATGATTATGTATGAATATGAATTATAAAATAATTAATGGAATATAATTCTTTTAAGACTTTTATATGATTTTGAGCATTGAATGAAAGGAAAAAGATTTTTATGAGAAAGAAAAAAGACGAAAAAGTGCTAGAAAATGAGGATGAGAAAGTTGAGATTAAAGAGGAACACCTTGAAAAAATTGCAAAAGAGATAGATGATAATAAAAGCAAAAGTATTACTAAAAAAGAAATAAAATATAAGAATATTATTAGAAATATTTTAATAGCTATTTGCATTATTATTTATTTTGCTCTTTTATTGTTTGGAAAAGGGAAAATCTCAACTATAGATTATATAAGAATACTTAAAACAATTATTGCTATTGATGTGTTAGTTTCTATAGTATTATTTGAAATTTCGATGAAAAAGGATAATATAGAAATAGGAATACATGGCTTAGAAATGATTTTTGTTGGTGGTTTCACAGTATATATTTTGGAACTATTTAATACACAAAATAATAATATAAACATTTATTTTTCTATTTTTATAGGTATTACAGTAATTTACTATATAGTAAAATCTATAATTCTAGCAATAAAAAAGAAATTATAGATTTGACTAATTAAGAAAAATGTTGTAAAATTAATTTCATATCTTTAATTTGAAAGGAGAAAAAAATGTTAGTTAAACCTACAGTAGCAGAACTTTTAGAAAAGGGTGAAAATAGATATAGATTAGTAATAGCTACAGCAAAAAGAGCAAGACAGATTTCTGCTGGTAGTAATCCAATGATAAAAACAGAGGATACATCACCAGTATCTGTTGCAGCAGATGAGATTGAAGAAAGTGCAATTAAAATATATGATGATGAAGAATGGAAAGAAATTCAAAGTCATATTATTCATAGTACATCTACACAAACTCAAAAAAATGAAGAATAATTTGTAATAATAAATGAAAAAGGGGATGTAAACAAATGAACAAAAAGCATATTATTTCATTAGCTGGAGATTTGGCTAGTGGAAAAGGAACTGTATCAAAGATAATAGCAGAAAGACTCAATTTTAAAATTTATAAAAATGGAGATTATTTTAGACAACTTGCAAAAGAGATGAATATGGATGTTACTTCATTTAATGAATATGTAAAGGATCATCCTGAAATAGATAGACAAATTGAGAATAGCGCAACCGAGTATGCAAGGAACAATGATAACTTTATTATAGATGCTAGATTAGGATGGTATGCTGTTCCAGAATCTTTTAAAGTATATATGAGAGTAGATACTAAAGTTGCTGCTCAACGAGCTTTTAATGATCCAAATAGAAAGTCAACAGAATCGTTTAAGACAGTTGAAGAGCAAGAACAAGACATGATAAAAAGATATAGCTTAGAGAATGAAAGATATTTTGTGCTTTATGGTGTTCATAAAGATGATATGTCAAACTATGATTTTGTGATTGATACAACATCACTTACACCAGACGAAGTTGCAGATAGAATAATTGATGAATACCAAAAATGGTTATAATAATATTGAAGTAATTTTGGGAATTTTCCCAAAATTTTTTTGTTTTAAAATTGTTATGAGTACTTTTTAAAAGTGACTAACTTTAAAAAAAATAGAAAATACCAAATATTGACAAAAGAAAGATTAAGACATATAATTAACAAAATTTTAGTTAAAAGGAGTTTGTCATAGAAATTAATATAGTATATGAAGATGACTTAGCTTATCCAACAAGCTTACGTAACATCAATAATAGACCAAAAAAATTATTTGTACTAGGAAATATTGAAAATCTAAGAAGAAATTGTGTTGCTATTGTAGGAAGTAGAGACTGTACTAAATATGGTAAAGATATTTCAAAATCAATAGCTTTTAATTTAGCGAAAGCTAACAATGTTATTGTTAGTGGGTTAGCAAAAGGAGTTGACTCTTTTGCACATATAGGGGCTTTAGAGGCAAAGGAAAAAACGATAGCAGTCTTAGGACATGGATTAGATAGAATATATCCAAAACAAAACTATGGATTAGCTAAAAGGATTATTTATGAAGGAGGAACTATTGTTACGGAGTATGAAAGCAATTCAAAAATTAATAAAGAAAACTTTATTAAAAGAAATAGAATTATAAGTGGCTTATCTAGAAGTGTAATTATAGTAGAAGCGAAACAAAAAAGTGGAGCATTAATTACTGCAAATTTTGCTTTAAATCAGGGAAGAGATATATTTGCAGTGCCTCGGAAATATTAACAATGATAATTCTATAGGAACAAATGAATTAATAAAAAATGGAGCTCAAATATTGTATTCTTTTTCGAATTGTAATATAATATAGATATTAATGTAAATAGGAGGTTTATATTATATTATGAAGCGTAAAAAGACTAAACATGAAATAGATGAAGAAGAAGATAGAGACGTAAAAAAATACGAAAAAAAGATTGAAAAAAACATAAAAAAGAAAAACAAAAAGAATAAAAAAAGCAAGAAGAAAAAGCATAAAAAACTAAAAATATTTTTGATAATTATATTTCTTTTGATATTAATTGCTGGAATTTCTGGTGCAGGAGTGATATATGCTATTTTTAAAACAGACAAGTGGACTGTAACTAAGGAAGACTTTTTAAGTGAGGCTGGAGCTACTGTGTATGATTCTGCAGGTAATGAAATTGCAGCTCTAACAGGAGATGAAATCAACAAAAAAGTTGATTTAGAGGAAATGGGGAAAATCCCAGAAGCTTTTATTTCAATTGAGGATGAAAGATTTTATAGCCATGACGGAATAGATTATAAAAGAACGGCTCATGCTATTTTGAATTATGTTATGCACAAAGGTAATTCATCATTTGGTGGAAGTACAATAACACAACAACTAGTAAAAATAACAATGAAAGATACTGACCAGACTTGGGAAAGAAAGATAAGAGAATGGTCTAGAGCTAGACAAGTTGAAGAAATGCTAACAAAAGAACAAATTCTTCAAAGATATTTAAACAGAATTTATCTTGGAAGTGCATCAGGCTTGGAAGTTAGAGGGGTTGAAGCTGCTTCTAATTATTACTTCAATAAATCAGCTAAGGATTTGTCTATTGCTGAAAGTGCATTTATTGCTGGAATTAACCATTCACCAAACAGTTATAATGCAATCACTCTTGGAGATGAGATTGCAGATAAAGTTAAAAGTAGAACAAAAATAGTTGTTGATAAAATGCATGAATTGGGAAAAATCAATGATGAAGAGTATAACAGCTCAATAGAAGAGATTAATAACGGAATGAAGTTTGAGCAAGGAAATCTGTCAAACGGAAAAAACGATTTGAAATTCCATACTGCAGCTGCAATCAATCAAATTGCTAGTGAACTTTCAGACAAAAATGATATATCTTATGATGAAGCAAGAGAACAAGCTATAAATAGTGGATACAAGATATATACTACAATGAATAGTGATATACAGGCAAAGATGGAAGCTGTTTTTGCAGATGAAAAATATATTTACACAGGTTCACGTGCAAAGAATAGAGATGAAGACCATAAAGGACAGTCAGCTATGGTAGTAATTGAGCCTGAAACAGGATATGTTGTAGGAGAAGTTGGAGGACTAGGAAAAGACTTAAATACACTAGGAATTAATAGAGGGTTATCAAAGAGACAAGGTGGATCTGCTTTTAAACCTTTAGTAACTATTGCTCCTGCATTAGAAAATAAAGTAATAACTGCTTCAACATTATTCTACGATACAAAAACATCTTTTGGTAGATATACAGTATCTAATGATAGTAATGCATACTTTGGAATTGCTAATATGAGAACTATATTAACTCATTCTTGTAATGTACCAGAAGTAAAAATGCTGTCTATTATGGGAACAGATAAATCAGCTGAATTTTTAGGAGAAATAGGCATAGAAGTTGATCCTGATGTGGTAGGACTTAGTATGGCTCTTGGAACAGTTGATGTTTCTCCATTACAAATGGCAGCAGGTTATGCAATGCTTGCAAACAAAGGAACTTATATTTCACCTACATTCTATACAAAGGTTACAGATAAGGATGATAATGTTGTTATTGAACCAGAACAAGAAAAGAAACAAGTAATGTCAGAAGCAAATGCATATATTGAAACATCTTTACTAGAAGGACCTATAAAGAGTGGTACAGCATCACAATTCAATGGATTTTTAGGAAGTATGGATGTATCAGGAAAAACAGGAACAACTGAAACAGCAGGAGATAGATGGTTCTGTGGGTATACTCCATATTATGCAGGAGCATGCTGGTATGGAAATGACAACAATAATGGAGAATTTCATAATGATGTATGTGGAGGAAGAAATCCAGCTGCAACTGTTTGGTTTAATTCTATGAAAAAGATTCAGGAAGGACTTGAAACAAAAAAGTTTGAAAAACCAGAAGATGTAATTTCAGTAAGAACTTGTAAAGCAACTGGCAAGAAAGCAACTGGTGGATGTTCTGATACTTATACTGAAATTTTTGCTAAAGGATGTGTTCCACAAGAATGTGATGGTCATTCAGTTGTTGAAATATGTAAAGAATCTAAAAAGAAAGCTACAGAATTTTGCCCAGAAAAAGAGAAAAAGACTTATGGATATGTTATAGACACAGAAAAAAATGCAAACTGGAAGCCAAGAATGGAGCATGCTAGTGCACCTTCTGAAACTTGTGATATACATACTGAAGCACCAAAAGAAAGTGTTCCTCCTGTTGTAGGAGAAAGTCAATCAAGTGCTACTAAAAAATTAAAAGCTGCAGGATTTGATGTAAAAATAGAAAAGGATAATGACAAGAAAAAGAAGAAGGGTGTAGTCTTAAGGCAAAGTGCAACCGAAGCTAGTAAAGGAGCAACTATAGTATTAACAGTAAATGAATATGATGGTGGGAAAGACTCTGAAACTGGAAAGAATAATACTGTAACAAATGAAACTAGTGGAAATTCTGGTGGAAATAAAAACAATACAACATCAACAGACACTACAGAAGAATCAGAAACTGAATAATTTGCTATGGAGGTATTAAATGGAGGAAAGAAGTCAAAATAGAATTAGTGAAATAAAACTATTTAATACATTAACACATAAAAAAGAGAATTTTACTCCGATAAATAAAAATGAAATAAAAATGTATAGCTGTGGACCAACTGTATACAGCTATGCACATATCGGAAATTTTAGAACCTATATTTTCATGGATTGCTTAAGAAGAATGTTCAAATATAATGGATTTAAGATGAACCATGTTATGAATATTACAGATGTTGGACACTTGACTTCAGATGCTGATTCTGGAGAAGACAAAATGGAAAAGGCAGCAAGAAAAGAAGGGAAGAATCCATATGAGATAGCTAAGTTTTATACAGATGCTTTTTTAAAAGATATGAAATTACTTAATATTGATACTCCAGAGGTGATTACAAAAGCAACAGATAATATACCTCAAATGTTAAGTATGGTAGAAGAAATTGTAAGCAATGGTTATGGATATGAAACAAGCAAAGGGATATATTTTGATGTATCAAAATTAGATAAATATCCAGTACTTTCAAATAATGATTTATCAGGGCAAGAAGCTGGAGCTAGGATAGATATTGATGAAGAAAAAAGAAATCCTTATGACTTTGCTTTATGGATTAAAGCTCCTGAAAATCATCTTATGAAGTGGGATAGCCCTTGGGGAAAATCATATCCTGGTTGGCATATAGAGTGTTCAGCTATGAGCAGGAGGTTTTTAGGTGAAAACTTTGACATACATACCGGAGGTGTAGATCATATTCCAATTCATCATGAAAATGAGATTGCACAATGCAAAGGAGCATTTGGACACAATCCTGCAAATTTCTGGATGCACTGCGAATTTCTACTTGTAGATGGTGGAAAAATGTCTAAATCATTAGGAAATATTTATACTATTGAACAGTTACAAGAAAAAGGAATAGAACCATTAGCATATAAACTATTTTGCTTTAGTTCTCATTACAGAAATAAGTTGAATTTCACTTTTGAAGGAGCCAAGTCAAGCCAAGTAGCACTTAACAGACTAAGAAAAGGATTTTTATTACATAAAAATAGCAATGAGGATATTGATGAAACAATAATTAATTCATTAGAAATTAGATTTAATGATGCAATTAATGATGATCTAAACATGACTGAAGCAATGAGTATACTTTGGGAAGCTATCAAATTAAAAGCTAAATCAAAGAAAATTGCCAATCTTATTATGAAGTTTGATGAGGTTTTAGGATTGGATATTAAAAATTCAGAAAAATACATAAAAAAAATAGAAGATAATATTCCTGATGAAATTATGCAATTAGCAGAATTAAGAAAAATAGCCAAAGCTAATAAAGAATGGACAAAAGCAGATGAATATAGAGATAAGATAAATGAAATGGGTTACACTATAAAAGATATGCCTAATGGCGAAGCCACAATTGAGAAAATTATGTAAGGAGGCATCATGGAAAAGAAACAAAAAGATAAAGAAGAAATTAATAATGAAAAAAACACTACAAAGAACAATAAAAAGAATGATTCAAAAGATAATAAAAAGACTAATTCTCAAAATAATATAAAAACAGCTTCAGAGAATAAAATAAAAAATAATAATAAAGAAGAATCTAATAACAATAAAAAGCTTAAAGAGAGCAATAAAAAAGAAAAAGAGCTAAAACTAAACTTTATTCAAAAGCTAAATATAAGTGTGGTCAGCTTTGAACACTACTTTCTTATTGCAGCAGATGGATGGAAAAGAGCAATAAAATATTTAGCTCAACTATTATTGATTTTTTCTTTTATACTAGCGTGTTGTGTAACGTATAAATCAAATCAAACATTGAATGAAATATGTGATTATGCAAAGAATAAGATGCCTAACTTTGGAGTAAAAGAAGGATCATTTTGGATAGATTCAGAAGAACCAGTAGTATTGATTAATGATAAATCAACAAAAGTTGTTTTGGGAAATAGTGAATCTGCAAGTGACTATATAGATGAAACAAAAGACTCTAGAAAAGATCTTATAATTGTTAATAAAAATAGTATAAATGTAAGAAATGACTATTCTGGAGAAGTATCTTACAGTTTTGATAATTTATCTGTTTTGATGGGGTCTTCAGAAATAACAAAAAATGATATTATACAAATAATATCTAACAAAAAAATAGTACTAATTATATTTATATATAGCTTCTTAGCAGTATTTATTACTTACTTTATTAGCATGTTGATTGATATTTTAGCATTATCTATTGTAGGTCATTTACTATCTAGAATAATAGTCATTCCATTAAAATATTCTGCGATATTTGGAATGGCAACATCAGCCATGAGTTTACCAATAATTTTGACACTATGTTACATAATTGCTAATTTGATTACCGGGTTTAAAATGGCATACTTCCAAATTATGATAACAGTAATATCTTATATTTATATGATATCAACTTTGATGATAATGAAGTCAAATCTAATAAGTGGTGATAGCGAGAAAAAAGAAAAAAAGAAGAAAAATAGAGAAGAAAATAGAGAGGAACCTGACACTGAATAATAAATAGAAAGGAAAAAAAATGCAGAATAACGAAAAAAATGGGAAAAGTGCAAATAATAAAAAGAAAAGAATAGTATTAATTGTTTTATTGTGCATAATAACAGTTGCACTTGGATCGGTATGTGGATATATACTATTAAAAAACAGAAAAAACAATAATGAAGAAAAAGATGATAAAAAAGTTGCATACACACAATTAATAAAAGATATAGAAGAAGCTAAAATTGAGAAAATTGAAATGACAGTTAATAGTACATCAATAAAGGTAAAATATAAGGGGACTGAAGAAGGGGAAGAAAAAAGCGCTATAATTCCAAGTACTCAAGCTTTTGTTGAACTGATTCAAGAAAAAGTTGAAAAAGGAAACGAAATTGAATTAATTCAAAATCCAAGAAATGCTTTTATTTCAACTATTGGAGGATTAATATCATTTTTACCTACAATTATAATGCTAGTATTAGCTTATATGATTATAGAAATGCAAGGACTAGGGGATAAAGGAAAGGTATATAATCCTGATGTTTCTAAGAATAAAGTGACTTTTAAAGATGTTGCAGGACTTAAAGAAGAAAAAGCTGAAATGATAGAAATAGTTGAATTTCTAAAGAAACCAAAAAAATATATTGAAATGGGAGCAAGAGTACCAAAAGGAGTATTGCTTTGTGGAAAACCTGGAACTGGAAAAACACTAATAGGTAGAGCAATTGCAGGTGAAGCAAATGTACCATTTATTTCAATGAGTGGATCTGAGTTTATAGAAATGTTTGCGGGGTTAGGCGCTTCTAGAGTAAGAAAACTATTTGAAAAGGCAGAAAAAATTTCTCCTTGTATAATATTTATTGATGAGATTGATGCAATAGGTTCAAGAAGAACAAGTAATAGTGGAGCTGATACAGAGAACAATCAAACTCTAAATCAATTATTAGTGGAAATGGATGGCTTTGATACAGATACTTCTATTATTGTAATGGCAGCTACTAATAGACCAGAAATGCTTGATGAAGCATTATTAAGACCAGGAAGATTTGATAGGACTATTAACATTGGATTACCAGATATTAAAGACAGGGAAGAAATATTAAAAATACATTCTAAGAACAAAAAATTAGCAGAAGAAGTAAATCTAAAATCTATAGCTGAAGATACAGCAGGATTTTCTGGTGCTGAACTTGAAAATATATTGAATGAATCCGCAATTTATGCTACAAATAGAAACCATAAATCTATTACTCAAACAGATATTGAAGATGCGGTTAAAAAAGTTACTGTTGGTCTTGAAAAACAGGAAAAAGTTGTATCTGAAAAAGATAAAAAATTGACAGCATATCATGAGGCTGGACATGCATTAGTAAGCAAATTCCTACCATCACAGGATAATGTAAAAGAAGTTTCTATAATACCAAGGGGAGTTGCTGGTGGATACACTATGTATAAATCTAGTGAAGATAAGTGGTATGTATCAAAAACTGAGATGGAAGAAAAGATGATTGCTTTAATGGGAGGTAGGGCTGCTGAAAAAGTTGCCTTAGATGAAATTTCTACTGGAGCAAGTAATGATATAGAAGTTGCAATGAAAATTGCAAGAGATATGATAACTGTTTATGGAATGAGTGAGAGAATTGGTCCAATGTCTATTAATATAGAAAGAGACCCTTATCAACTTCAACTATTAGGTAATAATTTAGAAGATGAAATAGGTAAAGAAGTTAGAGAAATTTTAGAGAATGCTTATGAAAAAGCACAACAAATATTAAAAGCTAATAGACCAAAGCTAGATGCAATAGCAAAAGTATTACTTGAAAAAGAGAAAATAAATGAGGATGAATTTAATGCTATATGTGGAGACTTAAAATAAGTATATAATATAAAAAAGAGATGTTTATAAAACATCTCTTTATTTGACACTGTTATGTAAACATGCTATAATAAAACTATGTGTAAATCACGATTTGAGGAGAAACGATGGGACATTTACTTCAAAGAGAGTACAGAGTGCAGGAATGCATTGAGGAGGAAGTTGAAATCGAACAGACTTTTACTGTTTCTCAGATTTGTCGTATTTTCGAAATGGCGAGAGAAGGAAAGGTGCCGGACTGGCATTACTCTGACAACGAGTGCTGCCTTTGGGAGATTTTTAGGCGGTATTTGAGGGAGGAGTAGCTCCTCAGGCGTGGGGTGATGAACTAACCATCCCACGCTATCTTTGTTTTTATATGATTAAAAATTTGATTTTTTAGTTAAAAAGTGCTATAATAAAGTGATGGACAAAACTTTCTTTTATTAAAAGAAAGGAGGATAAAAATGAAAAATCATATAATTAGAAACATTTTGCTGATGATTATTATTGTAAGTGCAATCCTAGTTCAAAATTGTGTATTTGGAGCTAACGAGTTAATACTTGGAGACATAAATAAAGATGAAAAAATAGATTCAATAGATCTACTTTATATGATGAGGCACATAGTAGCAGAAAATGATGGAAATCATAAAGAGTGGATTTTAGAGGATGAAAAGTATAAGTTAGCAGATATTACACAAAATGGAATAGTTAATTCAAGTGATTTGCTTGTTATATTAAGATATATAGCAGCAAACAACAATCCAGAAGAAATAGGAAAAAAACATAAAGAGTGGCTTGAAGTTAAAGAGATTGAATCACAAGAATCAAGAGAAGAAAATAATATACTAAAATCAGAAGACGATATTGAAAAAGAGAATACTTCTAAAAATACGATAGAAATAACCAATACAATTGAAGTATCAAATGAAATAATTGAGACAAATAGTTCTAAAATAGAACCAGATTTAGTTAATAATACTGAAATAGAAAAAACAAAATCTGAAGTAAAAGCAATTAATCTAAATAAATCTGTAATAGAGATAGAAAAAGGAACTACAGAACAGATTATTGCAACAATTGAACCAAAAGAATTAAATAATGAAAAAATTGAATGGAAAATTGCAAATACTCAAATAGCAGAAGTAGATGAAACTGGAAAGATAACAGCTAAGAAAAATGGTGATACACTATTAACTGCAAGAACTACAAATGGAAAAGAAGCAGTAAGTAAAGTAAGAGTAGGAACATATCCAAAGTCAATAGAAATAAACAAAGAAATAGTTAAGATGGACTTAAGTGGAAAAAGAACAGAAAAAGTTGAAGTAATTGTAAAACCAGATGATGCAAGTAATAAAGAAGTTAAAGTAGATAATAAAAATGAAAGAGTTGCTACAATAGATGGAGAAGGAAAGATAACAGCGAAAGAGAATGGCGAAACAGAGCTAACATTTAAAACTGCAAATGGCATAGAGAAAAAGCTAAAAGTAAAAGTAGAAACAAGTGCAACTGGAGTGAAGCTTGATAAGAATTATATACAATTAGATTTAAGTAAAAATAAACAAAGCACAATAAAAGCAACAATAGAACCAGGTACAACAAGTAATAAAGGAATAACATATAAGAGTAGTAATGCAGCAATTGCAACAGTAGATAAGAATGGAAAGATAACAGCAAAAGGAAATGGAACTGCAAACATAATAGCTAGAACCGCAAATGGAAAAGAAGCAGTATGTAAAGTAGAAGTACAAACAGTAGCAACAAAGATTAATATGGATAAGAAAGTAAGCATAGACTTAAGTAAAAATACAGAGAAGAAAATAAAAGTAGAAGTAAAACCAGATAGTGCGACTAATAAGTCAGTAATGATAAGAAGTGATAATGAAGCAGTAGCAACAATAGATTCTAGTGGAACTATAAAAGCAAAGAAAAATGGGACAGCAACAATTACAGCGCAGATAGCAGGAACAGATATAGTAGAGACATGTAAAGTAACAGTAACAACAAGTCCAACAGGATTAAAGATGAGTAAAACAAATGTAAAATTAGATATGAGTGGAACAAAATCAATAAAAATAACTGCAGAGGTACAACCAAGTACAGCAAGTAACAAGAAAATAAAATGGACTAATGGAAATAGTAATATAGTATATATGAGTGCATCGGGAAAAACTGCAACGATAACAGGACTAAAAAATGGAGAAGCCACAATAATAGCAGAAATAGAAGGAACCAACATAAAGAAAACAATTAAAGTAACTGTAACAACGAGTCCAACTAAAATAACTTTGAATAAAACAAGTGAAACATTGGATATGAGCGGAGCAAAAACAGTACAACTAAAAGCAAAAGTTGAGCCAAGCACGGCAGAAAATAAAACAGTAACCTGGAGTAGTGATAATACTAAAGTTGCAACAGTAGATAAAAATGGAAAAGTTACAGGAAAAAATGAAGGAATTGCAACAATAACTGCTAAAACACATAATGGAAAAAAAGACACATTCAAAATAACCATAAATAGTACAAAGATATCATTGGATAGGACAATATTAATGATTGATAATACGCACTATAATATAGCTGATTTACAAGCTAATCTAAGTTCGACAGCTATATATAAAGGCGATGATATTACATGGACAATTTCAAATTCAAGTGTTGCAAAATTCAATAAAGATGGAAAGAAGTATTCAACTATTAAGGGAAGTGCAAAAGTTCAAATAGTGGGACTAAGTTTTGGTACAGCAAAAATAACAGTAAAAATACCAAATGGTAAGACTGCTACATGTAACTTGAAAGTAATTACTTCATCAAAAGAACAATCTAATGGAGATAGAAGTTACTATTTTAGCAAAGGACATGGAATTAATAATAATATGTTTTACTTAAGAAGTGGAACATGGGGAAATGAATATGTTGAAGCATATGTAGATAATATTGCTAAAATAGTTAAAAAGTATCAAGATACAAAATTTAAAGATGAGGCAGCAGCTAAAAAACTATATTGTTATGAACAAAAAAGTATGAGCATTATCACTAACAATAATACAATAACGAATGTTTCTGGAAAAGGATATCCTTATACTACAAGTGTTACACCATATAATAATGGCGATTTTAGAAAAATAATAAAAAATAAAGCTAAAGGAGAGATAACACCTAATGACTATATTCTACTATTTACATCAAAAAATCAATGGGCATATCTATTGAAAAGAAATAAAAAAGGAAATTGGAAAGTTGTAAGTGCAAATCAGTCTTCAGGAGGATATGAGAGAGATCAATTTGAAAGATACTTATGTATAAAATGGATAAGAAGTGGAATAGGACTATCATTAACAGATGTTATCTATAGCGAAACTGCATCAGTATATCAGAATTTAATACATACTGGACAAACACCTGGAGTACCAACAAGTGCTGGATGTATACATTTAGCTGGAAGCTATCAAGCAAAAATATACTATAGACTATTTGTGGAAGCTGGAGTAGGAACTAGATTTATACTATTCTAAGAATAAAAAAACTCAAAGTCAATTAAGGCTTTGAGTTTTTTTATGAGAAAATTAATTGACAAGTAATTAACAAATATGTTATAATAGATAACTGTAAACCGCCTGAGTCGGGTAACTAAATTCTGGATATACCAGATACCTTGAATTTATGCTTAGCGAGTCTTATAAATAAAGGAGGTGTACAATAAATGTACGCAATAATTGAAAGTTGTGGAAAACAATACAAAGTAGCAGAAGGAGATGTAGTTTTCTTTGAAAAGTTAGATGTTGAAGAAGGAAAAAAAGTTACATTTGATAATGTAGTACTTGTATCTGACGAGAAAGATGTGAAAGTTGGAGCTCCTTATGTTAAAAGTGCATCAGTAGAGGGAACTGTAGTATCACACGGAAAAGGCAAGAAAATAATAGTTTATAAATATAAGCCTAAGAAAAACTACAGAAGAACACAAGGACATAGACAACCATATACAAAGGTTGAAATAAAATCTATTAAAGTTGGATAATAATTATTATAAATTAATAAGAAGGAAGGTGAATATATATGGCACATCATAAAGGGCAAGGTAGTACCGATAACGGACGTGACAGTGAGTCAAAGAGATTGGGTATGAAAAGAGCTGATGGACAATTAGTTCAAGCAGGAAATATATTATTTAGACAAAGAGGAACAAAAATGCATCCAGGTACTAATGTAGGAATTGGAAGCGATGATACATTATATGCAAAAATAACTGGAATAATGAAAGTTGAACGATTAGGAAGAGATAAGAAGAAAATTAGCGTTTATTCTAAAGAAGAATTAGCAGCTAAGGATTCAAAAAAGGCTCCTGCTAAAAAAGCAGAAGCAAAGAAAACAACTACAGCTAAGAAATCATCTTCAACAAAAAAGGTAGCAACAAAAAAGGAAGTAGCTACAGCATAAATTGTTAATAAAAATAAAACAGCAACTATTTAAGTCGCTGTTTTATTTTTATTAAATATGTTTATTTAGATTTCCTTTTGTATATTCACTTCCAGTGAAAATCTTATTATTCTTAACTTTGTCAATTATTTCATTTATTTCATCAACATTTCTATCTATAATTGAAATTCTTACAGAATCAACATTAAAATCAGAATATCTGATAGAAGTGATTTTACTATTATATATAGTAGAAATTGTTTGTAAATTGTCAGGAATTACTCTAAACTTCATATTCAATCTATCTTTTAAGAAATAACGGCTATTCTCACGTCTACAACTTGTTTTACAGGTTGGATAACACTTATTAGATGTTCCTAGTAAGCAATAGCCTGCATACATTACAGGTAATTTTCCATATACTAAAATCTCAGTAGGCAATGAACTATTATTTGCCAATATCTTTAATGACTTTTTATCAAGTTCCGGAGAAAGAGTAGCTTTAGTTATACCTAGTTGCTTTAAGTAATCAATACTAAAATTATTAAATATATTAAAATTTGAGTTGGCTATAATTTCATGATTACTAAGTTTTTCTTTTAGATAACCAATAGAAGATAGATTTGATATTACAATTCCCTTAATATTAAAATTTTGAAGTATATTATCAAAATTATTTAATATGATGTTTCTATAATTATCTTTGATTATTACTGGCATATAAATGTAAATATTTGCTTTAGTAGAAAGTTTTTTTATTGCTTTTGAATAGTTTTCATCAATGAAGTATTTAAAAGGAATATATATACTATCAATATCGTAAAGTTTGGTATAATCTTCTCTATAATTAATAGTATTTAGTAATAATGAAAGCTTAGGGTTATTATGTATTTTTTTATTCTTACTTGAATAAGAGACTTTATACTTGATAGGAATATTTTCAAATCTCTTAATTGCCTGATTTTCTATGTCTTTAATGCATTCTCTTCGTAATTCATTAATAGTTGATATCTTTGGAATATAAATATTTTCATCCATATTAACGTGTATGTATTTAAATACAAAAGGAGTATTTGTTGTTTTTGAAAGCTGACTCTTAATTCTTTCAGAAGAAATTGGGTTACTTATTGCATCTATTGGACATATTTGAGAAGTTTTTACTGATGACATAGAGAAGTAGTTACCATCTTCTTTGTCGCAAGATGTTACCTCTAAAGAAATAGGAGTATCTTTTTTTACTGTTATATTTGCAACAAGCGGAATCTTTATATTTTCTTTATTTATATATTCGTTAACTGTTTTATAAGAAGAAATACTAGAAAGCTTATATACTTTATCACCTAAATTAATATTGCCTTTCATTCTTCCAATAGTAATAACATCTTTTATATTTGACTCTTTTATGTTCTTGTTATTTTGAGTTAGCTCTGAAATAGTATAAGAATGATCTTCGTTTTCAAAAGAAACTTTATCTCCAATTTGCAATTTTTCTAAAGATTCAAGAGTAATTAATCCTTTATTAGAATTCAGTTTAGATACATTGCCGATATATAGACCTATATTATTAGGTTTTTCCTTAAAAACATAATCTATATTGGGCTCACTATTAAAGTTTCCATCAGAGAATCCACCTCTATTAAATACTTGCATTAATTCTTTAATATCTTTTTCATCAACAATATATGGTTCGTTAGAGTAAGCTAAGTTTATATACTTTTTGTATATTCTAGTTACAGTAGCAACATAAATGGGAGATTTCATTCTTCCTTCTATTTTTAAACACTTTACTCCAGCCTTTATTAAATCTGGAATATAATTTAAACCACATAAATCTCGTGGACTTAACAAATATCCTTTATCAACAGTTAGTTCTTTTAAGCTAGATGAAGATTCTTTAATTAATTTATAGGGAAGGCGACAAGGCTGAGCACATTTTCCTCTATTTCCAGACCTACCTCCTATAGAACTTGAAAAAAGACATTGACCAGAGTAAGAAATACATAAAGCACCATGGATAAATGTTTCGATTTCTATTGAGCTATTATTACATATGTATTCTATCTCTCTTATAGACAATTCACGAGATAAAACTACGCGCTTAAAACCTAAATCTTGTAATTCTAATACACCATCCAAATTATGAGTTGTCATTTGCGTACTTGCATGAATAGCTAAATCAGGAAATGTCTTAATTAAATAAGTAGCAAGACCAATATCTTGCACAATTATTGAATCAACACCTAATGAATATACATAATTAGCTAAATCAACAGCTTGTTCAAATTCGTCATTTTTGATTAAAGTATTTAATACAAAGTTAACTTTTACATTTCGAAGCTTAGCATATATTATTGCTTTTTTTAGTTCATCATTATTAAAATTAGTAGCATATTCTCTTGCATTAAACATATTATTTCCAAAATATACGGAGTCAGCCCCGTTTTGAACAGCTGCTTTTAAACAATCATAGTCTCCAACAGGAGAAAGTAATTCTATCATATGTTATTAATTACTACATACTATTGTAGCATCCTTTCATTTTATTATTTATATGCATATATTTTATCACAAAAAATAAGATATGTAAAAATGAAAAAAATATTATTACAAAATTATTACAAAATGATTAAAAAAACGTAAAATACAAAAAATGATTTTTTGAAAATAACAAAAAATAAAATACGAGAAATTTAAAGAATAACGCAAAAACGGCATTCTAGAAATAAAATGCAGTAAAAATAATAGTAAAAAATGGAGAAAAATAAAAAAATAATTTTTTAAAAAAGTGATAAAAAAATTAAAAAAATATAACAAAACGCCATAATTCAATATTGTAGGTTTTTAAATTGTCGGAATAGCTAAAAATGCAGAATGATATATAAAGCCAGAGTCTTAGATACAAGCTGAAACTAAGCAATGAATTACATAATAAATATAATTTGACATTACAAAAAAAGAAAGGTATTATAATTTTGCAAAAGGGGGAAAACAAAAAAATCCCACTTAATAATTTATATACAAACTATAACTATGATGTATTAAATGGCTTGAATGGCTATCCTACAACAGGACGTTAAGTTTGCAGAAAGGATAAAAAAATGAAGGTAGTAAAAAGAGATGGAAAAATCATTGATTTTGATTCAGAAAGAATCAGAGTTGCTATCAATAAAGCAAACAAAGAAGTTGATGATGATGAAAGAGCAAATGAAGAAGAAATCGAAGAAATTGTTAATTTCGTAAAGAAAATTAGAAAAAGAAGAATTCTAGTTGAAGACATTCAAGACATTATCGAAAACAAATTAATGGATATGCAAAAACATAATTTAGCTAGAGCATATATAACATATCGCTATAATAGAGCTTTAGTTAGAAAAGCTAATACAACAGATCAAACCATTAAAGAGTTAATAGATGGAACAAGTGAATATTGGAATAGTGAAAACTCAAATAAAAATGCTAAAATAGTTACAACACAGAGAGACTATTTGGCTGGAATTACTAGCACTGATATTACAAGAAGATTTTTATTAGATCCAGACATAGTTAAAGCACATGATGAAGGAATTATTCATTTCCATGATGCAGACTATTTTGCTCAAAATGCTCTTCACAACTGTGACTTGGTAAATTTAGATGATATGCTTCAAAATGGAACAAACATTAATGGTGTTCAAATTGATAAACCACATAGATTTCTAACTGCAATGACTATAGCTACTCAAATAATTACAGCAGTTAATTCAAGTCAATACGGAGGAGTTACAGTTACAATGACTCATTTAGCTCCATTTGTAAGAGATAGTTATAATAAATATTATAAGAAATATGAAGAAAGAAAACTTTCTAAAAAAGACTGTGAAAAATATGCTAAAGAAGATTTAAAGAAAGAAGTAGAAGATGGAGTTCAAACATTCCAATATCAAATTAATTCAATGACAACTACTAATGGACAAGCTCCTTTCTTAAGTGTTTGCCTATATTTAGGTGAAACAGATGAATACAAAGAAGAATTAGCAATGATAATAGAAGAAATGTTAAAACAACGTATAGTTGGAATGAAAAATGAAAAGGGAGTTTTCATTACACCAGCATTTCCTAAATTATTATATGTTTTAGAAGAAGACAACATCCATAAAGATAGCAAGTATTATTATCTAACAGAATTAGCAGCTAAATGTACTGCAAAGAGAATGGTTCCAGACTATATTTCTGAAAAAATGATGCTACAATTAAAGATAAATGAAAATGGAGAAGGTGATTGCTACCCATGTATGGGATGTAGATCTTTCTTAACACCAGATAGAACAATGAGTCTTGGAAACATTGCAAAAGCAAAGAACTATGTTGAGGGTAAACCAAAATACTATGGAAGATTTAATCAAGGAGTTGTTACAATCAACTTACCAGATGTTGCTTTATCATCAAGAAGAGATATGGATGAGTTCTGGAAAATATTTGATGAAAGACTTGAACTTTGTCATAGAGCTTTACAAGCAAGAAATGAAAGACTTGAAAGTGCAACAAGTGATTGTGCACCAATACTATGGCAAAATGGAGCATTAGCAAGACTTGATAAGGGTGAATCACTTCATGAATTATTACATCATGGATATTCAACAATATCATTAGGTTTTGCAGGACTATATGAATGTGTAAAATATATGACAGGACATAGTCATACTGATGGAGCAGAAGGAGAAAAATTTGGATTAGAAGTAATGCAACATCTTAATGATAAATGTAAAGAATGGAAAGCTGCAGAAGATATTGATTATAGTGTATATGGAACACCAATAGAATCAACAACTTATAAATTTGCAAAATGTTTAAAACAAAGATTTGGAACTGTTGAAGGAGTTACAGATAGAGATTATATTACAAACTCTTATCATGTTCCTGTATTTGAGGAAATAGATGCATTTGAAAAACTAGCACTAGAAAGTAAATTCCAAAAGCTATCACCAGGTGGTGCTATAAGCTATGTAGAAACACCAAATTTACAAAACAATTTAGATGTTGTTGAACAATTAATACAATTTATTTATGACAATATAATGTATGCTGAATTAAATACAAAATCAGATTATTGCCAACAATGTGGATTTGATGGAGAAATATTAATTGATGAAAACTTAGATTGGTATTGCCCAAACTGCGGAAACAAAGACCATAGAACATTAAATGTTGCTAGAAGAACTTGTGGATATATTGGAACAAACTTCTGGAACAAAGGAAGAACTCAAGAGATAAAAGAAAGGGTTTTACATATTGATAATAAAGATTCAGAGCATTGTTGCTCAAAAGAACATGAAAAAGAAAAAGCTACTAAAAAAGAGAATGTAATGGAACAAGTTAGAATGTACTAAACTTAAGAAAAGATTGCTAAATAAGCTATGCTACATTTGGCAATCTTTTTCTTTACTATAAAAAGGAGATGGAAATGAGATACAATAAAATAAGAAAAATGGATATTTCAAATGGACCAGGTGTTAGAGTTTCAATTTTTTTGCAGGGATGTGCTTTTCACTGCGAAGGTTGTTTTAATCCTGAAACATGGGATTTTGAGGCTGGAGAAGAATTTACAGAAGAAACTGTGGATGAAGTGATGGAACTTTGTGGAAAGAGTCACATAAAGGGATTGTCAATATTGGGTGGTGAACCAATGCATCCTTCTAATATAAAAGCAACAGAAATGCTTGCTAAAAGGTTTAAAAAAATGTACCCAGATAAAAATCTATGGGGATGGTCAGGATATACTTTTGAGGATTATTTAAGTAAACAAGATGTAATTAAATACTTTGACGTAATAGTAGATGGACAATTTGATATTAAACTAAGAAACCCTAAATTAGAATGGAAGGGATCAGAAAATCAAAGAGTAATAGATGTTCAAAAAAGTTTAAAAAATGGGAAAGTAGAAATATTAGAATAAAAATACCTTCAGATTAGCTGAAGGTATTTTTAAAAATGGTGCAGATGGTGGGACTTGAACCCACACATGATTTCTCATAACAGATTTTGAGTCTGTCGCGTCTACCAATTCCACCACATCTGCATATCTAAATATGTGCATTGCATCTAATAACGTCTACCTGCATCTCCGCTTATTCAGAGATTCTTACGAATCTCTTGCTCCGATGCATAAGTTATCTGTAACTCGCAGAAGCTCGAACAGCTAACTTAAATTCCACCACATCTGCATATCTAAATTTGTGCATTGCATCTAAAAAAGTCTACCTGCATCTGCATATAAATAATATTGAAAAACTATAATATATATTAACACAAAAAAAAGATAATGTCTAGTAAAAATCAAAATTTAGTATTATATTACAAAAAACAACACAAATTATTACAAAATGTCATAAAAAAATAACCAGATTGTAACAAACAACCAAAAGACTTGTGACTGTAAGAAAAAAACGACAACTACTAAATTAATACTATTGAATAAGATATCAATATTTGCTACAATACAATAGTAAATTAAGTCAATTATAGCATAATTGCAAAAACTACGTATACAATATATCTATAAAATTTATGACTTCAGGAAGGATGTGATTGTATAGAAAAAAAGAAATTGATACTGCTGAGTTTAGGAATTCTGTTTTTTTGCTTAATGAGTGTTTCTGGAATTCTTGCATTGACTAATCAAGAAGTTACAGGAATAAGTACAAGTGCTGTAGATATAGAAATAAGAGAATTTAAGCTTAATAGCAATAATCAGGAAGAAGAGTATACCGAAAGTAATGGACGTAGAGTACTTGGAGGAGAAACAGTCTCCTTGATACCTAAAATATATAATTTTGGTGAGAATTGCTATATAAGAATAAAAGTCGATTATGTAGATGATCAAACAGACTTTAGAAATTATGTTTCTGGCTTTTCTGATAAATGGGATAAATCTGGAGATTACTATTACTACAAGGATGTTGTTAAAAAAAATGACATAATTACATTATTTAATACAATCGATATACCAGATGATATAAGAGAAAAATCTGAAAATGGAGTCATAGAGTTAAAGATTTGTGCAGAGGCTATACAAGAAAAAAACACAGAAATAAAAGAAAATCTATCAGAAAATTGGGAGGGGATTACACCTGCTCAAAGTATTGGAAATGCATATAACCTTGATATAGAAAATAATTCAAAAACAGTAATTAGATATGAAAATGATACCAACAAGGATGTTAGTGTTCCAAATAGTTTTCTAAATAGTTTTAGTAGGATAATGCCAGGTGATAGATTTAAAGATTCTATTGAAATAAAAAACTCTAGTAAGGAAAACAAAAAATATTATATAAGAACTGATACAAATGAAAATAATACTAAGGAATTAGAACTATTAGATAAAATAGAACTGATAATAGTAAATCAAGGAGGAAGTATACTCTATAGTGGAAAGCTATTAACTAGCAGCCCAATATTTCTAGGAGAGTATAGTCCAAATGATGAGGACAAACTAGAATTCTATATTTCAATTCCAAGTGAATTGGAAAATGAGTATTCAATACTTAGTCCAAACCTAAATTTAGTGCTTTCTTCAGAAGAAGAGAGTCGTATTTGGGAAAGAATAATAAATCCTAAAACAGGGGATTCATTTGATTTAACTATAACAATATTCATTCTTTCTTCAATTAGCTTAATTATATTAATGATTATAGCTTGTATTGAAAAAAGAAAAGAGAATATTGATAGTATATAAAATTTTAATATTCTTAAAAACGAAAGGAGAAAAGAAATGAATAAGAAAAAAACAATTGCAGTTGCTATAGTATTAGCACTAGTATTACTAATAGGAGGAATGTTAGCATTTTTCACAGATACAGATACGGCAACAAACGTATTTGTTCTAGGAGATAATATTGAAATATCTTTAAGCGAAACAGATTGGGATCCAGCTGATGCAAATGGAATACATCCTGGAGCAGTAGTTGATAAAAACCCAGTTATAACAAATGATTCAACAACAACACCAGCTTACGTATTTGCAGAGGTTATTGTACCTTGCTACTCTTCAAATGCAAATACAACAATAGACACACCATTATTCTCATTAGATACTATAGGATCAGGATGGAATCTAATGAGCACAAGTTCTATAGATCAAACAAATAAGACAATCACTTATGTTTATAATTATGGAACAGCTTCAGGAATGACATCTTTAGCTGCAGAAGCATCTACTCCTGCTGTATTTGCAACAGTAACATTAGATGATGACTTAACTGCTGCACAAAAAGCTACAGCAAGTGCTACTACAAATATTGTTGTAAATGCATATGGAATCCAAATAGATAACCTTGGAGTAACAGCACCATCAGCAATTTTTGATTTATTTTAGTAATTAAAACTTCTTAGGTGGTAGTATATGGATAAAGTATTTAAAGTCATCAAGGCATTATTAAATGCCTTGATGACATTGATTTTAATAATAGGAATAGCTTTTGTATTATTATATGTAATTGGTATAGAACCATTTGTTGTTGAAACAGGCTCAATGAGGCCTGCTATTTCTGTTGGAAGTTTAAGTTTTATTAATACCCACTATAATTATGATAGTATAAAAGTACAAGATGTTGTTGCATTTAAAGTTAGTACAGGAAACCAAGTTGTACATAGAGCTATAAATATAACAGAAGAAGGTATTGAAACAAAAGGTGATGCAAATGATAATTCTGATGGAATTTCTACTAATAGAAAGAACTATATGGGAAAACTTGTTTTTTCAATACCAAAAGTTGGGTTTGCTATAAAGCTTATACAAACACCTAAAGGTAAAATAATACTTGTTACATTCATAATAGTGATACTGTTATCTGGATTTTTACTTGATGATAATAGTAAAGGAAAAAGATATAAGGAAGAATAAAGAGAAGGAAGCATATAGTGTTTTCTTCTTTATTTATGTTAATTTATATAATAATATATTGTAAATAAGCCATTAATATGGTATAATTACAGTATTCTAGAGTTTTTCTAGACTAATCATTTTTCTCCAGTTTACAACTGGTTTATATAGCATAAAAAAACTAATGTTTAGGAGAAGGGAAAAGTACATGAAGGTATTACAAATCACAGTAGACTACGAAGAGCACAATGAATGGCTGGATTCAGAACTTGATGGATTTGCAGTTTACGATGAAGAGTCAAGTCTGATAACTGGTTATATCAGCAGGTTCTCATACTTTTCTTCTATGGAGTCTATTAGCTACATAATTGGTAGCTATGATGAAGAGACTAAAGAACTTGAGTTTCTAGAGATTATTGATTGTTGTTCTCGCATGGAAGATGACAACCTTTTTATCTTTGAGGATTCAAGTAAGGAAGGAGTTTGGGGAAACTGTGACTTGAAGACTAACTACTTCAGTGTACAAGGTAAGGCTAGAACATATGTAAGAGAGACTACACAGAGAAGTGTTAGGGATGTGAGCAGAATTGTCGATCATCTTGAAGAAATGATTGACGACAGTGATGTTCTGTTTGCTATCACAGACTATAATCGACACATTCACAAGAAGTTCTCGGGAGTATTTAGGGACTATTTCGACAATAGTGCTAAATAGATTATAAGTAAACTATTCTGGCTTTGTTGAACCCGTATTAAGTATTTACTTGATACGGGTTCAATTTTTTAGAATATATAGAAAATACTTGCTTTTTATTGACAAATGAGCATTATGATGATATTATATAAAATGTTAGATTAATCTAACATTTTATATAAGAAAGGTAATAAAGATGGAATTATTAAGTATTAAAGATTTACATGCAAATGTTGGAGAAAAAGAAATTTTAAAAGGTTTAAATTTAAAAATAAATAAAGGTGAAGTTCATGTTATTATGGGACCTAATGGAGCCGGAAAATCTACTCTTGCAAATATCATATTAAACAATCCTCAATACACAATCATGAAAGGCGATATTGAGTTTGAGGGAGAGAATATAAATAATCTAAAAACTGACGAAAGAGCTAAAAAGGGTATTTTTATGTCCTTCCAAACCCCAGAGGAAGTACCAGGTATTTCAGTTACTAACTTTTTAAAAACAGCTAAATCATCAACAACAGGAGAGCCTGTAAAAATCTTTAAATTTAAAAAAGAACTTGAAGAAAACATGGAGAAATTGGACATGGATCCTACTTATAGTACTAGAGACTTGAATGTAGGTTTTTCGGGTGGAGAAAAAAAGAAGAATGAAATTCTTCAAATGCTAACTTTAAACCCAAAACTAGCTATTTTAGATGAAACTGACTCTGGCCTTGATGTTGATGCAATTAAAATAGTCTCAAAAGGAATAAATATGTATAAAAATAGTGACAATGCAGTTCTTATAATTACACATTCAACAAAAATTTTGAAGAAGTTAAATGTTGATAAAGTACATATTTTAGTTGATGGAAAAATAGTAAAGACAGGGGATGGAAGTTTAGCAGAGCAAATAGAAGAAGAAGGATATGCTAGATATATAAAATAGTCAATATATAAGTGTAGATAGAGAGGAATAAAGAAAGAGTTGAAAACTGATATATCAAAAATTGAAGATAAGAGAACAAAAAACATATATAATATAAAAAATGAAGATAATTATAGTTATAAAACTATTGGCTTGACCGAAGAAGTTATTAGAGATATCTCAAGTAAAAAGAAAGAACCAAGTTGGATGCTAGATTTAAGATTAATGGCATTAAAAAAGTTTTATGAGCTAGAAATGCCAACATGGGGACCAGACTTAAGTGAATTGGATATGAGCAAAATAGCAACATATGTTAAGCCTAAGACTGAAATGCAAAGAACATGGGATGATGTACCAGATGATATAAAAAGTACTTTTGATGCATTGGGAATACCGGAAGCAGAAAAGACATCATTAGCTGGTGTAGGAGCTCAGTATGACTCAGAAATAGTATATCATAGTATAAAGGAAGACTTAGTAAAACAAGGTGTTATATATACAGATTTTGATGAAGCCGTAAAAAAATATCCTGATATAGTAAGGAAATATTTTATGAAGTGTGTGCCAGTAACAGATCATAAATTTGTGGCATTACACTATGCGGTATGGTCTGGAGGCTCATTTGTATTTGTACCAAAAGGAATAAATGTTGATATACCACTTCAATCATATTTTAGACTAAATGCACCAGGAGCAGGACAATTTGAACATACTTTAATAATAGTTGATGAAGGAGCTTCATTACAATTTATTGAAGGATGCTCAGCTCCTAAATATAATGAGATTAATTTACATGCAGGGTGTGTTGAATTGTTTGTAAATGATAATGCATTTTTAAGATATTCAACAATAGAAAATTGGTCTAAAAATATGATGAACCTAAATACGAAAAGAGTCATAGTAGGCAAAAATGGAAAGATAGAATGGGTAACAGGTTCATTTGGATCAAAAATATCAATGCTTTATCCTATGAGCGTATTAAATGGTGAGAATGCAAAATGTGAATTTACTGGTATATCATTTGCAGGAGGTGGACAAAACTTAGATACAGGATTAAAAATAGTTCACAATGCTCCACATACCTCATCTGTAGTGGATTCAAAATCTATTTCAAAAGATGGAGGAATTTGCACATTTAGAAGTAATGTAGTAATTCATCCAAAGGCAGTACATTCTAAACTAACAGTAGACTGTGAATCACTAATGTTAGATAGCATTTCACGTTCTGATACAATACCAGTTAACACAATAGAAACAGATGATGTTGAATACTCTCATGAAGCAAAAATAGGAAAAATATCTGATGAAGCTATTTTCTATTTAATGACAAGAGGAATATCTGAAGCAGAAGCAAAAGCTATGATAGTAAGAGGATTTGCGGATCCTATTTCAAAAGCGCTTCCTCTTGAATATGCTGTAGAGATGAATAATCTAATTAATCTTGAACTTGAAGGTAGCATTGGATAATTGGGTAATAGCTGATGCTCAATTAGAATAGAAGGAGAATAATTAATGGAAAAATATATACTTAATCCAACACCAATTAGAACTTCAGTAAATTACAATATAAATGACATAAAATTGGACTTGGAAATACCTAAATATAAAAGATTTGATAACATTAGTATTTATACAGAAGAATTAGACAAGATAGAAGTAGATATAGAAGAATCATATAGTGGAAAGCTCACGTCTAAAATTGGACTAGAATATAATAAATACGAAAAAATAGTTATTACAATTCCTAAAAGTATAAAAATAAAAAATCCAATTGTGCTTGATTATTTATTTGATGAAGATAATAAATACTTAGTGGATAATGTCGAAATAAATATGGGAGAAAATTCATCAGCAAGTTTTATTATACATTATTGTGACGAGAATAATGTAAACCACTACTTTCATCAATTACAACAGACTACTAAATTGCAAAAAAACTCAAATGCTGATATAGTAATAGCTAATTTAATAAATAATACTTCTGATAGTTTCATTTCAATAGAAAATGATTTAGAAGAAAATTCAAAATTAAATCATATTTTAATTGAAATGGGAGGAATGCATAAGATTTCTAATTACTATACTTCATTAACTGGAGACAGTTCGGAAAATGATTTAAAAAGTATCTATTTAGGAACCGAAAATGATATTATTGACATAAACTATAATATAGAAACAATAGGCAAAAATACAAAATGTAATATAGAATCTCAAGGTGCAATTGATGACAATTCAAAAAAGAGTTTTAAAGGAACAATTGACTTTAAAGAAGGGTCTAAAAAAGCAGTTGGAATTGAAAATGAGAATTGTATGATTTTATCAAATAAAGCAAAATCAAAGTCTATGCCTGTTTTACTTTGCCATGAAGAAGATGTAAATGGAGAACATGGTGTTTCATCTGGAAAATTAGATGAAGACAAATTATTCTATATTATGACAAAAGGAATTTCATATGATGATGCAAGAAAACTTATTGTGAAAGCGAATTTCAATAATATCATTAATAAAATTACTAATAAGGAATTAAAAAAAGAAATAATTAGTGAAATAGATAAAAAAATATAGAATTATTAGAATCTATCCAATATATACTATAATTAAATCTTGAAATACATTTTTAAATTAGGTAGAAACAGGTTTAATTATTAATAGAAAAAGGAGAAAAAATGAAAGATATAAAGAATGATTTTCCTATTTTAAATAAAAGCAATATTACTTATTTAGATAGCGGAGCTACAACGCAGAAACCTCAGCAAGTTATTGATGCTATGAATAAGTATTATGAAGAAGACAATGCAAATCCTCATAGAGGAGCTTATAAGTTAAGTTTAAGAGCTACTGAAGTATATGAACATGCAAGAGAAGTAGTCTCAAAATTCATAAATGCATCTATGCCAGAAGAAATAGTCTTTACAAGAAATACATCTGAAAGCTTAAATTTAATTGCATATTCATATGGATTAAATAATATTCAAGAGGGTGACAAAATAGTTATTTCTATAATGGAACATCACTCAAATCTAGTTCCTTGGCAATATGTTTCTAAAAAGAAAAATGCTGAACTTGAATATATGTATATTGACGAGAATGGAACAATACCTTTAGAAGAAATAAAAAAGAAAATAGTTCCAGGCGTAAAAATAGTTGGAATAGGTCAAGTGTCAAATGTATTAGGAACAATTAATCCAGTTAAAGAGATAGTTAAAAGAGCGCACGAGGTAGGAGCAATTGCAGTTGTTGATGGAGCTCAAAGTGTTCCACATATGAAAGTTGACGTTCAAGATATAGACGCAGACTTTTTGGTATTTTCTGGTCATAAAATGCTAGCTCCCCTTGGAATAGGTGTACTTTATGGAAAAAAAGAATTATTAGATAAAATGCCTCCTTTTCTTTTTGGAGGAGATATGATAGAATACGTGTATGAGCAAGAAACAACATTTGCTCCTGTACCAGCAAAATTTGAAGCAGGTACCCAAAATGTTGAAGGTGCAGTAGGATTAGAAGCAGCTATTAACTATTTAAATGAAATTGGAATGGAGAATGTACAAAAAATCGAAGAAAATATTATAAAATATGCTTTAGAAGAATTGACAAAACTTGATTTTATCACAGTCTATGGACCAAGGGAAATTGAGAAGAAAGCAGGAGTTATTTCTTTTAATGTAAATGGAGTGCATCCTCATGATGTAGCAAGTGTGCTTGATAATAATAATGTATGCATTAGATCTGGAAATCATTGTGCACAACCATTATTAAAATATATGAACCTAGAGTCAACATGTAGAGCTAGTTTTTATATTTATAATACAAAGGAGGATGTTGACAAACTTATTGATGCATTAAAAAAGACACATGAAATATTTAAAAGATGGATTCAATAAAAAGGAGGTAGGATTTATTTAAAGCAGTTTTAATGAAGCTTTTTTTAAATCAAATTAAAATGGACAATTTAAATGACATATATACTGATGTAATTATGGAGCACAGTACTGCAACATATAACAAGCATAAATTAGAATGTGCAACTAATTCAGAACATGGACATAATCCAAGTTGTGGAGATGATATAACAATAGAAATAAAAATGAATGGAGAAGTAATAGAAGATGTAGCATTTACAGGACATGGATGTGCAATATCTCAAGCATCAACATCAATAATGATAGATTTACTAAAGGGAAAAACTAAAGAAGAAGCAATAGAATTAATAAATATTTTTTTGAAAATGATGAAAAGAGAGAAAGTTACAGAAGATGAACTAGAGAGAATAGAAGAAGCTAATGCTCTAAAGAATATTTCTAATATGCCTGCTAGAATTAAATGCGCTGAATTAGCATGGTATACAATGGAAAGCTTATTAAAAAAATAAATGTAGTTTTAGGGGATGTTCGTCTTGGAAATAATAGTTGAAAAAAAACTAAATATAAAAAAATTCATAGCTGCCACATTAATATGTATAATATTAATGCTAGTGGCTATTAATTGCGTATATGACAACTTTATTTCAAACAAAAATAAAGAAGCAACCATTGGATATGTACAAGAAGTTGAGGCAAAGAAACAGGAGGAATTAAAACAGAAAAAGGAATTAGAAGAAAAGAAAATTAAAAAATATGATGCTTTGAATAATGATGAAATAGCGAAGATTGAGAATATATATGAACATTCTGAACCCAAAAGAGTCTTTTTAACTTTTGATGATGGACCAACAGAAGCAGTTACACCATTTATATTAGATTTACTAAAGAAAGAGAATATTAAGGGAACATTCTTTGTTTTAGGAAGTATGGTTGAAAACTATCCAGACTTAGTTAAAAGAGAATATGAAGAAGGACATTTTATTGCAAATCATGGATATTCACATAGATATAAGGAAATATATCAAAGCTCCGATAGCGTGTTAGATGAGTATAACAGAACTAATGATTTAATTAAAAATGCTATAGGAATACCATACTATAATTCATTAGTTTTTAGATTTCCTGGAGGCTCAAGTGGAGGATACTATCATGACTTAAAGCAAGAAGCAAAAAACAAATTAAAAGAACAGGGAATTGCTAGTCTTGATTGGAACGCATTAACAAGAGATTCAGAAGGAGCCACAACTAAAGAAGCAATTATAGAAAACTTTAGTGAAACTGTACAGGACAAGACAAGTGTTGTTCTTTTAATGCATGATGCTTCAGATAAAATATTAACATATGAAGCATTACCTGATATTATTACATATTTTAGGAACAATGGATATGTATTTAAAACAGTTTTTGATTTATTTGATAGAGAATAAAAACGTGGAAGCCCCTCCCAAAAAGTGCGTGGAAGGGGCTTCCATTTGAGATTAATAGAGTAGGTTGTTTACAAACCTACAAAATCGCACCCAGGAACTTTGAATGAACCTGGCAATGGGGAAGAACTCTGTTGAGTAATAGTTAGCAGGCCTGATGTAACACCAGTCTCCCCTTGGAAGTTCGTCCTTAGTCCTTTCAATCTTCCGAGCCTCACCAATGTTATGCATTGCTACACAACAAGAGACGAAGAAATATGCAAAGAAGAGAACGAACAGGATAGTGGAGATCATATCTCACACTCCTTTCAACCAGAAGAATAAACTTGTTATTCTACAAACTAACGGATATTAATAATCATTATACCACATTATGTAAAATAAAGCAAATATTTACTTAATTATTGATATTTAAAAATTATTATGCTAAAATAATCATATATTAAATGCCAATATAGCTCAGTTGGTAGAGCAACGGATTCGTAACCCGTAGGTCAGCAGTTCGATTCTGCTTATTGGCTCCAAATTTATGCAGATGTAGTTCATCGGTAGAATGTGGCCTTCCCAAGGCTAAGAGGTGGGTTCGATTCCCATCATCTGCTCCATAAGAAAATATTCGAACTCTAGTGTAATTGCTAGAGTTTTTTTATTAGTTTGTTGAAAAACTAAATACTGAAAAGATATATAAATAATATTATACTTGTAAAATATACCCCCATAACAAACTCCAAAAAAATATTGCAATTTTTAAAAATTTTTGTAATAATAGAAATCGAAGATATTTATTAAGAGTTTTATTTTAATATTTTAAATAGTAAAAATGAGTATTTAAAGCTAATAAATGTTACAAAAGAAATCTATTCTAAAAATATGGAATAGTCAAATGAACTAATGAAAGGGGAAGTTTATATTTATGAAAAATTTTGAGAAAAAAGAGATCAAAACTAGTAAAGGTATTACTTTGATAGCCCTTGTTGTTACTATAATAGTTCTTTTAGTTTTAGCTGGAATATCAATTAATATAGCAATGGGAAGTAATGGATTAATACAACGAGCCAGAGATTCTAAAATTGAAAATGAAAAAGGGCGAGAAAAGGAAATTATTGCATTTGCTTATGATTCTGCATTAATTAAAAAAACAAGTAATGGTGATTCAACAGCTGTAACAGTAGAAGATTTAAATATTGAATTAGCAAATCAAGGAGCAACAGCTGATGGAAGTAGCCCAATTAAAGTTACATTTACAGCATCTAAACGACAATATAATATAAATAATGGAATAGTAGATTATGCTGGAATAAAAACGGATAATCCAGCGGGAGATGGACTAGAAGGCTTATCTAGTGCAGAAGTAGCATTACTTCCAACAGGAGTTACAGAAAAAGCAATAGAAAAAATATCAAATGATAACTTAAAAGATGCTACGAAAATAAAAGCTGTAATTACAGATAGTGATAATGGAGAAGTACCAATTCCAAAAGGTGCTAGTTATAAAGAAGGAAGTGAATCATCAGGCGTAGTAATTGAATATAAAGGAAGTCAATTTGTATGGGTTCCAATAGATGGTAATTTAACAGTAAAAGGAACTAACAAATTAATGGCAAAAGAATCAACAGGAGATTATGCAGGAACAACTAATGGACTAACTAATTATGATGGAATGCTATATGATTTTGTAAATATAAATTCTACATTTGATCCAAGGACAGGACCATCAACTACCATTACAGTGTTAGATGAACCTCAGCCTATATCAAGAACTCAAAGCGAAAATTATAGTGCATGGTCAATAGAACCTGATTTATTAGAATCGTATGATACGGACGATCTAGATAAAATAAAAACGGAATTTTACTATAAAACGGGTGATGCAAGCGTAGAAAATTTAACACAGACATATATAGAATCAATAGGATATTCAACAACTACTCTCTGGAAAAACGAATTACAAGGTAGTTATAATGCTATGATAGACAGTGTAAAAAAGTATGGTGGATTCTATGTTGGAAGATATGAAAGTAGTATAAGTGGAACAACAGTAGCATCAATATCAGGTGTAACACCAATGAGCAATATAAATTGGTATCAAATGTATAAAAAACAAAAAGATTTTTCAGGAAATGGAACAGATACTTTACAGTCAAATATGATATGGGGAAGCCAATATGATGCTATGCTTAATTGGATGTTAACGGGTTCAGATGCAGAAAAGATAAATTTATCATCAAATGATAATACTAGCACAACAAATACTGGAGCAACAGAAACAGATATACTAAATAATATATATGATTTAAAAGGCAATTACATTGAATTTACAGCGGAAGCAAGAAATAGTGGTGCTACGGCTACCCCAACAATGAGGAGTGTTAGACGGCAAAAATTATGCTCTTGCTGGATATCGTGACTGTTTGGAACCTGATTACAATGGTTATAGTGATTGTTCATCTAGGATGGCATTGTATATTAATTGAATATTCACTAAAAAAGATAGTGTAAAATAAATTGCAGGGTATTAAGAGATTTTTAATACCCTCAACTATTGTTTTTATCATTTATTATAAAAAAAATTAAAAATTACACACTATTGACAAAGTCGTTTAATCTCGTTATAGAAAAGTTTCTTCTACCTACCTGCTATTTTTCAAAATCCCATTCTTTTTCTCTATCTTCTCTTTTCACTTGCTTTTCAACATCTTACAAAATATAGCTTTCTCTTTCAAAATCTATAACTAAATTTTTTCATCTGTAATATCAAATTAATTTTACAAACTTAAAATTTTCCTTGACAAAACAATAATAATTATGTTAAGCTGAAAGCAATAAATCGAGTTATATAAGAGATCTTGAAACAAAGTATGTCATTTTTTCGCATACCTGTTTCAAAATCGCTCCAATTTTATGCAGATGTAGTTCATCGGTAGAATGTGGCCTTCCCAAGGCTAAGAGGTGGGTTCGATTCCTATCATCTGCTCCAAAAGAAAGAACTCAAGAAACTCGGAGAGAAACTTGTAGGGAAACTCGGGGACGTCCATCAAAATTCCCATGAAGCAATAAAAACTGGAGAATATGAGCAAACAAAATCAAATAATATATATGATTTAGCGGGAAATTTAGCAGAATGGACTACAGAATCTTGTAATGACACATTAAGGACTTTAAGAGGATCTGAATTTGGTGAAGGTGGATATGGTGTTGATAATCGTGCTGAAGAACAAACTTCTTATGATGGAGATATTACAGGTTTTCGACTTGCATTATATTTGTAATTCAGAAATAGATTAGTATATAGAGATGGGAATACCATCTCTTATTATTGTAAATATAACTCATTTTCTTTATCCCAAAGTCCAATTAAGTAATTCCTAAATAATAGTCAAAAAACTATTGCATTTTTATAAAACTTTTGTAATAATAGAAAATGAATATATATTAATAGCTTAGTTTAAATATCCCAAATACAAAAATTAGTAATTAAAAACAATAAATATTACTTAAGAAGTATTCTACGAAAATACTAAATACTAAAATGTACTAAAGAAAGGAAAAAATTACTATGAAAAATATATTTATAAATGTTCAAAAATCAAGTAAAGGTATCACTCTGATAGCCATGGTTGTTACAATAATAGTTTTACTAATCTTAGCAGGAATAAGTATTACAATGACTATAGGGGAAAATGGATTAATAACAAAAGCAGGAGGAGGATCAAAGAGTATAAAATATGCAACATATAAAGAAGAAGTAGACTTATATTTTCAAGGTGAATTCACAAAAAGCAAAGGTAATAGTGACGCTTATAATGTATCTATAACAGATAAAACAAAATTAAAAGAAATAATGCCAAAAGCTACAGATACAGATTTAGATAAACTATTAATTCAAAATGGAAAACTAGTATATGATCCAGAAAAAGTTGACAATTCAGAAAAAGAATTAATGGAAAGGATAGGAATATTATCAATGACTCTTAGAGCTACGATAGTATTTATAGTAAATGGACAAGAGTATGCTAGAATACAATCTGATAAAATAGAATTTCCAGAGCTTATACCAGAATCAACTTCTGATGGATATACTTTTATAGGCTGGTATTATGATCAAGAAGCTATCTATCCTTTTATTAATAGAGCAGATATCCTAAACAATATTTCTGGAGGATATATGGATGCGTCAGTACATGAACAAAACAAAGCATATGAGGGTGATGATATTGATGAAAATGAAATAACTCTTTATGCAACTTTTAGAGGAAATTCAGCTCTAAATACTTGTTTAGCTAAAGGAACCAAGGTTACACTTGCAGATAAATCAAAAAAGAATATAGAAGATATAACTTATGAAGATAGATTACTTGTATGGAATTTTGATGAAGGAAAAATTGATAATGCAGAGCCGGTATGGATTATGAAGAAAGAACAAGCAAATAAATATTTGCAATTTAAATTTGAAAATGGTATGGAATTAAAACTTACTATACATAGAATATTTAATGTTGATAAGCAAATATTCGCAAATGCAGATATGGATGAAGAAATGCCAATTGGAACAACAGTATTTTTAGAAGATGGAACAACAACAAAATTAATTGAAAAGAATGAAATAGAAGAAGTTATAGATGTTTATAATGTTATGACAAAAGAGCATATTAATCTATTTGCAGAAGGAATTTTAACATCATTAAGATTTAATGAACTATACGATATTAAAAATATGAAATTTATAAAAGATAATAGGGAACTAAATGAAAGAGAAAAATATGAAAATATACCAGATAACTATTTCTATGGTTTAAGACTTGCAGAACAAAAAAATACCTTAACAGAAGATGGTAATATTTGGTGGGAAGATAGAGTAATCAATGTATTAATGAAGAATGAAAGATATTCAAATGCTAGCTAAAAAAGCATTTATAAACAAAAAGTATATGTAGGAGAAAACTGTGAATGTAAAAGAAAATCTTAGAATTTCAATTACATCATTATGTAATATGCAATGCAGATATTGCCATAATGAGGGAAACATTGAAGAATCAATACTCACAAAAAATCAAATAAAAAAGATTATTGATAGCTTAGATGGACATGAAATTGCATCAGTAAGACTTACTGGAGGTGAGCCACTTATATCTCCAGAAATTGAAGATATATGTGAATTGCTAGCCATACAATATGGAATAAATGTTGAAATAAATACTAATGGTATAGAGATAGATAAACTTTTAAAATTAATCAATAGAGGCTGGGTAAAAGGGGTAGTAATTGGAATTGATTTATTTGATGCAGATATATCAAAAAGTTCGCCAATTGGACAAAGCTCAAAAACTATAAAAGAAAATATTTTAAGAATTAAACAAACTGATTGCAATGTATATATTGATATGGTATACAATGGGGATAATAATAATGCTGAAAAAATGATTAGATGGGCTATTAATAACGACATTGAAATAAGAATTCTTGAGATGGTAAGTAGACACATTGATAAATTATATGTTAAAAAGTTTAATGAGTTACAAAGTATAATTTCAAATAAAATTGAACTTAATTGGTATATTGATAGAGAATTACACGAATTAAAAGGAACTATGAATGGAAAAACTTTAGTAATATTTTATAATTCATTATGCAGATTACAATTATGCAACTTGTGCAAAAAAATACAAATTAGAATTACAAGCAATGGTACTTTTAGACCATGTATAATGAACTTTTAAGAACTTAGGGACGTCCCTAAGTCTAAAAGTCTAAGTTTTTCTGGTAAAAATGTTGTGGTCTACATAATTTCGTGATATAATAATATAAGTGTTACTTTGTTAAAACTAATTATGCGATATGAGGAGAGTGAAAACATCATGTGATAGCATCAAATGAAACATTTTTAGGACTAATGTTAGACGACTACTAAGGAGCTATTGTGAAGAAGAGCATTGGTTTTCTGATAATAATAATCTGCATGTTTGCTATTTTAGGGGTTACAGCATGTGGATCAACTGCACAGGTTGAGAAAGAATCTGAAAACAGTCAAGAAGATTCACCGACCTGGGTGACAGAACTTGCAGAGGCAGAGAATGCAGAGCAGGTATTTGTGATAGCAGGTGTGGGAGACACAACTGCTTACGTCTCAATGCATGAACGCACTTCTGATGGAAATTGGAAGACGATTATGACCACGCCTGGATATATTGGCAAAAAAGGTCTAGGTAAGACGAAAGAAGGAGACGCAAAGACTCCGGTTGGTACATATCACTTTACTAGAGCTTTTGGAATTGCTCCAGATCCTGGATGCACTGATTTCGACTACAAACAAGTAAGTGATGACGATTGGTGGTCAGGAGATTCAAACTACCATTATAACGAGATGGTAGATATTAAGGATTATCCGGAACTTAGCCAAGATGACAGTGAGCATATAGTCGATTATACTTATCAATACCAGTATTGCTTGAACATTAGCTATAACGAAGATGGTGAGGCGGGAAAGGGCTCTGCAATTTTCTTGCATTGCTTTGGTCCTTATAAACCTTATACTGGTGGGTGTGTTTCGATTCCTAGAGCTGAAATGGAAACGGTTTTGAAAAACGTCAGAAAGGATTGTATTGTAATTATCGATTCTCTTGAAAATCTCAGTCCTGAAACATGGGAGGAATGGGATTTGTAGGATATCACTTAGTCGTTAAGCATTTTTACCGAGAAGTAGGAGCTATATTTAGCTCCCACTTCTCGGTATTTATATTATATAATAAGACAAATATTGTAACTTCAAAAAAACTATTGCAATTATTATAGATTTTTGTAATAATAGAAATTGAAAAAGTATATTAAGATTTTTGAACGATTGAATATGACAAGCAAAAGTATAAAAAATGGAGAATCTGTAAATGAAAAACTTAAGAAAAAATAAAGAATTAGGAATAACATTAATAGCATTAGTTGTAACAATTATTGTAATACTAATTTTAGCAGGTGTAACAATTAGTATGGCTTTAGGAAGTGAAGGACTGATTCAAAGAACAAAAGATGTTAGTACTAAAACAGAAATAGCAAAAGAAAAAGAAATATTAGGTTTAGCAGTAAGTGGAGCAATGACTAATAAATATGGAGAAATAGATGAAGATGCTTTTATAACCGAGTTAGAAAATAATAATGCTAGAGCTATTAAAATGGGCAGTAAGTATAAAGTAACATTTCCAAGTGAAAGACAATATATAGTTAATCAATCAGGAAATGTTAAAGAAAAGAATTCAAATGTACTAGAAATTGAAGAATTAAATGAAAATGGTAGTACATATTTTGGATGGGATGTAATAAACTATGCTGAAACATTACCATCAAATCTGCAAGATACAAAATGGCAATTGTTTTATGCAGGAGCATTAGACGGAGAAACAGAAGAAAGGATTTATTTAATTTCAAAAGAATATGTAAAGAATTCTGTATTGCCAGCTGTAATAAAAAATGGGGCTGAAATAGAGACGGCAAAACCTATTTCAGGAAACAATGAATATAAAGCCTGCTTTGGAAACAACACAAGTGATGGGATAATGCCACATTATGTAGGATCTGCTGATATATCAACTGAGATTAAAAAATACAATAAAGACTATTTTAAAGATTATACAAGTGCATCTCCAAATATGAAAGCTGTAGCATATATGCTAGATACTACTACATGGAGTGCATTTGCAACAAGTACGAAAAGCTATGCAGAATATGCAATGGGTGGACCATCTATAGAATTATTTCTTATAGCTTATAATAAATATTCAGGGACAAATTATAAATCAGATGCAGTATCAAACAAGGGATACCAAGTAAGTGAAACTCCTAGTAGTACTTTTAATAATTCGATGACTATGGGGATAATTCCAGATGTCACAACTGGAGAAAAGCTAGAAGATAATCCTTTTTCTGTATCAAGTATAAGAGATGTAGCCGATGGATATTGGCTAGCTTCTCCATCAAATGCAAATTCAAATATTATAATGTTTATAACGAACAGAGGAGATATTTTTACTTTTTTAAATTGGTATAATCGAGAATATAGTTATGCAGGATTCCGGATTTCGTCCTATAGTTCTATTAGATTCAAACTTTTCATTAGAAAAGGCAAAAGATTCAAATGGAAATGATGCATTTAAAATTGTAAATCTGTAAAAATATTATAAGAATTATTCTATAAAACCTATAATTGTAATACTGTTAATAGAATCTTTTTGGCAATAATTAAAGTACATATAGCACTAAATCGTTAAGCATTTTTACCGAGAAGTGGGAGCTATATTTAGCTTCCACTTCTCGGTATTTATATTATATAATAAGACATATATTGTAACTTCAAAAACTACCGAACAGATGGAATAATCTATGGAATTTAAAATTTTACTGGACAACCTAAAGACTACTTGAAATAAATATATTAATATGATATAAAACATTTAAAAAAGGAGGAACAAATGAAAATGAAAAGTAATAAGGAAAAAAATGGTTCGGGAATAGTTTTAGTAATATTGACGTTTGCAATTATGCTCGTAATAACAGTCTCAATAGTAATCTATTTCATAATTAATTATAAGATTGATCAAGTTGGAGAAAAATATAATACAATTGATAATACAGCTATAAATGAAAACACAATTAATGAAGAAGAATTACCAGACAATGAAGATGTAAAAAAAGCAATTAGTGATTTTTTAGAATTGTCGAATGCTAGCAGTAATGGATATTTGTTAGAAACTTTAACCCAAAAAGGTCTGTTAAGATATGATTCTTCAAAAGATATAATACTAGATAATGAAAGGGCGACTACAAATGTTAAGTTTTCTGATTATAAAAAGGCAATGCTAAATTTTGTTACTGAGACAGAATTTGAAATTGATTGGAAAAATGATCATTTTTCTATTGCCAACTTTGAAGAGGATAGTAATGGATATGTAATAAAAAAAACATATAAACGAGGAGATGGAAATTACATTTATACAATAAATAACATCAGAGTAGATTCTATTAATAGAAAGAATGAACTTACTTATTATGTGGAGTCATCTTACGTTTCAAAAAATGATAACCAAGCAAAGAATGATAGCTTTTGGATTCATATATCAATTGTAAATGGAAAATGCCTTATAGATGGAAAAAAGATGTATATTGACTAGATTGAATAATAAGTGAAAAAACATAAAATCAAGGAGAGACTTTAATGGAAAATGAAATAGTATTTGTGACACATAATAAAGGAAAAATAAAATCAGCTGAGAAGTATTTCAAAAATTTGAAGTTTAAAACATTTAATTATGAATTAGATGAACCAAGAAGTGATGATATTAAAGAAATAGCGACAGCTAAAGTTAAGCAAGCATATGAAATAGTGAAAAGACCGTGTATTGCATTAGATACAGATTTTAGAATAGATGCTCTTAATGGATTTCCAAGAGCTTTCGTAAATTTTGCATTAGACACCATTGGTATAGAAGGAATTTTAAAATTAATGAAAAATGTAGAAAACAGAGAATGTGCTTTTAATGAGTGTCTAGCTTACCATGATGGTAAAGAAATACACTATTTTTATGGAAGGCATCCTGGAATAGTATCAAGCTCAATAAAAGGGTGTGATAGGGTAGAAAAGTGGTCAGACTTGTGGTACATATTTGAACCTAAAGGATTTGAGAAAACTCTGGCTGAGATGAGCAATGATGAAAGAGAAGGAAGAAGAAAAGTAGATGGCTCAGTTCAGGCGATGAAAGAATTCGCAATTTGGTATGAAGGAGAAAAAAATGGAAAGAAATGCTGAAAAAAGAAATAGTATTGAAAAGACTATTATCGAAGACAGCAAGCTTGAAGTTGATAATCTTTTAAAAAAGTATAAAACATCACTTGAAGGAATAAGTGTTGTTGATGTAGATGAAAAAATTGAGGAATATGGGAAAAACATTATAGACATTAAGGATAAGAATACATTGTTACACAAATTGAAAGAAGCTTTTATTAATCCTTTTAATACAGTTTTAATGGTTGTAGCAGCAATTACTCTTTTTACAGATGTCATAATTTCGACACAAAAGGATTACGCAACTTTTCTTTTAATCGTAGGAACAGTTTTTATATCAGCTATGATATCTTTAAGAGAACAAACTAAATCAGATAATGCTGCTAAAAAACTAAAAAAGATGATTAGCAATAAGATGGAAGTTATTAGAGATGGAAATCAAGTAACTATAGACATGGAAAATGTGGTTCCTGGAGATATTGTAAAGCTATCTTCTGGAGATATGATTCCTGGAGATATTAGATTTATAGAAACAAAAGACTTGTTCATAGATCAAGCTTCTCTTACAGGTGAGTCAAATCCTGTAGAAAAGTTTAGTGTTCTTAAAGATTATGAAACTGTTACTGACATTTCTAATATAGGATTTATGGGAACAAACATAGTTAGTGGAAGTAGTATGGCAGTAGTGTTAACTACAGGAAATAATACTTACTTTGGCAGTATGGCGAAATCATTATATAGTGTAAAGGAAAAAAACAGCTTTGAACAAGGAATTGATGACATTAGTAAACTATTAATTAAATTTATGGTAGTATTAGTTCCAATAATTTTATTTGTAAACATTTTTACCACTGGAAAAATATTAGAATCTTTAATATTTGCAATAACAATTGCAGTTGGATTAACACCTGAAATGCTTCCTGTTATTACTACTTCAACACTTGCAAAAGGCGCGGTTGAAATGTCTAAAAAGAAAACTATAGTAAAAAGACTAAGTGCTATTCAAACTTTTGGACAAATGAATATTTTATGTACAGACAAAACAGGAACGCTCACAGAAGATGAGGTTGTATTAGAAAAATATATGGATGTTTATGGCAATGAAAGTTTGAGAATTCTAAGACATGCATTTTTAAATAGCTATTTTCAAACTGGATTAAAAAATCTGATAGATATAGCAATTATTAATAGAGCAGAAAAGGAGAATTTAAATATACTTAAGGAAAAGTATAAAAGAGAAGACGAGATACCTTTTGACTTTGCTAGAAGAAGAATGAGTGTAGTGCTAAAAGATGAAAATGGAAAAAGACAATTAATTACAAAAGGCGCAGTAGATGAAATACTATCAATTTGTTCTTTTGTTGAACAAGATGGAGAAGCAATAGAACTAACAGATGAGCTTAGAGAAAAAGTGTACAAAGTGTATGAGGAAAACAATAATGATGGTCTTAGGGTACTTGCAATTGCTCAGAAAAACGAAATACATGATGTAGAAACTTTTGGTGTTCAAGATGAAAGCAATATGGTATTAATTGGATTTGTTGGATTCTTGGACCCTCCAAAAGAAAGCGCTAAGAAAGCTATTTCAGCTTTAAAAACTCATGGCGTAGATACAATTGTACTTACTGGAGACAGTGAAGGAGTTGCACTTAAGGTTTGCAAAAAAGTTGGAATACAAGTTACAAATTGCTTAACAGGAAAACAAGTTGATGAATTATCTGATGATGAAATAAAAGAGAAAGCAATGAGTTGCCATTTGTATTCAAAATTATCTCCATTACAAAAGCAAAGAATAGTAAGAATTTATCAAGAACTTGGAAATACAGTTGGTTATATGGGAGATGGAATAAATGATAGTCCTCCATTAAAACAAGCAGATGTTGGAATCTCTGTAGACACAGCAGTTGATATCGCTAAGGAAACAGCAGATATTATTTTGCTAGAAAAAGACTTGAATGTTTTAGAAGAAGGTGTTATTAATGGAAGAAAGACTTTTACAAATTTGTTAAAATATATAAAAATGGCTACAAGTGGAAATTTTGGAAATATGTTATCAGTAATTATTGCAAGCATATTTTTGCCATTCCTTCCAATGCTACCAGTACATATATTAATCCAAAATTTATTGAATGATTTTGCACAAATAGGTATGCCTTTTGATAATGTTGATAAAGAATACTTAAAAAATCCAAAAAACTGGAATACTAAAGGGATAAAAAAGTTTATGTTTGCTTTTGGAAGTATTAGCATGATACTTGACATTGCTTGCTTCACTGTTTTATGGTATGTTTTTAAATATAATTCAATTGAGAAAGCTGTAATGTTTCAGAGTGGATGGTTTGTTTTTGGAATTCTTTCACAAACTTTAATTATTCATATGATAAGAACAAGTAAAATACCATTTATTGAAAGTAAATCATCAAAGCAGTTATTAATATCAACTTTTACAATAGTTGTAATAACTTTACTTATATCATTTACTAATGTTGCAACTGTATTTGATTTAAGTAAGTTACCATATAGATATTTAATTTGGATATTTATTTTAATGTGTTTGTATGTACTATTTATACAGATATATAAAAAGATTTATATAAGAAATAATAAGGAATGGCTATAAATCACGAAATATTTTTCAGTTAGATAATTAATAATAAATATATTAGGCGACCATAGGTCGCCTTTTTCTTATTAGTTTATTCATCATCTGTTTCATTATTCGAGTAATGCCATATTAGTATAACTGCAAGAATAACTACTACTGCTATTATTAACCACCACCATGTGGTAGTATTCATACCTAAGAATGTATTTGCATCAATTGTTCCAGCTGTAGTGGCATGATATTCATTATTAAGGTTTCCTTCTAAAGCGTCATTAACTTCATTATCCATATCATTTATACCTTCACGAACATCATTTGTAATGTTTTCTACGACATTTGTTACACCATTAATAGCACTCTCAGTTGTACCAGTAACACTATTAGCAACATCTCTAGCAACATTAGTTGTTCCGTTTATTGCCTCTCCAGTTACTCCTCCTACAATTTCCTCATTAGCAAAGGTTTTAGTTGATAGAAGTATTATTGCTAAAATTGTAAAACTAATAATTGTTGCAAATATTGTTTTCTTATTCATAATAACCTCCTACATATTAATTTGAAAAATGAACAATTTGCAATACAATTATTATTTGTTTTTATAAATAAATTATTCACAAAAAATAGTTTTTTATTTTATTTTTACAAATTCAACGATTGTTATTTATTTAATTGACAAAATAGCTATTTTCTAATAAAATATATAGCATAATAAACTAGAAAGGAAGATGGATTATGAAATTAAGTCAAATTGGAATGGGAACAACAAGATTACAAAATATTGATGAACAATTTCCAGTACAAGACATATTGGTACAATCAGGACAATTAGTTCAATATGGTTCTGGAATTTATGGATACCAAAATGTGCCGTTTCTAGTACAAGAGAATATTAAGAAAATAATTGTGGAAGAATTAAATAAAGTTGGATGTACACAAATAATACTTCCAACACTACAACCACGCGATTTGTGGGAAAAGTCTAATAGATGGAGTAATTATGTTGATGCAGGTGTAATGCTTACTATTGAAACAGATAAAGGCGATTTTTGTGTTGCACCTACAGCAGAAGAAGCCGTTGTAGAATTCGCTACTACAAAAGTTAAATCATATAAAGATTTACCGGTGACTTTATATCAGATAAGTGAAAAGTTTAGAAATGAACTTAGAGCAAGAGGATTTCTTTTAAGAGGAAAGTGCTTTTTAATGATGGATGCATATAGTTTTGATACTGACGTTGATGGACTTGTAAAATCATATGAAAATATTAAAGAAGCATACTTGAAAATTTTTGAAAGACTTGGACTAAAAGCTATTCCTGTTGTTGCTGACAATGGAGATATGGGTGGTAAAAAATCTGAAGAGTTTATGTACTTATCTGAACTTGGAGAAGATACAATTCTTTATGATGAAGAAACAGGAATTGGACTTAATATTGAAATTTTAGAAAAAGAAAATTATGAGCAATATTTGGAAGAAGAATATGGAATTAAAGATATCTCAAAATTACAGAAAAAAAGAGCGATTGAATTAGGACATATTTTTCAACTAGGAGAAAGATACTCTGAAACAATGAATGCTAGTTTTACTGATAAAGATGGAAAAGAAAAGCCATTTGTTATGGGATGCTATGGAATAGGTGTGAGTAGAGTATTAGCAACCGTTTATGAAGCAAACTTGGTTAAAAATAAAAAAGGATTACCAGCTGGTTCATCTTTGCCAAAAGAGATTGCACCATACCCATTACATATTATTTATAAAGAAGACAAAAAAGATATGGCAGGAGAACTCTATGATTATTTAGAAAAGCATGGTATAGAGGCAATAATTGATGATCGTGAAGGAATTTCTCTTGGAGCAAGAATAGGAGATTGTAATATTCTTGGAACACCTTATCTAACAGTTTTAGGCGATCAGGCTGATAAAGATAGTATAACTGTAGAGGCTACAAAAAATGGAGAAAAATTCACTCTTAGCAGAGAAAAATTAATTGAGTTTTTAAAATAGTTATATTAGATGGCAAGATTATTAATTATATGTGTAATTACATCTGCCATCTTGTTTTTTATAATAGTTTTAAATAACTGAAAATCTATTACTTAAAAGGAGAAGAAAATGATAAGTTTTAAAGAGCAGATTAATGACATAATGAAATATGGAAGTCCAGTTTATGTATATGATAGAAATACTTTAAAAGATAGATGTGAAAAAATGGCTAAATTCAGAAAGGATATAGAAGAAAAACTTAAAAATGTAAAAGTTACAATGCATTATTCACCTAAAGCGAATAGTAATCCAGCCATTCTAAAGGAAGTAAAAAATGCTGGTTTGTGCGTTGACTGTATGTCTCCACTAGAGTTAAGTCTAAATAAGAAGAGTGGATTTAATAATGAAGATATTATTTATGTATGTAATAATATAGATAAAGAAGAAATGAAAATGGTTCATGATGAGGGAATCCTAATTTGTCTAGATTCCATTTCGCAAGTTGAGACCTGGGGACAATTATTTCCAGATACTGATATTATGATTAGATTAAATCCAGGAATTGAGGGAGTGGGACATTCAGAAGATGTAATTACCGCTGGAAAAACAACAAAGTTTGGAATTACAGAAGCAAATCTAGATGAACTATTCAAAATTGCAGAAAAATATAATCTAAGTATTATTGGTACACATCAACATCTTGGAAGTTTATTTTTAAATAATAAAATTGATGATTTTGTACTAGGAGTAAAAACTGGATTAGATATCATTAGAAAACGTTTTAAGGGTGTATCAATTGTTGATTTAGGCGGTGGATTTGGTGTTCCTTATGAGCCAGAAGAGAATGACTTAGATTTAGACTTATTAGCCCAAAAGCTTGAACCAGTATTAACTGATTTTGCTGAAAAATATCCTACACTAAAAGAGTTTAAATTTGAACCGGGCAGATTTATTCCTTGTGAGTCAGGATATTTAATTGGAAGAGTTAATGCAGTAAAACACGAAAATAATATATGGTGGATTGGAACAGACTTAGGAATGAATCAACTTGTAAGACCTTCTATGTATGAATCTTATCATGAAGTTACTATATTAAGTGAAGAAGGAGAAAAAGAGATTGTTGCAAATATTTGTGGAGATGTATGTGAAGGTGGAGACATAATTGCTAAAAATCGAAGAGTGATACTACCAGAAGTGGGAGATATAGTAATTGTTCATAATGCTGGAGCTTATGGATATTCAATGGCATCTAATTATACAGGTAGACAAAGACCAGCAGAATTAATGATTGATAAGGATGAAATAAAACTCATAAGAAAAAGAGAGACATTAGAGTATTTGGAAGATAATATTATCTGGGAATAAAGAAAATAATTAGTAAAGGAAATTATTAAAAATGAAAAATAAAAAACTAAAGATTAGTAAGATTATTATTACTATAAGTATTATTTTTACAAGTATAATTATTGCTTTTTACACTAGTTTAATAGTAAATATTATTTCAAAGAAAATAAAAGATAAAAAGGCAGTAAATAGAGCTACTGAGATTGTATTGGATTATATGAATAAAAAATATAATAAAGAATTTAGTGCTAAACTAACTTCAAAAGGATATGCAGAAAAGTATGTACCTATTCCTCCAACAGGAGAAATATATTGTGGTCATGATAGAAATATTATGAATTATGATTTTGAATTGAAATGTAATGAATCAAATGTGATATCATATGCTACTGTTTCACAAAATATTTCAGAAGGAAATGCAAGTGTGAATGAGGGAAATACTAGTTATGAATTAGCTCAGAGGCTAGCTGAAATAAACGAGAAAGTTTCAAGAATAGTAAAAAAGTATTATGACGTATATAACAGCAAAAGTGACTTGAGTACAGAAAATTATAACAATGATAAGATAAAGGTGAATATTGAAAGCAATTATAAAAAGGAATTAAATCAAAATTTAGAACTAATATCAGATATAATTGAACTATTAAAAGAAAAGGATGTAGACACTATAGTGGAACTGAACTATAAGGGAATTATACTTGAAGTAGGAAAAGATGGCAATGTTGATAGCGGTAAAAGATACTTTGAATTTGTAGAAAAAGTTGAGAATTGCATGAAAAACAATTATGAAGAACCATACATCATTTATACTAAAATGAGTCCTCCAAATCCAGATATAAATGTAAAGCTAGATGTAAAAATAAAAAAAGAGTATAACAGTGAACGTAGAAAGATATACTCAAAGTTATATAGTGAATTAAAAAAGATTGTTGATGAAACAAAGATGAGTATTCAATTGGAATTCAAAGACAATGATGCATTTATTGGAACCTATTCTGATGATACCTTTGAAGAATACTATAAAGACTTTATAGCTAATTATGATTAAAATGGAAGAGAGCGATGGTGTATTTTTTATATTTTTTAGGATTAGTTATTAATTATATACTTAACTTTATTCAATTAAACAAAGTAAAAAACAGACTTATAATCAGTATTATTACATTAGCCTGTATTATACTTGGTAGTAAAATACTAGATTATATTGTGAATTACAGATTTTATGAATTTTATAATTTTGAAGAAGTATTAAAAAATGGTTATATGATTTATGGAGGAATTATTACAGCAATTGTAGAAGTAAATCTTTATTGTTATCTAAATAAAATTGAGACAAAAAAAGTCTTTGATGTAATAATTCCTAATATGTTAATAATGTATTCTATATTCAAAATAGGATGTTTTATTAATGGATGCTGCATTGGAAAATATGATATTCCAATACAACTGATAGAATCAATTGTATGCTTTATAGTTTATAGGATAATTAATAAATACTTTAACAACGATAAGATATCAGTGACTTGCATAGGATTTGGATTTATCAGAATATTAGATTTTATTATGAGAAAGCAAATTATGCTAGATAATTTAATCATTAATGAAATAATTAGTATTTTTATACTTGTTTTTGGCATATATTATTATCGAAAGAATAATCAAAAATAAAAGATTTTGCATATAATAGCTTAAGGAGAGTTTAATTATGAGTCTATTATATGATGCCAAAAACATTAAGAAAAAAGACCCAGCGTGCAAAAACTTATTTGAGGTTTTTGTGTTATATCAAGGCTTTCACATATTAATCTTTCATAGATTAGCACATTTTTTATTTATGAATAAATTAGTATTTATAGCAAAATTAGTTTCACAATTAGGTAGATTTTTTACTGGAGTTGAAATACATCCAGGAGCTAAGATAGGGAAAGGTTTATTTATAGACCATGGAATGGGTGTTGTCATTGGCGAAACTGCAACAATAGGAGATAATTGTACTATTTATCATGGAGTAACAATAGGAGGTACTGGAAAAGAGAAAGGTAAAAGGCATCCGGACATTGGAAATAATGTAATAATTGGTGCAGGAGCACAACTATTAGGTCCGATTAGTATTGGAAATAACGTTAAGATAGGAGCGAATGCAACTGTTAGTAAAAATGTGCCAAGTAATTCAACGGTGATTAAGTTTAATGAGATAATTAGAAAAGATTAAAAGGTGAGTATAGCTCACCTTTTAATTTATTATTTGTAAAAAAATGCATAATTTAATATGTCAAGTCATTACAACTAATTACTTAAAAGATTTGAACACTATGATGCAGAGGGGAGTAAAGAGATTTTATTATAAAAATAATTAAAAATTTGTTAGTTCTTGACAATATTTGTAATCTAGTATAATATAATATTGAATATTTATAAAAGAGGGATAAAAATGATAGATTTTCTTATTGAGAATAAAAAAATAGTAATTATAATTTCAATAGTTTTAGTTTTAGCTATAGCAGGAACTGTTGCTTATAAAGTGTTTACAAGTAAGAATAAATATGAAGAGTCTGAATTTGAGCAAGAGTCAAAACAAGCTTGGGAAGAATATGACTCTTTTGATGATGAGGCAATTGCAGAACAATTTGAAGAACCAGAGGAAGGTTTAGAAGAAGGTGAAAAACCAAAAGTAGATCAAAATAAAAATAGTGATGGAAAGAGCAGTGGAGGAAATTCATTTTTAATTAAAGTAAATAAACAAGCAAATGTTGTTACTGTTTATAAAAAAGATGATAATGGAGACTATACAGTGCCAGTAAAGGCAATGATTTGTTCAACTGGGCCATATACTCCTTCTTGTGGAAAATATCCAAAATCATCATATCAAACAACAGGTGGAAAAAGAAGATGGGCACTTTTACAGGGAAATGTTTATGGTCAATATGCAACTCAGATAGTAGGTAATATTCTTTTCCATTCAGTACCTTATACTGCACAAAATCCATCTGCTTTGGAGTATTGGGAATATGATAAGTTGGGAACAGCAGCTTCAGCTGGATGTATTAGACTAACTGTAGCAGATGCTCAATGGGTATATAATAATATAGGAGGAGGGACAACGGTTGAATTTTACTCTAGTTCTAATCCTGGACCATTAGGAAAGCCATCAGCACAAAAGATTTCAAGTAATGAAAAATGTAGAGGATGGGATCCAACAGATTGGTCTGAAGGAAATCCATGGAAAAGTGTAAGTGTTCAACCACAACCAGAAGAATTGGATGCAAAACCGGAAGAAACTAATGAAACTAATACTACAACCAATACAAGCACTAATTCAACTACAACAAATAAAACAAGTCCAGGAACTGGAACAGGAAAATCTTCTGGATATAGTCAAAATACAACTTCAAGCAATACTACAACCAATACTACAAAATCTGAAACTGAATCAATAGATAATGATAATAATAGTGATGATGATAATTATGGAGCTTATTCTTCTTCAAGTGACAATACTCAAAGCCAGTCAGGAAGTGGAGAACAAACAGGTGGAACCACTGATTCTACAGTGAATGAAGGCACAGGAGAAACTCCATCTGAATAATAATAATAAACGGGCAGACCTTCTGTATACACATAATGGTCTGCCCTTGGCCTAACTGAAAGTGATAATGCCTATAGGCCGATAGCATGAGATTTCGACGCTGTCATGTCTACGTTCGAAAGAGATTTCTTTCTCAATTTGCCTTAGCACTTCGTCAGATACCTCTTCAAGAGGAGTGAGGGTACGATAGTTTTCATAAATACCATAACCTTCTTCTGAAAACCTCCTATTTCTGAAGCGATACCTGAGTCTATATACATAAACCTTCATAGTTGACCCTTCTCTAGCAGGCAAAAAACTATTTGCCTTAACTGAACTAGAACAATATAATTATAACATAAATTTACATAATATGCAATATTACCTTTATTTTTACTAATTTATATGATAGAATAATATTTAAATTTATTTTATTAAGGATAATGAGTATGAAAGATAGTAAAATATATGCATTAGCTATTTCAATAGTTATAATTGCCATAATATTAAAAACTTATGAACGAATCAAACTGAGTAGAGAGGCTATTTTAGAAGATGTTAATCAAATATCTAAAATTGAGGTTTTAGATGATAAAAATGATTATAAGGATGAAAATGCATTAACAATTGAATTAGAAAATAATAATTTAGAAGAAAATATAGTAGTGGAAGAAATAGCTGAAAAAAAGTATAATGAAGGAATATCAGGATCAAATCCATATTATATAGTAGTTAATAAACAAGAAAATGTTGTTACAATATATACAAAAGATCAAGAAGGCTATTATACTGAACCATTTAAAGCAATGATATGTTCAACAGGAATTTATACTCCTCAATGTAGTAAGTATCCTAAAGAAACATATAAAACTACAGGTTCAAAGAATAGATGGAATTACTTACAAAGAAATGTTTATGGGCAATATGCAACACAAATAGTGGGAAACATATTATTTCATTCAGTACCATATAAAAGAAGAGATGTTTCAACTTTGGAGTATTGGGAGTATGACTTGCTTGGAACAAAAGCTTCAGTGGGGTGTATTAGACTTACTGTTGAAGATGCAAAATGGATATATGATAACATTTCTGCAGGAACGATGGTTAGATTTTGCGAGGAAGATGATGTAGGACCATTAGGTAAGCCAGAAGCAAAGAAGATTTCGGATAATGAAGAATGCCGAAATTGGGATCCAACAGATGACCATGAAGGAAATCCATGGAAAACAGAATAAAAGGGAATTTATAGTAATGAAAGATTTAAAAGTTTTAATAAATGAAAAAGAATTAATGGAAAGAGTGAATGAATTAGCTAATCAAATTGAAAAAGATTATTTAGATGAAGAAATTATACTTATATGTATTTTAAAAGGAGCTGTTTATTTTACTACAGATTTATCTAAGAGAATAAATAATAACAAAGTAGTTCTTGACTTTATGAAAGTAAGTAGCTATGGAAGTGCAACAGAAACAAGTGGAAAAGTTGACTTTCAGCTTGACTTAAGTGAAGATATAAAGGGAAGAAATGTAATAATAGTAGAGGATATCCTAGACTCAGGTGTTACGTTACATTATTTGATTAATATACTAAGTAAAAGAAATCCAAAATCAATTAAGATTTGTACACTTTTAGATAAACCTGAAAGAAGAAGAAAACAAGTCAAAGTTGATTATGTAGGATTTGAGATTAAAGATAAGTTTGTTGTAGGCTATGGAATGGACTATAATGAACATTATAGAAACTTACCTTATATAGGATATTTTGAATAAAGAATGAAAAATATTGATTATTACTATTGAAAAATAATGTTTTTAATGATTTAATATTATTAGATTATAACAGAGGAAGATAAATGTATAGTATTAAAGAGTATCAAAAAGCATATGTTGAAGTTTTAACAGTGCTAGAATATTTAAAAGAAATAGATAAAGAAGACTATGATAAAATACCAATTGATAGAATTAAACATATGGAAAAAGAAAAAGATAAAGATTATTGCTTTAAATTTGACAAAGACATTTTAATAAAAAATCAAGTTTGTCAACTTTCAAAAGAATTAATTGCATATATTTATTTTAATTATATTGCAAGTAATAGTAAGAGAATAGAAATACAAAGAAAAAAGACACAGATTAATAATGAAATAAACCTTAATAATATAGAGTTAAGACCTCTATTTAAAGAAAAAGAAATAAAAAAACAGAATAATAATACTGCTTTAATAGTAAGAAAAAAGACAATACTAGAAATAATTAAAGAAAAAATGAAATCTATTATAGATAGATTTGTTTAATTTGACGAAAATGTGAAAAAATGGTATAATTATATTATACCCAATCAGAAGATTGGAGGTTATTATGGGCATCGAGAATGTGAAAGAAGTAGAAAAAGTCATTGAAGAGATCCAGGAGTTTACTGGTTTTGTACCGGAAGGAGAATTTGATTCGATAGCTTATCTACACAAAGCAAGAGAAGTAATAAACGCGTACGATAGGATGGTTGCTTCTAAGAGTGACGAAGGTGTTTATGAAGAAATTGAACTCATTCGTTACTATTTGAAAAACTATCCCCATTATCTCGAGTTCCATAGTGAGTAGGATCAAGCTTTAAACGAATCATAAAGCTTGAGGGGATACAGAAAAATGCTATTATCTGTATCCCTTTTTTTGTATAAGAGGTGAAAGATGAGTAAAAATTCTATTATCAAACTAATAAATTCATATATACGATGTAAAAATGATTTGAATTCTGTGTTTTCTAATATTCCAAATTTGAATGATGAAAATGAAATAATAGTAATTAATCAAGTTAGTTATAGAATAAAAGATTTAGTAGATGGAAGTATTAGAAGATGTGAAGGCATATTAGAAAATGGAATAAAACAAGTATTAGGGGAGAATTATAGTAAATTTGAGAGAATACTAGAATTGCAAGAGGAAATAGAAGACATTGAAGAAATGGAAAGATCAGAAAATCTAAAGCAAAGATGGATTGAAAGAAAAAGAAATGAAATAGAAAGATTAGAGAATGAACTAGATAATTCTTTGTCTCCTGAAAAAAAAATGCAACTAGAACGATTCATAAATAAAGTCCCTGCAGTTTTTTATACAGAAATTGGATGGGTAGTGAATCAAGCAGCACATCAACATAGAGAAAAAGAGAAGCAGTCAAGAAGAGGAAGTATAGGAAGAGAGAGAGAACGAAGAAAAGCAGATGATTTCTTCGCTTTTAAAGATACAAAAATGGTAGAAATAATAGCAAATTATTTGCTAAATGCAGAAGGAGATGTAACAATTAGGTTAGATGAATCAGGAAATAAATGCCTATATATTTTCAACAATAATTTACCAAGATTATTTGGAAGATCTCCAATAGGATTACATTTTGGTTCGGAAGATAAGTTTATAAGAATAATAAATAATGCAGATGGAATACTAAACAGTTATGTGCTCGAACGTGGAAAAGATGCTTTTAGGGCTAAACTTAGATTAAGATATTTAAAAAAAGAGTCTTCGAAAAATAAAAGCGATAATAATTCTACAATGCCAAGTGAAGGCTCTATAAAAGAACAAATAGAGATATTGACTGTTAAATATCTATTCTATAAAAAAAGAATAGATTCAATAAAGAACAAATTAAGAAAAAAAGGTAATGATCAAGAAAGATTAAATCTAGAAAAAAATATAAAAAAAATGAATGAATGCAAATTCATTTTACTAAGAGCATGTATACAATATCCAGATTTGGAAGAAAAGATTATGAAGTACATTAAAGAAACTCCAACCATTGATAAAAATGAACAAAAAGAACTTGAAGAACTTAATATGGATTTAAAATTATCCTTATACATAAAAAAATCATTATTAAAGATTAAAAGCAATAAAGAATTAGTTGATTTTTTGAAAAAGAACATTGACTACATTGATAGTATTAAACAAGTTAATTATATAGTTAATGGAGAAAATGACTTTACAAGTTTATTACAAACAATTCAAGAAATACAGAATGAAAAAGATGCTAATAAGAAAAATGAAATGATAAGAATTTTGGTTTATAGATGTGTTGGAAAGGGAACAGAAGGGGAAGACGCTTTCTTTCCAAGTACAGATGATGATATTGATTCTAAAAAACAAATAATAGATTTTATTAAATCAATAGATTTAGGTGTTGCTGATGACTCTATTGAGTATTTGGTGGATGAAGCAATAAAGGATAAAACATCAATTAAAGAAGATCAAAATGGTGATTGGACAGAAGAGTATAAAGATATAGAAGATTCAAATAAATCAAATATCATTTCATTTTTTAAAAATGGAATGATAAAACATAAAATGGATTTAACAGAAGTTGAAGATGCAGTAGAAATATTAAAAAAATTAGAATTATTATATGGAAAAGATAAAGACGGAGTAATTGATGACATTTCAAGGACTATTGATGTAGCATTTAATGGTGATAGAGCAAATAGTACAGAAGAAAAACAATTCCTTATGGATCAATTTGAAGACATAACTTTAGAAAATGATTATACTGCATTTTTTGATTTATTGGAAAAAATAATAGAGTAATTGTTTTATGCAAAATGGAGGTACTATGGAAGAAAAATATCAAAAACTATTATATTGGTTTAAAGAGATTTCTAAAATACCACGTAATTCGAAAGAGGAAGAAAAAATTGCTGAGTGGATTTGCAATTTTGCTAAAGAACGCAATCTTGAATATTATAAAGATGAATTACATAATGTTCTAATAAAGAAGAATGCATCAAAAGGTTATGAACAAAAAAAGCCTATAATACTTCAAGCTCATACTGATATGGTGTGCGTTAAAGACGAAGGAATTGAGCATGATTTTACAAAAGACTCTATAGAAATTATTGAGTCAAAAGATACTTATATTGCAAAAGGAACATCTCTAGGTGCAGATGATGGAATTGGAGTAGCATATTTGCTTCTTATTTTAGATGATAATTCCATTAATCACCCAGAAATCAATTGTTTATTTACAACACAAGAAGAAATAGGAATGGATGGAGCAGGATTTTTTGATTATTCAAAAATCAAAGCTGATTATTTAATTAATGTAGATAATGAAGAAGAAAACACTGCAACAGTTGGCTGTGCAGGAGGTGTAAGACTTGAATATTTAAAAAATATTCAAATGACAAAAATAAGAAGTCCTTATGTAAGAAGACTTAAGATTTCAGGACTATCAGGAGGACATTCTGGAGTTGATATAGATAAAAAAAGAATTAATGCAAATTTTTTAGCAGCTTATATTCTTAAAAATTATGTATTCTCTCCTAAGATTGTGAGCTTTAATGGTGGAACAAAGGACAATGCAATTGCAAATAGTGTTGAAGTAGAATTTATTACGCCTAAAACACCAGTTAATGGAATAGAAACATTTAAAGAGGATTTATATAATAATGAAATACCAGAAATTAAACTCACAGAGGCAGACAAAAATATAAATATTGAGATAGAAAGAAAAAGAGCAATAGTTGGAGAAAAAGGAGTTATTAAAACAGATGCATTATCTAATGATGATTCGAGAGAGTTTCTTGAATTGATTCTATCTTTAAAGCAAGGTGTAGTTGAAATGAATAAGGATAAATCTGGATTTGTTGAAACTAGTGGAAATATTGGAATAGTAAAAACAAAAAAGACAGACAATGTCAATGAATTACAAGTAAATATAACTGAGTTAGTTCGTTCAAGTGATGACTCGAAGAAAAATGAGGTAAAAAGGTACAACAATGATTTAGCAAAATCATTAGGGTATTTATCTAATGAAGAGTCAGATTATCCTGGATGGAAGTATAAAACTAATTCTAAAATAGAACAGGTATATAAGGAAGTTTATAAACAAACACATAATGGTGAAGAGCCAATAATTAATATAATACATGCCGGTGTAGAATGTGGTCTAATATACAAAAAAATGCCTAATTTAGAGTTGATTTCAATAGGACCAGACTTAAAAGATGTACATACAACAAGAGAAACACTATATTTAAAATCATGTAAGAAACTATTAGAAACTCTGTTATTATTAATAGATAAATTAGATTAATAATAGCCAGTATTCTATAGAGAAAAGGTGAAATAGCAGTGATTAAGAAATTGAAAATAATCAATATAAAAGAATCAGGAATTACGTTAGTTGCATTAGTAGTCACGATTATTGTTTTGTTAATTTTAGCGGGAATTTCTATTAGAATGGCATTAGGAAACAATGGAATGATAAAAAAAGCAAGTGAAACAAGTAATGAAACTATTGTGGCTAAAGAAAAAGAACAGATCGAACTAGCATATGTTTCAGCTGCAGTAAAGAAAATTGGCAACAATGTTGATCAGTATGATTTACAGGAAGAACTTAATAATTCTGTGGGGAACAATAAAACTGAAGTTAATGGAAGTGGAACAATAAAAGTAAAGTTTATTGATTCAGAGAATAAGTATAAAGTATTTAGGGATGGAAGAGTAATTAAATTTGAAAATCATGAACCAACAAAAGTATATGCAAAGTTTTACGTTGATGGAACTCTAGTATTAAGTAGTAAAAGTGATATTGAATATAAGGATGATGAAGGCAATAATGTAGAAGTTGAGGAAGATTATGGAGAGATTCATTCAGACTACACAGTAGATTCTGTTAATAAAGTGTATGTGGGAAATTATCCAGGATGGTTTATTAGTCCTTATAGACTTAGTGATGGAACTCATATGTATAGGGACAGAATTAAAAAAATAATAATAAAGGATTTTATATCTCCAACAATGATGAGTAGCTGGTTTTATGATTGCAATCAAGTTGAATACATAGAAGGACTTGAGAATATAGATACAAGTAACTGCACAGATTTAACTAGTCTATTTGATTCTTGTACAAAACTGAAAAGTGTAGATGTATCACATTTTGACACATCTAATGTTACAAGTATGAAAGCAATGTTTTCTGCTTGCAGTAATATTACTAAAATTGATGTATCAAATTTTGACACTTCAAATGTAACAATGATGAATTGGATGCTTGCAAAATGTCCAAAGGTAGATTATGTGGATTTATCTTGTTTTGATACTAGTAAGGTGACTGATATGTCAAGTATGTTCCAAAACTCAAGATATAAAAGCCTTGATTTGACTAGTTTTGATACTAGCAATGTAAATAAAATGACATCTATGTTTAATGATTGCATTGTTGACACTCTTGATTTAAGAAGTTTTGAAACTAGTAATGTTACTAATATGAACACAATGTTTTATAATTCTAGAAACCTATCCAATATATATGTTGATGCTAATAAGTGGATAATAAAAGGAAACACAGCTGTAACAAATATGTTTGGAAATTGTGGTACAAGTGATGTTACTTATATAAACTAAACTATGGATGTGATATCTATTCTTTAAAAACAGATATTAGTGTAAAATAGTTTTATTTATATAAAGATTGTTAAAAAAGTATAAACACGATAAATTATAAAGAATACAAGGTAGTATACACCTTGTATTTTTTATATATAGGTGGTAAAATTATGTGGGGGAGAAATAAGATGTTTAAATTACATTCACAATTCGAGCCTACTGGTGACCAACCACAGGCAATAGAGTATTTGAGCAATGGAATTAGGTCTGGAGAAAAATTTCAGACTTTATTGGGCGTTACAGGCTCTGGAAAAACATTCACTATGGCTAATATTATTCAAGAGGTGCAGAAACCAACATTAGTATTGGCTCATAATAAAACATTGGCTGGACAGCTTTATAGTGAATTTAAAGAATTTTTTCCCGAGAACAATGTTGAGTATTTTGTATCTTATTATGATTACTATCAACCTGAAGCTTATGTTCCATCATCAGATACTTATATTGAAAAAGATGCTTCTATTAATGATGAAATAGATAAACTTAGACATTCAGCAACAGCTTCTTTGTTTGAAACACGTGATGTTATTATAGTTGCATCAGTTTCATGTATCTATGGACTAGGAGACCCAATCGACTATGAAAATATGATTATTTCCCTAAGACCAGGAATGCAAAAAGAAAGAAACCAGCTACTAAAAAAATTAATTAGTCTTCAATACAATAGAAATGAGTTAGAATTTAAAAGAGGAACTTTTAGAGCAAAGGGAGACGTTGTTGAGATATATCCATCAGACGAAAGTGAGACAGCTGTTAGGGTGAGCTTTTGGGGAGATGAAATAGAGAAAATAGATAGTATAAATCCTTTAACAGGAAAAGTTCAAGGAACAAGAAATCATGTAATGATATTCCCAAATTCTCACTATGTTACCACAGAAGATAAGATGGCTAGAGCTATTGAAACTATACAAGAAGAATTAAAGGATAGAGTTAAGTACTTTAAAGACAATGGAAAACTCATTGAAGCTCAAAGAATTGAAGAAAGAACTAATTTTGATATAGAAATGATGAAAGAAACTGGATTCTGTCAAGGTATAGAAAATTACTCAAGACATATTAGCGGCAGAGAACCAGGAAGTGCACCATTTACATTATTTGATTATTTTCCTGATGACTTTTTACTATTAATAGATGAGTCTCATGCTACAATTCCTCAAGTTAGGGCAATGTATAATGGTGATAGAGCAAGAAAAGAATCATTAGTTAATTATGGATTTAGATTACCTTCTGCATTTGACAATAGACCTTTAAAGTTTGAAGAGTTTGAGCAAAGAATAAATCAGGCAATATTTTTTAGTGCAACACCTGCAGAATATGAAAAAGAACATTCTAAAGAAAGAGTTGCAGAACAGATTATTAGACCTACCGGATTACTTGATCCAAAGATTGATGTTAAACCAGTTGAAAACCAAATTGATGATTTAATAAATGAAATACATATTAGAATTGAGAAAGAAGAAAGAGTATTAGTAACAACTTTAACAAAAAAGATGGCTGAAGATTTAACAAAATATTTATCAAATCTAGATATTAAAGTTAGATATATGCATTCAGATATTAAGGCTCTTGAAAGAATGGAAATAATTAGAGACTTAAGACTTGGAAAATTTGATGTACTTGTAGGAATTAATCTTTTAAGAGAAGGACTAGACATTCCGGAAGTTTCTTTAGTTGCCATATTGGATGCAGATAAAGAAGGATTTTTACGTTCGGAACGCTCTTTGATTCAAACTATAGGTAGAGCTGCAAGAAATACTGAAGGTAAAGTTATAATGTATGCAGATGAGTTAACTGATTCTATGGACAAAGCAATAAGTGAAACAAATAGAAGAAGAGAAATTCAAGAAGAGTACAATTTGAAGCATGGTATTAACCCTACTACGATAAAAAAAGAAATAAGAGAAACTATTAAGGCAACATATCAAGTAGCAGAGGATTCGACTGAGTATAATTTAGATGAAAATGAATCTATAGAAGAGGCAATAGATCGATTAACTAAGGAAATGATTAAATATGCAGATAATCTTGAATTTGAAAAGGCTGCAGAAATAAGAGATAGAATTAAAGAATTAGAAGGAACAGAAGGCTAATTCTTATAAGTTATAAAGTGAATGAAACAGTGTATGAATGTAATAATGTATATTTTTTTGTAAAGAGAAAATTAAAACTACCCATTGAACGGGTAGTTTTTTATCTGTATACTTATTTTTTATTCTAGTAAATAATATTACTTTTTTATTTTGCATATACAATTAAAGGCACTTCCATTTCTTCTTTTGACATTCCACAATGTGTAGATTTTCTTATTTTTTTACCTTCAGCTAAATAGGTCTCAAGTCTTATCATACTTGAACTAGTTGATATAGCTAAATAATTACCAATAAAGTCATCAATTTTGGGGTGCTTATTGCCATAACCCAACAAGTTATTATTTAAAAAATCTTCTTTCGACATAAGTATAAACTCATCTTTAAAAATTGAATTAAATCTTTCTACAAATTGGTCTTTCATATTTTCTTTTATAAAGAAATTAAGGAGTCTTGCTTCAAAAGAAGCAGGCATATACATACATTCTAACAATTCTGGAAAATCTAATATAGAATAAACCTTTTCAATATTTTTATGACCGTGATCTGCAGAAATAATAACAATTGAATCATCTGGTAATTTATCACACATTTTATTAATTTTTTCTTCAAAACTCTTAATCATTGTATCTACTTCTTCTGAGTCAGTTCCGTAAAGATGTAAAGTGTGATCTGGTTCATCTGAGTATCCCATAATGAATTTTTTAGTATCACTATTATTACATAGCATTTGAATAGATTCTAGCATGTCATCTATATTATCAGCACGCATACTCCTTTTAGATCTTTTATCTGAATATGAAGGTGTAACTTCATAAGCTTTGGCTGAAGATGAATTTTCAATCTGCTCAAATATAGGAGTATACTTAACTACATCTTGGAAAACATCAATTTTTGCACCTGCTAAACTATCTTTTTTATAAGACTCTGTATGAGATAACATATCTAAAGCTCTACCATATTCTTTAAAATACTGAGACCACGCAATCCAACCAGTCTCATAAGGTGGCTTGCCAGCATAGTATGTTGTTAATGCTGCCGTAGTTGTAGAAGGATAAACACTTGTTAAACAATCTATGTCATTTTTCGCAAAGAAACCTGAATTAGTAATAGGCTTATAAACATTTTTACCCATTCCGTCTAAGATAATTAGAATAACATTTTTATAATCTTTTTTGTTTAAAATATCATCTAAATTTTTAAGACTACTATGCCCATTATCAACATTAAAATATTTAAGTATAGATGTTATTGTATTTAATATACAATGATTATAGTCAGGATATACAATATTATTCATAAACTAAACTCCTTTCAATATATTATATTATACAATAAAAAATGGTAATTTTCAATTATATTTATAAAAATAGAAGAAGCCACCAGTTTGCACTGGTGGCTTCTTCCTAGTACTCTTCAGAAGTCTCACGAAGAGGATATCCAGTAATGAAACCTGAACACCTCTGAATGATACGCCTATTAGTGCTTCCACTCACTAGATATCGGAAAATCCGATATAAAGTTACGTGAGTGTTCTCACTGAATGCGTACCTGCGCCAGTTGTACTGACCCGGTGTCAGACCAAGCTCCTCAGCAATAATCTGACGTGGATACTGACGCTGCACGTACACGTCAGGATTATCTGCCAAGTATAGCTGGCCTCTGGAGCCTTCCTGATAGGCAAAGTAATGAACATCCTTTGCCTCAGTAATGTTGTTGCACTCACGAGCCTGAACCATCTCAAGGTACTTATCCTCGATTTTTATAAATCCAGGAACAACGTGCGTGTGTGCATGAACAATTGACTTCTGGTGAGAAGTCCACCCGGATGGGCCAGATCCATGTTCGAAGAACAAGATGGGTGATGTCTTGAATGCTCCAAGAAGAAGCTCTTCAACATCATCACATACTTCCTGGTATTCAGGAAAGAGTTCCTCTGGAAATTGAGCTACTGAGAAGTAGTTATGTTTCTTTGGAACTATCATCAAGAACCCTGGAAGAAGAGCCCCAAACTCTGAAGTAACAAAGAAGTTTGGTGACTCATAGATGATGCAATCTACTTCCCTTGGTACGTGCTGGTTGTATACTGACGTTTTATAGGAAAGCCCTTGATGCGAACCAATAGAGCATAGGATACAAGTATCATTCCGAGAATCATACTTGACATTTCCTACGTACTCTCCAGATTCGAATCCCATATCGAATGCCCATTTCCTGAAGGAGGACATGATATTGAAGTGGGGAACCTGTAGAACAGTAACTCCAACAACATTTTGTGCTTCAGATTCCATACAAACTGGTGTCTTATTCTTCCTCCAAATCTCAAGGACGTCGAACATTACTGGATCTGAAATATGTTCGATGGCTTCAAAATTGACTAGAGTACTGATTTGCTCCTCATTTGCAGTGAGCAGGTAGTGATTTTTGGTGATCATTTGATCCTCCGTTTCCTCATACAATAGTAACACAATCACTTAACATAATTATACTACAAAATCACGTAAAAATCAAATTTGGTGATGCTATTTGCTTAACATCCCTTTTATACTTTTGTGCAAAAAAGGAATAAAAAATATAGTTTATAATGATTATTAATACTTTATTATATATAATTAGTGCAAATAATAATAAAGGAGATATAACAAAAGAATATGAGAAGAAATGAGATAGGTATTACTATTATAGCTTTAGTAGTAACTATAATAGTTCTATTAATACTTGCGGGAATAACAATTAATATGATACTTGGTGAAAATGGATTAATTGAAAGAACAAGAAATGCAATTTCTAAGTATTCTGAAGCTGAATATAATGAAATGTTAGTACTAAATCAAATTGAAAAAGATATAATTAATAAAGCAAATGTAGATAGTGAAGAAAGAAAATCTATAAGTGAGCTTAAAGAAGGTGATGAAGTAATATATACAGATAAGAATGGTAATCCAATAATATGTATAGTATTATATGACAAGACTAGTGATTTTGGAATACAAGTCATTAGTAAAGATATAGTTGGAGAAAAGGTGGAAATTGGTAATGGAACAGGAATAGCATCATGATCTACAGATTCTGAACGTTATTCAATAGCGAAGGCGTCTTACAATACTGCGATTGCAACTTTAAATAATAAGGCTCAGAGTTATATGAACAATGAATTGTCGCCTGAAAAATATTAGACCTGTCTTTATTTTAAAACCTACTATACATTTTATAGAAGAAGATGGAAATAAAATTTTGATAAAATAGATTGCTATTTATTAATATAGAAATATATAGATAGAAAATAACTATAGAACAATTCTAAAGAATGAAAGAAAGAGAATAATAAAAAAATTCGATAACTCTTGAATAATTGGCACGAATATAATATAATATATCATAATAAACTATATTTATAATTAAATTTAGTTCGTATATTAAATAAGGTAGTGATCATGATGAACACAGTAGTATTGAAATTTGGAGGTAGTTCTGTTGCGGACAATATTAAGCTTAATGTTGTTGCACAGAAGATTATAGATTTTAAGAAAGAAGCAGATAATGTTGTTGTTGTTGTGTCCGCACAAGGAAAAACAACGGACAATTTAATTAAAGAAGCGCAAGAACTTTCTGCTTTACCTGATGAAAGAGAAATGGATATGTTACTTTCGACAGGTGAGCAGGTAACCGCATCTAAATTAAGTATTTTGCTTAACAGACAAGGATATAAAGCAGTATCGTTGACAGGATGGCAAGCGGGAATAAAAACAAATAAAGTACATAAAAATGCTAAAATAGAAGTTATTTATCCAGAGAGAATTAAAAATGAACTAGCTAAGGGCAAAATAGTAATTGTAGCTGGTTTTCAAGGAATAGATGAAGACACTAACATTACAACCTTAGGAAGAGGGGGATCAGACACAACAGCTGTAGCAATTGAGGCTGCAATAGATGCAGATAAGTGCTACATTTTTTCTGATGTTGATGGAATTTACTCAGCAGATCCAAATATAACTGAACTAGCAAAGAAATTAGATGAAATATCTTTTAAAGAAATGCAAGAAATAGCAGATGCAGGTGCAAAAGTATTACATAATAGATGTATTCATATTGGACAGAAATTTGATTGTGACATTATTGCTGGTCCAACTTTTTCTGAAGATAAAGGAACAAAGATTAGGAAGAGAATTGAAAACACAGAGGTAAAGAGCATTGTAAAAAATGATAAGTTAATTAAAATTTGTATGAAGAAAAATGGTAATGTTTCTAAAGATGATGCATATGAGATTTATAGTGAATTACTTAATAAAAACATTATTGTAGAAAACTTTAAAGTTAATGGAAATATTAAATTTAGAATAAATGAGGAAGATACAAATAAAGTTGCAGAACTCCTAGAAACAAAGAACAAGGATTATGATGTTACTCAAGAAAAAATAACTAAGTTGACTATTGTTGGTTATGGAATTATTCAAGATAATAAAACTCTTAAAAAAGTAATTAAAATATTGAAGAATAATAAAATTGAGTTACATGATATTAACTTAGACCAATCAAAAATAGAAATTCTAACAGATAATATACCTAATAATGTTATAGAAGAAATACATGAAACATTAATTGGTTAATTAGGTCAATAAGGACTGTTCTTATTGACCAGCAATAATTGATCAATAGAACTTGTCCACATTTTAATATATTAATAATTGAAAGGAGAATTATTATGAAAGATGTATTATTTGAGGGATGTGGAACAGCAATCGCAACACCATTTACGAAGGATGGAGTTAATTTTGATGAATTTGGAAGATTATTAGAAGACCAAATAAAAAATGAAGTTGATGCTATTATAGTATGTGGAACTACAGGAGAAGCTGCAACAATGAGTTTGCAAGAAAGAAAAGAAACTATTAAATTTGCAATAGATACTGTTGATAAAAGAGCGAAAGTTATTGCAGGAACAGGAAGCAATAATACTCAAGCAGCAATTGAAATGTCAAAATATGCTGAAGAAGTTGGTGCTGATGGTATTTTAGTAGTTACTCCTTATTATAATAAAACCACTCAAAAAGGTTTAATTGCACATTATAAAGCTATAGCAGAAGCAGTTTCTGTTCCAATAATAATGTATAGTGTACCATCTAGAACAGGGGTTAATATTAATCCTGAAACATGCCTAGAATTATCTAAAATTAAGAATATAGTTGCTATTAAAGAAGCAAGTGGAAATATATCACAAATTGCTAAAATATCAAGTCTATGTGGAGATGATTTAACAATTTATTCAGGAAATGATGACCAAGTAATTCCCGTTCTTTCAGTTGGCGGAAAGGGTGTTATTTCAGTTCTTTCTAATGTTATGCCTAAATATACTCATGATATGGTAATGAAATATTTAAATGGAGATGTAAAAGAAGCTACAAAGATGCAATTGGATGTTATAGACCTAATTGAGATGTTATTCATAGAAGTCAACCCTATTCCAGTAAAAGAAGCATTGAATATTATGGGATATGATTTCGGTAATCCAAGATTACCATTGATACCTATGACAGAAACAAATAAAGAAAAAATGAAAGAAGTAATGAAGAAACATAATTTATTGTAATATAAAAAAGTAATAAGAAAGGTTTGGTTGAAAAGATAATAAAATAAGGATCTTTTTTACCAAACTTTTTAAATTAAAAATCAATAAAAAGGCTGTATATAAATGTAATAGGAGGTATTTATTATGAAAGTATTATTAAGTGGTGCAAGTGGAAAAATGGGAGAAGAAGTAATAAAAGCTGTTGAAAGCAAAAACAATTTTGAAATTGTATGTGGCTTTGATGCTACAGAAGGAAACAAGGGATTTCCAATTTATAATGAAACAAACAATATTAAAGAAGAATTTGATGCGATAATAGATTTCTCTGTTCCTATTGCAACATTAAAAGTATTAGAGTTTGCAAGAAAGAATAATAAGCCAATAGTAATTGCAACAACTGGTTTTAATAAAGAACAACTTGAAATAATTGAAGATTATTCTAAAGAAATTCCTATATTTAGAAGTTCAAATATGTCACTAGATATTAATTTAATGGCTGATATTGTAAAGAGAATTGCAGAAGTTCTAAGTGATACTGATATTGAAATAATGGAAACTCATCATAATAGAAAAGTAGATAGTCCAAGTGGAACAGCAATATTACTTGCAGATGCAATTAATGAAGTGTTTGAAAACAAAAAAGAGTATAATTTTGATAGAATGCAAAAAAGAGAAAAGAGGAGTAAAAATGAAATTGGGTTTTCTTCAATAAGAGGCGGTAATATTGTAGGGGAACATACTGTTGCATTTTTTGGAGAAGCTGAAACTCTAGAAATAACTCATAAAGCTTATTCTAGGCAAGTGTTTGCGCAAGGTGCATTAAAAGCTGCTGAATACATTGTTAAACAAAAACCAGGATTATATAATATGAAAAATATAGTTGAATAAAGTCTTTGAAACTACTAAATAAAAATATTATATTAATTGTTGCCAAAAAATATTAGTTATGATATATTATTTTTAGAATTTATTATTACGAAGGAGAAAAAGATGTTTAAACTAGATGGTAAATATGGTTGTGTAAATATTAAAGGAAGAAGCATTGATATTGAAAAGGCTGAAATAAATGACTTAAATAATTATATAATAGAGTTGGAGTCAAAGAGAATTCAGCTTATAGAACAACAAAACTATCTTTTAACACAAATTATTAGATAAAAGGAGACAAAAGATGAATATAGATACAGAGAGAGCAAAAAGAGTTATAAGAGGTGTTGCAAAAACTACAGGTAAATATACTCTAAAAGGATTAGGTAAAGGCGTTGAATTAACAGGTCGAGGAGCAATAAAAACCGTAGATGCACTAGTAAGAAATCAACAAGTTCAGACACTTGCTACTGGTGCAGGGATTATTGCAGCAAGTGTTATGATTCCATCAGTTGGAGCAGGCCTTGTAGGTACTATAGGACTAAAATTATTATGGGATAAAGCAGTAAAGGGAAATGACAAAGATGTGCTAGATGAGATGTATGACATATTAAGAATGGGAAGTAATGTAACTCGAGATGTAAGTCGTAGGATTTTAAGCCCAACACTACACAAGATGGATAGAGGAATGGGTGATATGGGAAAAAACTTACAGGATAAGATAGACGATATGTTTAGATAATTAGGAGAATACTATGGAAGAAAATCAAATATATGAAAAATTAAATGAAAATTTATTAAATCTAGAAAAAGTTGAAAATGAGATTACAATGATTGAATTAGCTATATATCAAAAAAGCTTAGATGACCTAAAGAATAAGAAACTTAAAGAACTAAAAGAATTTTTTGAACAAAAAGCAAATTATTATAATCAAAAAACCGAAAAGTTTAATAATGAGATTAATAGAAATATAGATGAATATGAATTACAAATTGACAAGATAATTAATGCTTATGATAGCTTATATATTAGTGTTTTTAAAATAATGGAAAATGCTTTAGATAATCAAAAGATTGCTGTTGCAAACATAGTAACATTAACGGAACAAAGAAAAAATGAAGAACCAAATGATATGGAAAACACTAAAAAAACAATAATAGCTTGCGCTGAGAAAAAGTTGAATTATGGTGTTATTATTGATGAGTGCAAAGCAAGAAGAGAATGGTGTGCAGAGGAAGCTATTAAAAATATAGAAGAAATATTTAAAAACAATATTTATCAACTACAAGTATATGATGATAGTATATTGAATAAAATAAAAAGAAATCTTATTAATTTATTTAAGGGAAAAAGTAACTATAAGAGATTTTTAGATAGTTTTGAATCTAATTATTTAAATGAGATAAAGAAAAATAATAATAGTAAGATTTTAGAAATTGCAGCTACTATTAATGGTGTAGAAAAACAAATGGAGATTACAAAAAATCAAATTTCAAATAAATATAGTGAGAGGATATCAGCATAAAAGAAATGGAGACGGTTTAAACTGTCTCCATTATTTGATTCCTATATTTAATTAATCATGAAATAAGAGCTTCAACTATTTGTACAGCATTGCTTGCAGCTCCTTTACGAATATTATCGGCAACAACCCATAAATTTACTCCAGATTTAACACTATTGTCTCTACGAATTCTTCCAACGAAAACTTCATCATGACCAGTCGCATTTATTGCTAATGGATAAACATTATTAGCTGGATCATCTTCTACAATGATATTTGGAAAATCTTTTAATGTTTTTATTAAATCATCTATTTCAAAATCATTTTCAAATTCTACATTTATAGCTTCTGAATGGGAATTGCTAACTGGAACTCTAACTGTAGTAGCAGTAATTTTTAAATCAGGATGATGTAAAATCTTTCTTGTTTCATTTATCATTTTAATTTCTTCTTTTGTATATCCACTATCTGTAAAATCATCAATATGGGGTAAACAATTATTATAAATAGGATGTGCAAATTTTTTTAGTGGTTTAGAATTATCAGTGTTTTCTAAATCTTCTAATCCATATCTGCCTGCACCTGAAACAGCTTGATATGTAGAATATACAACTCTTTTTATTTTGTATTTATCATCTAATGCTTTTAAAGGTAACATTGCTTGAATAGTAGAGCAATTGGGGTTAGCTATAATACCATGATTGTTTTTAGCATCTTCAATGTTTACTTCTGGTACAACTAGAGGGACATCATCATGCATACGCCAGTAACTACTATTATCGACAACTATACAACCGTTTTCAGCTGCTATTGGAGCAAATTTTTTTGAAGTGCTTCCACCAGCAGAAAATAGAGCGAAATCAAACCCCTCGTCAAATGAATGTTCTGTAAGTTCTTGAACAATATAGTCTTTTTCCATGAATTTAAGAGTTTGACCAGCAGACCTTTTACTAGCAAATAAAACATATTCCTTTACAGGTAATTTTTTTTCTTCTAAAACTTTTAAAAATGTTCTTCCAACAAGACCAGTAGCACCAACTATGGCGATTCGATATTCTTTCAAAATAATATCCTCCTAAATAAATTCTTCACTAATTATATTATATTTATAATATTAATTATTATTAGTATTTTATTACAAAAATGACAAAAAATAAAGCCATTATAGAAAAAAAGTGATAAATTAGTCAATGGTGTCAATGGGGACGTAGTTTTTTTGTCAATGGGGACGTAGTTTTTTTGACAATTGTAGTATATTTTAGTTTGTCAATGGAGACGTAGTATTTTGACAATTATAGTAAATTTTAGTTTATTTAATCCACTAATTACGAATTGAAATCTGGTATTTACATTTAAAAATAAATATGTTAAAATGCAAAACAGTTAGAATATAATTATATTTAACTACATATTAATACCTAAAGAAGGTGAATATTATGAAAAGATTTACAAAAATGCATGGGCTAGGGAATGATTATGTCTATATGGATTGTACCGAACATGAAATTAAAGATATAGAATCTCTAGCTCGATTTGTTAGTGACAGACATTTGGGTGTTGGATCAGATGGTCTGATACTCATATGCAAAAGTGATGTTGCAGATTTTAAAATGAAAATGTTTAATTCTGATGGAAGTCAAGCTGAAATGTGTGGAAATGGAATTAGATGTGTGGGAAAGTTTGTTTATGACAAAGGACTGACTGATAAGAAAAAAATAACAATCGAAACACTTGCTGGAATTAAGGCGCTAGAATTAAATGTTGAAGATGGAAAGGTTGAAACAGTAAGAGTAGATATGGGAGAACCTATTTTAAAACCTGAGATGATTCCGGTTATTTCAAATGATGAACCGGTAAAGAATATTCAGATTTTTGTGGACAAAAAAGAATTCGATTTTACATGTGTTTCAATGGGAAATCCTCATGCAATAACAATTGTAGACGATGTAGACAGTTTTGATGTTGAAAAATACGGAAAGGAAATAGAAATAGATAGAGTCTTTCCTAATAGAACAAATGTTGAATTTATTCAAATAATTAATAGAAATCATATAAAAATGAGAGTGTGGGAAAGAGGAGCAGGTGAAACTTTAGCATGTGGAACAGGTGCGTGCGCAACTGCTGTAGCTTGCTCAATTAATGGATTAACAGATAGAAACGTTTTTATTGAACTTTTAGGTGGTACTCTTGAAATAGAATGGAATCCAAACGATAATCATGTTTATATGACAGGACCTGCTGTTACAGTATTTGAAGGTGAATTATATTAATACGAAAGGAGGTTATAAATATGGTTGAGATTAATGAGAATTTTTTAGAATTACAAGACAGCTACCTTTTTTCTACAATAGCTAAAAAAATAGATGAGTTTACAAAGAATAATCCAGATAAGGAAATTATAAGATTAGGAATAGGAGATGTTACAAAACCTATAGTTCCAGCATGTGTTGATGCATTAGTTAAAGCTTCAAAAGAAATAGGAACAAGTGAGGGATTTAAAGGATATGGACCTGAACAAGGTTATGATTTTTTAAGAAAAGCGATAGTTAAAAATGATTACAATTCACGAGGAATAAACATAAGCGAAAACGAAATATTTGTGTCAGACGGAGCGAAATGTGATTGTGGTAATATAGTTGATATATTTGCAAATAATAATAAAGTTGCGATAACAGACCCTGTATACCCAGTATATCTTGACACAAATGTTATGTCAGGCAGAAGTGGTAGATATAATGAAGAAACACAAACTTATAATAATATCATTTATCTACCTTTAAGTGCAGATAATGATTTTAAGCCAGAACTACCAAAAGAAAAAGTTGATATGATTTATTTATGCTTTCCAAATAACCCAACAGGAACAGTTTTAGATAAATCTGAATTAAAAAAATGGGTTAATTATGCTAAAGAAAATAAATCAATTATATTATTTGACTCTGCATATGAAGCTTTTATTACAGATGATGATATTCCACATAGTATATATGAGATTGAGGGGGCAAAAGATGTAGCAATAGAGTTTAGAAGTTATTCTAAAACAGCTGGATTCACTGGATTAAGATGTGCATATACTGTTGTTCCTAATTCTGTTTATGGATATACATCAGAAGGTAAAAAAATTAGTTTAAACAAACTATGGAATAGAAGAACTACTACTAAATTTAATGGAGTGTCATATGTTATTCAAAGAGCAGCAGAAGCCACTTATTCAAAAGAAGGGAAGAAGCAAATAGATGAAAGCATCAGTTTTTATTTGGAAAATGCAAAAATAATAAAAGAAGGACTAATAGAAGCAGGGTATACTGTCTATGGAGGAGATAATTCTCCATATATTTGGTTAAAGGTTCCTAATAATATGACATCTTGGGATTTTTTTGATATACTATTAAAAGAAGCAAATGTAGTAGGTACACCAGGAAGTGGATTTGGTCCTCATGGAGAAGGATACTTTAGATTAACTGCATTTGGAACCAGAGAAAAAACGATAGAAGCAATAAAAAGAATAAAGAATATTTAAATAATACTGTCAACATTGCCAAAAAAAACGTCTCCATTGGCAACATATACAATGTTGACAAAAGTATTATGGGGGATTTAATATGAGCGAAGAAATTGAATGGAGAAAATTAGATAATTCAGCTAAGATTTTTCCGATATCTGCAGGAAAAAAGTATAGTACAGTATTTAGATACTCAGCTGTTTTATATGATAACATTGATGAAAAAATTCTCGTACAAGCGGTTGACAATAGTTTAAACAAATTTAAGTATTTCAGAATGAAGCTAAGAAAAGGCTTTTTTTGGCATTATCTAGAATACAATGATAATAATGCGATAATTGAAGAAGAATCTGATTATCCTTGTGAATATGTGGATCCACAAGAATGTAATGACTATTTATTTAGAATTTCATACTATAAGAATAAGGTTAATGTTGATTATTATCATGCCTTAACTGATGGAAATAGTGCACTAGAGTTTTTTAAAGAGATTATTTATCAATATATAGAACTAAAGAATCCAAAGGATTTTAAAGAGCTTTCAAGAAATAAGGATTTCTTGAAATATGAATTCGATGCTTCAGATGATTTTATTAAAAACTACGATATAAAAAATAAAGAAAGAAATAGAAATAATGAATTAGCTTATGTAATAAAGGGAACTAGATTACCAATAAATAAAATTGCGACAATTCACGAATATATAAATTCGAATAAATTGAAGAAAAAAGCAAAGGACTATAATGCAACAATAACCCAGTATTTATCAGCAGTTCTAATTTATGCAATATATAAATCTAATATGGATAAAGAAAAAATTGATAAAAGACCAATTAAGCTATGTATACCAGTTAATTTAAGAAGGTATTTTCAGTCAAAAACTATTGCAAATTTTTTCTCTTATTTTTCAGTAGTTGCACATATAGGAAAGGATAATTTAGACAGCTTTGATAAGATACTAGATTTAGTAAAAAATGAATTTGAAAATAAGTTAACAAAAGAAGAAATAATAAAAACTATGTCTGCAAATGTAAAAATTGGAATTAATCCAATAATTAGACATATACCATTACCTTTTAAAGTATTGCTTGTAAGAATAGGGTACTCTATTATTAGAAAATATACTACAATTACATTTTCAAATGTGGGACGATTTGGTATATTGAAGGACTATCAAAAATACATTGACCATGTACTAATGATGATTGCGCCAGAACCTATTGAAAGAATAAAAACTACTGCAATATCATTCAATAATACTACAGCTGTTTCTTTTACTACAAATATATATAATGCAGATATAGAATTAGAGTTTAAGAGAATACTTGAAGAACATGGATTAACTGTAGATGCAGAAAGTAATAATGTAATAAAAATACAGAGTGAGAATAAAATGAATCTTATCAAGACACCTTATCCAGATAAGATAAATAACAATAAACATTACGTGCACTTGGAAAAAAGGCAAGAAATGTTTAGAAAAAAACATGAGAATATTATAGAAATAATTAGAAAGAGATTTAATAGCTAAATGAAAAAACAATTATTAAAAACAGTTTATAGTGTAACAAATTATATGTTCTTTATACTAATGTTTGGAAGCGTATTTAATAGTATCCCATTACTAGGAGATGTTTCGACTAGCATAGCTGGTAGTTTGATACATATATGGATTATTTTTGGTATAATACTATTTATTATTTCTTTGCTATTTTTAAAAGAAAACAATGATAATCTTAGTATAATTAATACTATAGTTAACTCGATTAGTTTGGCGATGTGCATTTTTATATTAATAAGAATAATATATAGTTTTAATGTGCAAGATTTAAATGTTAGTATGTTTAAAACTTACTTTAAGCAGAATGTATCAGAAGTAAAAACTGAATATAGAGAATATAAAGATGAAGAAGGAAATGAATTTCCATTAAACTTGTATTATTTGGATGAATTAAATGATAAACCAATTATTGTTTATATACATGGTGGGGGATGGATAGAAGGATCGGAGAATGATAATGAATATACATCTAAAGTTTTAGCAATGAATGGATATAATATTGTAAGTGTTGGATATGAACTTTCTAATGATGAAAAGCATTTATGGGATAAGAATGAAAAACAAATTCTTTATGCTTTAGCTTGGGTTAGCCAAAATTTAAAAGTAGATAGTATTTATATGATAGGAGATTCTGCAGGAGGAAACATAGTACTTAATATTGCTTATAAAATCAATGATAAAACTTATAGTGATATTAATGGAATGATTTTACCAACTGTTAATGCAATTAGTGTTAATTATCCGGTAACCAATCCTACATCATTTTATTATAATGATAGTTCAATGTCAAAAGAAATTTCAAAAACTATGGTTACAAGATATATAGGGGGAACACCTGAAGAATATCCTCAAAGATATGAAGAAATATCACCAGAAAAGCATATAAGTGAAAATATACCTCCAACATTTATAATAGTAGGGGAAAATGATGCATTAGTTCCTCCAGAATCAACATATGGTTTTATAGAAAAATTAAACGAAAAGGGAATTAAGAACAAATTAGTTACAGTTCCGTATTTTGGGCATGCTGGAGATAAATATGACAATAATTTATTCAATCAAGCATATATAAATCAAACTTTAGAATGGTTTAAAATAAAAAATTAATAAAAAGAAGTGGATGAATTTCAAATCTCTAAAAGTTGAGTTTTGGTAATCATCCACTTTTATAACTATATAATTAAATTAATTAATGCTTTGGCTCAAATGGAGAATGACGTTCTTCTCTGCTTGGCTCATGATTATCTTCTTCTATAATTTCTTGTGCTGATTGTTCAATTAAATCATAATCAGATGAACTATTAGAGTGGTCTTCATGTACTTTTTCTTCATATTTTGCTTCTAATTCGTCATGGTCAATATTATAATAATCTGCAGTTTCTTGAATTATTTCTTCTGCATCTCTTTGAGTATATATGCCACTTGATGGACCATTCCCAAGATCTGAAACTTTAGCATTACAATCATCACTAACTCTTGCAGTGGCTGAGTCTGCTTCACTTTCAATATCTCTGTTTCTTTGTGTATCCATTATTTGTTCATTATGAACTCTTTGTGGAGTTTGAATAGTACTAGGAAGTTCTTCACCAATCATTCTATCACCTAAATAATTACGAGCATAAAAGCTATTTATATTTCCATTGTCACTATACAATCCTATTGCTTGGTCTCTACCTAGTGATGAAGCAGCATCTTTAATTCTAAAAGTTAAAAGAACACCAACATTTTTTATAGTACCATCATCTCTTAATAATGACATTGAATTGTTTTCACTTTGATCAACTTCGACTCTTCCTTCTGGAATCAATTCTGCACTACCATCCTTAGAAACACCTACTATAACAGGAACTCCGGATTTTGTAAGAATTATTTTATAAGAATCATATGGTAGTCCAATGATTTGATTAAATGTAAAGTTTGTTGTTACTTTTTCATTACCTTCTATATTACTTGATTGTAATCCTGACATATCAAATGCTTTTTCATCTATTGCTACATTTTCATTTACATCTATTTTTACATTTTCTAATAATTCTGGTTCACTAATTCCAGTTTGTTCAGCGGTTTGCTTTATCATTTCAAGCTGTTCAGGTTTTATTTCAGAAAGATCTAAATTTGAGTTTCCATTAAGACTAACAAGATATTCGACGTCTTTAACATCAATACCTAATTGTTCTGCAATATCTAATGTTGTTAATGCAATTCTAGATGATGTTTCTAGTGATTTGGTAAGTTCATCAGTAGGGACAAGGTCTTGATTTACAACTGTTAAAGAATTAGACGAATCTTGTTCTATTACTGATTGAGTAGGTAAATCATTAGAACTATTATTGTTACTCTCTACATCAATTTTTGAAAGCATATTGTCATTTTCTTGATAATACATATGACCAACATTACCATCAGGATAGCATACATATACATCATAAGCAATCTCTCCAGAAGGTAGTCTTAAAAATGCAATATCAGAAATCTCTATTTCACCACTTATAATTTCAGCTCTTTGCAAAAGCTTAACTTGCTCCATAACTTGTTTTAATTTATTTTTTTGTTCTGAAGGATTTAGTTCTTCAAATTTTACTTCATTTTCCATAATTTGATCGACTCCTTTCTATTTTTTATATTCTATATATTATTTTACTATAAACTAACAACAAAATCAAGATACTAAGTTAAGAGAAAAGATAATATGAAAAAACTAAAAAAACAAGAACTTTTGTTTGACAAACAAATTTTTTTATGTTATATTATATATAGTGTAAAAAATGGGAGGTACATATGAACAAATCTGTTAGAGATGCGAATGGTTTAAATAAAAGAGAAAGAAATATTCTAAATTATATTCAAAAAGAAGTTGATACGAAGGGATATGCTCCTTCAGTTAGAGAAATATGTAAGGCGGTTAATTTAAAATCAACAGCTACTGTCCAAGGATATTTAACTAAATTAGAAGAAAGAGGCTTTATAAAAAAAGAAAATCAAAAAGGTAGAACTTTGAGATTAATAAAAAATGCTAAGGGACAAGATGTTGATAAAGTTGATGAGCCAAAACAATTTTATGGGGGAAAAGAGTTAGTAGATGTACCTGTTATAGGAAAAATAACTGCTGGTCAGCCAATATTAGCAGTTGAAAATGTTACAGATACTTTTCCTATACCTATAGATTTTGTAGGAAATAGTGAAAGCTTTATGCTTACTGTAAGAGGTGAAAGTATGATTGAAGCTGGAATTCTTGATGGGGACTTTATTTTAGTAAGAAAAGAAAGTTCAGCTGAAAATGGACAAATCGTTGTAGCGTTAATTGAAGATGAGGCAACAGTAAAAACATTCTATAAAGAAAAAGATCATATTAGATTACAACCTGAAAATCATACAATGGAACCTATTATTGTACCAGATTGTAAAATACTAGGAAAGGTTTGTGGAGTTTTTAGAAAAATTTAGTTTTTAGGGGGATATTTATAAAATGAGTACAATGAAAAAGTTTTTTAAATATTTCTTGGTATTTATTATATTTTTCTTTTTAAGTAGTTATCTATCTAATAAATTAGTACAATCTACTTATAAAGAAAAGAAAATTGAAATTGGATTTAATTCTCCTAATATTGAAGTGACAGAAGCGAAATCTACTAAGATCAACGGATATATTAGAGGTAAAATAACAAACAATTCTAATGAAAAATTAACAGGAAAGTATGTACGAGCTGATTTTTATAGTCCACGTGGAGTTAATGTTGGAACGAAATACATTAAAATAGATGAATTGAATCCAGGAGAAGATCTTGAGTTTAATGAAAAGTATAAGTTCAATGATGTGGATAGTGTTAAATTTTCTATAATGAACCAAGAAGATAAACCTGAAGATAAATTAATAATAGAAAAAGCTTATGATAAATTAAATATTGGAAAATATAAAGATATAGCAGGTAAAGTTAAAGACGGAGATTTAGATTCTTTATTTGATCAGTTTAATGTTGATCAAGCAACAAGGGAAGAAATAAAGGCTAAAATTCAACTTGTGAAAGAAGAGGGAATAAATATATTTAATATCTACAAGGTTGGATTCCCATGGTATATTTGGCTTGCTGCAGTTATAATGGTATTTGGATAAAAAAAGAAATAAGTTTGAATTATTTCAAACTTATTTCTTTTTTTATTCAGCTTTTCTTTTAAATGCAATATCTTGTTTCGAAATTAAATCGTAGCAGTTTCTACACAAAGACATATATTGCTTATCACCAATTACGATTTCTGTATCTTTTCCACCCTTATAATAAGTAAAAATAGCATTTTCATTTTTACAATTATCACATATTGCACTTTGCATATTTATATTATCAGCTATACATAATAAATCAGCCATTCTTCCAAAAGGTTTTTTTTCTGAAGTAAGATTTAGCCCAGCAATAAAAAATTTCTTACCACAATCAGCTAATTCTTGAATAATGTTTACATTGCCTTTTAAAAATTGAAATTCATCAATACAATAAACATCAGCATCGTATTTTTCAATATCAGATATTCTTTTTATTGGTATTGCTGGTATATCAATACCATTTCTTGATGCCACAATATTAGGGCTAGTTCTAGTATCTATAACAGGTTTAAACATTTTTACCTTTTTTCCTGCAATTAATTGTCTTTTATATTCATTAAGAATTTGTTGTGTTTTGCCACATTTCATAGGCCCAGAATATACATTTATATCTCCCATTTCATTTTTCCTTTCATACGTATAATTCTATGTGTTTAAGGTTTTATTAAGAATTTTGTGGTATATTCTTAATAAAAATAAATGCAAAAATTAAGCACCTTAAATATAATAATATAATTAATTTAAACATTCAAGAGCTTAAATGAAAATAATAAAAATGTTATTTTTGTAATATTATTGTAAAAAACTTAAAAAGATGATAGAATATAAATTGCTTAGGAGGTAATATTGGATAACAAAAAATATATAGAAGATTTAAAAAGCATATTAGGCAATGAAAATGTTAGAGTAAATGAAAACATGTCAAAGCATACTACATTTAGAGTTGGAGGAAATGCCGACATTTATATTGAAGTTGATTCTATTGAAAAATTGTCTAAAATAATTGAAACTAAAAGAAACATACCATTAACAATCATAGGAAATGGATCAAATATACTTGTTAAAGATAATGGAATACGAGGAGTAGTGCTTAAATATACTGCAAAAAACTTTACTATTAACTATAATGAAGATGATGTAGAAGTTGAAGCTGATGCAGGAATAGTTAATGCATATCTTGCACAAGTCTTAATGAATAATAGTGTTTCAGGCTTTGAGTTTGCATCTGGAATACCTGGTACAATAGGTGGAGCAATATATATGAATGCAGGTGCTTATGGCAAAGAAATGAAAGATATTATATTTAATGTGACTTATTTGGATTTGAATGATAATACAATTCATTGTATATCAAACGATGAATGTAAATATGAATATAGAAATAGTTTTTTTATGAATAAAGAAGTTATTATTCTAAAGGCTATGCTATTATTTACAAAAGGAGAAAAAAATGATATAAAAGCAACAATGGATAAATACAGAGAAAAAAGAGTTGAGTCACAACCAATAGAGTTTCCAAATGGAGGAAGTACATTTAAAAGAGGAGATGGATTTATTACTGCAAAGTTAATAGATGAGGCAGGACTAAAAGGTAAAAGAATTGGAGGGGCTGAAATATCAAAGAAACATGCTGGATTTATTATTAATAAAGATAATGCTACAGCAAAAGACATACTAGAACTATCTAAGTATGTACAGGATGAAGTTTTAAAGAAGTTTAATAAAAAAATTGAATTAGAAGTGAGGATTTTAGGAGAATGAAAGGTTTTTTTAGATGGTTTAAATCAAACGCTAAAATGAAAAGATGGATACTGCTGTTACTTATTGGAGTAGTTTTGGTTTGCTATGGAATAGCAAATATAATAGAACATAAAACACTACAAACTATGGATGTAATAAAGATAGTTGTTTCATTTGTGATTGGATTTACAGTAATTGTTTTGGCAACTGTTCATATGCAAAAAAGAATGCTTGAGCTACTTGTTGAAGAAAGCGATACAAGAAAAGAAAAAAACAATGTTAATAAGTTGATTTTTAATAAAAAAGTATATAATCAAGGACCTAAGATTGTTGTTATTGGAGGAGGAAGTGGCTTAGATACTGTACTTAGAGGTCTTAAAAATTATACAGATAACATAACAGCTATTGTTACTGTATCAGACTATGGAGAAACTCCAAAAAGTTCAAAAAAAGCTTTGGAAGTACTTCCATTAAACGATATAAAAGAAAGCATTGCTGCTTTAGCTTATGATGAAGAAATAATGACAGAATTACTTAAATGGAGATTCTCAGATGGCAAACTTGACGGGCTTTCATTTGGAGACATATATTTCTTAGCAATGAATGGAGTGTTTGGAGACTTTTCTAAATCTGTAGAGAACTCTATAGGAGTACTTAATATGACAGGAAAGGTTTTGCCTGTAACATTAGAACCAATACAAATATGTGCAGAATTAGAAGATGGAACAATAATTGAAAGTAGAAGTAAAATTCCTGAAGAAGTAGGTAGAACAACCAAAAAGATTAATAGAATATTTATAAATCCTTCAAATTGTTTACCAGCGCCAGGAGTTCTTGAGGCAATTCGTGAAGCAGATGCTATAGTTATAGGACCAGGAAGTTTGTACACAAATGTTATTCCGAATTTACTAATTAGAGGTATTGCCAGAACTATAAAAGAGTCTAAAGCAATGAAAATATATGTAAGTAATATAATGACAGAATTTGGTCAAACAGATGACTATACTTTATCGGATCACATAAAGGCTATTCAAGATTACTTAGGAGAAGGGATTATTAATTATTGTATTTATGATACAGGTGAAGTTGTTCCAGAATTTATACATAAGTATAATGTAAAAGGAGCAGATATTGTTTTAGCAGATACCGCTAAAGCAAAGCAACAAGGAGTTAAATTAATACAAAGAAATTTATCTTATATAGACAATGAATCTATAAGACATGATCCAGATGTAATCGCTTCTACAATTATACAATTGGTATGTGATGAACTTGCATTTGCTGATATGGAAAATAATAGCCAATTTATGAAACTAAATTCTCAGCTAAAAGAAACAAAAAGAGAAATGAAAAAAAGAGAAAGAAAA